>NZ_JAUSLT010000140.1 GCF_030646015.1 Bradyrhizobium sp.
ATGGCCCGCAGGTTTTCCGCTCCCTATCAGTCGGAGCCCGTGTCCAGCCTCGCCACATGGGCGCGCAATCTCGCGGTGTTTTCGGTGGTCGCCGTGCTGGTTTCCATCGCCATCGTCCGTTTCGGTTTTCTCGAGGTCAAACCGGCGCTCACGACGTTTTTCGGCGCGCTGGCCTGCGCGGTGCTTTCCATTCTGACGGGCTTCGCCGCCTTCGCCGCGATCTGGCAGAATGGATCGCGCGGCATGGGCCGCATCCTGCTGGCGTTCATGATCAGCGCGGTCGTGCTGGCCTATCCCGCCTATCTCGGCCTGCAATACCGCAAGCTGCCGAAGATCCACGACATCACCACCGACCCGATCGATCCGCCGCGCTTCGAGGCGCTGGCGCGCTTGCGCAGCGGCGACGGCGCCAACCCCGCGGTCTATGCCGGGCTCTATTCCGCCGAGCAGCAGCGGCTGGCCTATCCCGATGTCGAAACCGTCGAACTCGAGGTCCCCGCGCTTCGGGCCTATGAGGTGACGCTCGCGCTGGTCAACAAGCGCAAATGGCGCGTGGTCGACGAGCGCCCGCCGCAGCCGCGCCGGGACGGCCGCATCGAGGCGATCGCGCAAACGCCGATCATGGGATTTCGCGAAGACGTCTCGATCCGCATCAAGCCGGACGGCGAAGGCTCGCGCGTCGATATCCGCTCCTCGTCGCGCTATTTCGAAAGCGACCTCGGCAGCAACGCCGCGCGGGTGACCAAACTGATCGAGGACATCAACACAGCCGCCGACCAGGCCAAGCCGGCGGTGAAGAAACCGCAGACGCCGGCCAAGGCGCAGGCGAAGAATGTGAAGAAGGAACGCTGACGGCCGTCATTCCGGGGCGCGCGTCAGCGCGAACCCGGAATGACAGCTACACCAACCGATAATTTCCGCCGATCACCGGATCGCCATCGGTCGCGACCACGCCGCGCCCGGCCAGATCTTCCAGATGCGCCAGCACGGAATAGCCGGCGGCATTGGTCAGTCGCGGATCGATGCCGATATAGACCGCGCGCACGATGGTCGGGATATCCGCCTCGCCCTTGGCGAGCCGATGCAGGATCGAGGCTTCGCGCGCGTGGCGATGCCTGGTCAGGAAACGCACATAGCGCTGGGCATCCGGAATTTCCGGGCCGTGACCGGAAAAATACAAATCCTCGTCGCGCGCCGCCAGCGTTTCCAGCGATGCCATGTAATCGACCATCGATCCATCCGGCGGCGCCACGATCGAGGTCGACCAGCCCATCACGTGATCGCCGACGAAATTGATCTTTCGCTCGGCCCAGGCGAATGCCAGATGATTGGCGGTGTGGCCCGGCGTCGCCACCGCTTCCAGCGCCCAGCCGGCGCCTTCGATCGTGTCGCCGTGCTTCACTTCGATATCCGGCTTGAAGTCGCGGTCGGCGCCGGATTCCGGATTGTGCTTCTCGCTCTCGTAGCGCGGCCGCGAAGCGCGATGCGAACCCTCGGCATAGACGGTGGCGCCGGTGGCGGCCTTGATCCTGGTGGTGTTGGGCGAGTGGTCGCGGTGGGTATGGGTGACCAGGATATGCGTCACGGTCTCATTGCGCACGGCGTCGAGCAACGCCGCCGCATGGGCCTCATCGTCCGGGCCGGGATCGATGATCGCGACCTTGCCGGTGCCCACGATGTAACTGACCGTGCCGGTAAAGGTGAACGGGCTCGGATTATTGCAGAGCACGCGCCGCACGCCGGGGCGGACTTCTTCGACCACCCCGGGTTTCAGGGGAAAGTCGCGGTTGAACGGGATGTCGTCGTTGTCGGCCATGGGGCTGCCTGTGTGGTACGCCGCGCTTCCCACCGAACCCTCATGCTGAGGAGGCCCCGTGGGGCCGTCTCGAAGCATCGGGCAAGATCTGTCGCGCGGCCATCCTTCGAGACGCCCGCTAAGGCGCGGGCTCCTCAGGATGAGGTCGGAGTGTGTTGAGCCTACGAAAACGCCTGAATGCCGGTGATCGCCCGGCCCAAAATCAGCGCGTGGACGTCGTGGGTGCCTTCGTAGGTGTTGACGGTTTCCAGGTTCTGCGCGTGGCGCATCACGTGGTATTCGATCTGGATGCCGTTGCCGCCGTGCATGTCGCGGGCCATCCGCGCGATGTCGAGCGCCTTGCCGCAATTGTTGCGCTTGACGATCGAGATCATCTCCGGCGCCATCTTGCCTTCGTCCATCAGCCGCCCCACCCGCAAGGAGGCCTGCAGGCCGAGCGCGATGTCGGTCTGCATGTCCGCGAGCTTCTTCTGCACCAGCTGCGTCGCCGCCAGCGGGCGGTTGAACTGCTTGCGGTCGAGCGTGTACTGCCGCGCACGGTGCATGCAGTCCTCGGCGGCGCCCATCGCGCCCCAGGAAATGCCGTAGCGGGCACGGTTGAGACAGCCGAACGGTCCCTTCAGGCCGGAGACGTTGGGCAGCAGCGCGCTCTCGGGAACCTCGACGCCTTCCATCACGATCTCGCCGGTCACCGAGGCGCGCAGAGAGAGCTTGCCGCCGATCTTCGGCGCCGACAGCCCCTTCATGCCCTTCTCGAGAATAAAGCCGCGGATCTGGTTGTTGTGCTCGGCCGATTTGGCCCACACCACGAACACGTCGGCGATCGGCGCGTTGGAAATCCACATCTTGGTACCGGTGAGCCGGTAGCCGTCCGAGGTTTTCTCGGCGCGGGTCTTCATACCGCCGGGATCGGAGCCGGCATCCGGCTCGGTCAGGCCGAAACAGCCGACCCATTCGCCGGTGGCGAGCTTGGGCAGGTATTTCTTGCGCTGGTTCTCGTCGCCATAGGCATAGATCGGGTGCATCACCAGCGAGGACTGCACCGAATTCATCGAGCGATAGCCGGAATCGACGCGCTCGATCTCGCGCGCCACCAGGCCATAGGCGACGTAGCTCGCATTGGCGCAGCCATATTCTTCCGGCAGGGTAATGCCGATCAGGCCGAGTTCGCCCATCTCGTTGAAGATCTCGCGGTCGGTCTTCTCGTCGAGATAGGCCTTGGTGATGCGCGGCAACAGCTTGTCCTGCGCATAGGCGCGCGCGGTGTCGCGGATCATGCGCTCGTCTTCGGTGAGCTGCTCGTCGAGCATGAACGGATCGTCCCACTGGAACTCGACCGAAGCCGGCTTGTCCTTGGTCTGAGGGCGCACGCTCATGAGAATTCCTTTCGATCCTTACGCATTTGGCCGACAAAATAGAGCGCTATGAGGCCAAGCGCAATTGGATTGGGTGTTTACCGTTGCGTCATT
Organism: Bradyrhizobium sp.; assembly: GCF_030646015.1. GTDB lineage: Bacteria > Pseudomonadota > Alphaproteobacteria > Rhizobiales > Xanthobacteraceae > Bradyrhizobium. The sequence goes on from NZ_JAUSLT010000140.1 coordinate 3,286, forward strand.
CCGGGTCGCACAACCGGCCTGAAATCACAACCTTAGCCTTCAAGCTGCTCGTTGGAGAGAATCTCGATGCCGAAACCGGACAGCCCCTTGTAGTCGTGCACCGACGACGTCAGATGACGGATCGAGGTGACGCCGAGATCGCGCAGGATCTGCGCGCCGACGCCGACCTCGCGCCATTGCTTGTTGCGGTCGGCTTCGGCGGATTTGTCTTCCGGCAAGGGCGCGACCGGAACGCCGGCGGCGCCGTCGCGCAGATAGATCAGCACGCCGCTGCCGTTCTTCTTGAAGTGTTCCAGCACCGCCTGCATGCGCTTCGGACCGGTGAAGATATCCTTGACGATATTGGGCTTGTGAAAGCGCGTCAGCACGTTTTTGCCGTCGCCGATGCCGTTATAGACGAACGCGACATGCGCGATGGAATCGAACGGCGAGCGATAGGCGTAGCCCTGCAGCAGGCCGATCGGGCTTTCGGTGGTGAAGGTCGAGACCCGCTCGATCAGTTTCTCGCGCGCCTGGCGATAGGCGATCATGTCGGCAATGGTGACGTGCTTGAGCTTGTGGGTGGCGGCGAACTTCGCCACCTGCTCGCCCTTCATGACCGTGCCGTCGTCGTTCATCAACTCCGAGATGACGCCGACCGGCGGCAGGCCGGAGAGCTTGCAGAGGTCGACCGCGGCCTCGGTATGGCCGGAGCGCAGCAGCACGCCGCCGTCGCGCGCGATCAGCGGGAAGATATGGCCGGGCCGGGCGAAATCATTGGCGCCGGCGTTCGGATTGGCCAGCGCGCGGCAGCAGGAGGCGCGTTCCTCGGCCGAAATTCCGGTGCCGTTGTCCGGCTTGTAGTCGATCGACACCGTGAAGGCGGTGGTGTGGTTGGACTCGTTGTGCGCCACCATCGGATCGAGCCGCAACCGCCGGGCATCTTCGGTGGTGATCGGCGCGCAGACGATGCCGGAGGTGTGGCGGATGATGAACGCCATCTTTTCGGAGGTGCACAGCGACGCCGCCACGATCAGGTCGCCCTCGCCTTCGCGGTCGTCGTCATCGGTGACGACGACGAGTTCGCCATTGGCAAAAGCCTGCAGAACTTCCTGGATCGGATCGGCCATTTTCATGCGTCTCGCTTTGGTGCCGGGCAGCATCAGCCGGACTTGTTCGCCGGACTTGTTAACCGGACTTGGGACCCCGCGCCAGCATCATTGCGCAGGGCAGAACGGCGCCGGAGGGGCAGCGCGGACCGTCCTGCGGCGGCGCGCCGGGCTGGAAAAATCGTTGACGAGGTCCGGTCTCGATCGTCATGGTCGGGTGCCGCAAAAAAACAACAAGCAGGCATCGGGAAGAAACATCATGCAGTTTTGCTTGAATTTCCGTCGGGCGGCATTGGCCGCCGTCGCGTTGCTGGCGGGGTCGGCCGGATTTTCAACCTCCCCGCAGGCCGCCGACGAATGGCCGACCCGTGAAATCACCTTCTACGTGCCCTACGCGCCCGGCGGCTCCACCGATCCGATCAGCCGTAAATATGCCGAGCTGCTGGAGAAGCAACTCAAGGTCAAGGTCATCGTCGAGAACAAGCCCGGGGCCTCGGCCACCATCGGCACCGGGGCGGTGATCCGCGCCGCGCCTGACGGCTACACGATCGGGCTCGGCTCGACTTCCTCGCTGGCCTATCAGCCGCTGGAAATGAAGGGCCTGGCGTGGAAATCGGCCAATGACTACCAGTCGATCGCCAAGCTTTCCGACCTGCCCGCGATCCTGGCAGTGCCGGCGAATTCCCGCTGGAAAACCTTCGACGATTTCATCGCCGAGGCCCGCGCCAATCCGCGCAAGCTGAAGGTTTCGGTGTCCGGATTGCGTTCCATCAATGACATTGCAGTCCAGCAGTTCAACAAGCTCGCCGGCCTGCGCATCGTCACGGTACCGTTCACCGGCGGCGGCGGCGAAGCCACGCTGGCGGCGCTGGGCGGACGGGTCGACGGCACCGTCGGATTCGCACCGGGCATGAAGGGCCAGATCGACGCCGGCAAGCTGCGCGTGCTCGCGGTGTTTCAGCAGGGCAAATACGACCTGCTGCCGGACGCCAGGCCGATCGGCGAGACGCCATGGAAAGAGACGTTTCCGGTCGGCTATTACGTGATCGCGCCGAACGGCCTGCCGAAGCCGGTGCTCGAGAAACTGATGGCGGCCTCCAAAATCATCGTCGCGAGCGACGAATTCAAGACCTTCCTCAGGACCAACGGCTACACATGGGATCCCAAATTTGGCGACGACATGAAGAAGGAGCTTGAGGACTACGACGGCAAGTTCCGCGCCGTCATCAAGTTCCTGGACGACGACAAGTGACCGCCAACAGCTTCCGGCTGCCGCCGGCGCGACGCATCGTCGGCGTGCTGGCGCTGCTGCTGGCGGCGGTTTACGCGATCGATGCCTGGCAGACGCTGTCGATGGGGCGCTGGCACAAGCCCGGCGCCGCGATCTTCCCGATCGCGCTTGGCCTGTTGCTGGCGATCGCGGCGATCTCGGTGCTGCTGGAGAAGCATGGCGGCGCCGGCGATCCGATGCCCGCAACATTTTCGCTGCCTGCCGGCGCCGATCTGCGCCGGCTGCTGAAAGTGATGGCCGCGTTCTCACTCTACTTCCTGGCGATACCGCTGCTCGGCAACATGATCGCCTCGGCGTTGTTTCTGCTGGCGACGATGTGGTTGCTCTCGGATGATCCCGACAAATCGGTGATGCGGCTGTCGCTCTATGCGGTGGCGATGGCGCTGATAATCGAGGTGTTCTTCGTGCGGCTGCTCAAGTTGCAGATGCCCGCGGGGGTGTTGAAGCCGTGGCTGTTTTAGATTTTTGCCAAGGAAACGGTGCGCGCCCTCTCCCATGGGGAGTGGGTTGGGGTGAGGGGGTACGGTCTATCGTTCGATAGTAACCCCTCACCCGGCGCTGCGCGCCGACCTCTCCCAAAGGGAGAGGTGAAGGAAGAAAGCAACAATGAACTCCCTGCAGGGCCTGCTCTACGGCCTCTCCATCGCCGCGACGCCCGCCAACCTGCTCGCCGCCTTCGCCGGAGCGTTCGCGGGCACGGCGATCGGCGTGCTGCCGGGTCTCGGCCCGGTCGCCGGCGTGGCGCTGATCCTGCCCCTGACCTTCTCGCTCGATCCGACCGCCGGCCTGATCATGATGGCCGGCATTTTTTACGGCTCGATGTATGGCGGCTCGACCACCGCGATCCTGCTCAACATTCCCGGCGAGTCCGCGTCCGTGGTCACCGCGATCGACGGTTATCAGCTCGCCAGGAAGGGCCGCGCCGGCGCCACGCTGACCATCGTCGCGGTCGGCTCGTTCGTCGGCGGCACGCTGGCCGTGATCGGCGTCATGATGTTCTCGTCGCTGCTGGCCAATGTCGCGATCCTGTTCGGCCCCGCGGAATTCTTTGCGCTCACCGCCGGCGGCCTGGTGGTGATGTCGCGCATATCCGGCGGCACGCTGGCGTCCGCGCTGCTGCCGATGACGCTCGGGCTGATGCTCGGCACCGTCGGCCAGGAGGCCGTCACCGGCGAAACCCGCTTTACCTTCGGCCTGCCCGAACTCGCCGAAGGCGTGTCGCTGGTGCCGGTCGTGGTCGGGCTCTACGGCTTTGCGGAATTGATGCTGCTGATCGAGGACCGGGTTCATGCCGCCGCCAAACCTGAGTCGGTATCGATGCGCCAGTTGCTGCCGACCCGCAGCGAATGGAAGCGCGCGGTGCCGTCCTGGCTGCGCGGCACTTTTTTGGGATTCCTGTTCGGCCTGGTGCCGGGGCCGGCAGCGACACTGGCCTCGTTTGCCGCCTACCGGTTGGAGAAGGCCACATCGAAATACGCCGCCGAGATCGGCACCGGCGCGATCGAGGGCGTCGCCGGACCGGAGGCCGCCAACAATTCCGCCGCCACTGCCTCGCTGGTGCCGCTGCTGGCGCTCGGCATCCCCTTCACGCCGATCGCGGCCCTGATGATCTCGGCGATGCTGGTGCAGGGCATCCAGCCCGGGCCGCTGTTGATCACGCAGCATCCGGAAATCTTCTGGGGCCTGATCGCCTCGGCCTATATCGGCAATGTGATGTTGCTGCTGCTCAACATCCCGATGGTCGGGGTCTGGGTCAGCCTGCTCAGGATCCCGCATTTCCTGTTCATTCCGCTGCTGCTGGTGCTGTCAGTGATCGGCACCTACAGCGTCCGCAACAGCGTCTTCGACGTCTGGGTGCTGCTCGGCGCCGGCATCGTCGGCTATGCCTTCAACAAGCTGAAATTCCAACTCGCGCCGCTGGTGGTCGGTCTGATCCTCGGCCCCAACATCGAAAAGCATTTTCGCGAGGCGCTGTTTCTCAGCCAGGGCGATCCCTGGATCTACCTGGAAAGCCCGATCGCGGTCACGGTTTGGCTCGCGGTCGCAGCCATCCTGATCGCCGGCTTTGTCGCGCGACGCCGCGCGGCGTTCAGGGATGCGATGGCGCAGGAGAGCAGTTTGTAGAAGTCGGATTCACGCAGTAGCCCGGATGGAGCGCAGCGCAATCCGGGGTAAGTGCATCATCTTGCGACGGCCCCGGATTACGCTGCGCTCCATCCGGGCTACAATTTGCCGGAAACCTTACGCCGTCTTCACACCGCGTCTTTGGCAACCTTCAGCGGCGACGCCTTGACGGACTTGCTGGCCGGCTTGGCCGCGAACTGCATGGGCTCTTTGGTGAAGGGATTGATACCGGCGCGGGCTTCAGTCGCGGGCTTGTTCACGACCGACATCTTGGCGAAACCGGGAATGACGAACTCGCCGGATTCATTCAGCTCCTTGTAACCGACGACTGCCATCTGCTCGATGACGGCCTTGACGTCTCCCTTTGAAACCTGGGTGCCCTCGGCAATTGCATCGATCAACTGATTCTTGGTCATCTTGGCCATCGTAAATTCCTTTATGTGTGGGGGATGGAACGGATCTGGAGCGCGCGGACTATGCTTAAGTAACTCGGTCCGGAACGCGGTAAAAACCACGCAGCGCGCTTCTCGTTCATGCCTGCGGTGATGAAGTTAGGAGGCTTAAAACCCATCGACGCCCAAAACGCAAGGTGCAACTGGGCATAAGTTCCGCATCTGAAGCCACAGCGTCGGCGTGGCACTCCCTGCAAGCGGGGAGCGGGTTTACGGCAGCACTTCCTTGCGTTCGGCGAGCTGCGCGTCCATTTCCGCGCGCTTGTCGTCCAAGAGGCCGGCGGCGGCGGCTTCGATCACGGTGTAGAGTTCCTGGGCATCGCTGATCCGGGTTACCGTCACGTAATCCGCGCCGGCGGCGTAGAGATCGGCGACGTCGGCCAACAGGTCGGCGGTGGCGACGATCTTGGCAGTCGGATTGAGCGTGCGAACGTGGCGGACCAGCTTTTCGTTATCGGCGCCCTTCAATAGCGAATCCGGCACACTGAGGATGATGAGCTCGGCCTTGCCGACGCCGGCATGCACCAGCGTGTCGACGTTGCTGATATCGCCATAGATCACGTGCAGGCCGCGATCCGCCAGGGTGCGGAACACGTTCGGATTGAAATCGATAACGGTGAGCTGATCGAGGAACACCGGATTGCGCCGCTCGATCTCGCTCAGCAGCGCGCTGGCGGCACGGAAGAAGCCGAGGATCACCACCCGCCTCGCCTCGCCGTGCCCCTCCTCGTGGCCGGCATCATGCGCATGGACATGATCGAGATCGCGGATCCCGATCCGCTTCAAGGGACCGATCGAGGCCCGCGTGATCTGGTCGCTGCGCATGATCGCGAACGTGCTCAGCACCGCCAGGATCACGAAGGCGAACGACACCGCGCTGGCGGTCTGGGTCTGGATGTGCCCGGCGACGACGCCGGTCTGAATCACGACCAGCGAGAATTCGCTGATCTGCGCCAGGTTGATCGCCGGCAGCAGGCTGGCGCGCAGGCCCTGCTTCATCAAATAAAGCGGCGTGAACGTGGTCGCCACGCGGCTGATCACCGTGAAGGCTGCGATGACCAGCGCGAGCCAGATCACCCCCATGCTCGGGATCGGGATCGTCATGCCGAGCGCGACAAAGAACAGCGTGATGAAGAAATCGCGAAGCGTGGTGACCTTGGCGGTGACATCGAGCGCATAGGGGAAGGTCGACAGCGACACCCCCGCCACCAGCGATCCCATTTCGCGCGACAGATGCAGCCGCTCGGCGATCTCGCCGATCAGGAAGCACCACGCCAGCGCGCCGAGCAGGATCAGTTCGGGACGGCGCGCGATCTGGTGAAACAGTTTTGGCAGGACGTAGCGGCTCAGCACCAAAGCGGTCGCCACCAGCACGCCGACCCGGCCGACCGAGAGCAGGATCACGCTGACCTGGAGGTCGGCGAGGCTCGGCTGCACCGCAAGGAACAGGATGGCGAAGATGTCCTGCAGCACCAGCACGCCGAGCGTGATGCGGCCGGGCAGCGTGTCGAGCTCGCGCTTCTCGTACAACACCTTGACGATGATGACCGTCGAGGAGAGCGCGCAGGCGATGGTGAGATACACGGTGTCGAAGCCGCCGAGGCCGATGCCCATGAAGAACACGACGCCGAGCACACAGGCGCCGACCAGCTGGCCGCCGGCGGCAAACAGGATCACCCGGCCGGCCCGCACGATCTTCTTCAGGTCGATTTCCAGCCCGATCATGAACAACATGAAGATCAGGCCGAGTTCGGAAATGACGGCGATCGATTCCTGCGACTTGACCCAGCTCATGCCGAATGGACCAATGACGAACCCGGCGATAAGGTAGGCGAGGATCAGCGGCTGGCGGAAAAAATGGGCCAGAAGGCCGATGCCCCAGGCGAACAGGATGCAAAAAGTGATATCGCGAATAAGCTCGTGCATAAATCCGGCCTTCCCCTCGCCGCAACCTAAAGGCCGGGGCGTCAACGTCAAACAAGTAATGTGTCGCATCCGGACCGGCCGGTTCTTTCCCGCGATTCTGGCTGATATGTCGATCATCTCCCGGCCCCGCGGCGCAAGCCCGGCCGGCCGCGGTCGGGCCGAATTTCGCCAGTTCCCGGACCGCGATACCCACCGAAGCCCCGGCGTGTCCGGGCCTTTACGATCCAGCGCCGGCCTGTGAAGGTGACCGGCAAGAAACCGGCAAGAACCAGCCCTCCGGCAAACCCGGGACATCCGGCCATAACCCAAGAAAATCAAACGGGGATGACGTCCATGACCTCAGCGCAATTCGACTTCGCACCCTTGCTTCCGGCCGGATTGCCGGCGCCGGCCGCGAAGTGGACGGGCCTGGCCAAGTACAGTTTCGTCGGTGGCAACAACGATCCGGACCAGGTCCCGGTCGATGAGCTGGCCGATGCCGTCAATGCCGTGCTCAGGCGCGAGGGCAGGACGCTCGCCACCTACGGGCTCGCCAGCGGCCCGCAGGGGTACCGCCCCCTGCGCGAATTCCTCACGACAAAACTCAAGCGCGACGCCGGCATCGACTGCGCCGCCGACGACATCCTGATCGTCTCCGGCTCGCTGCAGGCGCTCGATCTCGTCAACGCGACGCTGCTGGCGCGCGGCGACACCATCATCACCGAGCAGGACACCTATCAAGGCGCGCTGAACCGGCTGACCCGGCTCGGCGTCAACATGGTCGGCATCCCGCTCGACGAGAACGGCATGCGGATGGATGCGCTGGCGGAAGCGCTGGCCGCCCTCAAGGCCAAGGGCGTCACGCCGAAATATATCTACACCATTCCGACCGTGCAGAATCCGACCGGCACCATCATGCCGGAGTCGCGACGCGCCGAGCTCTTAAAACTGTCGCAGCAATATGGCGTGCCGATCTTTGAAGACGACTGCTACGCCGACCTGATCTGGGACGGCAAGCGCCCGCCCGCGATTTACGCGATGGACAAGACCGCCGGCGTGATCCACATCGGCTCGTTCTCGAAATCGATCGCGCCGGCGCTGCGGGTCGGTTACATCGTGGCGCCCTGGGCCATGCTGTCGCGGATGCTGGCGCTGAAGACCGACGCCGGTTCCGGCGCACTGGAGCAAATGGTGCTGGCGGAATACTGCGCGCCGCATTTTGCCACCCATGTACCAAAACTCAACCGCGGCCTGCGCGCCAAGCTCGAGACGCTGATGGAAGCACTCAACGAACAGTTCGGCACAGCGGCGGAATTCGAGGATCCCAAGGGCGGCATCTTCCTGTGGGTGAAACTTCCCGACAATGTCGACACGCTGAAACTCTATCAGGCCGCATTGGCGGCCGGCGTCGCCATCAATCCGGGACCGGAATGGTCCACCGACAAGGCCTATGCCGGCAGCCGGCTACGGCTGTGTTTCGCAAGCCCCTCGCACGAGCAGATCCGCGAGGGCGTCGCGGTGCTGGCCGAAGTGTGCCGGAAGGAGTTCGGGGTGCCGGCGAGAATCGCGAATGTGGAGAAGCACGCCTGAGGACGACACCCGTCCCCTCATGGTGAGGAGCGCGTCCGGCAGCGCCCTTGCGCTGCCCTGCGCGCGTCTCGAACCATCTGGCACATCGCTTGCTGCCATCCTTCGAGACGCCGCGCGAAAGTGCGCGCGGCTCCTCAGGATGAGGTCAGCATCTATTTACACGCTCTGAGGTTGAAACAGCGAGCGCCGCGGTCCCTATTCGCTCTTGATCCCAGCGTCGGCGATCAGCTTGCCCCATTTGGCGCTTTCGCTCTGGATGAACTGCGCGAAAGCTTCGGCCGAAGACGGCGCGGGCTCGGCGCCGAGAATGCGGATTTTCTCGATCGCCGCGGGATCCTTCAAGGCCTTCACGAAAGCCGCATTCAGCCTTTTGACGATATCAGGCGGCGTAGCAGCGGGTGCGACGATGCCAAACCAGCCGACGGATTCAAATCCGCCCAGGCCCTGCGCCGAAAGCGCGGGAACCTCAGGCAAGAAGACTACCGGCTTGGCGGCGGACACGCCCAGCGCCTTCAGCTTTCCATCGAGGATCAATTGCCGTGACGCCGGGATATCCAGCACGGCCAGCGGGATGTGACCGGCGAGAACGTCGACCGAAGCCGGCGCGGTGCCGCGATAGGCGACGAGCTGAATGCGCACGCCGGCTTTCTGGTTGAACAGCGCCGATGTCAGATGCATGGCGGTGCCGTTACCGCCATGGCCGATCGACAGCTCGGCCGGGCGCGCCTTGGCCGCCGCGACGACGTCCGCCACCGAGGCGAAGCCCGATTGTTGCGACGCCACCAGCACGAAGGGAATTTCGGCAAGCATCGTGACCGGCGCCAGATCCTTCACAGGATCGAACGACATCGCCGCCCGATTGAGATGCGGGTTGACCGTCAGCACGCCGGCAGCGGCGACACCGAGCGTATATCCGTCCGGCGCTGCCTGGGCGACGGCGCCGATGCCAATGTTGCCGCCGGCCCCCGCGCGGTTCTCGACCACGATCGGCTGACGCAAATCTTCCGCGAGCAGCGGCTGCAGGGCGCGGATCACGATATCGGCGCTGCCACCGGGCGGAAACGTGACGATGATCTTGATCGGCTGATCCGGGTATGCGAATGCCGAACCGGGCGCAAGCAACGGCAGGCTCAACAACGAAGCAAGAATGCAAAGGGCTATTTGCCGGGCCGCCTGGAGCATCTATCCTCTTTCCGCCATTTTCTGGAATACTGCACAGGCGAGCATCGATTATGCACGATCATCCCGCAGCGACAAGCCAGCCGGTCAAGACGCGCGTCCTGATCGTCGGGGCAGGTCCCGTCGGCCTCACCCTGGCGATGGATCTGGCGCGCCGCGGCATTGCCGCTGTCGTCGTCGAAATCAGGAGCGCCGGGGAGCCACCAAGCGTGAAATGCAATCACGTTTCGTCACGCTCGATGGAAGTATTCCGCCGGCTCGGCGTGGCGCCACAGCTGCGCGATGCCGGCCTGCCGGCGGACTACCCGAACGACTGCGCCTATCGCACCACGACGACCGGCATCGAACTGTCGCGCATCCCCATCCCCTGCCGCCGCGATCGCTATACCGCCACGGACGGACCGGATACCGATTGGCCAACCGCGGAACCGCCGCACCGGATCAACCAGATCTACATGGAGCCGGTGCTGTTCGCGCATGCGACCGGCATCGACGGCCTGACCATCCTGAATCGGACGGCGTTCGAGGATTTCCATGAGACTGCCGACGGCATCGTCGCGACCGCGCGCAATCTCGACACCGACACGACCTTTCAGATCGATGCCGAGTTCATCGTCGGTTGCGACGGCGCGCGCTCCATCGTCCGCAAGATGATCGATGCCACGCTGCAGGGCACGCCCGTCATCCAGCGTGTCCAGTCGACCTATGTCCGCGCCCCCGCTTTGCTCGCCCTGATGGACGAGCCCGCCTGGATGACGCTGTCCCTCAATCCGCGGCGTTGCGGCACCGTGGTGGCGATTGACGGCCGTGAAAACTGGCTGATTCACAATCACCTCAATCGCGAGGAGGAGACCTTCGAGTCGGTCGACCGCGACCTGTCGATCCGCGCCATCCTCGGCGTCGGCCCCGATTTCGAATACAAAATCCTGAGCAAGGAAGACTGGGTCGGACGCCGGCTTGTCGCCGACCGGTTTCGCAAGGGACGCGCCTTCATTTGCGGCGATGCAGCGCATCTGTGGATGCCCTACGCCGGATACGGAATGAATGCAGGGATCGCCGACGCGACAAACCTGGCGTGGCTGCTGGCCGCTTGCCTGCAGGGCTGGGCGGACCCGGCCATCCTGAACGCGTATGAGGCCGAAAGGCTGCCCATCACCGAGCAGGTTTCCCGCTTTGCCATGGACATGGCCGGCAAGGTGCTGGGCCAGCGCCGGGCCGTGCCCGACGAAATCGAGCAGCCGGGCGCCGCTGGCGATGCCGTTCGCAGCCAGGTGGGACAGGCAGCCTATGATTTGAACGTGCAGCAATATTGCTGTGGCGGCCTCAACTTCGGCTATTTCTACGATCGCTCGCCGATCATCGCCTATGATGGCGCCGAGCCGCCGGCCTATACGATGGCCGACTTCACGCCATCGACCGTACCCGGTTGCCGGGTGCCGTTCTCGACCTTGCCGGACGGCCGCCCGGTCTACGACGCGCTCGGGCCGGGCTACACCCTGCTGCGGCTTGATTCAGACATCGTGATCGCACCTCTCATCGAAGCGATGCGCGACGGCGGGATTCCGGTCGAAGTGGTCGATGTACAAAGCGGCGATTCAAGGCATCTCTACGATCGCAAGCTGTTCCTTGTCCGAACCGACCAGCACGTGGCATGGCGCGGCGACGCCATTCCCGACAGGCTACAAGACCTCGTCGACACCTGGCGCGGCAGAACGAACCCTCGTTCGGCAGTCACGGGATAGACGGAATTGAACGCCGGCGCGCGGCCCGTGCGCCCGGTCCGGATCATGCGCCGACGTGAAACTCGACGTTGACCTGGCCGCTGCCGCTGGACGGAAAATAGTCGCACAACTGCTCGGCGGCGCCGTCAAAGCCGTCCCAGCCGAGCGCCGCGAACAGCATGATGGTGTCGGCCATGCCGCCCTCGCCGTTGCACTTGACGGCGTAGTCCGGGAGCATGTCGGTAAATTCGCGATAGCGGCGCTGCTGCCACAGTTCGAGTACGCGCAGGTCGACCTGACGGTTGAATTCGCTTGCCACCGAGGTCCAGGCCTCCGGCCCGAGTTTCCTGTTGGGCCACAGCCGGTGCGACAGCGATCCGCTGGCGAGCACGGCCACCCGCTCGCCGGACCGGTCGATGGCGCGCCGCGTCGCCTCGCCGAGAATGCGGCTCTCCTCCACCGAGGTGAACAGCGGCGTGGCGACCGAGACCACCTTGGCCCAGCCGTCGGGGTTCATGTAGTGCATCGGCACGATGGTGCCGTATTCCAGCCCGAGGCTCGCGACCTTGTGCGCGATCACGCCAAGCCCGGCCTCGCCGGCCTCCTTCGCGATTGCTTCGGCGAGCGCGGTATCTCCCGGCACGTCGTAGCCCAGATCCTGGATCATCTGCGGGGCTTCGTGGCTGGTGAACGAGCCGTGATGCCGCGGATTGGCGTTGATGTGGTAGCCGAAGTTGGAGAGCCAGTGCGTATCGAACACCACGAAGGTCGAGACGCTGCGCTCTCGCGCGCGGCGGCCAAGCTCGCGCAACGCCCGCACCGCGCTTTCGCGCGCCGACCTGAGCGGGCTGCCCTCGGCCTCCGACAGCATCAGCGACGGGACGTGGCTGACCTTGGCGGCAAGAACGAGCTGTCCCATCGGCGTCTTCTCCTGTTGGCGGCTGGGTTCGCTAGTTCACACGGATCGCATGGGCGATCCGCAGCAGCAGCACGATCGACACGTTGCCCTTGCCCGCCTCGATCTGGGCCAGGTAACGCTCGGAAATGCGGGAACGGCGGGCAAGCTCCCGACGCGACATGTTGCGGAGCATGCGCGTGTCGCGGACACGATCGCCGAGTTGGGCGAGAAATTCGCTTTCCGAATAGCCGGACGCTTCGCCCGACGCCGTCGCCTCGGCGGCAAAGCCGGCGGGTGTATCCGCCGCCATCCGGGTTGCGCAGTTTGCCACGATTCCAAGCCCTCGCAACTGGCATGGTCGCCAGCCGCCACGGCGCTTGCATTGATACAAATCAAATCGCCGTCCGGCCCCCCGCCCGCCCGGGGAAGCGGCCGGCTCTTCCGCGCCTTACCGCACTGCGAACGGCGCCTGATAGGGCCTGCCGAACGGCACGCCGTTGATCACGGTCTGCACCGGTTTGAGCAGCGCCTTGCCGTCGCGCTTGTTGTTGCGGGTATCGACGAACGAGGCCGGCCCCTCCACCAGTTCCATGACCGCGACGTCGGCGGGCGCCCCGATCTGCAGCGTGCCGAGCTTCGGCGCCCGGTTGATGATTTTGGCCGGCGTCGCCGTCGCCATCGTCACCACCTGCTCCAGCGAAAAGCCCAGCGCCATGAACTTGCTCATGACGTTCGGAAGGTACGGCATGCCCGGCGAATTGGCGGAATAGACGTGGATGTCGGACGAGATGACATCGGGCGCGCAGCCACCGGGAATCGCCACTTGGGCGACGGTGAAATCAAAGCTGCCACCGCCATGGCCGACATCGAACATCACACCGCGCTGCTTGGCGGCGAGCGCTGCCGGCAATAGCTTGCCGTCCTGCACGATGTTGGTGAAGACGCCCGCGATGTTCGGCGCACCGGAATAGGCGTGGGTCAGCACGTCGCCGGGCCGCAGCAGATCGAGTATCTGCGACATCAGCTCCTTGGTTTCGACGCCGCCGATATGCACCATCATCTTGGCCGGCCAGCCGCATTTCTCGCAGGCCTGGATCGCCCGCTTCAGCGGCTCCAGGCCGTGCTTGGCGATCACATTCTCCGACATCCGCACCTTGACCCCGAGCAGGAAATCCTGGTTTTCCGCCAGCGCCATGGCGCAGGCTTCCATCTGGGCGTGGTCGATATTGTAGAGTTCGGCGACCGGGAATCCTGACAGCCCATGATTGGCGATGTGGACGAATGCATAGATCCGCGTCCGCGACTGCGCCACGATGTAACGGCGCAACGCCGCGAGGTTGTTGACGCCGGCATCGCCGGCCGAAACCGTGGTGGTCGTGCACTGAAACTGCGCCAGTTCGTCGGCGGGAATCCCGATCGCCGAGCCATAGGGGTAAACGTGGCTGTGCAGGTCGATCAGGCCGGGCGTCACCAGTTTACCCGATGCGTCCAGCGTCTTCGCCGCGCGCGCGGCCGGAATCTCCGTCTCGATCGCCTCGATCATGCCCCAGCGAATACCGATATCGCGTTTTCCCCGCAGCGACTGGCTGGGATCGAGCACGTCGCCGCCCTTGATGACGAGGTCGAATTTGTCGTTCGGACCCATCGCGGCACTGGCCGAATTGGTGTAGCGCGGGGACAGCGCCGCGGCGGCCGCCCCGGTTAGCGCAAGGAAATTCCGGCGTGACAATGCGGTCATGGCAAACCTCCCCCTGATATTGTTTTTATCGGTGGATGATGCTCCGGACACAGGCGTTGCGCAAGCCACACCGGCAATGGGCATTCGCCCACGCCAGCCTCGATACTCAGTGGCCACTCGGCACATCGACCGGAGAGCCGCTGCGCGCGGACCGATTCCGCGGGTGCTGTCGCGAAAAGATCGATGCCCGTCGCAACGGATGCGCGCAACATGCGTTAACCGTGGCGGAATGGCTGTTCAGAACTCTCTTCGGGTTCCCCCGGAACATTCTTCGCGATGCGATGTTTTATTCCCGCTCAACCGGAGGAAAGCATGAAGAAATTTGCATTAATGATCGCGGCGCTCGCCACCATCTTCATGGCGGCACCGTCGTCGAATGCCGACGCGCAGACCGTCGTCATCAAGCGCGGCGGCCATCATCACGGCGGCTATCATCGCGGACACGGCGCCCGCGCCCAGATACACCGCCCCCATCGCGGCTATCACCGCGGCCGTGGCCATGGCAGCAAGGTCATCGTGATCAAGAAGCGCCATCATCACTATTGAGGCGAGACGACAATGGCCCCGCGAGGGGCCATTTTTCGTTAGCGATAAGGCAAACGACGAGCTCTTCCCTTCTCCCCTTGTGGGAGAAAGTGGCGCGGACGCAGTCCGCGCCGGATGAGGGGTTCTCGCGAACCCAAGAACCCCTCACCCGTCGCCTCACTTCGTGAGGCGCCACCCTCTCCCACAAGGGGAGAGGGTAAGAAACATCAATCCCACACCGGCGCGAAGCCGGGATTGACGCAGCGTCTGTCTTTCGGCAGCGCCGCGATGGCTTTCATGTCTTCATCATCAAGCCCGATATTCTGCGCGTCGAGATTGGCCTGCTGGCTTTCGGCGCGTGACGCTTTCGGGATCGCGGCGACGCCGTCCTGATCGAGCAGCCATTTCAGCGCCACCTGGGCTGCGCTGGCGCCATGCTTGCGGCCGATCGCCATCAGCGTCGGGTCCGACGCCACCCTGCCCTGCGCCAGCGGGCAATAGGCCACCAGCGGGATGGCTTTGGCGGCGAGATACTGGCGCAGCGGCGTCTGGTCGAGCATCACATGATATTCGACCTGGTTGCAGGCGATCGGCGCCTTGATGTCCTCGACCACGGTCTTGAGCAGCGCGAGGTTGAAATTGGCGACGCCGATGGCGCGGGTGAAGCCTTCCTGTTTCAGCATGGCCAGGGTTTCGAACATCGCCGGCAGGTTCATGCGCTTCGACGGCCAGTGCACGAGATAAAGATCGACGTGGTCGAGCTTCAGCTTCTTCAGGCTGGCGTCGAAGGCGTGGCGGATGCCATCCGGCGCGAGATTTTCATGCCAGACCTTGGTGGTGACGTGCAGGTCTTCCCGCGCCACACCGGAGGCGGCGATGGCATCGCCAATGGCTTCCTCGTTGCCGTACATTTCCGCGGTGTCGATATGCCGGTAGCCGAGGCCGAGCGCGCCTTCGACAGCCACGCGGCAGGCATCGCCCTGCAGGCGAAAGGTGCCGAGGCCAAGCCGCGGCAGGCGGATGCCCTGGGTTTGCAGATATTCCATGGAGTGCTCCTGACGACTTGAAACCGCCGGATCGGCAAGCCGCGATGCCGCTTGATGGAAGGGCGGTTTAGGGAAAGTCGGTTGAAGGATAATCTAGGACACCGGGCGCGCTGTTTGATAGCCTGCCCGCCAGCCAAACTGCAAATCGGGATCGGGTCGCATAGCAATGAGAATGGGCAACGCGCTACAACGATGGCTGGATTCCCACGGACTGCTTGCGATCGCCGCCGGCGTCCTCGGCGTGATCACGGTGCTGTCCGTGCTGCTGGTGCTCGCCGGCTATCTGTTCGTGGCGCCCTGATACGCGTGCGCCTGACCACGGCCAGGCCGGGTCACTTCCAGTTGCAGATGGCGCCTGACTTGCACGGCCACACCTGAATCCGCGTATCGGATGCCTGCGCATCGAGCGGGTTGCCGTGCCGCCGGGCCAATTTCGTGCGCGAGGCCCCGCGCGGTTTGTCCACAGTCTGATGCGCGACATGGGTTTTCGCCGGGATGCCGCGTGCGACACGGGCTGACGGCGCCGGGATGGCGCGTTCGGCGCGCGCCTCGATCCGGACCGGCGCGAATTGCGTGGCGGGTCCCAGTGGTTTTGGCGAAAGCACCGCCTTGGAGAGGTCGAGAGTGAGCAGCTCGCCCGGACGGTATTCGTCCGCGGCCGACATACCGCTCCATGCCACCAGCATGGCGCCGAGGATAGCAGCGAAAATCTTGTTCAGGCCCATGCGAGCCTCCTGAAATACCCGAAAAGAACCCTACACCCCATTTAGGAAGTGCGGCGGGTAAGTCCAGCCGTTATTGGCCGGCAAGGTTACCGGGCCGGTTCCCTTTTTCGGGAACAATTCGCGTGCTAGCGGACCGAAAACTGGATCGGCACGCTAAAACTCATCGAGGCCTGCTTCATATCGGGCGGGAACGCCGGGAACGGCTGAGCGCGGCGCACCATCGCCAGCGTCTCGGCATCGAGTGCCGCGTGGCCGGACGATCCCCCGAGCCCGCTCGACAATACCTGGCCGCTACGACTGAGGCTGAAACGCAGGCGCGAGACACCCTGCTGGCCGGCGGCCTTTGCCGCGGGCGGATATTGCTTGAAGCGCTGCAGATGCGCCGCGACCATCTGGTTATAGGAGGCTACCGCGGCAGCGCTCGCCCCCGCGCTGATGGCGGAAGCTGCCGGCGCCTGCCTTTCGGCCCGGGGCGTCGCGGTGGTGCGCGGCGCCGGCGGGGCCTCCGTCGGCTTCCTGGCTTCCTTGCGAACCGGCCTCGGTTTCTCCTGCACGGGCTTCGCGGGGTCCGGGACGATCCTGGCGGGCTCGGGTTTCGGCGGCGCCGGCTCCGGCTTCGCTTCGGGCGGCGCCTCGACTTCGGGTGTCAGTTGCGGCGGGGTCGCTTCGAGTTGTTCCCGCACCGTCTCCGGCGTCGCCTGCTCGACCGGCGGCGAGGCGTCGGCCGCCTGCATCTCGGGCCCCGGCGCGATATCCATCGGCGTCGGCTGCGGCGACGCCGTCACCGGCGCCATGTCCACCAGGATGGTCGGGATCATCACCCCCGGCGGCGGCCGCTGCGTGTACCAGGCCATGCCGAGCGCGATCAGCGCCGCATGCGCTGATACGATCAGGGTCGCGGAGGTGCCCCAGCGCAGCGCCCCGTTCGCGTCGGATGTGTCGTGCAGAACGAAAGCGTTCATGTCAGTTCTTGCCAATCAGCTTCGGCCGTCGAGGCCGACCAGCGCGATCTTGAGATAGCCGGCGTTGCGCAACAGGTTCATCACCTCCATCAGGTCGCCATAGCTGACGGCCTTGTCGGCGCGCAGGAAAATTCGTTCGTCTTTCCTGTTGCTGGTAGCGCTGTCGAGCGTGCCGGTCAGGGCATCGCGGGCGATGATGTCCTCGCCGACGGCCACCGTGAGGTCCGGCTTGACGGTGACGAACACCGGTTTGTCCGGCCGCGGCGCCGGCTCGATGGCGCTGGCCGGCAGCTCGACGCCGAGATCGACGGTGGCGAGCGGCGCCGCCACCATGAAGATGATCAGCAGCACCAGCATGACGTCGATGAACGGCGTGACGTTGATCTCGTGGACCTCGGCCAGATCGTCGTCGGTGCCGCGCTGGCGTCCGCCGAATCCTCCCGATGGGGTGCCAAATCGCGCGCCCATGATCTACTCCGCGGCCCGCGATAGGCGAAAGCCGCGGCGGTCGCCTTCCCTTGATATCAGCAGCATCACCTGCACCGAGGCGTCGCCGAGCAGCGCGCGGTAGGCCCCGATCGAGCGTCCGAGACGATTGTAGATCACGACCGCCGGAATCGCCGCGACCAGGCCGAGTGCGGTCGCCAGCAGCGCTTCGGCGATGCCCGGCGCCACCACCGCGAGATTCGTGGTCTTCGCTTCGGAGATGCCGATGAAGGCATTCATGATGCCCCACACCGTGCCGAACAGGCCGACGAAGGGGGCTGTGGCGCCGATGGTGGCGAGCACGCCGGTGCCGCGCGCGATCCGGCGCGACATCGCGGCCTCGACCCGCTCCAGCCGCAGCACGATGCGTTCCTTGAAGCCGTCGTCGGTCCCGCCGTCGGACAGGCTGGCCTCGCGCGCCGCGGACTGGATGATCTGCGCGACGGCGTCGCGGCCGTCGCGGCTGTCATGCCCGGCATCGGCCAGCAGGCGCTCGCTCTCGAGCTGGGCCAGCCTGCGCTTCGCGATCGATGTCGCGCGGCTGATCTCGATGGTCTTGGCCAGCCATACCGTCCAGGTGATCAGCGACGCCACGGCCAGCCCGGCCATGACCGCCTGCACCACGATATCCGCATTCACGAACATGCCCCACGGCGACAGGTTGCGCGGCAGCAGCACTTTATCGGTGGCAGCGACGCCCGCGCCGGGCAGCGAGGCTGCGCCGAACGCCATCAGGGCGACGGCTTTCCGGACCCGGCCGATGGTGGTGTCGATCGTGGTTGGCTGCATGGGGCTGCTCCGCGAATGAGGCTGCGGCCTGGTTGGGCCTTCAGGCGATGGCGGGCGCGGCGATCTGCTCGGCCAGCGCCCTGAACCGTTCGAGCTGGTCCTGCCGCAACGCCCGGGTCTCGTCGCGTCCGACGAACACCTTGAACATGACGCCGCCATCGACATTGAGGAATGCGATGAACGCCGAGGACTTGCCCATGAACGGCCGCTCGACAAAGGCGACCGCGCCGCAGCGATCGTGCCGGAAGTGGCCGTGCAGGCCTTTCGGCTGCATCAGGTTGAAATAGCCGCGGCTTATTTCGCCGGCCGGGATCGCGCCGGTGAATTCGAAGATCGCGTCGTCGGTGTGCACGATCAGCGTCACCTCGCCCCATTGCGCAACGTCCTGCATCGCGGCAACGAACGCGTCGCCGCGGCCGATCCGCACCATTTCCGCGGGCAGCGCCTCGATCACGGCGCGGGGCGCGATTTTTCGCTCCCGCGCCACGTCCTCGATGACCGCACCCGGATTCTGCGCCATATGCGCCCTGAGGTCGGCGAGCTCCGTGCTCAACATGGTCAACTCCTTGTGCTGGTCAATTTATTGTATCAGTCGCAGGGCTCAGGCCGCTGCGCTCGCTTTGCGCTCGCTCTGGATCACCTCGAACCCCTCGAATTTGGGGTGGCCGAGATAGACGCTTTCGCCGGTCTTGTTGTCGGCGCGGGCATGGGCGCGGCGGAATTCATCCGACCTGGTCCAGGCTTCGAACGCGGCCTTGTCGGCCCAGGTCGTGTGCGTCGAATACAGCGTATGGTCGTCGGCCACCGGACCCTTGAGGAGATGAAACTCGACGAAGCCGGCCATACTGCCGAGATAGGATTCGCGGGTCGCCCAGATCGTCTCGAAGGCCTTTTCGGAGCCGATCTTCACCTGGAAACGGTTCATTGCGATAAACATCAAGACTCTCCTGCTGTGGGGCATCATCGCCCGATGGAACGAATGGGGTTGGTCGGCGAAACCAAAACGCGCCGAGGCCGCGCTGGGGACATCAGCGCGGCGCCGGAGCGATCAGTTCTGAAATTTCAGTCCGTCCGATTCATGCTCCGCCAAAATGAACTTTCAGTCCGGCCTTGTAGACCGTGCCGGGACCGGGGCTCGAGAACAGCACGTCGTTCTGCGTGGTGCCGTCGGTCGAGGATCCCGGGATCGCATAGGGCCGGTAGTACTGGTTCAACAGATTGTCGACCGACGCAGTGAAGACGATGTCCTTGGTCGCCTGCCAGCTCAGGTACAGGTTGACCAGTTCGTATCCCGTCGACGGCAGATAGCCTGTCGGCAGGTCGTTGTTGGCGCCGAACGACGACCATTGCGCCGACAGCACCAGCGTGCGGTCGAGCAGCCTGACACCGCCCGTGGTCGTCACCTTGCGCGGCGTGATGGTGGCCAGGCCGACATTGGTCTGTGTGTTCTTGCCGCGGATCAGGTGGCCGGCGACGCCGACGAACCAGGTGCCCGCATCGTACATCGTCTCGGCTTCGAAGCCCTCGATCCTGGCATGGGCAATGTTCTGGTACTGGTAGTGCCTGGAGTACGAAACGAACGGCGGCACCGGTTCCGGCGCCGAGGCGACCAGATCGATATAATCGTCGACATCGTTACGGAACACGTTGAACTTGCCGCGGAAGCTGTCGCCAGTCGTGAACACATCGTTGTACTTCAGGTTAAGTCCCGCTTCCTTGTTCTTGCCGACCTCGGGGCGCAGGTTCGGATTGGGCAGGAAGCAGAACAGTCCGCTGCTACCGTCCGCGCAGGTAAAGAAATTCGGCCCCCCACCGGTGGCGTGCGCACCGGCGATCAGCGTCTCCGTGATCGAGGGGGCGCGATAGCCTTCGGCATAGCTGATATAGGGTGTGAAGCCTGCCACCGGCGTCACGCCGACGGTGATCTTCGGCGAGAAACGATCGCCGCCCGTCGATACGGTTGCCGAATCCAGATCGTAACGGTCGTAGCGGATCGCGCTGACGACTTCGAGCCAGGTCGAATAGTTGTTCTTCAACTGGACGAAGCCGCCGGAAACCGTGCGCAAGCCGCCCGGCGTGGTGATATTCGAATTGCCGCGGCTGTCGCTGGTCTTGACGTCATCCTGAAACGCATCGACGCCGTAGGTCAGGGCATTGCGCCAATCGCCGACATTGAAGCGGGTGGTATTGTTGACATCGATCCCGATGGTGTCGAGCACGTAGCCGCGCCTGTCGCCGACGCAGCCCGAGATATTGTTGCCGAAATTGCCCGCCCCGCACAGCGCCGCGCCGGCGGTGCTGCTGTGATAGGTCTTGACCTGATTGTTCTCGGTGCGATTGCCGTACAGCGTGGCGTTCCAGTCGAACCACATATCGTCCGGCCTGGAGTATTTCCAGGTCAGCGTGCCGGTATAGTTCCTGGTATCGGACGCATAGACCGACGAACCCTGATACAGCGCGCGCTGTGCCGCCGTCAGCACCGGGCCGCGGTTGAACTGCCCGATGTCGTACTGGTAGTCCTGAAACACCGTGCCGAACTTGATCTCATGGCCTTCGGCGGGACGCACCGTCAGCTTCATCAGGCCGCCGGCGATTTCGTTGCCGGTGTTGCCGATTTCGGTGCCATTGCCATCCTTGTAGTTGGATTGTTTGCGATAGACCACGCCACCGAATATATCGACGTTCGGATCGGCGCGAACGCCTGCGAACACCGAGCCCAGCCAGCGATCCTTGTTGGTGCCATAGGAGCCGGTCATGTCCACGCCCCAGCGTTCGCCGGGGCGAAGCGCGTCATTGATATCCTTGGTGCGGAACGAGACTACGCCGCCGATCGCGCCCGAGCCGTAGATGTTGGCGGTTGGGCCGCGCACGATATCGACGCCACCAACCAGTTCCGGATCGAGGAAGAACGAGCCGTTGGCGTTGTGCCCGGAGCGCTGATAGTTCTGCCGCGCGCCGTCGACCACCACGGCAACGCGGCCGAAATCCTGCAAGCCGCGAATATTGATCGCGGTCGCCGGATCGTCGCCGCGATCCTGGAACGACACGCCGGGCACGTTGTAGAAAATATCCGCCAGCCGCTTCGGCTGCAGCCCCTGGATCTGTTCGAGCGTCACGACGCTGACCGGAGCCAGCGCATCGATGGCGCGCTCTTCGGTCTTCGAGGCGGCGACCGTGATGGTGTCGAGCGACTGCACCGGCGTCCCGCCGATCTGGGCGCGCGCGTTCAGGACCGGCGCTGGCGCGACCTGCACATTCTGCGGCTTCGGCTGGCGCCTGGACTGTCTCTGCGCTTGTTTTTGCCGATCCGGGGAACGGCCGGCGCCATCCGTGGCTGCAGCCTGGGCGAAACCAGCATCCGCAAAACCCAACGACAATGAAAATATCGACGCGCCCAAAATCAAGGCGCGCGAACGCCCAGCCCTGTCAGCCATCATAACCCCAACCCTGTTTTATCTGTTGTGGGCTCGGCTGGCGGGCGCCGCATCCGAATGCAGCTGCTTGCTGGCTACCAATTCGAGGCGCGGGCACCCCGCCCGCATCTCGCCATCATTGGTTACGGGCCGGCGTCTGCACGGTCAAGAAAAAGACTGCGCAGTTTATATCGATTGTAAATTGCAACAGTTGGATTGCGGTTCGATCGACCTGTAAGACTGCAGCTCCCATCGGCTGGTGCAAAGGTGCAAGCAACGAAATGTCCGCAGCTTCTCGAGACGATATGGAGCGCGGGGGCCAGCATGCCGTCACCACCTCTCCCGCGACGCGATCCCTGACCATCACCGGCAATCGACTGGACAGCCGCGATCTGTTTTCGGGCGACCGCGAGATCATCATTGCGCATGGCGAGGACGCCTACCGTCTGCGGCTGACGTCCCAGAACAAACTGATCCTGACCAAGTGAGACCGGCAATGAGCTTTTGTCGCAATCATATGCTTCCGGTGATCCGGTCCGTGGTCGTGGCCTGTTGTCTCGCGAGCGGCGGCACCGCCCTCGCCGCCGGCGTCACGGTGCACGACGCGCGCGACCGCGACGTGACCATTGAAAATTCGGCGCGCATCGTATCGATCGGCGGCGCCATCACCGAAATTCTCTACGCGCTGGGCTTTGAAGACCGCCTCGCCGGTGTCGACGCGACCAGCCTGTTTCCGACCGCCGCGCTGCGCGACAAGCCCAATGTCGGCTACATGCGGCAGCTTTCGGCGGAAGGCGTGCTCGGTCTCAATCCCTCGCTGGTGCTGGCGATGCAGGGGTCCGGCCCGAAGGAAACCATGGACGTGCTGGAGGCGGCGAAAGTGCCGCTGGTGCTGGTGCCGGAAATCATTTCGGAACAAGGGCTGCTCGACAAGATCAGGCTGATCGGCCACGCCATGGGCGCGGATGCGCGCGCGACCTGTCTCACCACCGCCGTGTCGAGCGATCTGACACAATTGCGCGAGCTTCGTGCCAAGGTGACAAAACCGGTGCGGGTGATGTTCGTGATATCGCTGCTGAGCGGCCGCGCGATGGTCGCCGGGCGCAGGACCGCCGCCGACGAGATCATCAGGCTGTCAGGCGGCGTCAACGCGATCGACGGCTATGACGGCTACAAGATGATC
Source organism: Bradyrhizobium sp. (assembly GCF_030646015.1). Lineage (GTDB taxonomy): Bacteria > Pseudomonadota > Alphaproteobacteria > Rhizobiales > Xanthobacteraceae > Bradyrhizobium. The sequence goes on from NZ_JAUSLT010000140.1 coordinate 26,401, forward strand.
AACGACGAGGCGATCGTCGCGGCCAGGCCCGACGTGGTGCTGTCGATCCAGCGCGGCAAGGATTCGGTGGAGGACGAAGCCGTGTTTGCCCATCCGGCCTTCGCGATGACCCCGGTCGTGGCCAACAAGGCCTTCATCTCGATGGACGGGCTCTATCTGCTCGGTTTCGGACCGCGCACCGCAGCAGCCGCGCGCGATCTGTCGGTCAAGCTCTATCCGGCGCTGGCGCCGCAAGCCGAAGCCTTTGCGCCTGCCGCGCTCACGGCCAATTGCCGGCAATGACCGTGCTTGCGGGAGCCGCCCTCGTCGCGCTGACGGTGGGTGCCGCGGGCATTCCGCTCGGCCGGCTCCCCGCGGCCCTCGGCTTCTGGCCGGAGCACCCGGTTGGTCCGCTGGCGTCGCGCGACCAGCTGGTGCTGTGGTCGATCCGGATTCCGAGAATAGCCGCGGCCGCCATGGTCGGCGCCCTGCTCGCGGTGTCCGGCGCCATCATGCAGGGCCTGTTTCGCAATCCGCTGGCCGATCCGGCGCTGGTCGGCGTGTCCTCCGGCGGCGCATTCTTTGCCGCCGCCGCGATCGTGTTCACCGACAGCCGGCTCGGCGAAAGCCTTCGCTTCATGCAGAATGAATTGCTGCCGCTGGCGGCGTTCGCAGGCTCGCTGGCGACCACCGTGATCCTCTATGCCATCGCCAGCCGCGCCGGCCGTACCTCGATCGCGATTTTCCTGCTCGCGGGCCTTGCGATCGCCGCCATCGCCAATGCCGGCATCGGCCTTCTGGTGTTCGTCGCCGACGATCGCCAGTTGCGCGACATCACGTTCTGGCTGCTGGGATCGCTGAGCGGCGCGACCTGGACCAAGGCTACCACCATCGCGCCGGTGCTGGCGCTCGGTCTGATGGCGTGCCTGTGGATCGCGCGCGGGCTCGATGTGCTGGTGCTCGGCGAAGCCGAAGCCTTTCACAGCGGCGTCGACGTCGAGCGGCTGAAGCGAATCTCGATCGTGCTGGTCTCGGCGATGACCGGCGTCGCGGTCTCGATCTGCGGCGTGGTGGGGTTTGTCGGCATCGTGGTGCCGCATCTGCTGCGGCTGGTGATCGGACCGGCGCACCGGCTGCTGCTGCCGGCCTCCGCTTTGCTCGGCGCCACCCTGCTGGTCGGCGCCGACACGCTGGCCCGCACCATCGTGGCGCCCGCCGAAATGCCGATCGGCATTCTGACCGCGGCGATCGGCGCGCCGTTCTTTCTCGTGATGCTGCTGCGCCAGCGCGGGCTGGTGGCGCTGTGACCGCCCTGCTCGAGGCCCGCGCGGTTTCGATGGATATCGGCGGCGCGACGCTGGTCGAAAATGTCGACCTGCGCGTCGAGGCCGGCGAGACGGTCGCCATCGTCGGGCCGAACGGCGCCGGCAAGTCGACGCTGCTGCGGCTGATCTCCGGCGACCTGCGCGCCAGCAGCGGCGCGGTGCGGCTGAAGCAGCGCGATCTGCCCAGCTACCCGTCGCATCAACTTGCCCTGCATCGCGCGATGCTGTCGCAACATGTCAGCGTCAGCTTTCCCTTTACGGTGGAAGAGATCGTCCACATGGGTGCCGGCGACCATGGCAGCGCGTTCGCCCGGCCGCTGGTCGACGCCGCCTTGCACGAGGTCGGCCTGGAAGAATTCCGCCATCGCAAGCTGCCGACACTATCGGGGGGCGAACAGCAGCGCGCGCACTTTGCCCGCGTGCTGGTTCAGCTCGCTTGCGGCGAGGCCGTGCATGGACCCGGCCTGCTACTGTTGGACGAACCGACCTCGAGCCTCGATTTGCGTCACCAGATCGACCTGGTGGAGACCGCGCGGCGCCGCGCGGCCAACGGCACCGCCGTCGTCGCGATCCTGCACGATCTCAACCTCGCGGTCCGCTTCGCCGACCGGATCGTCGTGCTGCACCGGGGCGCGAAGGTGGCCGACGACATCCCCGAGCGAACGGTGACCGATGATTTGATCCGGACGGTGTTCGAGATCGAGGTCAGGGTGCAGCGGCATTCCGACGGCACGCCGCTGCTGCTGCCGCAACTGATGACGGCCATCGGCTCGCGCGCGAGCTAAAATCCCTCAACGCCAGGCTTCCGCTTCCGTCCGGCCGCCGCATCGGACCGGCACGACATCGCCAGCTTCGCGGCGCGGTTGCCGGATCACCCCGAAGGCATTCCTTAGAATAGATATCCTAAACATCATTTGTTGACACTTTAACATCATTAGTTATGATGCAATGGTGACGTTTGATATCGGCTGAAGTCCCGGCAGCGAGGCAAGGGGATGATCACAGCGGCGCAATTGCGGGCTGCCAGGGTGTTGCTCGGCATCGATCAACGCCAGCTCGCAGAGCTGTCCGGGCTTTCCGCGCCCACCATTCAGCGCATGGAGGCCAGCGAATCGATGGTCCGGGGCAATGTCGATTCGCTGGTAAAGCTGATTACGGCGCTCGAAGGCGCCGGCATCGAGTTGATCGACGAAGGGGCGGTCAGCAATGCCGGGGGACGCGGGGTGCGGCTGAAGGTCAATTCCGGATCGTCACGGACCTATCTGGACCATCAGATCGAGACCAAGGCATCGAGCGGAACGAGGGCGCGCAGATGATGTCGGCGGTCGCTCTGCAAATGGCTTGTGTTGCCGGATTGCTTGGCCTGGCAATTCTGGCGATCGCATTGAGCCGCAGCAAGATCGCGACCGCGGTCATCTACACCATCACTCTGATCATTTGCCTCGCCGCCCTGGCGGGGTCGCTGCGCTGGCTGCTCGGCGGCCCGGCCGATGCCACCGGCCTGATCCTGCCGATCGGATTGCCGTGGCTCGGCGCGCATTTCCGCATGGATGCGCTGGCGGCGTTCTTCCTTGTCGTGGTCAATCTCGGCGGCGCAGCGGCCAGCCTCTATGGCCTCGGCTACGGCCGCCACGAATCGTCGCCGCACCGCGTGCTGCCGTTCTTCCCCGCCTTCCTCGCCGGCATGAACCTGGTGGTGCTGGCCGATGACGCGTTTTCCTATCTGCTGTGCTGGGAATTCATGTCGCTGGCTTCCTGGGCGCTCGTCATGGCGCACCACCGCGAGGCTGGCAACGCCCGGGCGGGGTACATCTATCTGGTGATGGCGAGTTTTGGGACGCTGGCCCTGCTGCTGGCATTCGGCCTGTTGGCGGGGCCAACCGGAGACTACGGCTTCGCCGCCATCCGCAACACGCCGCATACGCCGTACGTGGCAGCTTTGGTGCTGATCCTGATGCTGATCGGCGCCGGCTCGAAGGCCGGCCTGGTGCCGCTGCACGTCTGGCTGCCGCTGGCCCACCCGGCGGCGCCGAGCCACGTCTCGGCGCTGATGAGCGGCGTCATGACCAAGGTCGCGATCTACGGTTTCATCCGCGTCGTGTTCGATCTGCTGGGCCAGCCGAGCTGGCCGGCCAGTGTGATCGTGCTCGGCCTCGGCAGCATCACCGCCGTGATGGGCATCCTCTATGCCATGATGGAAACCGACCTGAAGCGCCTCCTGGCCTACAGCACCATCGAAAACGTCGGCATCATCTTTGTCAGCCTCGGGCTTGCGCTGGCGTTTCAGGCCAACGGCCAGAAGCTGCCGGCGGCGCTCGCCTTCACCGCCGCACTGTTTCACGTGCTCAACCACTCGTTCTTCAAGAGCCTGCTGTTCTTCGGCGCCGGCGCCGTGCTGACCTCGACCGGTGAGCGCGACATGGACAAGCTCGGCGGCCTGATCCACCGCATGCCGCTGACCAGCTTCGTCGTGCTGATCGGCTGCGTCGCGATCTCGGCGCTGCCGCCGTTCAACGGCTTCGTTTCGGAATGGCTTATTTTCCAGGCCGTGCTGCAAAGCCCGGAGTTGCCGCAATGGGCGCTGAAGATCATGGTGCCCGCGGTCGGCGCAATGCTGGCGCTGGCGGCGGCGCTGGCCGCGGCGTGCTTCGTCAAGGTGTTCGGCGTGACCTTCCTCGGCCGGCCGCGCAGCCCGGCGGCGGAAACCGCCGTCGAGGTCGACCGCATCTCGCTGGCGGCGATGTTCATCCTCGCCACGCTTTGCCTGCTGGCCGGAATCCTGCCGGGACCGGTGATGGACGCGCTCTCACCTGTTGCCGTCGAAATCCTCGGCGGCCGCCTGCCGGTGCAGGCCCATGTACCCTGGCTGTCGATCGTGCCCGTCAGCGAAAGCCGCGGCTCCTATAACGGATTGCTGGTGATGGTGTTCATCGCGATCTCCGCCTCGCTGGCGGTCTACTTCATCCACCGCTTCGCCTCGCATGCGCTGCGCCGCGGCCCGGCCTGGGGCTGCGGTTTTGACGATGCCGTTCCTGCCGCGCAGTATTCCGGCGGCAGCTTCGCGCAGCCGATCCGCCGGGTGTTCGGCACGCTCTTGTTCCACGCCCGCGACCATGTCGACATGCCGGCTCCCGGCGATACCAGGCCGGCGCGGCTTCGGATCGAATTGCACGATCTGGTCTGGGAGAGACTGTATCAACCGGTCAGCGGCGCGGTCGGGTTCTCCGCCGACCGGCTCAACGCCCTCCAGTTCCTGACCATCCGGCGCTACCTCAGCCTGGTGTTCGCCACCCTCGTCACCCTGCTTCTGGTGCTCGCGATATGGTCGTGATCTCGGACATCATCGTGCAGGGACTGCAGATGCTGCTGGTGCTGCTGATGGCGCCGCTGCTGACCGGCTTCGTGCGCAAGATCAAGGCGCGGCTGCTGCGCCGCCAGGGCGCCTCGATGTTTCAGCCGTACCGCGACCTGTTGCGGCTGCTCCGCAAGGAGGTGGTGCTGGCCGACAACGCCTCGTGGCTGTTCCGCGTCACGCCCTATGTGACCTTCGCGGCGATCTGGGTCGCCGCCGCGCTGGTGCCCACCTTTGCCACCGGCCTGGTGTTCAATTGGACCGCCGACCTGATTGCCATCGTGGCCCTGCTGGGAAGCGCACGCTTCTTTCTGGCGCTGGCGGGCATGGACGTCGGCACCAGTTTCGGCGGCATCGGCTCCAGCCGCGAGGTCATGATCGCCGCACTGGCGGAGCCGGCGATGCTGCTGATCGTGTTCTGCATGGCGCTGGTCGCCGGCTCGACGCAGTTGTCGACCGTCGCCAACTTCATGGCCTCGTCCTATGTCGGGCTGCGGGTGTCGCTGGGCATGGCGGTCATCGCGCTGATCATGGTGGCGCTGGCCGAGAATGCGCGCATCCCGGTCGACAATCCGGCCACCCACCTCGAACTCACCATGGTGCATGAGGCGATGGTGCTGGAGTATTCCGGACGCCATCTGGCGATGATCGAATTCGGCGCGTTTCTCAAGCTGCTGCTCTATGTCTCGCTGATCGCCTGCGTGTTCTTCCCTTTCAACATCGCTCTGTTCGGCACCGGAGCGCTGGCCTACGCGACCGGCGCCGCCGCCTATGTCGTCAAGCTCGCGGTCGCCGGTTTGCTGCTGGCGCTGTTCGAGACCGCCACGGCGAAGATGCGGGTGTTTCGCGTTCCGCAGTTTCTCGGCGCGGCCCTGATGCTGGGCCTGCTCGGGACGCTCCTGCTGTTCGTGTCAAGGAGCTTCTGATGCAGATGCACAGCCTCGCCTTCGACGTCTCGCATACGCTGGCCGGCGGCCTCGTGCTGATCAGCTTCATGATGCTGTACCAGGACCGGCTCTATTCGCTGCTCAACGTGTTCGCCCTGCATGCCCTGGTGCTGGCGCTGTCCGTCGCGTGGCAGGCCTACATCCAGGACGCGCCGCATCTCTACGTCACCGCTGTCATCGCGCTGGTGTTCAAGGCGATCGTGATTCCGGTCGGGCTGCACCGCATCGTCAAGCAGCTCGGCATTCACCGCGACATCGAGTCGGCGGTGGGAATCGGCATGACCATGCTGGCCGGAATGGGCCTGGTCGCGCTCTCGATGGTGTTGATGCTGCGGGTGACCGCCGACGCCGATCCGCTGGCGCGCGAGGATCTCGCCTTCGCGCTGTCGGTGGTGCTGCTGGGGTTGCTCGTCATGGTGACGCGCCGCAACGCCGTCAGTCAGGTGGTCGGGTTCATGTCGCTCGAGAACGGGCTGGTGCTGGCGGCGACCGGCGCCAAGGGCATGCCGCTGGTGGTCGAGATCAGCGTGGCGTTCTCGATCCTGATCGCGTTCATCGTCATCGGCATCTTCCTGTTCCGGATCCGCGAACGCTTCGATTCCGTCGACGTCTCCGCCCTCGACGACTTCCGGGGCGAGCGGCGATGAATCTCGGTTCCTTCAATCCCGTCTCGGCCGTCCTGCTGATCCCGATCGGCGCTGCGGCATTGCTGGCCGTGCTGCCCGGCTACCGGTTGACCGCGCGCCTCAACGTGGTCGCCAGTCTGGCGACTTTTCTCGCCGCACTTTCCTTGTTCGCGATCGACCGCCCGCCGCCCGGTCCCTACGTGCTGGTCGACGACCTCAACATCGTGTTCATCGTACTCAACACCTTCGTCGGTTTCACCACCAGCATCTTCTCAGCCAGCTACATCGCCCACGAACTCGATACCGGCCGGCTGACCCCGGCGTACTTACGTTTCTACCACGCCATGTACCAGATCATGATGTTCGGCATGAACCTCGCGTTCGTATCGAACAATATCGGGTTGATGTGGGTCGCGGTGGAGATCGCCACCCTGTCCACGGTGCTGATGGTCGGCATCTATCGCACCCATGCCGCGCTGGAAGCGGCGTGGAAATATTTCATCCTCGGCAGCGTCGGCATCGCGCTCGCTCTGTTCGGCACCATCCTGGTCTACATGGCGGCGCGACCGGTGGTCGGCGAAGGCCAGGACGGCATGATCTGGACGCTGCTGATCGAGCATGCCGCACAATTCGACCCGGCCTTGCTCAACGTCGCCTTCGTCTTCCTGTTTCTCGGCTACGGCACCAAGATTGGCCTGGCGCCGCTGCATGCCTGGCTGCCCGACGCCCATGCCGAAGGTCCGACGCCGATCTCGGCGGTGCTGTCCGGACTGCTGCTGAACGTCGCGCTCTATGCGCTGCTGCGCTTCAAGATCCTGCTCGCCGCCAATCCGGAGGCGATCGCGCCCGGCCCGCTGATGGTGACGATGGGGCTGGTCTCGGTGGTGTTCGCGGCGTTCATGCTGTACCGGCGGCGCGACATCAAGCGGCTGTTCGCCTATTCCTCGATCGAGCACATGGGCATCATCGTCTTTGCCTTCGGCATGGGCGGCCCGCTCGCCAATTTTGCCGGACTGCTGCACATGGTGATGCACAGCCTGACCAAGTCGGCGATCTTCTTTGCCGTCGGCCATATTTCGCAGATCAAGGGCACGCAGCGGATCAACCGGATCCGCGGCCTGACGGTGACCCATCCGGCGCTCGGCTGGGGGCTGGTGGTCGGCGTCGCCGCGATCGCCGGATTGCCGCCGCTCGGCATCTTCATGAGCGAGTTTCTGGTGGTGACCTCCACCTTTGCGCGGCAGCCGCTGCTGGCAATCGTGCTGGTGTTCGGGATCCTGCTGGCGTTCGGCGCCTTGCTGCTGCGGCTGACCAGCGTCGCATTCGGCCGGCCGCGCGGAAGCACGGCATCAGCCGAAGCTTCCTACGTTCCGATGTTCGCCCATCTCGCGCTGGTGCTGGGCGCGGGCATCTATCTTCCCGCGCCGCTCGTGCTCTGGTTCCAGAATGTCGCCCGCCTGCTTGGATAGTCCAAAGGATTAACCGGATATGCCGTCGCTGATCGATCTCATGCTGGAGGGCCGCGGGGTGGCGCATCACGGCCCGTGGCCGCGCGCCGTGGTCGACGTATCAGTATGGCATTTCGCCGCCAGTGAAATCGCGCACGGGCGCTGGAGCCTGCTCGGTCTGTGGGGCGAACCGTCGGCGGTGCACATGGCGATCATGGATGCTCTGACCGCCGAGATCGCCGTCGTCAGCCTGGATTGCCCCGACCGCGTCTATCCCTCGGTCGGCTTGCACCATCCGCCGGCACTCCGGCTGGAGCGCAGCATCCGCGATCTGTTCGGCTTGACGGCGGAAGGCCTGCCCGATCCCCGCCCCTGGCTCGATCACGACCAGTGGGGCGTGCGTTTTCCGCTCGGAGACCGCATCGACGCGCCGCCGAAGGCCGCGCCCTATCGTTTCCTAGCCGCGGAAGGCCATGGCATGCACCAGATCGCGGTCGGTCCGGTACATGCGGGCATCATCGAGCCCGGCCATTTTCGCTTCACCGCCAGCGGCGAAACCGTGGTCCGGCTGGAGCAGCGGCTAGGATATACCCACAAGGGTATCGAGGGGCTGATGTCAGGCGCCAGTCTCGAGCGCGCCGCAACGCTTGCCGGCCGCGTCTCCGGTGACAGCACCGTCGCCTATGCCTATGCGTTTTCGCGCGCGGCCGAGGCGGCGTTGCAGCTGGTGGTGCCCGATCGCGCGGTGTGGCTGCGCGCTTTGCTGGCCGAACTCGAGCGGCTCGCCAACCATCTCGGCGACATCGGCGCGATCTGCAACGATGCCTCCTTCAGCCTGATGCACGCCCATTGCAGCGTGCTGCGCGAGAGCGTGCTGCGCGCATCGCATAGCGCGTTCGGCCATCGGCTGCTGCGGGACGTTATCGTGCCCGGCGGCGTCACCCGCGACATCAGCGAGGAAGGGACCGAAGCCATCCAGACCGTGCTGGACAACATCCGGCTACGCTTCCCGGCCCTGATCGAATTATACGACAACACCGCATCGCTGCAGGACCGCACCGTCGATACCGGCATACTCACGCCGGCATTGGCGAGACAGTACGCCGCTGGCGGCACCATCGGCCGTGCCTCCGGCCGCTCGTTCGACGCGCGCCGCGCCCTCGCCTATCCGCCCTATGACAGCCTGCGCTTCGAGGTACCGGTGCTGAACGAGGGCGACGTCAATGCCCGGGTCTGGATCCGCGTGCGCGAGGTCGAACAGTCGCTTGCCCTGATCGACCAGATATTGAGCCGGCTGCCGCAGGGCCCGCTCGGCACCCATGCGGCGCACCGCCGCGAGGCGCGCGAAGGCATGGCCATCGTCGAAGGCTTTCGCGGCGACGTGCTGGTCTGGCTCCGCCTCAGGGACGGCCTGATCGAGCGCTGCCATTTGCGCGACCCCTCATGGTTTCAATGGCCGCTGCTGGAAGCCGTGATCGAGAACAACATCGTCGCGGATTTTCCGCTCTGCAACAAATCGTTCAACTGTTCCTATTCGGGCCAGGATCTCTAGCGATGCGCAAACTGCTGTTCGAAAGCCTGTTTCGCCGGCCGTTCACCGAACTGCCGCCATTGCCTGATGATGCCGCGGTGACCGAACTTGCAGGCGCGGTCGGCCGCGCGGCGCGGCGGCGGCTCGGCCGCAGTCTCTCGATCCGCGAGATCGACGCCGGGTCCTGCAATGGATGTGAACTGGAAATCCACGCGCTCAACAACGCCTATTATGACGTCGAGCGCTTCGGCCTCAAATTCGTGGCGTCGCCGCGCCATGCCGATGTGCTGATGGTAACCGGGCCCGTGACCAAGAACATGCGCGAGGCGCTGGAGCGCACCTATCATGCGACCCCCAACCCGAAATGGGTGGTCGCGGTCGGCGATTGCGGCCGCGACGGCGGCTGTTTCGCCGGCAGCTATGCGGTGGTCGGCGGCGTCGCCGGGGTGATCCCGGTCGATCTGCACATCCCCGGCTGTCCGCCGACGCCGACGGCGATGCTGCGGGGTCTCCTCGCGCTGCTCGAACGGGTGGATAGCAATGCCGTTACGCCTTGAAGCGAAACTTCTTCCCTCTCCCCTTGTGGGAGAGGGTGGCGCCTCACGAAGTGAGGCGACGGGTGAGGGGTCTGTCTCAGCGGATAGAGACCCCTCATCCGGCGCGGACTACGTCCGCGCCACCTTCTCCCACAAGGGGAGAAGGAAAAAAGAGAAGACTCGCGCGACCTTATCGCGCCCGCTCCAGCGCGCGCGTCGACGCCTTCGGTGGCCGGATCGCCTTCGGTTTTGCAGCCTGCTCGCGGAGACGGACGCCGCGGCCGCCGGTGGCGCTCGCAACTCCCGGACCGATCAACTCGATGCCGGCACTCTCGAGCGCGGAAACCAGTTTCATCAGCGAATCGACATTGGCGCGGATGACGCCGTCGCTGGCTTCCATGCGCTGGATCGTCGGCACCGAAAGGCCCGCCAGATCCGCGGTCTGCCGCTGATCGATGTTCAGGAGCGCGCGCGCGGCCCTGAGTTGATTGGCGGTAATCATGAAGGTCGCTCCGGTTCCTGGATAATATCTATAACATACAAATTACTGCTTCAAGCATCTATTTACAGGTGCCGTATATCATGCAGGCGAGCGTCGCCGCATGCTATTTGATGCATGAACTCGATAAGGAATCGGCTGTGCGGCTGTTGGGACGTTATCAGGGAAGAAGCGGCGAGATCGAGATCGTCGAATGCTCGTGGGATGGCACCCGGATCTATTTCGAGGAAGGCGTGCGGCAAAGCCAGGCGACGCCGGACGGCGAAAGCGTCTTCACCTATGTGAAGCTGATGGATGAGCTGCTGCACCGGGCGGCCAACATCCTGGTGCTCGGATGTGGCGGCGGCAACCTTGCCACGCGGCTGGCCCGGCTGGGAAAACAGCTGACCATCGTCGACAACAACCCGATCAGCTTCGTGATCGCGCAGAAGTTCTTCGGGCTGCCCGACGATCTCCACTGCATGGTGTCCGATTTCCGTAAATTCATCTTTCAGGACGACGCGCTTTACGATGGCATCGCCATCGATATCGGCGGCCCGGGTTTTCGCTTCAACGACGAATTCGATGTCGAAACCTGCGACGCGATCCGCGCCAGGCTGGCGCCGGGCGGCCGCATCGTGATGAATGTGACGGTCATGAACGACATCGATCCCTTGCCCGACCGGATCGCGGCGCGGCTCGCCGGCGACAGCATGCGGGTATGGATCGTCGACGAGCAGGGGATCGAAGAGCGCAACGCCATCATCGCCTGCCTGCCGGAACGGCAATTGAACCCGCGTGCGGCGCTCAACGATGCGATGCGACACAATCAGGAACGGTGGTCGATCCGGCGCGGCCGGCTGCGCAGCCGCGATCTGGCGTTCGGATCACGCCACGGGTGATGGGCCGAGGATCGCCGCTTCGCCCGTCACCGGCACCTCAAGGAACGTTTTCAGCGCGCCGATAACCTCGGCCGGCTTGTCGTGCTGCACCCAGTGCCCGGCGCCCTCGATCTTCACCAGTTCAGCTTGCTTGAAATGCCCGAGCACGCCGGCGGTTTGGGGATCCGGCAGAAAACTCTCGCTGCCGGCCACCAGCAGCGTCGGACAGGCAATGCGCGACCACAGCGCGATGTTGTCTTCCAGCGACAGCCGGTACGGCGCGCGGGCGCGCAAATACGGATCGAACTTCCAGCTGTAGCCGCCGTCCGCATTCGCTTTCAGGGCATGGGTGGCGAGATGCATCGCCTGCTCGCGGGTCAGCCGCGCATTGCGCCCGAGCATGCGATCGGCGCCATCGGCCACCGAGGCATAGCGCTGGGTCTTGCGCTGCGCCGTCTTGTCGAGGTCGCCGACCCAGTCAGCAATCCTGATATCGATCGGCTTCACCCGTCGCGCCGGAAAGTTGGTCACGCCGTCGAGCACGATCAGCCGCGATAGTTTTTCCGGAAACGCCCCGGCAAAGGTCAGGCTGACCATGCCGCCCATCGAGTGGCCGACGATAGCGACGTTTTCCAGGCCTTCGGACTTCACCAGGCAGGCCAGATCGTAGACGTGATCGGCCAGGCTGTAGCTGCTGCCTTTTGCCCACTCGGAATCGCCATGACCGCGCAAATCGGGCGCGATGACGTGAAAATTCGCCCGCAACGCCCGCGCCACGTGGTCCCAGCTGCGGGAGTGATCGAGGCCGCCATGGACCAGCAACAGCGGCGGCGCCGATGCGTTGCCCCAGTCGGTGTAGTGCAGCCGAAGTCCGTGGGACTGGTAGAAGCGCGCCTGCGGCGCGTCCGATAAAGGGTTCATGACGGTCTAGATAGGGGCTGGCGGCGCGCAGGTCCAGCATTCCGGAATGCGGAATTCGCTGCCGGCGCGCTTGATCCCGCCTACCGAAGCCCGAGCAGGGAGCGGCGATAACCGTTGCTGCGCACTTCCTCCAGGCACGCGAAGCTGCTGTTGCTGCCCCGCCCGTAAAACTTCTGACGCTTGGCGTAATAGATGCCCTTGCGGAAATCCAGCCAGACCACCGTATCGCCGGGGCAATGGCGCTGCGCCTGCGCCTCGTAACGAAACGGCGTGAGCGGCGTGGCGGCAGCGATGTTCGCGCCGCCTTCGACCAGCAGAATGGTCAGGAGAAAGATCGCGCGCTTGAGAGAATCTGGCATCGGAATACCGCGTCAATGATGCAGCTGTCGGCAAGCGACGTTCCGGAAATCTACTTCAGATACTCTTCGACCATAACCCCGCCGGTTGCGCTCCACATCACGGGGACAGGCGACGACGTGCCGCGACCTGACCGGCAAGCGCGCCACCCAGCCGTCAGTCCGCCATTGCCCCCTACCCGGCCTTTGTCCAACCCTCGTCTTCCGGCGAGGGGAACGAAAGTCCCGACGTCGCGTCAAACAAATAGAGATGATCGTGAACCAGTTTGACGCCGGCAACATTTTCGGCTGCCACGATCGCGGCCTGCCTGAATCGCTCATCGGTGATCATGCCGTTGAGATGCACAATCCCGTCCCGCACGGTGACCCCAAGCTGAATCGGGTGCCATTCATTCTGTTCGATGGATGAGATCACGCGGTTGCGAATGTGGTCGTCATCGGCGGTTGGATCCGGAACGTCGCGAGCGAGGCTTGCGACGGCACGCAGGAGATCGGAGCGAGTCACAATTCCGACCAGCGCATCTCCGCGGAGCACGGGCAAACGTTTGACGTCTTCACGCTCCATCAGCCGCACCAGTTTCTCGAGCGGCATGTCCTCTGTCGCGGTGAAGAGACTGTCCTGCGTCATGATCTCGCCGACCTTGCGGCCGTACGCCTGCACGAAGTCCACGGCGGATTTTCCAGCCCCCATGAGGTAATCCAGCCATCGGATACGTGGCCCTTGCGTCCCGATCTCGCTCCGGCGCATGAAGTCGCCTTCAGAGACGATGCCAACCAGTTTGCCTGCAACGTCGACCACCGGAAGGCCACTGATGTGATGCTGCAGCATCAGGTCTGCAGCTTCCCGAATGGATGTATCGGATTTCACCGTGATGACCTTGCGGGTCATGATTTGATGTGCGCGCATTGCTGCCTCCGATTTCAGGTCAAGGCTATTTCGAGAACCCCGCCGCCCGATTGATGCATGTCAACGATTTTGCAGGGCTACCCAGCGGAGCCCCCAAGGCCGCGGCACCGGCTTTGACATCGCTCAAATGGCCGTCCCCCAAAAGCTGATCGACTGCCATTTGGCTGTTGCAGCGGGGGAAATTCTCATGGCTACGATCGACGCGGTATCCGGTCCCTCGGGGGCCAACGTGCCATCTCCGGCGAAGCCCTCGTGGTTGCGCTCCAATTGGGGCGTTTTGCTCGCTGTCGCAGCCCTTGTCGCCGTCATATGGCTGCCGACCCCGGAGGGGCTTTCCATCGCCGGCCAGCGCATGCTGGCGGTGCTGGCCTTTGCCGTCATCGTTTGGATGACCGAAGCCCTCGACTATGCCGTCTCCGCCGTGGTGATCGCCGCCCTGATGGCGTTTCTGCTCGGGCTGGCGCCGAATCCAGCCAATCCCAAGGTGCTGCTCGGCACCAGCGCCGGCCTCGGCCTCGCCTTCAGCGGTTTTGCCAATACCGCGCTGGCGCTGGTGGCGTCGGCGCTGTTCATCGCCGCCGCCATGACCGCGACCGGCCTCGACAAGCGTATCGCGCTGACGATCCTCTCCCGCGTCGGCGGCGAGGTCCATCACGTCGTGGTGGGCGCGATCCTGGTCGGCTTCGTCATGGCGTTCCTGGTGCCCTCCACCACCGCGCGCGTCGCCTGCCTGGTTCCGATCATGCTCGGCATCATCTCGGCATTCGGCGTCAACAAGAAGGGCGCCTTCGCCGGCATGCTGATGATCACCACGGTGCAGACCGCCAGCATCTGGAACGTCGGCATCAAGACCGCCGCGGCGCAGAACATGGTCGCGGTCGGCTTCATCGAAAAGACGCTGCAGAAATCCATCACCTGGCTGGAATGGTTTATCGCCGCGGCCCCCTTCGGCATCCTGATGTCGATCGCGCTCTACTTCGTGATGACGTGGATGATGCCGGCCGAGGTCAAGGAAATCCCCGGCGGCCGCGAGCAGATCCGTCAATCGCTGGCCGACCTTGGGCCGATGAAGACCGCGGAGAAGAAGCTGCTGGCGATCTCGCTGACGCTGCTGCTGTTCTGGTCCACCGAGGGCGTGCTGCACAAGTTCGACACCTCGTCGACCACCTTGGCGGCGGTGGCGCTGATGTTCCTGCCGGGCATCGGAATCATGACCTGGAAGGACGCCCAGCCGCGGATCCCGTGGGGGACGATCGTGCTGTTCGGCATCGGCATCAGCGTCGGAACGGCGCTGCTGCAGACCAAGGGCGCGGCATGGCTCGCCGACCTCGCGGTGGCGCAGTTCGGCCTCAAATATGCCACCGCGCTGTTCATCCTCGGCACGCTCAGCCTGTTTCTCACCTTGATCCATCTCGGCTTTGCCAGTGCCACGGCGCTGGCTTCCGCCATGATCCCGATCGTCATCGCGGTGCTGCAAAGCGTCGCAACGCCCGGCATCAATATCGTCGGCATGACGATGCTGCTGCAATTCGTGGTCAGCTTCGGCTTCATCCTGGTGGTCAATGCACCCCAGAACATGGTGGCCTACGGCACCGAGACCTTCGATGCGAAAGACTTCGTGCGCACCGGTCTTGTGCTGACCGTGATCGCGCTGGCGCTGGTCATGCTGCTTGGCGCCACCTACTGGCGGTGGCTCGGCTACATCTGAGCCAGGGATGGCGCGGCGTCATCCCCTGGCGCTTGAATCTCGCGGGCACGCCGTGCCTGGGCCGGCTGGAGCGGGCGCCTTTGATGAAGATCAAAAAGGGCTTCGTTCATCTCCCTATGTTTCCAGGGAAAGGAGATCACCATGCGCGCGCACCAGATCATGACCCGAAACGCCATCACCGTGCTGCCCGAGACACCCATTCTGGAGGCCGCCCACAAGATGCTCCAAAATCACGTCAGCGGGCTGCCCGTGCTCGATGCATCGGGCAAGCTCGTCGGCGTCGTCTCGGAAGGCGACTTCTTGCGACGTTCGGAAATCGGCACCCAGCAAAAGCGGCCGCGGTGGCTCCAGTACTTTCTCAGTCCGGCTCATTCGGCCAACGACTTCATTCATGAACGCGGCCGCAAGGTCGAAGACGTCATGACCCGTGACCCCATCGTCGCGAATGAAGATGCGTCGCTCGACGAAATGGTACACCTGATGGAGAAGAACGGCATCAAGCGCCTGCCCGTGTTGCGGGACGGCAAGCTGGTCGGCATCATCACCCGTGCGAACCTGCTTCAGGCCGTGGCCGGCATCGCCAGGGAGATTCCGGATCCAACGGCGGATGATGAACACATCCGCGACCGGATCATCCGCACCCTGGAAGCCACCGACTGGCGGCCGACCGGGCTTCAGGTCGCCGTCCGCAACGGCGTCGTTCACCTGCACGGCCTCATCATCAATGACGACAGCGCGCGCCGGGCTGCGATCGTCGCGGCGGAAAACACCGCGGGCGTCAAGGAGGTCCACGACCATCTGTGCTTTGTCGACACCTGGTCGGGCTTCTACATGGAATCGCCCGAGGACATCAAGGCTGCCAGCTGACGCCGTTACCATACCGACATGTAAACGACTCCTTCGCCGCGCCCTGCGGCAGGATGGAATTACTCATTCCAGGAGCGCGCACGTCGGGATCGCCGCTTGATCTATGACAAATTTCTTACCTCCGCTTGGACTAATCTCAATTCGCGTAAGGGACGTTCGCGGCTGATGGATTCGGAGCCTGCTTTCCTGGACGCTCGACTTTCGGATGCTCCCGGACTGGGCAAGCCCGGGGCATCCGCCCGCTCTATTCCCATTCCGAAAGTGGCCGATGCAAACCTACTATTTTGACATGAAGGATGGAGTACCGATCAGGGATCGGGCGGGACTTGAATTTCGAACGGACTCACAAGCGATCGAGCACAGCAAGGAACTCGCGCGCCGGTTCAGCCACGAGCGCCCGGTCAGGGACGACAATCTCTTTGTCGTCGTGGTCAATGAGTCTGGCGCTGAAATCCATCGGGAACCGGTTTACCCTGATGCCACCAGGCCGCCTCCGCCGGAGCAGCCCGTGATTTGAATCAATCTCGTTGCCGACGCTGGCTCTTGCCGGGCGACACAGCGGCGACCGACGTTTCTGAGGAGCGGAGAGATCATGTTGAAGAATCTTCTGGTTTACATTCCGTCAGAGCGTTCGATACGCCCCGTGGTCGACGCCGCAATCTCGCTGGCGGTCTCATACGCCGCACATCTCCGGGCGATTTCGGTTGGATATGAAACGACGAACGTCGCGCTCCCGATCGACGCTGGCGGTGCAGCCGCAGCCGCGGTCTTTGAGATCGAGCGGGAGCGAGCGCTGGCCCGGGCCAATGCCGCGCTTTCCGTATTCGAGATCGAAGCCCGCAACGCCGGCATCGCCCACGATTCCCAGGCGATGGCAAGCGTGCCGGTGGACGCCGCGGCAAGCGTGATCGCCGCGGCGCGGCTGCACGATCTGACGATCGTGCTGCAACCCGAGCCTGAGCGCCAGACCTTCGACAACGTGATGCCTCAGGAAATACTGTTTGAATCGGGAGGACCGGTCCTCTTTGTCCCCTATGTGCACAAAGGTCCCCTGGAGACCAAGCGGATCGGAATTGCATGGGATGGCAGCCGCCTCGCTGCGCGGGCACTTCGCGACGCGGCACCGTTCCTCGCTCGGGCGCAGGCCATCACCGTCATCAGCATCAATGAAGGAAAAGCGCCGGCTGAAGCATCCGCGAAGGCCGTATTGGCCCATCTGGCGCGCTATGGCGCGACCGTGCGGATCCAGGAGATGGATGCCGACCGCGCTGATATCCAGCCGAGCATCCTGTCGATCGCGGCGGACGACGGTCTCGATCTGATCGTCATGGGCGGCTATGGTCACTCGCGACTGCAGGAACGCATTCTGGGTGGCGTCACGCGTGGCATGATTCAATCCATGACGGTGCCGACACTGATGTCGCACTGACGGCCGGGTGCGGGGAGCCGGGAGAAGCAGCTTGCAGGCGATGGCCCTCACCTCTCCCGGATCGCTGCTCCGGCTTCAGGAGCGCGATGATCCGCTTCCACGCGCCGACGAAATTCGCGTCAAGGTCAGCGCGTGCGGAGTCTGCCGAACCGACCTCCACGTCGTCGATGCCGAACTGCCGGGCATCAAGTATCCGATCATTCCGGGCCATGAAATCGTCGGCCGTGTCGATCTCGTCGGGGGCAACGTCACGAGCCACCGGATCGGCGACCGGGTTGGAATCCCCTGGCTCGGCTACACCTGTGGCGTCTGCCGTTTCTGCAGGGAGGGCATGGAGAATCTTTGCGATCGTCCCTTGTTCACCGGCTATACGCGGGACGGCGGTTTCGCCACGCATGCCGTCGCCGATGCCCGTTACGCCTTCCCGCTCGGCGAACAGGGCGACGATGTCTCGATCGCCCCACTGCTGTGTGCCGGCTTGATCGGCTGGCGCTCCCTGGTGATGGCGGGCAATGCCGAGCGGCTCGGTATCTATGGTTTCGGCGCCGCCGGGCACATCGTCGCGCAGGTCGCGCGCTGGCAGGGCCGGTCCGTCTACGCCTTCACGCGGCCCGGTGACGATGCGGCGCAGGATTTTGCCCGAGGTCTCGGCGCGATATGGGCCGGCGCATCAGACGAGTTGCCCGAGGCGCCGCTCGATGCCGCGATCATCTATGCCCCATCAGGACCATTGGTGCCGGCTGCGCTGCGCGCGGTGCGCAAGGGCGGCCGGGTCGTATGCGCCGGCATTCACATGAGCGACATTCCGGGCTTTCCTTACCATCTGCTGTGGGGAGAACGACAACTGGTGTCGGTCGCCAACCTGACGCGCCAGGACGGGCTGGATTTCTTCAGGATTGCCCCGCAGGCGGGGATCCGGACCCAGACGACGGCGTTTCCGCTGGTCGAGGCCAATGAGGTGCTCGAGAAGCTGCGGACAGGACAGATCCTGGGCGCGGCGGTCCTCCAACCCTGGATCTCGACATGACGAGTTCAGCGGCAGAGCAAGCTTCAATGACGGCCGACTCCCGCATCCAGGAGCGCGTCTTTGCCTTTCTGAGCGACCCCGCCACCCATCCGCGGGTTCACCGGATCGATACCCATGCGGCGTCGGTGTTTCTCGAAGGCGAACGCGCGCTGAAGATCAAGCGCGCCATCCGCTTTCCCTATCTCGATTATTCGACGCTGGCGAAGCGGAAAGCGGCCTGCGAACAGGAGATAACGGTCAACCGCCGGTTCGCGCCGCAGATCTACCGCCGCGTCGTACCGATTACCAGGGACAGCGAGGGTTCGCTTGATATCGATGGCGAAGGGACGCCGGTCGAATTTGCGATCGAGATGACCCGCTTCGATGAAAACCGGACCATCGATCATCTGGCGGAAGCCGGACCGCTGGCTTCCGATCTGATCGACGCCATCGCCGATGCGATCGCGGCGTCCCACCTCGCTGCCCCGCCCGTGTCCGCCGTCCCCTGGATCCAGTCGATTCCAGGCATCATCGCCGGCAATACCACGGCATTCCGGGCCGCGACCGGCTTCCCCGAACGTGACATCGACGCACTCGACGACGCATCGCGTTCCGCACTACGCCGGATTGGCGGGCTACTGGAGCAGCGCGGCAAAGCGGGGTTTGCGCGGCATTGCCATGGCGATCTTCATCTGGCGAATATCGTGTTGATCGAGGACCAGCCCGTTCTGTTCGACGCCATCGAGTTCGACCCGACGATCGCATCCACCGATGTGCTCTATGACCTTGCATTCCCGTTGATGGATTTCATCCGGTACGACCGGCACGCTGCGGCGAACGGCCTCATGAACGGATATTTGAGCAGGTCGCCGCCGGAAAATCTCGATGCGCTCGGAACGCTTCCCCTGTTCATGTCGTTGCGCGCCGCCATCCGCGCCAATGTGATGCTGGCCCGGCTTGGTCCGGGCTGTCGCGACGAAGCCGGTATCAGGCAATCGGCCCGCGTCTATTTCGAGCTTGCGCTGCGCCTGATCCAGCCCGCTGCGCCGACGCTGACCGCGGTCGGCGGCCTGTCCGGAACCGGAAAATCCGTTCTGGCGCGCGCGCTCGCGCCCCATGTGAACCCTGATCCTGGAGCTGTCGTGCTCCGCAGCGACGTGCTGCGAAAGCGGCTCCTGCACGTCAGCGAAACCGATCGGCTCCCGGAGAGCGCATACCGGCCGGAGATGACCCGGCAGACTTATGAAGCGCTCGGACAACACGCCATTCGCATTCTTTCGCAGGGTCACTCTGTTGTAGTCGACGCGGTCTTCGCCGACCCAAGCGAACGAACTGCGATCCGCGACGACGCCGGCAGATTGGGCGTCAGGTTCGTCGGCCTCTATCTCCAGACCGACCTTGCGACGCGCCAGCGCCGCGTCGGCGCCCGCAGAAACGATGCGTCGGACGCCACGCCCGAAATCGCCGCATTTCAGGAAAAATTCGAGATCGGCTCGGTCGACTGGACCCCGATCGATGCGTCGGGAACGCCGGAGCAGACCCTGCAACGGTGCCGGTCCGCCCTCGCCTGAGCCGCCGGGTGCCGATCAGGACGGTCGGGCGCGCCGCGACAATACGGCGTGCATTTTGCGTGCAAAAACGGGATTTTTGGTCAATAAGGGCCCGCGAAAGGGTCGCGCAAGCCATTTTAATCTTGGTCGGAGTGGCAGGATTTGAACCTGCGACCCCTGCGTCCCGAACGCAGTGCTCTACCGGGCTGAGCCACACTCCGACAAGAACGCGGCTTATAGCCTTGGGTTTCGCATACCGCAAGAAGCCGAATTGAAGGTAGTTATCCCTGTGAATTTAGACCTGAAAACGCGGATTTGGCCCGCCGGCGAGGCTGCCGTGGCCGAGGCCGGCCGCTGCCTGGCCGGGGGCGGGCTGGTCGCGTTCCCGACGGAGACCGTTTATGGCCTGGGAGCGGACGCCACCAACCCGGCCGCGATCGCCCGGCTTTATCAGGCCAAGGGCCGCCCCGCCTTCAATCCGCTGATCGCCCATGTCGGGGACCTCGCCGCCGCCATGCGAATCGGCCGGTTTGACGCCCAGGCCACCGCGCTGGCCCGGGCGTTCTGGCCGGGGCCGCTGACGCTGGTGGTCCCTAAATCGGGGGATTGCGCTGTGGCCGATCTCGCCACCGCCGGGCTCGACACCATCGCGATCCGGGTGCCCGCCCACCCGGCCGCACTGGCCATCCTGCGGGCCTTCGGCGGGCCGGTGGTGGCGCCCTCGGCCAATCTGTCGGGCCATGTCTCGCCGACCACGGCAGCCCATGTGCAGGGCGACCTCGCGGGGCGGATCGACCTGATCATCGACGGCGGGCCGGTCGCGGTCGGGGTCGAATCCACCATTGTCGGCTGTTTCGAGGAGCCGATGCTGCTGCGCCCCGGTGGCCTGCCCCGCGAAGACATCGAACGCGTGCTCGGCCGCGCGCTGGTGGCGCCGCCGGATGATCCCGACGCCGACTTGGGGCAGCCGCTGGCGCCGGGCATGCTGGCCTCGCATTACGCGCCGCGCACGCGGGTCAGGCTCAATGCCGAAGCGATTCTGCCCGGCGAGGCGCTGCTGGCGTTCGGCCCCGCTATCCTGCCCGGCGTCGATGCTGCTGCCGCGGTGATGAATCTGTCAGCTCGGAGCAATGTCGATGAAGCCGCCGCCAATCTTTTCGGTTATCTTCGCACGCTCGACCTGACCGGCGCGCGCGCCATCGCGGTCATGCCGATCCCGCATCACGGGCTCGGCGAAGCCATCAACGACCGGCTGCGCCGCGCCGCGGTGGGACGGGACTAGCCACACAAGAACAACAAGCGACAAGAACAAGTGACCGAAATGAATATCGTCCAGCCTTCCGCGCCGCCGCCGCTCTCCTCCGACCTGATCGCACGCTTCCGCGCCATCGTCGGCGACAAATACGCGGTGACCGAAGCGGCCGACATCGCGCCTTACGTCACCGAGGAACGCGACCTGTTTCGCGGGCGCTCGCCGCTGGTGCTGCGGCCGGGCTCGACGGCGGAAGTCGCCGCGATCTGCAGGCTCGCCAGCGAATTCAGGATCGCGCTGGTGCCGCAGGGCGGCAATACCGGCCTGGTCGGCGGCCAGACCCCGCATCATGGCGAAGTCGTCGTCTCGATGCGGCGGATGGACAAGGTCCGCGACATCGACATCGCATCCAACACCATGACCTGCGAGGCCGGCGTCGTGCTGCAGGTCGCGCAGCAGCGCGCCGCCGAGGTCAACAGGCTGTTTCCACTGTCGCTCGGCGCCGAGGGAAGCTGCACCATCGGCGGCAACCTCTCCACCAATGCCGGCGGCACCACGGCGCTGGCCTATGGCGTGGCGCGCGAGATGGCGCTCGGGCTCGAAGTGGTGCTGGCCGACGGCCGCATTCTGAACGGGCTGTCGAAGCTGAAGAAGGACAACACCGGCTACGATTTGCGCAACCTGTTCATCGGCGCCGAAGGCACGCTCGGCATCGTCACCGCGGCGACCCTAAAGCTGTTTCCGAAGCCGCGCGCGGTGGAAACCGCCTTTGTCGGCCTGCAATCGCCTGATGCCGCGCTGAAACTGCTGTCGATCTCGCAGAACGAGGCCGCGGGCACCCTCACCAGTTTTGAACTGCTGGCCGACATCGCGGTCGATTTCAGCGTGCGCCACGGCATCGACATCCGACATCCCCTCAGCGACCGATATCCCTGGTACGTGCTGATGGAACTGTCGTCGCCGCGCGACGACGCCCGTGCCACGCTGGAAGCGATCCTGGCAAGGGGATTTGACGACGGCATCGTCGACGATGCCGTGATCGCGGCGAATCTCAGCCAGCGGGCAGCATTCTGGAAGCTGCGCGACGAGATGTCGGCGGCGCAGAAGCCGGAAGGCGGCTCGATCAAGCACGATATTTCGGTGCCAGTCGCAGCTGTCCCCGATTTCATCGAAGCGGCCAATGCCGCCGTGGTGAAACTGATCCCGGGTTCGCGCCCGGTGCCGTTCGGCCATCTCGGCGACGGTAATATCCATTACAATGTCAGCCAGCCCATTGGCGGCGACACCGCCGATTTCATGGCACGCTGGCACGAGGTCAACGCCGTGGTGTTCGAGATCGTGCTGCGGATGGGCGGCTCGATCTCCGCCGAGCACGGCATCGGCGTGCTCAAGCGCGACGAACTGCCCGAGGTCAAGGACAAGGTCGCGATCGAGCTGATGCGCGGCATCAAGGCGATGCTCGATCCGCTCGGCATCATGAATCCCGGCAAGGTGCTGTGAACGCTCCCCCGCCAAAGCCGGTCGCCGCGCTCGCCATCGCGCCGATCGAGGACGCCGATACTGCCGCCGTCGTCGCGCTGTGGCAGCGCTGCGGCCTGACGCGGCCGTGGAACGATCCCGCCGCCGACATCGCGCTGGCCCGCAAGGGAGCGAACGCGACCGTGCTGGTCGGCCGTGACGGCGGCGCGATCGTCGCCACCGCGATGGTCGGACATGACGGCCATCGCGGCTGGGTCTATTACGTCGCCACCGATCCCGACCATCGCGGCAAGGGCCATGGCCGTGCCATCATGCATGCGGCCGAAGACTGGCTGCGCCAGGCAGGCATCGAAAAGATGCAGCTGATGGTGCGGCCCGACAACAGCAAGGTTCAGGCGTTCTACCAGTCGATCGGCTATGGCGAGCAGCAGCGTATCATCTACGCGAAGTGGCTCGACGGCCGCGAGCTGACGCCGTAGGCGAAAGTCAGTTGCATGACCATTTCGGACCGCATCCGCGTCAAGGACGTCCGCGTCCTCTCGGACAACTACTACACGCTGAAGACCACCACCTTCGAATGGCGGCGCGGCAATGGCGAGTGGCAGACGCAGCATCGCGAGACCTACGACCGCGGCAATGGCGCGACGCTGCTGCCCTACAATCTGGCGCAGCGTACGGTGGTGCTGGTGCGGCAGTTTCGCTATCCGGCCTATGTCAACGGCCATGACGATCTCATGATCGAGGCCGCAGCCGGCCTGCTCGACGACGAAACCCCGGAAGTGCGGATTCTCGCCGAGGCCGAGGAAGAAACCGGCTATCGGCTCGGCAAGGTGCAGAAGGTGTTCGAAGCCTTCATGAGCCCGGGCTCGGTCACCGAGAAACTGCACTTCTTCGTCGCGGAATACGAACCGCGCATGAAGGTCGGCAGCGGCGGCGGCATCGCCGACGAAGGCGAGGACATCGAGGTGCTGGAGCTGCCGATCGACCAAGCGCTGGCCATGATCGCCGACGGCCGCATTGCCGATGCCAAGACCATCATGCTGCTGCAATATGCGGCGCTGAATCTTTTTCGTTGAGGTATGACATCCAATCTAACAGGCGTCATGGCCGGGCTTGACCCGGCCATCCACGTCTTGGCTGTTAAAGAAGAAAGACGTGGATGCCCGGGACAAGCCCGGGCATGACGAACGATAGGACGTAAGGATTGAACACGATGCGCATCGCCCTGATCCACGCCCTGAAGCATTCGATTGTGCCGATCGAGGCCTCGTTCGCGCGGCTGTGGCCGGACGCCAGTCTGATGAATCTGGTCGACGACAGCATGTCGGCGGATCTGGCGCGCGACGGCCGCCTTACCGATGCGATGACGGAGCGCTTCCTGTCGCTCGGACGCTATGCGGCCTCGACCGGCGCCGACGCCATCCTGTTCACCTGCTCGGCGTTCGGCCCCTGCATCGAGGCGGTCGCGCGCGCGCAAGCGCCGATGCCGGTGCTCAAACCCAATGCCGCGATGATCGAACAGGCCGTGGCAAAAGGCGGCCGGATCGGCCTGCTCTCGACCTTCGCGCCGACGCTGGTGTCGATGCCGCCGGAATTTCCTGGCTCAGTCGAACTCGTGCCCAAGCTGGTGGAAGGCGCGCTGGCGGCGCTGGATCGCGGCGACCGCGCCGAGCATGATCGCCTGGTCGTGGAAGCCTCGCGCGATCTGCGCGACTGCAACCTGATCGCGCTGGCGCAGTACAGCATGGCGCCGGCGGCGGAGCTGGTCGCAACCGCGACAGGCCGGCCGGTGCTGACGACGCCGGATAGCGCGGTGATGAAGGTGAAGGCGTTGCTCGGCGTTGCCTGAGTAATTCGTAGGGTGGGCAAAGGCGCGATCTTCGCGCCGTGCCCACCAGTTTATTAGCGATGGAAAGAAAGTGGTGGGCACGGCGCAAGCGCGCCTTTGCCCACCCTACGAATTCACCTCAAAACAAAAACCCCAGCCCCACATACACGGGCGCTTCCGCCGCGACCTTGCGCGGGGCCTTCTTCGCCGGCTTCGGCTCCGCCGCCGCCCGCTCCTCGTCTGTGATCGGCAGGATCAGTTGCGCGTCGTCATTGGCGACGCGGTTGACCCGCGTCGACACCTCGTGCCAGGCGAACTCGCCCGCGGCGGGCGCGGCCAGCAGCGCCATCACGGCCTCGGCGCTGTCATCGCTGCAGTCGAGCCAGCGCTCGAAATCGCTCGCATGGATGGTCACGGGGACACGATGGTGCAACACGCTGAGATCGGCGCTGGCCGCCGCGGTGACGATCGCCACGGTGTCGAGTTCTTCGCCGTTCGGACCGACCCAGGTTTCCGCCAGCCCCGCCAGGCCGATCGGCTGGCCGTCGCGGCGATGGATGAACCAGGGTCGCTTGGGCTTGGCCGAGCCCTGCCATTCATAATAGCCGTCGGCTGGAACGAGGCAGCGCCGCCGCCGGATCGCGTTCTTGAAGGCCGGTTTTTCCGCCACGGTTTCCGCGCGCGCATTGATCAGCAGGCTGAATTTCCCGGGGTCCTTGACCCAGGCCGGCAACAGCCCCCAGCGCATCAGCCGGAAATGCCGGACACCGTTTTCCACAATGACGACAGGTATAGGCTGCGTCGGCGCAATATTATGTCTTGGCGGGAAATTGGGCTGCTCAAGGTAGCCGAAAATCTGCCGCAAGGCCGCCGGGGGCGATGTTATGACGAAGCGTCCGCACATTCTGTGGCCTAAAATAGGGTTCCGTTCAGGTCCTTTTAACCCCAAACGTTAAGACTGCGCCGGATGACCACGACGGCTGCCACATCCGCATTATCAGATCTCTCGGCACCAGGCACGGCTGGCGGCGGTGATGCCGCCGCGCGGGCTGCGCTGTTGCGGGCCGCCAACATCAACCCCCGTACCGGGCTCGCCACCGATTATCTGAATCACTTCAACGAAGCCATCATGCTGCTGGAGATGGTTCCGGACATGCCGGAATGCGCCGAGGATTTTCTCGAATGGCATCCGCTGTCCTATGCCGAACACTTCACCGCCTCGAACTTCAAGGCCCGCGACCTCGCCATCTCGGCCTATGAATCCGCCGATCCGAAGATCCGCAGCGAGTTCGACAATGTCACCAGCGCCATGACCTCGATCCTGTCAGCGGTGAGCGATGCGATGCGCCAGGCCAAGCAGGACAAGACCCGCGCCACGCTGGCGGAACAGGCTACCGGCTGGGTCAAGCCGCTGGTGATGCAAACTGCCGGCATCATCAATGGCGACCGCGAGGCCGACGTCGACTACATCATGACCCACTGAGCCCGTGACTTCCCCGGCCCAGCCGTCGCATCCCCAACTGGCCGTTTCGGCGGCGATCTTTCGTGACGGCAGGGTCTTGCTGGTGCGACGGGCCAAATCGCCGGCCAGCGGCTTTTATTCGCTGCCCGGCGGCCGGGTCGAGTTCGGCGAGACGCTGCACACCGCCCTGCATCGCGAGGTCGACGAGGAAACAAGCTTGCGAATCGAGATCGCCGGCCTCGCCGGATGGCGCGAAGTGGTGCCGGGCGCAGGCGGCGGCGGCCATTATCTGATCATGTCATTCGCGGCGCGCTGGAGCTCCGGTGAGCCCGTGCTGAACGATGAGCACGACGATTTCAGGTGGCTGGCGCCGGAGGCCCTGGGCGATCTGAAGGTCACCGACGGGCTGCCTGAGATCATCGAGGCGGCCCGGCGCCTGCTCCAGGCCTAGTCTGCGGGGGCCCGACGCCTTGCTTCCAGCGCATTGAAAAGGCATATCAATGCGGTCCCGGAACCCTTCATGTCCAAGCACTTTTCCAAGCATTTGCTGGCCGCTCTCATCCTGGTCTCGGCGTGCATTGCCGGCCCTGCGCGGGCCCAGGATGCGGCCGCGCCATTCGACGGCGAGTTGCAGCGGCTGGCCGAGATCCTCGGCACCCTGCACTATCTCAGGGGTATTTGCGGCACCAATGAAGGCCTCAAATGGCGCAACGAAATGCAGGCGCTGGTCGATGCCGAAACCCCCTCCGGCGAACGCCGCGCCCGCATGATCGCAGGCTTCAATCGCGGCTATAACGGCTTCCAGCAGACCTACCGGACCTGCACGCCGGCTGCCTCGATCGCGATCCGCCGCTATATCGAGGAAGGCTCGAAAATCTCGCGAGACCTGACCGCGCGTTACGCCAACTAGCACGCCAAATTCGTGCCCAACGCCGGCGAAATTCGAACCGGTTCCCGGTGCAACACCAAATGGAAACCGCCGTTAACCTTTCTTAAAGAACTGGTCTAGGCAGTCCGCGGCCTCATGCTACACCTCGCGCGTCAGACGCGTTCCGCCCTGGATCGCGCGCAATGCTGCCAGAGTGCCATGAGCCATCCAGTGTCCTTCACGTCAGCCCGCGACCCGCTGCCCGATCACGAACAGAAACAGGCGGCGCTCGGCTATCTCAACGAGGCCTGGGCGGAAGCGCGGCACGACGGCGTCGATGGCGACTGCCTGGCGCAGGCCAGCCTGTTCGCGGCGTTCGCCGAACTGGTCGGCACTTACGGCGAAGACGCGGTGGCGAAGTTCGTCGAGGGACTGCCGACCCGTGTTCGCAACGGCGAGTTTTCGATTCGGATGGCGAAGCAGTAAAGCCCGCTCGCGTCTGTAGCGCAGTACGACCACAACCACCGCTGTCATCGCCCGGCCCCGACCGGGCGAATCCGCCCAGTATTCCAGAGACGTCAAAGATCCATCGAGAAGCCGCGGCGTACTGGATCACCCGGTCAAGCCGGGTGACGACAAATGAAATTGGCGCGACGGCGCTGGCTCCGTCTGGCTGCGTCACCTCACGCCTTCAGCGTCTCCAGAAACCGCACCGGCTCGCCGCTCGACGGCCCGACCAGTTCGCCCTGCCACATCACGCGACGCGCCCGCACCAACGTGCCGACCGGCCAGCCGGTGACGCGCACGCCGTGATACGGCGTCCAGCCGGCGCGCGAAGCTGTCCACTCGTCGGTGATGGTCTCGCTGCGCTTCAGATCGACAATGGTAAAATCCGCATCGTAACCGGCGGCGATGCGGCCCTTGCAGGCGATGTTGAACAGCCGCGCCGGGCCGGCGCTGGTGAGATCGACGAAGCGGGCAAGCGACAACCGTCCGGCGTTGACGTGATCGAGCATCAAGGGCACCAGCGTCTGCACCCCGGTCATGCCCGACGGCGAGGCCGGATAGGTTTTGGCCTTTTCCTCCAGCGTGTGCGGGGCGTGATCGGAGCCGAGCACGTCGATGATGCCCTGCTCGATGCCGCGCCAGATGCCCTGGCGGTGATCGGCCGAACGCACCGGCGGATTCATCTGCGCGCGGGTGCCGAGCCGCTCGTAGCATTCGGGCGCCGCCAAGGTGAGGTGATGCGGCGTCGCTTCGCAGGTGGCGACGTCCTTGTGGTCGCGCAGAAACTCGATCTCCTCCTTGGTGGAGATGTGCAGCACGTGAATCCGCTTGCCGGTTTCACGGGCGATCCTGACCAGGCGCTGCGTCGCCATCAGCGCCGCGATTTCGTCACGCCACACCGGATGCGATCGCGGATCGCCCTCGATGCGCAGGCCCTTGCGATCGTTGAGGCGATACTCGTCCTCGGCATGAAAGGCGGCCCGGCGCTGGATCACCTTGAAAATCCGCCGCAGGCTTTCGTCATCCTCCACCAGCAGCGCGCCGGTGGAGGAGCCGATGAACACCTTTACGCCGGCGCATCCGGGCGCGCGTTCCAGCTCAGGCAAATCGTCCACATTGTCGCGGGTGCCGCCGATGAAGAACGCGAAATCGCAATGCATGCGGTGGCGGCCGGCCTTCACCTTTCCGGCAAAGGTCTGCGCGGTCACGGTCAGCGGATCGGTATTCGGCATTTCGAACACCGCGGTGACGCCGCCCATGACAGCGCTGCGCGAACCGGTTTCGAGATCTTCCTTGTGGGTGAGACCCGGCTCGCGAAAGTGCACCTGGGTGTCGATCACGCCGGGCAGGATGTGCAGGCCCTTGCAGTCGATCACCTCACCGGCCAGTGCCTGGCCGAGCGAGCCGATCTCGGCGATGCGGCCGCC
The DNA here is from genome assembly GCF_030646015.1 of Bradyrhizobium sp. Lineage (GTDB taxonomy): Bacteria > Pseudomonadota > Alphaproteobacteria > Rhizobiales > Xanthobacteraceae > Bradyrhizobium. The sequence continues at coordinate 55,071 of NZ_JAUSLT010000140.1, forward strand.
CACGAGGCCGATATCGCGCACGCCCTCGCCGTCCTGATTGACCACGGTGCCGGATTTTAGAATGGTATCAAATCGCTGACTCATGAAACCTCGGTGCCCGCTCTACGGAACTTGATGTCGCGGGCCTTGTTCGTGATACCTTAGCGGCTTACGTTGCCGTGTGATATCCGGCAGTCGCCTTTTCCCAAGAACTTTGCCAGAGAACCCCTTATGAAAGCAGCGTTTCTTCCCGACCGGGGCGTGGTCAAGGTCAGCGGCGAGGACGCCCGCAACTTTCTCAACGGCCTCGTCACCACCGACGCGACGCTGCTGCGCCCCGGGCTCGGCCGGTTCGGGGCATTGCTGACCCCGCAGGGCAAGATCACGGTTGATTTCCTCATCACCGAGGCGCCTGCCGGCCATGGCGGCGGCTTCCTGATCGACTGCCCGCGTGCGCTGGCGCAGGGCCTCGCCGCCAAGCTCGGTTTCTACAAGCTGCGCGCCAAGGTCGCGGTCGAGAACCTGTCGGACAGCCTCGGCGTGCTGGCGGCGTGGGATGGCGAGCCCGCGGTAAAACCCGATCTGGCCTTTGCCGATCCGCGCCAGGCCGCACTGGGCTGGCGAATCCTGGTGCCCGAAGAGCTTGCGCCAAAGCTCGCCGACCTGATCGGCGCGGAAATGGTCGACAGCTCAGCCTATGACGCGCATCGCATCGCCGCCGGCGTGCCGCGCGGCGGCCTCGACTTCATGTATGGCGACGCATTTCCGCACGAAACCAACATGGACCGCCTGCACGGCGTCGATTTCGACAAGGGCTGCTACGTCGGACAGGAAGTCGTGTCGCGGATGCAGCATCGCGGCACCGCGCGCACCCGGACCGTGCGCGTCATTCTCGAAGATTTTTCGCCGGAACCGGGCACCACGATTCTCGCCGGCGACAAATCGATCGGCACCATGGGTTCGACATCGGCCCAAAACGGTCTGGCGCTGATCAGGATTGATCGCGCCGCCGATGCGCTGGATGCGGGATTGCCGCTGACGTCCGGCGGCCTCGGCCTCCGCCTCGCCGATCCCGACGATATCCGTCCCGCCCCGAAGCAGACTGTGGCATGACGAAGTCGGCGCGCCTGCATGCCGACGGCCTGACGCGGTGCCCGTGGCCCGGCGACGATCCGTTCTACATGGCCTATCACGACACCGAATGGGGCGTACCGGAATATGACGACCGGGCGCTTTATGAAAAACTCATCCTTGATGGTTTTCAGGCAGGGCTGTCGTGGATCACGATCCTGCGCAAGCGCGACAATTTCCGAAAGGCCTTCGACGATTTCCAGCCCGAGAAGATCGCGCGCTACGGCGAGAAAAAAGTCCACGCCCTGATGAACGATGCCGGCATCGTCCGCAACCGTTCCAAGATCGAAGGCGCGATCAACAGCGCCAAGGGCTATCTGAAGATCATGGAAGAAGGCGCCGGCTTCTCGAAATTCCTGTGGGACTTCGTCGACGGCAAGCCGAAGGTCAACAATTTCAAGACCACCGCCAGCGTGCCGGCATCGACGCCGCTGTCGATCAAGATGTCGAAGGAGTTGCAGGCGCGCGACTTCAAGTTCGTCGGCCCGACCATCGTCTACGCCTTCATGCAGGCCACCGGCATGGTCAACGACCATCTGGTCACCTGCTTCTGCCATCAGGCCTGCGCCGGAAAACAGCGCAGCCCGCGTCTCAAAGCCAAATGACGCGGAAGAAACCGTCCGCGGTCACCTCCACCCGGGTCTGGCAGCGAATGTTGTCGGGACGCCGGCTCGATCTGCTCGATCCCTCGCCGCTGGATGTCGAGATCGCCGATATCGCCCATGGCCTGGCGCGGGTTGCGCGCTGGAACGGGCAGACCAGCGGCGCGCACATCTTCTCGGTGGCGCAGCACACGTTGCTGGTCGAAGCCGTGCTGCGCCAGCAAAAACCGCGGATCGACCTCAGCTTCCGGCTCGCGGCGATGCTGCACGACGCGCCGGAGTACGTCATCGGCGATATGATCTCACCGTTCAAGGCGGTGCTCGGCGGCGACTACAAGGTGGTCGAAAAGCGGCTGCTGGCGGCGATCCATATCCGCTTCGGACTGCCGCCGGTGCTGGCGGACCACATCACCCAGGCGATCAAGGCCGCCGACCGCGGCGCGGCCTATCTCGAGGCGACGAAGCTTGCCGGCTTCGCGGAAGCCGAAGCCCGCCGCCTGTTCGGCCGGGATCCCGGCCTGCCGCCGGCGACGCAGCAGGACTATTTGACGCCGTGGACCGCGGCCAAGGCCGAGAAGCAGTTTCTGGCGCGATTCGCGGCGTTGAACGCGCCGTAGGGTGGGCAAAGGCGCCCTTGCGCCGTGCCCACCATCGATCAAGCTCCAGCCTTCGGTGGTGGGCACGGCGCGAAGAGCGCCTTTGCCCACCCTACGCAGGTCGTACTATAATCGGCACGACACAAAGGACCGCCATGATTCACGTTTGTTCGCTCGCCGCACTCGCCGACACCGTCAAGGCCACCGGCGCCAGCCATGTCCTGACCGTGATGGCCAATGTCGCCCAGGTGCAGCGGCCGGAGTCGGTGCTCGAGGCCAATCATCTGAGAGTCCAGATGGATGACATCACCGAGCACATGGACGGTTTTCTGGCGCCGTCGGATATGCATATCGAGCAGGTGCTGAATTTCGTGCGCGGCTGGGATCGTAACGCGCCGCTGGTGGTTCACTGCTACGCCGGTATCAGCCGCTCGACCGCGAGCGCCTTCGCCGCCGCCTGCATGCTCAATCCGCATCGCGACGAGATTTCGATCGCGCGGCAAATCCGCGCCGCCTCCCCGATCGCGTCGCCGAACCGGCTGATCGTCAGCCTGGCGGACCGGGCGTTGGGGCGCGAGGGCCGGATGCTGCGCGCGCTCGACGAAATGGGCCCGGGCAGCATGCTGGTCGAAGGCCGGCCGTTCCGCGTCGATCTCGAATGATGTTCGCAAACGGCGCCAGATGAGCGAGAAGCTGCTGACGCCGATCGAAATCGGGCTGACCGCCGCCATCGTCGCCATCGAAGGCAACGAGCCCCTGATCCTCACCGCGTCCGCCGGCGATGGCGACAAGCTCGCCGGGCTGCCGTTCGGCCCGTTCGACGCGGTGTCGCACCGCACCTTCGAGATCGGGCTGCGCGCCTGGGTGGAAGAACAGGCCGGGTTGCGGCTGGGATACGTCGAGCAACTCTATACGTTCGGCGATCGCGGCCGGCATACCCAGGCCGGCGACACCGATGCCCATGTCGCCTCGATCGGTTACCTCGCGCTGACCCGCGCCGCCGACAACGCCTCGCGCGTGCCTGGTGCTACCTTCGAGCCCTGGTACCGCTTTTTCCCGTGGGAAGACTGGCGGGAAGCACGGCCCGGCATCATCGAGGCCGCGATCTTTCCCGCACTCACCAACTGGGCGGCCCAGTCCGAGCAACCGGACAGTGCCCGGGCGCTCAGCCGCAAGGATCGCGTCAAACTGTATTTCGGCGCCGAGGGCGCGCAGTGGGACGAGGAGCGCGTGCTCGACCGTTACGAGCTGCTCTACGAAGCCGGACTGGTCGAGGAGGCGCGGCGCGACGGCCGCCCGGCGGCGCTGGCGCGAGAGTCGCTTCCCATGCTCGGCGTTGCCATGCGCTTCGACCACCGCCGAATTCTCGCCACCGCGATCGCCCGGCTGCGCGCCAAGCTGAAATATCGCCCGGTGGTGTTTGAACTTTTGCCACCCGAATTCACACTTACTGAATTGCAGCGGACCGTGGAAGCGATCTCGGGGCGGCATCTGCACAAGCAGAATTTCCGCCGGCTGGTGGAAGCCGGAGCGCTGGTTGAACCGACCGGCGTGATGTCGACACAGACCGGTGGGCGGCCCGCCGCGCTGTTTCGATTCCGTCGCGAGGTGCTGCAGGAGCGGCCGGCACCGGGGCTGCGCGTACGCGGAAGACGCTGAAGATTTTTGATGCGGTAAGCCCCGACGCCGGGCCGATCGCCTGGAGGCTGGATGTTCGATTTGCCGTTCGACTTTTTTTCGCTGGTAGTTGCCATCGTCGGGCTCATCGTCGCCCGCAAGGCCTTCGATCAGATCGCGGTGCTGCGCGCGCGGCTGGATTTGTTGGAAACGTCGGCATCGCCGGCAGCCGCAACAAGAGCTGCACCGCCGCCATTGCCCGTCCATGAAACGCCGCTCGCACCATCGGCGGCGGACCAGACCCGGATTGAAACAACCGAAGCAGAGGCGCCGCCGATCCAGCCCGCAGCGGCGCAGCAGCCCGATTTGGAAATCCCCGCGTCCGCGCCGCCACCGCTTCCGCCAGCCGAACCCGGTTTCGAGGAGCGCATCGGCACCCGCTGGGTGGTTTGGGTCGGCGGCCTGACGCTGGCGCTCGGCGGCTTCTTCATGGTGCGCTATTCGATCGAGGCCGGGCTGCTCGGCCCCGGCGTGCGCACCATGCTGGGCGGCCTGTTCGCGCTGGCGCTGCTGGCAGCGGGCGAATGGACCCGGCGCAAGGAGAGCATTTCGGCGATCGAGGCGCTGCCGATCACCAATATCCCGGCCATCCTCACCGCCGCCGGGACCGCGGTGGCATTCGCCACGGTGTACGCCGCCTATGCGCTGTACGAATTTCTGGTGCCCGCCACCGCCTTCGTTCTGCTCGGCCTGGTGGCGCTGGGCACGCTCGCCGCAGCGCTGCTGCATGGGCCGGCGCTGGCCGGCCTCGGCATCGCCGCCGCCTTCGCCACGCCTGTTCTGGTCTCTTCCGACAAGCCGGATTTCTGGGCGCTCTATATCTATCTGGCCATCGTCACCGCGGCGGCGTTCGGGCTGGCGCGAATCAGGCTGTGGCGCTGGCTTGCGGTCACCACCCTCGTGTTCGCGCTGCTCTGGACCTTCCCCTGCCTGCAATGCGGGCCGTCGATGGTCGGGCCGCACGCGTTCCATGTGTTGGCGGGATTCATCCTCGCAGCATTGCTGGTGGTGTGCGGATTCATGTTCGGTCCGCCCGCTGAGCAGGGCGAGGTCGAACCGTTCTCGTCCGGTTCGCTGGCGGTCTATCTCTTGGGCGCCACCTTGATCGTGCTGAGCAGCGCGCATGCCGATACGGCCGTCATTGTGTTCACGCTATTGGTGGCCGGCACGCTGTTCGTGGCTTGGCGCGCGGAAGCGGCTACCGGCGCGGTCGGCGCAGCCGCCGTGCTGGTGTTCGTGGTGTTTGCCGAATGGGCGATCCGCGGCAATCCGGACATGCTGGTGCTGCCGGGCATCGGCCCTGCCGCCACCGACAGCGCCGTCATGATGCACCTCGTCGCCGCGGCGATCTTCGCCGCTGGATTCGGTATCGCCGGATTTCTGGCGCAGGGCCGCTCGGCCAGCGCCATCATCCCGGTGGTTTGGTCGGCCGCGGCCGTGTTCACACCGCTGGCGCTCTTGATCGCGCTCTATGCCCGCATCGCGCATCTCGATCGCTCGATCCCGTTTGCCATTCTGGCCGTGCTGCTGGCGGCCGCATTCGGCGCCGCGACCGAACTCCTTGCCAGGCGCGAGGACCGGCCCGGATTGCAGGTCTCGATCGCGCTGTTCGCCACCGGCGCACTCGCCGCGATGGCGCTGGCGCTGACCTTTGCGCTTGAAAAGGGCTGGCTGACCATCGCGCTGTCGCTGATGTCGCTCGGCACCGCATGGATCTCGCTGCAGCGGCCGATACCGTTCCTGCGCACGCTCGCCGCCATTGTCGCCGGCATCGTGGTGCTGCGGATCGGCTATGAGCCGCGCATCGTCGGCGACATGGTCGGCACCACGCCGATCTTCAACTGGCTGTTGTGGGGCTATGGCATTCCGGCGCTGTCGTTCTGGGCCGGAAGCATCTTCCTGCGCCGTCATGGCGACGATGCACCGCTGCGCACGGTGGAATCGGCGGCGATCCTGTTCACGGTGTTGCTGGTGTTCCTGGAAATCCGCCATGCCGTCAACGGCGGCGACGTGTACCGCGATTCCGCAGGCCTTACCGAAGTGGCGCTGCAGGTGTGCGCGGCACTGGCGATGGCGATCGGGCTGGAACGATTGCTGATCCGCACCGGTAGCGTTGTCCACGACATCGCTGCGATCGTGCTGACGCTGTTCGCCGGCACAGCCAGCGTGATCGGCCTGATGGTGCTGGAGTCGCCGATCTTCCGGCCGACCGATGTCGGCGGCGTGTTCTTCAACCTGCTGCTGCTCGGCTATGCCCTGCCCGCGGTGCTGGCGCTGCTATTGTCCTACGCGGTGGCGGGCCGGCGTCCGGCCAGCTATGCCAACACCATCGCAGCGGCGGCGCTGGTGCTGGCGCTGACCTATGTGACATTCGAAATCCGCAGGCTCTATCACGGTCCGGTGCTGACGCGCGGCCCCACCACCGGCGTCGAGCAGTACACCTACTCGATTGCGTGGCTGGCGTTCGGCGTGGCGCTGCTCGGCATCGGCATATTGGTCAACTCGCAGCGCGCCCGCCTCGCCTCAGCGGTAGTGATCGCGCTGACGATCCTGAAGGCGTTCCTGATCGACATGTCGACGCTGACGGGCGTTTACCGCGCGCTGTCGTTCATGTGTCTCGGGCTGGTGCTGGTGGCGATCGGCTGGCTGTACCAGCGCATCCTGTTCCGCAGGCAGAGACCGCCGGCTGCACCTGCCGCGCAGCCGGACGGCTAGGCGCGTTTTTTCGGGCCTGCCGCACACCATCCGATCCATCGCGGGTTGCCGCGACGCCAACGTGTCAGACGATTCGGGCCCGCCCCTTGTCAGGCCGCCCGCACCGAATTGAGGAACTTGCCGACCTCGAGCTTGAGGCGGTTGGAGTCGCCGGACAGCGACTGTGCCGCGGAGAGCACCAGCGAGGAGGCCGATCCGGTCTCGCTGGCGCCGCGCTGCACGTCGGTGATGTGCGTCGAGACCTGCTGGGTGCCCTGCGCGGCCTGCTGCACGTTGCGGGAGATTTCCTGCGTCGCCGCGCCCTGCTCTTCGACTGCCGAAGCGATGGTCGCGGAGATCTCGGACAGCTTTTCGATGGTGCCGCTGATCTCCCTGATGGCGTTGACCGAGTCCTGGGTCGCGGCCTGGATACCGGTGATCTGCTGACCGATCTCGCCGGTCGCCTTGGCAGTTTGCTCGGCGAGCGCCTTCACTTCCGAGGCCACCACCGCGAAGCCGCGGCCAGCTTCACCGGCACGCGCCGCCTCGATGGTCGCGTTCAGCGCCAGCAGATTGGTCTGGCCGGCGATGGTATTGATCAGTTCGACGACATCGCCGATGCGGGCCGCCGCCTTCGACAATTCGCCGACGCGATCGTTGGTGGTGCGGGCCTGGCCGACGGCATCATTGGCCATCCGCGCGGATTCCTGGACCTGACGGCTGATCTCGGTGACCGACGACGCCATTTCCTCGGTCGCGGACGCCACCGACTGCACGTTGGTGGAGGCTTCCTCGGAGGCGGCGGCGACCATGGTGGTGAGTTCCTGCGCGCGCTCGGCGGTCGATGTCAGCGTTCCGGCCGAAGCCTCCAGCTGGTTCGATGCGGAAGATACGGTCTCGACGATCTGTCCGACCGCGCCCTCGAAATCGTCGGCCATCTTGTTCATGTCCGACTTGCGCCGGGCAACGGAGCGGGTCTCGGCTTCCTTCTGCTCGGCCTCCAGTCCCTGCCGCGCGACCGCATTGCTTTTGAAGACTTCGACCGCCTTGGCCATCTCGCCGACCTCGTCGTTGCGGTCGATGCCGGATACCTCGACGTCGAGCTTGCCGCTGGCCAGATCATTCATCGTCACCGTCATGCGCTGCAGCGGCCGGGTAATGCTGCGAGCCACCAGCATAGACACGGCGAGCGTCAGCAGCAGCACCAGGCCGGCGGCCAACATCGCTGACCGGGTCGAAGCCCAGGTCTGCGCATTGAGGTCGTCGATATAGACCCCGGTGCCGATGACCCAGTTCCACGGCGCAAAGCCGGCAACGTAGGACAGCTTCGGCTGCGGTTTGTCGACACCCGGCTTCGGCCACTCATAGGGGACGAAACCCGCGCCGTCCTTCCGGACGACGTTGACGAAATCCACGAACAGGGCCTTGCCGTTCGGATCCTTGAATGTCGAAATATCGGTGCCGTTCATCTCCGGCTTCATCGGATGCATCACCATGCGCGGGTGCATGTCGTTGACCCAGAAATAGTCGTTGCTGCCATATCGGAGCGTCGCGACCCGGGCCAGCGCCCGCTTCTGCGCGTCAGCGTCGGTAATGCCGCCTTTCTGCACCAGGGCATGTTCTTCCTTGAGGATACCCAGCGCCAGTTCGGTCAGGTGCCGCAACTCGATCTGCTTTTGCTGATTGAGGCTCGACGCCAATTCGCGCGAGTCGAAGATGGCAATTCCCACAACGCCGATGAAGCTGAGGCCGATCAAGGCATAGATCTTGCGGCCGACGGTCATCTTGAACTGGCTCAGCATGGCAAACATCATCATCCTCCGCTGAAGAGCAGCCAGCTAGTCCGGGGGCGGACGTCGCGGGCGTAGGCGGTCGAACGGGAACCATCTTCGCGTTCGATGAGCGCCGTAACTGAGCCATACAGTTAATGATTTCAGCTGAGGTTAATGGGTAACACCGTATGAATACCGGGAAGCGAGCGGTATTCGCCGGCAGCCGCGCATGGAGCCGGGTGCCGACGGATACCTCTGATCAGGCCGCCCTCACCGTGTTGAGGAACTTGCCGACCTCGAGCTTGAGGCGGTTGGAGTCGCCCGACAGTGACTGCGCCGCAGAGAGCACCTGCGAGGAAGCCGATCCGGTCTCGCTGGCGCCGCGCTGCACATCCATGATGTTGGAGGAGACCTGCTGGGTGCCCTGCGCCGCCTGCTGCACATTGCGGGATATCTCCTGCGTCGCCGCGCCCTGCTCTTCCACCGCCGCCGCGATGGTCGATGAAATCTCGGACAACCTCTCGATGGTGCCGCTGATTTCCTTGATCGCGGTCACCGACTCCTGCGTCGCGGCCTGGATGCCGGTAATCTGCTGACCGATCTCGCCGGTGGCCTTGGCGGTCTGCTCTGCCAGCGCCTTGACCTCGGAAGCCACGACGGCGAAACCGCGACCGGCCTCACCGGCGCGCGCCGCCTCGATGGTGGCATTGAGCGCCAGCAGGTTGGTCTGGCCGGCGATGGTGTTGATCAGTTCGACGACGTCGCCGATGCGGGCGGCCGCCTTCGACAGTTCGCCGACCCGGTCGTTGGTGGTGCGGGCCTGATGGACGGCCTCATTGGCCATCCGCGAGGATTCCTGGACCTGACGGCTGATCTCGTTGACCGACGACGACAGTTCCTCGGTGGCGGAGGCCACCGACTGCACGTTGGTGGAGGCTTCCTCGGAGGCCGCAGCGACGGCGGTCGTCAGTTCCTGGGCACGATCGGCGGTCGAAGTAAGCGTACCGGCAGAGGCCTCCAGTTCGGTCGATGCCGAGGAGACGGTTTCGATGATCTCGCCGACTGCGCCTTCGAAATCGTCGGCGAGCTTGATCATATCGGCCTTGCGCTGCTGCGCGGCGATCTGATCCTGCTTCATCTTGGCTTCCGCTTCGTCGCGAGCCTTCTGCTCGGCCTTGACCTTGAAGGTCTCGACCGCCTGCGCCATGTCCCCAACCTCGTCGCCACGGCCGAGACCGGGCAGCACGACCTGGAAATTGCCTTCGGCGAGTTCGCGCATCCCTGCGCAAAGCCCGACCACCGGCCTGGAGATCGCGCGTCCGATCAACCATGCCAGCACCATCCCGAGGACCAGACTGCCGGCTGCAACCCAGACAATCATCGTGTTGGCCGACGCAATCAGGCTGGTCACCTCCTGCTCGATCTTGTGTTCTTCGGCGACCACGCTCTCCTTGATCGAAGCAGCTTCGGCGGCGATCGCACGGGCCGCCTTTCGCATCTCGCCGTTCATCAGGCCGCTTACTTCCTTGGAGTCGTGCATGGCCTTGACGAAGGCATCGTGGAATTTGTCGGCGTTGGACCTGACTTCATCGAATTGCTTGCGCACGTCCGGGTTGACTATCGCCGCATCGAAAGTCGCCAGAACGCGCTTGAGATCCGCAAAAGCGACTTCGGCGACCTTCACGAAGGCCTCGTCATGGCGCGCAAGCGCCTTGTCGGAGTTGAGGCGCACCTGCATGAGCAGTTTGATGGCCTCGCCGGCGAGGATCACGGTGTTGCTGTTGCCGGCCTGGACCGCGGCGTTCTTCTGCAGCCGCTCCAGATCGACGCGCAACTTCTGCCCGACCGGATCGAGCACTTCCTTGACCAGTTTTGCCTGATCGCGCTGCATCGGAACGACCTTGTCGAAATCCTTTGAATAGACGTCGAACTGATCGGACATCCCCTTCACCTTCGCGAGACGCTGGGGATCCTTGATACTTTTCAATGCCTGGTCGAGACGCTCGCGCACGATCTTGCGAGTCTTGTCGGCGGCGGCGAAGTTCTCCTCGATATTTTCCGAGACCTCACCGGCATAGCGCCGGAACGCCAGGAACTGCCGATCGATGTCACTGATGACGGCACCATTGGTCACTTTTCGCGAGTAGTCGGAGAAGTCCCGATCTATTTTCCCGAACTCCAGATAGGAAATGGCGGAAATCACGCCCGTTATGGTGAGGATACAGGCAAATCCGATCGCGATCTTGGTGCTGATTTTGCGGTTGGTAAAGAATCCGAACAGGCCGGACGACGCGACGCTGGCGGATGATGAAGACTGGCTCACAGTGCTATTCCTTCAATTTCAAGAATCTAGGAGATCAGGACGCGTCGATCACGAAGCGGCGATTGCGCTGCTGGATCGGACGGGCGTTCTTGGGAAACAGTGCGGCGAATTTCTGGATCTGCTCGACCGACGCCTCGACCGGCTCCTTGTGGACCGTCCAGGTGAGGCCTTCGGAACAGGGCGGCGTCGTCAGCGAACCCATGTAACGGAAGTAACCGCCGGTCTTCGGCAGGACGCCCGCGATATCGACCGAACCTGCAACCTTGACCTCCGGCCCTGCCTTGGCGGGCATCTGCTCGAAGAACGCCTTCAGTGCCGTGTTCGCCGCACCTGGCCGGATGAACACGCCGGTCACCGCGAGCGCTCCGGCGCTCGACTTGTGCACGAAGTGGCATTCCAGATCGAAGCCTTTTCCCGCCAGCAGGTGCTCGCTCGGGTGATGCATATGAAACTGCAGCAATTCATAACGCGCGCCGCCGATGACGCAGGCGCTGCCGGGATCGGCGTTGAACTGGATGGTATGGCCGTTGTTGACGATGCGGAGCGGTAGCGGCTTGTAATCATAATCGACCGAACCGACGTCGCCCTTGATGCCGTTACTGAGATCGATCGGCGTCTGCTCTACGCCGAGCTGGCACATCTTGAAATCGGATTGAAGTTCGCCCCACTTCTCGGGATTGCCATCGCCTTCGTAGCTCCAGTGAGCCGCTGCCGCGCCGCCATGCGCCGGCGCGTCCGATGCTATGGCTAGCCCCGCCTTGGCGCAGCAGGCGCAAGCCAGCGCGCCACGCAACAGCATTCGACGATCGATCGACATTCGTGTTCTCCGGATTGGTGGGATTGCAGAAAGAGGTTTTTCGTCTGCTTGCGAAGTTTGAGATTTCCACGCTCTGAGGATGAAATATTTGCCGCGCTTTCAGCGCAGCTCAGAGCTTCAGGGTGATGTCTCTGTGATTTCAACGCACTCTGTCGATTTTCCCTGACCGCGACCATGTCAAGCGTCAACAACACTTTATCTCGCTTGGGTTAGCAGCGACTTAGACCGCGCAACGACACTCCCACTCAAATCTTGCCACAACTCGCAAGAGAATATCGCTCGGGGCGTTTTCCTTCAGCGCAGCGAGAGGGCTCCATCGTCGAACACAGACGCGGCAAGCCAGGTCCCGATGCGGACGGTTTGAATGAGGATCACCATATAATTCTCACGTTGACCCGCTCACTGGCGCCAAAGGAGTCTGAAATTGGATTTGAATGAGAGCGACAATTGCTCTCGATCGAGAAAAACCTTTAAGGCCTCTCATGAATATAAATTTTCGGCCCCGTAGAACTACGGGAGAACGCTCCGGGCCGGAAATGCGCCGCTGAGACTGGAAAGTCGCTAAAGCGGTGGCGCAAAAGGCCGCCGCCGCAGCGCGCTAGATCTACCCCACCGTCTCCGCCACCAGGCGGACTCGAAAAACCGGCTTCTTGGCTTCGTCCAGCAGTTCCATGCGCCATTCGGCGTTTTGCTTGAGACCGCGTGAGATGCCGCCGAGCAGATTGCCGCAGACCTTGGTCATCTCGGCCCAGGCGTCTTCACGGCTCTCGAATTCAGTTCCGAGATCGGAAGCGCCCGAATAGCGGCCATGGCTAATCCGGAAGAAGTACAGCGACATTTTGCACCCAGTTTTTGGGCCGCCCCCACAGCCTGCCGAAGATGGACGAAAATGGCTCGCGAGTCGCTACCAACGGATGAAAACGCCAATCCGTATGACTACGGCATCACGCGCTGCACGGCGCCGCCGGCGTCCCCGCAACCAACCGGGAGGCGAACCTGAAGGCGTGATGGCTGACGCCGGTGACGTTTCAGTCGGTCGAGCGACGAAGTTCGGCTGCGCCCTCGGACTTCGCTGCTTCCGATGCGGCCGCGGACTTGACCGGATCGAGCTTGGCGCTCTCGACCTTCGGGGTTTCGACGCTTGCCGTGATGTCGTTCCGCGACGCGTCCGCCGAGCGGGCGTTGGCCGGCGCGTGCAGCGAACGGGGACGCGATACCGCGCGGGCCATCAGCATCTGGGCCGCGCCCTGATGGCGGAAATCGCAATAGGCGAAACCCATGCCCGACACCGAGCCGCGGAAGCTGCGCTCGTCCTTCTTCTCGAGATTGAAGCAGGGCTCGAACGGAACGCCCTTGATCGACGCGCAGACGGACTGGCCGCGAACCTGCAACGTATTGCCGGGAAGCCGCATGTGGCGCACCCGGGCGGCGCCGGAAAACTGTACGGCGCCAGCCGCACCCATGTCGTCGAGGATACGGCCAGAGCCGCGGGTGCCGTCGAAACAGGTAAAGGCGAAAACCTTACCGGCGACAAATCGGCGGGCCTCGTCGGCATTCATCTGCCCGGCCAGAGCGGGCGCGATGACCGCACCGGCCACGACGACCCCCAACACGAAACGCACAAACATGCTGCAACTCCGAACCTGACCTTGAGCCGCGGGTAACCACCTGATCACTCTTTACCCGCTGCTTACCATACCAACCGTGGCAACATTGGAGCAGCTTGGTTGGTAAAGTCTGAACGCCGTTAGAGAATTTTTACCACGATTCGACCGCGGACCTGCCCGGCGAGGATTTTGGCGCCGGCGGCGATGACTTCGCCCAATCCAATTTCATGAGTAATTTCAGCAAGTTTGCCATGATCCAGATCGCTGGAAAGGCGGCTCCAGGCGGCCCTGCGCAGCTCGATCGGACACATCACCGAATCGATGCCGAGAAGGCACACTCCGCGTAAAATAAACGGCGCCACCGAGGATGGCAGGTCCATGCCGGCGGCGAGGCCGCAGGCGGCAATGGCGCCGCGGTATTTCGTCATCGAGAGCAGGTTGGCCAGCGTGGTCGAGCCGACGCTGTCGATCCCGCCCGCCCAGCGCTCCTTGGCCAGCGGCTTGGCCGGCCCCGACAGCTCGGCGCGGTCGATCACCTCGACCGCACCGAGGCCCTTCAGGTAATCGGCTTCCGACATCCGGCCGGTCGAGGCGATGACGTGATGACCGAGTTTTGACAGCACGGCGGTGGCGACCGAGCCGACCCCGCCGGCCGCGCCGGTGACGACGATGGGGCCATCCCCGGGGGTCAGGCCATGCTTTTCCAGCGCCATCACCGCAAGCATGGCGGTGAAACCGGCAGTGCCGATCGCCATGGCGTCGCGTGGCGACATTCCCTCGGGCAGCCGCACCAGCCAGTCGCCCTTGACCCGCGCCTTTTCGGCGTAGCTGCCCAGATGGGTCTCGCCCATGCCCCAGCCGGTGCAGACCACCTTGTCGCCGGCCTTCCACGCCGGATGCGACGACTGCTCGACGGTGCCGGCGAAATCGATGCCCGCGATCATCGGAAAGCGCCGCACCACCGGCGCCTTGCCAGTGACGGCCAGGCCGTCCTTGTAGTTCAGATCAGAATATTCGACGGCGACCGTGACGTCGCCTTCCATCAATTCGGCTTCGTCGAATTGCGTGAGCGCGGCAGTGGTGCCCTTTTCCGCCTTGTCGATCCTGATCGCCTTGAACATTGCCAACGTAAACTCTCCCCAAACTCTTGATCGGGGATGTTTACCTCATCAGGCCGGTTGCGCAACCGGGCGCGCCACCGGCGCCTCGACGATCGGCAGGTTGATCAGCGCCGACAGCACGCCGAACAGCACCGAAAGCCACCAGATCGGCGTGTAGGACCCGAACTGCTCGAACACGATGCCGCCGAGCCATACGCCGAGGAAGCCGCCGACCTGATGGCTGACAAAGGCAAATCCATACAGCGTGGCGAACCAGCGGGTGCCGAACATCAGCGCGACCAGCGCCGAGGTCGGCGGCACCGTCGACAGCCAGGTCAGCCCGGTGATGGCGCCGAACACGATCGCCGAAAAGGTGGTGATCGGGAACGAGATGAAGGCGACGATCGACAGCGCGCGGGTGAAATAGATCACCGACAGGATGTAACGCTTGGGAAATATGTTCTGCAGCCAGCCGACGCCCAGCGAGCCGATGATGTTGAACAGGCCGATGGCGGCGATCACCCAGCCGCCGGTTTGCGTGGTGACACCGCGGTCGGACAGATAGGCCGGCAGATGCACGGTGATGAAGGCGAGCTGAAAGCCGCAGGTAAAGAAACCCAGCACCAACAGCACGTAGGAGCGATGGCCGAACGCTTCCGCCAGCGCCGTCCTGAAGGACTGCTGCTCCACGACAGGCACATTGGTTGCGGTCGCGGGCGGGGTCGCCAGCGCCAGCGACAGCGGAAGGATCAGCAGCATCAGGCCGGCGAACACGATCAGCGCCGACTGCCAGCCGAAATTGTCGATCAGCGCCACGCCGAACGGCGCGAACAGGAATTGCCCGAACGACCCGGCGGCGGTGCCGGCGCCGAGCGCGATGCCGCGCTTCTCGGGCGGCAGCAGCTTGCTGAATGCCGAGAGCACGAGGTTGAACGAACAGCCCGAAAGCCCGAAGCCGATCAGGACGCCAGCACTGATATCCAGCGACAGCGGCGTGGTGGCGTAGCGCATCATCAACAGGCCGCCGGCGTACAGCAGCGCGCCGACAACCATCACGCGCATGACACCGAAGCGGTCGGCGATCGCGCCGGCAACTGGCTGGCCCAGCCCCCACAACAGGTTTTGCAGCGCCAGCGCCAGGCCGAAGACGTCGCGGCCCAGGGAAAGATCCCGGCCCATCGGCTGAATGAAAAAGCCGACGCTGGATCGCGGCCCGAAACTCAGCAGCGCGATCGCGCAGCCGCAGATGATGATCACCAGCGGCGTCCGCCAGCCGAAGCCTTGAGATGGGCGGAGTTCGGCTGCGCTGGTCGTCATGGAATTCCCCGATGGTTGGCTTCGAACCGGCAAGGCCGGCGAGCTCATGACACGGAGTTAATGCATTCGCATGAAAATCCCAATCGTCCGATCCGGAAAATCACGCCCTGCATTGCAGCGTTGCAAATCGCGTCGGGCAGAAATGAAGAATTGGCAGTCCGGACATCTGGCGGTGCGCTGAAAGGGATGCTATGTTTGTTTTGCTCTAAATGAGGATAAGATGATTTCCCCGCGACGAGCCGAACGCTCTGCGCGGCTGCAGGTCGGTCCGAACTGAACGTTACGCCGCTTTCGAAAACGCCGGCCCCTCGTGGCCGGATTTCTCAGAACCCATATATGCTCATATTGAGCATATATAAACCTTACGAGGGAGGCACCCATGCCGATCGCTGGAATCTACGGTCCTGACGATTTCGGAAACCCGGACCACGGCCATCCCGCCGCCCAGGCGCGCAGCCGCGTGACCGCCGCCGAGCGGGCCCGGGCGCTGCCGATGCCATCGCTCGAATGGACGCCCGAGGTCGAGCGGGACACCGCGCATCTCTATGCGCGCGTGAAGAAGGTGATCTCGCCGGCCGAGTGGCCGTTCATGGCGCCCTATATCAAGGCGATCAACGAGCTGAAGAAGACGCGCGACGCGGTGATCCTGGCGCATAATTACCAGACGCCGGAGATCTTCCATTGCGTCGCCGATATCGGCGGCGATTCGCTGCAGCTGGCGATCGAAGCCACCAGGGTAAAATCCGGCATCATCGTGCAGTGCGGCGTGCACTTCATGGCGGAGACGTCGAAGATCCTGAATCCGCACAAGACGGTGCTGATCCCGGACAAGCGCGCCGGCTGCTCGCTGGCATCGAGCATCACCGGCGCCGACGTGCGGCTGTTGCGCGAGCGTTTTCCTGGCGTGCCCGTGGTCGCCTATGTCAACACATCGGCCGACGTCAAGGCGGAGGTCGATATCTGCTGCACCTCGTCCAACGCGGTCGAGGTGGTGGAGAGCCTGGGTGCGCCGACCGTGATCTTTCTGCCGGACCAGTATCTGGCGAAATATGTCGCATCGAAAACCAGCGTGAAGATCATCGCCTGGAAGGGCGCCTGCGAGGTGCACGAGCGCTTCACCGGCGACGAGCTGCGCGCCTATCGCGAGGCCGATCCCTCGGTACAGATCATCGCGCATCCGGAATGCCCGCCGGACGTGCTGGCAGAGGCCGATTTCACCGGCTCGACCGCGCACATGATCAACTGGGTTCGCAGCAACCGTCCGAAGCGCGTGGTGATGATCACCGAATGCTCGATGGCGGACAACGTCAGGGCCGAACTGCCCGGTATCGAAATGGTGCGGCCGTGCAATCTGTGCCCGCACATGAAGCGGATCACGCTGCCGAAGATTCTGGACAGCCTGATCTACCTGCGTGAGGAGGTCACCGTCGATCCCGTGATTGCCGAACGAGCGCGGCGTTCGGTCGAGCGGATGATCAATCTGAAGAATTAAGTTCGTCGTCCCCGCCTAGTGCGCAATGGCGCACGGGGCGCGGGGACCCATAACCACCGTTGCTGATGATTAGCAACGACTCTCACCAACCGACACAACTAACGGCGCGGCGTATGGGTCCATGCGTTCGCAGGGACGACGAAGGAGAGGAAGCTGACATGACAGCCCACGATTACGACGACCTCACCCGCAGCACCGACGACGTCGTCATCGTCGGTGGCGGCCTTGCCGGATTGTTTTGCGCGCTGAAGCTGGCGCCGCGTCCGGTCACCGTGGTTTCCGCGGCGCCGCTCGGCCAGGGCGCCTCGACGGCCTGGGCACAGGGCGGCATCGCGGCGGCCGTCGCCGAGGGGGACAGCGCGGAGGCGCACGCGGCCGACACCGTCGCGGTCGGCGCCGGCCTGGTCGATGAGCGCATTGCGCTCGGCCTCGCGCGCGAAGCCGGCGCACGCATTCATGATCTCCTGCATTACGGCGTCCCGTTCGATCGCGACATCGAGGGAAAACTCGCGGTTGGCCGCGAGGCCGCGCATTCGGCGCGGCGCATCGTGCATGTGCGCGGCGACATGGCGGGCATGGCGATCATGACGGCGCTGATCGAAGCCGTCCGCCGCACGCCCTCGATCCGGGTGATCGAAGGATATACCGCCGAGGCGCTGTTGACGGAGGATGGCGCGGTCACCGGACTGCAGCTGCGCCATATCGGCGATGCCACCACCGGACCGGTGACCATCGCGTCGCGCGCGGTGGTGCTGGCGACCGGCGGCATCGGCCGCCTCTACGCGGTGACGACCAACCCGGCCGAAGCCGGCGGCCTTGGCCTCGCCATCGCCGCGCGCGCCGGCGCCGTGATCGCCGATCCGGAATTCGTGCAGTTTCATCCCACCGCGATCATGGCCGGCCGCGATCCGGCGCCGCTGGCGACCGAAGCGCTGCGCGGCGAAGGCGCCACCCTGATCAACGATCGGGGCGAGCGCTTTATGCCGGCACTGCACCCGCTCGCCGAACTGGCGCCGCGCGATATCGTGGCGCGCGGCGTATTCGCCGAGATCGCCGCTGGCCGTGGCGTGTTCCTCGACGCGACCAAGGCGCTCGGCGCGCATTTCGCCGGGAAATTTCCGACCGTCCATGCCAGCTGCCTCGCCGCCGGCATCGATCCGGCGACGCAGCCGATCCCGGTCGCACCCGCCGCGCATTACCACATGGGCGGCATATCGGTAGACTGGCACGGCCGCAGCTCGATCGAGGGCCTGTGGGCCGGTGGCGAAGTCTCCTGCACCGGCGCGCATGGCGCCAACCGGCTGGCATCGAATTCGCTGCTCGAAGCCGTGGTCTATGCCGCGCGTATCGCCGAGGATATTGCGGGCCACGCGATTGCTCCGCCTGCGCGCCTGTCTTTCGCGTCGATCAATCAGCAGAACCGCGCGATGTCAGCACTATCGGAAGCCCGGCTGCGGGCGATGATGACCTCGCATGTCGGCGTCATCGGCGATGGCGATCGTCTGGCCGGAGCGATACGCGCCTTCGCGGATATCGAGCGGCAGTGCGGCAACGTCGCGCTGCGCAATATGGCGACGACGGCCCTGTTGGTGGCGGCATCCGCCTGGACGCGGCGCGAAAGCCGTGGCGCGCACTACCGCATCGATTGTCCGGTCGAGAAGCCGGCGCTGGCGCATCGCACCATGACGACGCTGGCCGCGGCGCGCGAAATCGCCGCGTCGCTCGCTGAGTGTTCCGAGTTGCGGGTCCCGCAACCGATCACCGCCTGATGGGAGTAGCCTTCGTGACAACACCCGCCTCACTTTTGAATCCGGAAGCCTTTCTGTCGCCACTCGCGATCGACGAGGCCGTGCAGCGTGCCCTCGACGAGGATCTCGGCCGCGCCGGCGACATCACCTCGATCGCCACCATTCCGGAGGCGACCAAGGCCCATGCCATCCTGATCGCACGGCAGTCGGGCATCATCGCCGGATTGCCGCTGGCGGTTGCCACGTTCCAAAGGCTGTCGCCGGATATCAGCATCGAGGCTCATTTTCGCGATGGCGCGACCGTCGCGGCGGGTGTGCAGGTGCTGACGATTTCGGGGCCGGCGCGCGCCGTGCTGGCCGGCGAGCGCACCGCCCTGAATTTCGTCGGCCGGCTCTCCGGCATCGCCACGTTGACATCGGATTATGTGCGCCGTGCCGCCGGCACCCAATTACGGATCTGCTGCACCCGCAAGACCACGCCGGGGCTGCGCGCGCTGGAGAACTACGCGGTGCGCTGCGGCGGCGGCTTCAATCACCGCTTCGGGCTCGACGAGGCGATCCTGATCAAGGACAACCACATCGCGGTCGCCGGCGGCGTGCGGCCGGTGCTGGAGCGTGCGCGGGCCCACATCGGACACCTCGTCAAGGTCGAGATCGAGGTCGATACGCTGGCGCAGTTGCGCGAGGTGCTCAACAGCGGGCTCGCCGACGTGGTGCTGCTGGACAATATGGATATCGCCATGCTGACCGAGGCGGTGAAGCTGGCCAGCGGCCGCGTGGTGCTGGAGGCCTCCGGCGGCGTCACGCTGGACTCGATCGCGAACATCGCAAAGACCGGCGTCGACTACGCCTCGGTGGGTGCGCTGACGCACTCCGCACCCAACTTCGACGTCGCGCTGGATATTGATGCGTGACCCACGTCATCCTGAGACGCGCGCAAGAGCGCGCTCCTCAAGGATGACGATTTGAGTCAGCGCTTCGCGCTGGCCAGTTCGGCGGAGCTTTGCGCGGCTTCAGCGAGCTTCGCCGAGATTTCCGCGGTTTGCGCCGTGGTGCCCCAGCTCGGCGCTTCGCTGCCGTCGCCCCAGTTACGCGGCCGATAGAAGGTATGCACGCCGGTTTTGTACATCTTCTTCATCTCGCTGACCCAGGACGGGCGTACCCAATAGGCGTGGTAGTGGGTCGATTTCGCCACCTCCGGCAGCCAGAGCTGGCCGTCGAGCATCGCTTTCGCGATCTTTTTGGCGCGCTCCCACATGTCGGGCTCTTTTACCACGTCGGGGTTGTTGTCGCAGGCGAAGGTGAACTGGCAGGCGAGATGGCGGTGCTTGTTCTGGTAGACCACGCCACACACCGTGTCGGGATATTTGCCGGAGAAGGCGCGGTTCAGCACCACCTGCGCCACCGCGATCTGGCCGCGCACGGCTTCGCCGCGCGCCTCGAAATAGATCACTTCCGTGAGGCATTTTTCCGATTTGGCGCGTGACTTTTCGTCCAGCAGGCCAAGGCGCTCGGCCGGAGTCTTGGCGCGCTGGTTGTCGGCGTTGACTTCACCCTTGGCGGCAATGCTCTCGCCACTCTCGACGACCTTGGACGGCTCATCGGCCGGCGGCGGCAGCGACGCCATCACCTTCAGGTCCGGATCGGGCGCTTGCGGCAGCACGATCATCGGTTCTTCGCCGGGTTGCCAGCGCTCCATGCTCTCGGCCGAGCCGAGCGAAGAGCTTCCGAAGAACAGGCTGGAGGTCTTGAACGAGAAATGGTCGCGCGCCGGCGCCGGTTCGACTGCCGTAACGGCTCTGGACGGGACTTTCAGTTCGTCGAGCGGCTGGGCCTCGAGCGACATCGCAACATCGTAATGCGCCAGCGGCGGCGCGCTCAGCGCGGCCGCGAGTTCCGGATCGAGTTTTGCAGGCTCGGCAACCGGGACAGCATCCGCGGTTTTGGCGCCCTTCACGGATGCATTCGAAGTCGATGGATCTTCCCAAGCGGGCGCGCCCCCGGTGGGCGCCGGCGAAGTCGCTTCGGGCGTGACCGTGACGAGGCGGTCGCCCTTCAGGGTACGGTCGACTCGCGGGAAATCGGACACCTGATAGCGCGGCGGCGCCTGCACGATCGGATTGCGCGTCACCGAGCCCGTGATGTCGATGCCCTGATTGTCGAGACGGGCCAGCCGATAGCTCACGGTCTGCGGCGTGGCGGTTCCGATCGGGCGGCCGAAGCTGTAGGTGGCGAGCTGGATGTTGCTGGCAGCGGAGGAGACACGCTTCTGCCAGCGCTCGGCGACACCGGGCTGCCTTGCCAGCAGCGATGCGATATCCTGGTATCCTAGCTCGGTCGGGATCAATGCGAAGATGCAAAGACCCAGACCGAAGGGCGCAAAACGCGCGCCCTTCGGCCGGTTACGCACTACTGACATCGATTACGCTCACGCAACGCTTACACACACAAAATCGAATTTCAGTACATCCGTAAAATTCGACCTTTTTTGTTGGTATCGAATTTAGGTTGCCGGGGCGTTAATCAGGGTTGCACACGCGATACACGCAAGGAAACGTTGCGGTTGGCGGAATGGCTTCGAAAAGCTTGGTAAACAGGCGCCCGACGAAAATGGTAAACGTCGCGTCAACGAAGTTGAGTTCCCGCAGCATGACGGGGTCCCGTATTGGCACAGACGAAAAATGGCCGGGGAGATCCCCGGCCATTTCGGTCTCAACAGATGTTGTCGTGCCTCAGGCCTGGCTGGCGACGGCCTTGCCGAGGGCGGCTTGCGCTGCGGCCAGCCGCGCGATCGGCACGCGGTAGGGCGAGCAGGACACATAGTCCAGCCCGATCTCGTGGCAGAACGCCACCGAAGCCGGATCGCCGCCGTGCTCGCCGCAGATCCCGACCTTGAGATTGGGGCGGGTCTTGCGCCCGCGCGCCACGCCGATCTTGACCAACTCGCCGACACCGTCGCGATCGACCGAGATGAACGGGTCGATCTCGAGGATGCCCTTGGCAACATAGGTGCCGAGGAAGCTCGCGGCGTCGTCGCGGCTGATGCCGTAGGTGGTCTGGGTCAGATCGTTGGTGCCGAACGAGAAGAACTCGGCGGTCTTGGCGATGTCGCCGGCCATCAGGCACGCGCGCGGCAACTCGATCATGGTGCCGACCT
>NZ_JAUSLT010000019.1 GCF_030646015.1 Bradyrhizobium sp.
AGTTCGTCAGTTCCAGCAGCGACTTATACGAAGAGAGATCTGGCGGCCAAAACGCCAACGACGTGTCCAGAAACAACCGCTGCGGGGCCCGAAGACTGGATACAATCATCCAGTAGATCGGAAAGAACGAGTAGATGCAGATTACAATGACCGCCGCGTAGAGGCCGATGCGCCCGGCAATCTGCTTGATCGGCTTGCTCACAAAACCGGAGAACTTTTGTTCCGATGCTGGCGTTGGCGCGTCCTGCGGCAAGCGATCGAACCGAGAGGCGCTGCGAAGGAGTCGCTCCTGCCGCGGATCGGCAACAGCAGCAACGACGGAGAGGTGCGGATTTTGTTGTGTCACTGTCATCGGCCTTGCTTTGCTTCGTCGATCGGGAAGAACCGCAGATAGATCAGGATAATGGTCGCCAGTAGCGCAAACGAGATTGTCGCCACCGCAGCCCCACCTCCGAGATCGAACTCCAGAAACGCTCTTCGATAGGCAAGGGTCGGGAGCGTCTCGGTCTGATTCAGTGGGCCTCCCTTGGTCAACAGCCAGATCACGTCAAACTTGTTGAACATCCAGATGCCTCTCAGCAGAATGACCACGATCAATACAGATCTGAGACCCGGCAGAGTGATGTGCCAGAACTGCTTCCAGGCGCTGGCGCCGTCGACCCGAGCTGCTTCGTAAAGCTGGACCGGAATTGTTTGCAGGCCAGCCAGCACGCACGTCACCACAAATGGCGTCCATATCCATACGCTGACGAGAACAATCGTTCCCTTCGCGGTTGCCGAGTTCGCGCCCCAGTCAAACATGCTGGATCCGAACGATGCCAGGATACTTTTGATCAATCCGTAATTAGGATCGAGCATCCATTGTGCGATGAGGCACGCAACGACCGTCGGAAGAAAGTATGGAACGATCGACAGCGCTCGAACGACTGCCTGTCCCACGAATTGACGGTTCAGAACGAGTGCAATGCCCACGCCGAGCGTGACCTGCAACACGATCGCGGAAATAGAGATCGTTATCCCGTTTAACAGCGCGTCCCAAAAATTTCTGTCCTCGAGGACGGTGAGATAGTTTCCAAGTCCGACCCATCGCGGCGGAGCGATAAAGGACTCCGCCGCGTAGAATGAGAGCTTGATGGAGTACAGGAGTGGCCCGCCAACGATCGCGCCGACTATCAAAACGCCCCCGACGAACAAACAGATGATTCGCCAATCCTGCCTCATGAGGCACCTACCTTTTCGTCAACACAATTCAACCAAGCTTCCGGATGCGATTGGCCGCCGCTTTCACGCAATCGGCCGATGACATGTTCTTGAGCACCTTGTTCTGCAACATCTCGGGCATGACATTCGAATCGAAGACCTTGCACGGCCGCAGATCGATCGACGGACCGATCAAGTCGACCGACGAGAGCCTCACCTTGCTGTCCGGGTCGATGAACGACTTCATCTGCATCATCGTTGCCCAATGCTTCTGAATCATCGGGTGTTTCTTCCAACGCGGGTCCTCGTAGATGTCCAGGCGCACCGGCTGGAAGTTCATCCAAGCCGAATGCAGCCAATCGATGTAGTGCTCATCGATGAACCATTTGAGGAACTTGAGCGTTTCCTCGCTTTGCTTGGTCTTGAACGCGACGAACCCGTCGAAGGCGAACGGCAGCGCCTTCTGTTTACCCCCGCTGTCTGGTGCGGCGAAGATTCCATACTTGTCCGCGAGATCCGGATTTCTCGCTTCGAGCGCCTCGACCACACGTCCCGAGTAAAGGGTGTGCGCGACCTTTCCGGTGACGAAGAGACTCATGAGCTCGGCATAACCTACCGTGTTCAATCCGGGCGGCATGGTCTTGTAGAGTTCACCGTAAAGATCGAGGAAGCGTCCGGTCCGATCCGCATTCTCCGGAGCATCCAGAACAACATTCCACTTGTCGTCGTAGAATTGCGGGGCTTCCGCGAACAGGTTGCCGAAGCTCGCCCAATTGGTCGCGCTGTCGCTCGCCAGCGGCATCACGCAACCGCCACGCTCGATATTGCCGTCCTTCGAGACAGTCAGCGCTCGGCAGTTGTCAAGATATTCCGCCCATGTATTAGGGATCTTGAGGCCCTTCTCGGCATAGAGATCCTTCCGATAGTAACAGGTCACCAGATTGTAATCGTAGGGATAGAACCAGTTTTCACCCTGATACTTCCAGGCCCCCATCTGTCCCCAGGAATGCTGCTTCACAAGATCGGTCATCGGAAGAAGATGACCGCCGCGCGCGTACTGTAGAATGTGGGCGATATAGCCTTGGGTGGCGAGGTCGTACGGATTACCCGCGTTGATCGCCGCCATCGTCTTTGCGTATGCGCCGCTTATCGGCGTCGAATCGACGATGATCTTGACGCCGAACTTGCTCTCATACGCATTGCACGCGTTTCGCAGCACGGCTTGGCTGTCGGCCGCAGTTTCAGCGTTGAGGAACCGGAGCGTCACTCCGGCTTGAGCATTTACGTACGGAGCCGCTAGAGAGCTCGTCGCTCCAACCACCGCGCCCGCTGATGTTTTGAGAAAGTCCCGTCGGCTGAAGCCGAAAGACTTATCCTTGGACTTCCATTGATTTGAGTTGCGCCTGGTCATGATTCTTCCTCCCGTTGTTAGTTTCATTTATCGATTTCGATTGCCTCAACGTCCTTCCGTTCTCGCGCGAAAACATATGCAACCGCTGCGCGGGCAGAACGAGGGGGATTTTGTCCCCAGCCGCGAGCACATCGTCGCGCGCGAATACCGCGCGGAATTTCTGGCCGAATATCGTCCCCAGCACATAGGTCTGCGCGCCGATTTGCTCGACCAGACTGACGATCATCTCGATATCGGAAGCCGCTTCAGCGCGAATGATATGCTCTGGTCTGATGCCGACGGTGACGCTCCTCTCGGTCTCGACAAACTCGCCGTCCGGCAATCCGAGCTGCAGTTCGCCAGAACGAACCTTCAGACCACCACCGTCACGGAGCAGATCGCCCTCAACCAGGTTCATCTCGGGCGAACCGATGAAGGCGGCCACAAAGACATTCATCGGCCGGTCGTAAAGATCCAGCGGCCGTCCGGCTTGCTGGATCCAGCCATCGCGCATGATGACAATCCGGTCACCGAGCGTCATGGCTTCGACCTGGTCGTGAGTCACGAAGATCATCGTGGCTCCGAGCCGGGCATGCAGGGTCGCGATTTCTTCGCGAGTCTTCACGCGCAGCTTGGCGTCGAGGTTGGAAAGAGGCTCATCGAGCAGAAAGACATCGGGGTCTCGGACGAGCGCACGGCCAAGCGCAACCCGCTGCATCTGACCGCCCGACAGCTGCCGCGGCTTCCGCTCGAGCAAAGGATCAAGGCCGAGGCTCGACGCCGCGCTGCGCACGCGACGATCAATCTCGTCTTTCGGTTCTCCGCGCACGCGAAGACCAAATGCCATATTGTCGTAGACGGTCTTCTGCGGATAGAGCGCGTAGTTCTGGAACACCATCGCAATATTGCGATCTTTCGGCGGGAGTGAAGTCACATCCCGCCCGCCGATCATGATCTTGCCCGATGTCACATCATCGAGGCCGGCAAGCATGCGCAACGTGGTCGATTTCCCGCAGCCGGACGGCCCGACAAAAACGACCAGTTCTCCGTCGGCAATATCCAACGAAAAGTCCTGCACCGCCCATGGCCCTCGATCTCCACCAAAGGATTTCGACACATTCTGGAGAGTTACTCGCGCCATACAGCAAACCTCGCTTCGCGTTGCCTCTAGTTATTATCACCATGCGCCAGAGCCTTGACCGCATAGCTGTCTTCTAAATTGGACAGACCATTTTGGTCTTCCATACGTCTCCGCCTGGCGGCTGTCAAGCAATCTCCACGGTTGGCACCTTCAAAACCGCGCGGTCATTGAGCAGAAGCTCCCGCCGGGATCCGGCGATCCGGCGACCCGGAACTCTGCCCTAAAAACTGATCACAACCTGTGTTGGTTTGACCAATTTGGTAAATCCAATTATAGATGAATGGAGGGCGCGCGGTTTCTCGGAAATAGATCGCGCCATATGAACTAACAAGGAAGCGACATGGCTGGACCTCTGGTGGGCTACCGAGTGCTCGATCTCTCAAGAATTCTCGCAGGGCCGTGGTTGGGCCAACTTCTTTCGGATCTCGGTGCTGAAGTCTGGAAAATCGAACGCCCAGGCACTGGCGACGACACACGGCAATGGGGTCCCCCGTTCCTGAAGGACGGCGAATCGAACGACACAACCGAAAGCGCATACTTTCTCAGCGCCAACCGCGGCAAGCATTCGATCTGCGTCGACATCGCGACCAACGAAGGCAGCGCAATCGTGCGCGCGCTGGCGCAACAAGCCGACATCGTGATCGAGAACTACAAGGTCGGCGACATGACCCGATACGGGCTGGACTACGAGTCACTGCGAAAGCTGAAGCCGGACATCGTTTACTGCTCGATCACCGGCTACGGCCAGACCGGCCCGATGAAGGACGTGGCGGGATACGACATGGCCATCCAGGCAACCGGCGGCCTGATGAGCATCACGGGTGAAAGTGACGATATGCCGGGCGGCGGTCCTCAAAAAGTCGGCGTTCCGATCGTCGATATTCTCACCGGCATGTACAGCGCAACCGGCGTCATTTCAGCGTTGCTGCACCGGGAGCGCACCGGCGAGGGTCAACACATCGATATGGCTCTGCTCGATGTCCAGGTTTCGGTACTTGCCAACCAGAACATGAATTATCTCACGACGGGAACTCCTCCCAAGCGTTACGGCAATGCGCATCCGAACATCGTTCCCTATCAGGTGTTCAAGACAAGGGACGGCTCGTTTGTGCTGGCTGTCGGAAACGATCAGCAATTCAGAAACTTCTGTGCCGCGTCGGGATTGACGGAATTGGCCACCGACGTCCGCTTCCTCACGAACACCGACCGGCTCTACAATCGCGACCAGCTCATTCCCCTGATGGATGTGCATCTTGCAAAGCAGACGACACGCCATTGGATATCAATGCTTGAGCCAGTCGGAGTTCCTTGCGCGCCGATCAACCGGCTGGACCAGGTGTTTGCTCATCCGCAGGTGATCCACAGAGAACTGCAGATTAATCTGCCTCATTCTTCTGGCGCCGTCGCGCCTCTCGTCGGCAACCCGATCAAGTTTTCGAGAACGAAAATCGAATACTCCAAGAGCCCTCCGCTGCGGGGCGAAGACACCGTACATATCCTCAAGACTGTTCTCAAATTCGATGAAGCGCGCATTCAGCGCCTGAACGACCGCCGGATTGTCGATACCGGCACGCATCCGCGGCACTCCTCACCAGGACGGCCCGACTAAGCGGGGGGCGCTACTCGCACCCATGAACGGCGCAGCCTACGCGGCGGTCGCGCTCGTGACATCTGCCTGCGGATCTGGTGGCAGCGCTATTTCTGCGGCAGGCGGAGCGCGAACGAATTCGGACGAATGCTGACCTAACTAATGACCAAGGGCCCAGACTGCCTTTTGAAATGCCGTTCTGTCCTGGGGAGACATAATCTTATCCCAATGCTGCGAGTCTTTCGGTCCCCATAGAAGAACAACAACAGCCAATACGACAAGCGAAGCAGTCAACATGCGAGTGATCATCGAAACACCTCTCTGTTGACGCCCGAGCTTCGGGCACTATAATTGGACATACCAAAATGGTACTCCAAAACGACCCAAAAAACAACGGCAATGTTCGTCACCCGTATCAGAAAGCATCTTCCTCGGCGGGCTACTAGCTTCTTGCCATACCAGCCACGCTGGCAGCCGCGGGGCGTTCCCAAGGGGGATTCGAAATGAAACTATCCGGATATGACTACATCGTCGTCGGCGCGGGATCGGCGGGATGCGTGCTGGCGTCGCGACTAAGCGAGAATCCAAACGTCAATGTCCTGCTGATCGAGGCCGGAGCTCCGTCCGCATCCATCTTCGTTCACATGCCGGCCGGCATTCGCGTGCTCTACACAAGTCCGAAATACAACTGGCAGTTCTGGACCGAGCCTCAGGCCCATCTCAACAATCGAAAGATCTACATCCCTCGTGGTCGGGTTGTGGGTGGATCGTCCTCCATCAACTCGATGATTGCGATTCGAGGCAACGCCTGGGACTACGACTCGTGGGCCGCCCAGGGCCTGCCGTCATGGAGTTACGAAAACCTGCGCCCTTACCTCCGAAAGATCGAGGATGCCACCCTGGTGACACGGGAGCGCGATCAGGACAGAGGATATTCTGGTCCTATTCGGCTGTCCTATGGCACCCTGCAACATCCCATTTCGAAGGCGTTCATTGAAAGCGCGGTGTCGGCCGGCTTGCCGGAGAACAATGGCTTCAACGGCCCATCCCAGATCGGCGCCGGCTTCTACGAACTCACCATCGCTGAAGGAAAGCGATCCGGAGCCTTCAAATATCTCGATCGCGCGAAGGGACGAAGCAATCTCACCCTCATGGCCAACTGCAGAGTACGCCGGATCGCGATGGAGGGGACGCGCGCGCGCGGCGTGGTCATCGAGAAGGGCGGCCGCGAGATAACCATCTCGGCAGAGCGCGAGGTATTGCTGACATCCGGAGCCATCGGCTCGCCGCAACTGCTGATGCTGTCGGGAATCGGACCGGCAGATCACCTGCAATCGCTCGGCATCAAGCCTGTCCTCGATTCCGCTGGCGTTGGAGACAACTTGCAGGACCATCTGGATTGTGCGATTCGCTTGGAAGCCTCTCAGCCCGTTACGCTGACGCCGTATCTCGGCCTGATCAAGGGTGGCCTCGCGGGGGCGCAATACCTTCTTCGAGGCACGGGCCCCGCCACGTCTCAAGGCGTTGAAGCCGGCGCCTTCTGGGGACCTGACAAAAATTCGTCGCTGCCAGAGTGGCAAGCTCATCTCATCGTGGCGCTCCGAAATCCGCCGCCCAACGAACGCATTGCTCATGGTTTCGCGATTCGCGTTTGCCAACTTCAGCCCAAGAGCCGAGGAACATTGCGACTGCGATCGGCAGACCCATCTGACACTCCCGCTATCGATCCCCGTTTCCTTTCTGACGAGTCGGATTTCATCAGCATGCAAGAAGGTGTCAGACAACTGTGTGAGATTATCGATCAACCGGGTCTGGGCAAATTCGTGAAACGAAAGATCGATATCGATGCATTTACCAGTGTGGCTTCCCGCAAGAAGTGGATACGGGAGCGCGCCGAGACGATCTATCACCCCGTTGGTACCTGTCGCATGGGCGAAGACAGCAACGCCGTCGTCGACGATCAGTTGCGGGTCCGAGGAATCGACAATCTCAGAGTCATCGATGGTTCGATCATGCCGACAGTGATCAGTGGAAATACCAATCTGCCGATCATGGCTATGGCGGAGAAAGCTGCCGAGTTGATTGCGGAGGGCAATGAGACAAGGGCAGTTCTTGTCGGGCGCCGGTGCCCCTAGAAGCCAATCAGCATGATGCAGGAGTACATGTCACTCATCGGGCCCGAGTATTTCGGAACCGCTGAGTGACCTATTTCCTCGATGGACCACTGCGTATGGTATGCCGGACCGTGACTTCAGGCTGCGGTAATTCGCGAACGGCAACACCGTCGTCTCCCGCAACCATAAGGATGGATCATGACTGAGCGGCTCGAAGCGTATCGTGTGGAGGCTTTCAACACCGCCAAACTATCCGAAAACAAGATGCACGATGATTCCGTGGCCCTGAAGTACGGTTTCAGAGGCGGTCTGGTGCCGGGGATCGATATTCTTGCCTACATGATCCACGTTCCAGTTGCGAAATGGAGTCGAGCATTCCTCGAACGAGGACTGATCGAGGCGCGGTTCATTAAGCCGATCTATGATGGTGAAGTCCTACTGGTTCAAGCGGAGGAGTCCAGCGAAGGACTCTCGCTAACCGTCGAACACGGCGAGGCCAAAGCCACAGGACATGCCTCGCTGGCGGTAACAGCGCCGGCCTTCTCGCTCGCCAGTTTTCCCGACACCGCACCGGTTGCGACGCGGAAGCCCATCGACGCTGATTCTTATCAACTCGGCAAATGGCTCGGCACTGCCCCGCGCTCCTGGCAGGGCAAGGCCGGCGCCGAATACCGCACCGGGGTGCGCGAGGCCGATCCAATCTATGCGCGCGAAGGCCTTGTCCATCCTGGCGTGCTGCAGCAGATCATGAATCGGGTACTCATGGAAAATGCCCTTCTCGGGCCATGGATTCATATCGGCAGCCGCATGCAACTGATATCAGCCGCTACCGACAGTGACCAACTGACCGCACGTGCACGCGTCACGGGCAACTACGAGAAGAAGGGCCACTTATTTGTGGAATTGGACGCCCTTATCGTTGCCAATGGCCGCACTCCTGTCGCACATTGCCAACATATAGCGATCTATCAGCCTCGACCTCAAGTTGCATGAGACATGCTCCCGGTACGGACGTACTTATGAGGTGTACCGCGAACGCGCTCGAGCGGGCGATATCTGTTTTCTATATCGACGAGAGCGGCTGCGTCGTCCGCAGGCGCGCCTCAAGCGATTCGCACAACGCTTGGCTGTCATAGCCTTGTCGGCGACGAGTCCGGCAGATGACCAGCTCGGCTCTATGCCGATTGCCGCCTTGCGGGCTCGATACCGCGAGCTGTTCCGGTCCGATCCGCCTCCGGCGTTCGGGCCGGACTTGCTGCGGCGAAGTATCGCCCAGCAGATTCAGGAGAACGCCTATGGCGGTCTTTCCCGAGAGGCCAAGAAGCTGCTCGGCCAACTGGTGCGATCGATGGCTTCCGGAAACCCAGGTCGCCTTGAGGTGCCGCAGCGGATCAAACCCGGTTCAGAGCTGGTGCGGATCTGGAATGGCCAAACCCACAAGGTCACGGTCTTAGCCAAGGGCTTCGCCTAAGCGTCTCGTGAAGATCGACTAACCACCCTAGTAAAAAACCATCGCTCGCCAAACCAATGAGCCGCCCCAGCTCCTTGTCATCATCGTTGCTGATCAACATTTCAGCCTCCTTTCGCCGCAAGATCTGGACGATCGTAGATGCTTCGTAGAAGATCGAACGACGGCCCGAACTGACGCAATTTCAGTTTCGAGCCGCCAATGCAGTTGCTCGAGACCGTCCATGTCGAATGGGCTGTACTCACCAAGCGTTTTGCTAAGGTTGATGATGCGATTTAGCCGTCGTCGAATGCGGCGGCGCTCGACCGGTATAATCTCCGTCTCGGTTACTCGCCTTAGAATTCTTTGCATAGCTTGCAACTCGGTCAACAGCTCAGCCGAACGCTCGCCAACAGCCACGAATAGTTCGGCACAGTCAACCAAGCATGTTTTCTGAAAAGACGATTCAGCCTTCCCGAACAGGCTTCTTAGATCCAGCTTTTTTGGCTCCTTGCGGGTGCGATGCGCAATTTTCGTTTTCATTTTTTTGCTCTCCAATATTTTCATCGCGGCAGTCACAGCCGCGTACTGCCATTTACAAGATTACGAACCATGCTCGAACACGACGATATTTAGCTGGGGGACCCGCCGGCAACTCTTGCGATCGACTCACGCACCGCGTCGTCCAGGTCGTACCTTACCGATGGCGTTCGCATTCCTCCTCCATTTTGCGATTGAGAGGCGACGATAGTGCAACAGCCCGCAAAGGCAAAATGCGATCATCTCCGAAGCGTCTCTGCTTTGATGGCCGCCCACGGATCATGGCGGACGCTCGGGGACTTAGTCGACCAACATCATGAGCAACGCCAAGAATTAGTTCACGCAAATTTTCTCTTCTGATGGGGCGTCGCAGACGTTGCCGCTGGTTTCCATGCCCGCATGGTCTTGCCGTAGTAAGAGCCAACAATTGCCGCCTCAAACGAGCATTCCGGCTCTTGAGCGAACTGATCCTCGGATGTCGCAGCTCAAGGCATGACCATCCGGAAGCCGGGTTTTTCCGGTCTTGGAGGCCTTGACAACGATAGTAGGGATATCGAGATCATTCCTCCACGCCTGTACGTCGAGCATTACAGGCCAGTCCACCAATGGGTTGATCGGAGGCAAACCTCTGTCAGCTTTTTCAACAAACGCTTCGGCATTTCATCAGCGGTGATACGCGAATTGCCATCACGACATCATTTACAAGATTGATTCTTCGTCCCCTCCAATGTCGCCACGGCCGCGAACGCGACTGATAAGCTTTCTGCTAAAACCTTATCAGTTCACGCGTCCGAGCTAGTCCGCTCATGATCGACCGTCGTTGCTCTCCGACCGACTTCGACCTCGATTACCTGATCCGCCATTCGGCCGGCCAGGACTTTGCGGTAAGCGCGATGAAAAACTCCACCACATCCAATGCTCGCTGTCGGGCGAGATCGATCAGCAGGGCAAGGAATTGGTGCGTCCTGAAAGCGGCCCGGTCCTGATGTGCCGCTCGCGGCCGCGCACCGACCTGCAAATTCTGCCCAAGCGAATCGAAAGTATCGGGTCGCCGGTTCGGAAGACGCTGACCGCGCGAGTATTTCGACGCACCACGCCCGCTCCCGACGTTTCCATCCTCACCCTGCGTTTCCCGATCGGTGTTCGCGCCAAATTCAAGGCGGGACAATATCTGAAGGTCCTGATGCCAGACGGCGACTCCAGGAATTTTTCCATGGCCAACCCGCCTCACCAGAATGACGGAGTTGAGCTTCACATTCGTCATGTTCCCGGCGGGCTGTTCTCCGAACAGATGCTGCCCGGTCTCGCGGCCGGCAGCAGGCTGCGCGTCGAGCTGCCGTTCGGCGATTTCTATCTGCGATCGGCATCCGAATTGCCGGTTGTCCTGCTTGCAAGCGGCACCGGATTTGCGCCGATCAAATCGATCGTCGAGAACGCCATCCGGCAAGGCAGCACGCGGCCGATGAGCCTGTATTGGGGTGCCCGGACGGGCGACGACATTTACCTGCACGATCTGCCGGCGAAATGGCAGGGCAAATTTCCTTGGTTCTCATTCATCCCGGTGTTGTCGGAAGCCGCTAGCGACTGGTCCGGCCGCACCGGCCTCGTGCATCGCTCGGTCCTCGAGGATTTCACGGATTTGTCATGCGTCGAGGTCTATGCATGCGGCAATCCGCTGATGATCGCCGCGGCGCAAGGCCAATTCAGCGAAGGCGCGGACTACCGGAAGACCGCTTCTATTCAGATGCCTTCGTTGATTCCAGTTCGCCACAACCGGCTCACAAAGACGGCTTATCGCAATGACTAATTCTCGATCACGACATCTTTCCGTCGCAGCAATCGCCCTTGCAGCGATGCTGGCTACCTTGATCCTGTCAGTTCCATCCAGCTCGAGGGCCGAAGATTCGGCATCCGGGTATCCCGCACGTGCGATCCGGATTATTCCGTTTCCAGCCGGAGGGACCGCGGATATCCTTCCGAGGATCGTCGCCGAGAAGCTTCGCGAGCGTTGGAAACAACCGGTCGTTGTCGAGAATCGCTCGGGCGCGGGCGGCAATATCGGGGCGGAGTTTGTCGCCGCCAGCCCGCCCGATGGCTACACGTTACTTGCGAGCCCGCCGGGTCCGATTGTTATCAACGAAACACTCTACAAGGCTCTTCCGTTCCGTCCGGCAGACCTCGAGCCAATCACCGTATTGGGCTCGGTTCCGAATGTACTTACCGTACGACCGGGATTTCCGGCCCAGACTGCACACAGCTTTATCGAATATTCCAAGGCCAATCCGGGAAAGGTGTCATTTGCCTCGCAAGGCAACGGGTCGACCTCTCATCTGACCGCGGTGTTGTTCCAGAAACTGACCGGGTCGCAGATGGTCCATATTCCCTACCGCGGGACCGCGCCCGCGCTGCAGGATATCATGGGCGACAACGTCGACATGTTTTTCGACAACCTCGGATCCTCGCTCAATCTCCATTTGGGCGGGAAGATCCGAATTCTGGCCGTCGGAGGCGCCGAACGTGCCTCCTCGCTTCCCGACATTCCGACCGTTCGGGAAGCCGGCGTTCCAGATTTCCAATCCGTTACCTGGTTTGCCTTACTGGCGCCGCATCAAACACCAGCAGCAATCGTCGCGCGATTGAACACGGCCATCACGGAAATCCTGACGGAGCCGGATGTCAGGGAGCGGTTTTCCAAAATCGGCGTGCAGGCCGTGGGGACAGATCTTGCAGCCACGGCCAAATTCATCAACGACGAGCGATCCCGCTGGGGCGCCATTATCAAGACCGCAAACGTCGTAATTGACTGATGCCGATGAAAACAATCGTTCAAAGAACAGGGGAGGCCAGAATGAAATCATTTAATGTCGCACTTGCCGCATCGATCAGCCTTGCCATGGCAAGCATCTCAGCCGGAGCGCAGGACGCCTATGTGATTGGAATCAACTCGGCATTGACGGGACCCGGCGCCAGCACCGTGGCCGGCGCCGCCGAAGGCCTAAAGCTGTATATTGAAAAGCTCAATAAGTCGGGCGGTATCAACGGCAGGCAGGTCAAGCTGGTGGTCCAGGACGATCAGGGCGAACCATCAAAAGCGGCCGCGAACGCGAAGAAGCTGTTGACCCAGGACAATGTCTCACTCCTGATCAACACAAGCCTGTCCTCGACATTCGCGCCGATGATTGCGGAAGCGCAGCGCGCCGGCGTGCCTCTGCTTTTCGCGGGATCGGTTTGTCCGCCTGACGTCTATCCGCCGGCAAATGAGTTTCTGTTCTGCACCACATCCCACTCCGCCGCCCATGACGCCCGCGCAACGATCGATTTCATCAAGCAGAAGTCAGGCACGGACATCAAGATCGGCCTCGCCGCCATGGCCATCCCGGTATCTCGTACCGGTATCGATGCCGCGGAGAAATTCGCCGTGGGCGCTGGCATGAAGCTGGTTGGAAAAGAGATCATTCCGCCGGCTACTCCCGACTACACGCCGTTCGCGACCAAGCTCATGCAGGATAATCCCGAATGGGTTTACTGCTGGGCACCTTGGGTGACGGAAGCCAAAACCTTCGAAGCGCTGCGCAAGCTCGGCTGGCAAGGCCAATACGCCTTGAACGTGCTGCCTGAAACCGAAGGCGAGCTGGCGCAACTCAAGGATGGAAAGCTATTCGCGCTCGGATCGAACGCGATGTTCTTCCAGAATTTGCCGATCCAGAAGGAGATCGCGGACGCCGCCAAGGCCGCGAACTCGACCTACCAACCCAACCAGATGACCGACGGATGGATTGGAGGAATGACCATCGAGGCAATTCTGAAGACAGCCGGCTGGCCGGTCACCGCCACAAAACTGAAGGATACGATGGCCGCCCTCACCATCGACACCAAAGGGCTGCGCGGCGGCCCAATCGAATGGACCAAAGACAATCACTTTAGAACGAAGCAGTACTATCGCGTCTACCGTTGGAATCCCAGCAAGAATGCGATCGAAATCGCGATGGACTGGAAGGAATACGAAATTAAGTAGATGCGATCTCCGGATCCATACGGCGAGCTGATCTGACCATTGTCCTCGTCTGGGGAGCGGCGAGCCGCAATATCAGGACCGGAAGGAATTCCTGTTCTCGCTTAGGTCCGGCGCCACTGTCTTATTCACGTCCGAAGCTCCTCGGAAATCCAGTCCGACGTCCGCTCCGCCATCATGACGATCGGTGCATTGGTGTTACCGGACACCAGTCGCGGCATCGCCGAACCATCGACCACGCGCAGGTTGCGGATACCGCGCACGCGCAGCCGATGATCGAGCACGGCGTCAGGATCACCGTCTGGTCCCATCGCGCAGGTGCCGACCGGATGGAAAATGCTGCCGGCGCTGTTGCGAACCCAGTCCAACAGCTCGGCGTCGGATTGATGCGCCCTGCCCGGTCTGTATTCGTCTTCAATGAAATGCGACAGCGGCGCGGCCGACGCTATCGCGCGCATCTTGCGCACCATTTTGACCGCAAGCGTTTGGTCGCGCGGATCGCGCAGATAGTTGGGCTGAATCCGCGGTGGCGCGAGCGGATCCGTGCTGGCTATTTCAATGACGCCGCGACTCTGCGGCCGCAGCATGCAGGCCGACAGGGTAACGCCAGGAAAGGGATGCGGCGGTTGATGCGGCCGGTCGAAGCTGACGAGGCCAAAGTGGATCTGAACATCGGGCCAGTCTGCATCAGTTCCCAGTGTGAGAAAAGCGCCGGCGCGATAGACACCGTTGCCCAGCGCGCCGCCGCGCGTCAACATGTAGCGAAGGAATTCCCGGGCGCTGCGCCAGCGACTGTTGGCGATGTCGTTGAGGGTTTCCACGCCGCTGCAGCGATAGGAAGGACGAACCTGAAGGTGATCCTGCAGATTGCGACCGACCCCGCGCAAGGGGCTGACGACCTCAATGCCGAGCGGCTTCAGCATCTCGGGATCGCCGATGCCGGAGAGTTGCAGAAGCTGAGGCGACTGGATCGCACCGGCGCAAAGGATCACCTCTTTTCGTGCCGTGATGATCTCGCGGGTACCCCTGCGTGCGAACTCCACGCCCGTGGCACGGCCATTGTCAATGATGATCTTGGTGGCGTGCAACCCGCACTCAACGTGCAGATTGGTGCGATGCCGCGCGGGATCGAGATAGGCGCGCCGAGTGCTCATGCGCCGGCCGCGCCGCGTCGTCATTTGAAAATAGCCGGCGCCATTGTTGTCGCCGGCATTAAAATCGGCGGTTGGCGGAATCTGGCATTGCCCCGCCGCCGCAATGAAAGCATCGGACAATCGATCATGCGGCAGGTCGGAGACCCAAAGCGGCCCACCCGTGCCATCGTGGGCGCCGGGGGCGCGGGCGCGGTGCTGGGCGCGTTTGAAATAGGGCAGCACGCTGTCCCAGTCCCAACCTGGATTGCCCAGATCGCCCCACTGGTCATAGTCGCGGCGGTGGCCGCGCAGATAAAGCATCCCGTTGATCAGGCTGGTGCCGCCGGGGCCCTTGCCGCGCGGCCACGGCAGTCGCCGACCAGCCATCTCAGGATCGGGCTCGGTGTCAAATTTCCAGTCGAAACGCGGATCGCCTACAGTCTTGAAATAGCCGATCGGAATGTCAATCCACGGAAAGCGCGTCGGCACGCCGGCCTCTACCAGCGTGATCTGCAGGGCGGTGGTCTCGCTCAACCGCGCCGCCAGTGCACAGCCCGCAGAACCCGCGCCGACGATAAGGATGTCTGTTTCAGTCATTGCAGCAGGTGTTCC
This sequence comes from Bradyrhizobium sp., assembly GCF_030646015.1. GTDB lineage: Bacteria > Pseudomonadota > Alphaproteobacteria > Rhizobiales > Xanthobacteraceae > Bradyrhizobium. The sequence continues at coordinate 15,178 of NZ_JAUSLT010000019.1, forward strand.
CGATTTTCTGGCTCGGCATCATTTTTATCGTCGTCGCCCGGTCTGCCGCATCCATCGTACCGCCTCCTTCATCTTGCTATCGGCCGTGTCCGCCGGTGGTCGCGTGGTGCCAGGCGAGCAGGCGGCGATCGAGCCATTGGAACAATGCATTGACGAGAAACCCGACGACAGCGACGACGACCACTCCTGCCAGGCCGTCGGCAATGCGGAAGTTCTCCTGCGATCGCAACAAATAGACGCCAATGCCATTGGTCGTCAGCAACATTTCCGAGACGACCGAGACCAGGAGCGCCGCGGCTACCGCAAGACGAATGCCGGTCATGATGATGGGAGATGCCGCCGGCAGATCGATCAGCATCATGTTCTCCAGCCGCGTCAGCCGCAGCGATCGGCCCACATCGGTCAGCATCGGGTGATTGGCGCGAACGCCGTCGATGGTGCTGATCAGCACCGGAAAAGCGCAGGTGAAGACGATCATGGCGATCTTGCCACCGTCGCCGGTGCCGGCGAACAGCATTGCGATCGGCGCCACCGCGGGGGGCGGCAACGGCCGCAGCAGGTTGATCAGCGGCTCGAAGATTTCACCGAGCGTACGGATACGCCCGACCAGGATGCCGAACGGGATCATGGTGGCGAGCGTGATCGCAAGCCCGATCGCGGCGCGACGCAACGTCGCCGCCATCTCCATTCCGATGGTGCCGGCATTAGCGATCAGCGCCGCAAATGTCGCCGACAATGTCGGCACGAACGGATTGTGAATCATCCGCGCGCCGACCTCCCAGAACGCCAGGATCGCCAGGCCGAACAGAATCGCGGGCAGGTTGATGCGGCTCATGACGCAGCCGCCGATCGCATCATGACGTCGTGCCAGCCGACGCAGACGCCGCGTAGCGCGGCGACGAGGGAGTTGATGAGAAGGCCCGCGACCATGGCAGCCAAGAGACCTGCGAAGGTTTCCGGTACGCGTAACGTAAATCCGGCATCAATCAGATAGAAGCCGAGTCCGTCGCGTCCGGCGATCATTTCCGCGGCGACCGCCGCGATTAGCGCAACGGCTGCCGCAAGCCGGATGCCGATGAAGATCGTCGGTAGTGCTGCTGGCAGCCGGACATAGGCGATGATCTCCCAGGTGTCATATCCGGTCGCGCGCGCGGTCTCGATCTGCACATTAGAGGTAGCCTTCAATGCCTGCGCAGCATTGAGATAGACTGGCCAGAAGCAGGCAAAAATGAGAATAAAGGCATAGAGCTTCCAGCCGAGGCCAAGAAAGAAGATCGCCATCGGTACGATTGCCGCGGGAGGTAGCGGTCGCAGGAATTCGGCGATCGGATCGAAGGCGCGGCTGATCAGCGGTAACCACGCCGCCAAGAGCGCCACAGCGAGCGCGACCAGCGTCGCGGCGGAGGCGCCTGCCAGCGCTCTAATGAAGGTGATCGAGAAGGCGGCAGCGAGCGGACCGCGGCGCAACTCATCGATCAGGGTTATGACGACGAGGCTCGGCGCAGGAAAGTGATCGCCCGGCACAACGCCAGCACGCGCGATCCCTTCCCAAAAAAGCAGGAAGCCTGCGATCGACAGCGCGCCGCGTCCGAGCGATCCCATCGCGCACCTATTTCGCTGTCACGATGACGTCTTCGGCTTTGGTTGGCTTCTTCAGCATACCGTACTTCAACATCTTGTCGATGATGGTCTGATAGTCGGCGGCCTTCGGCTTGAAATCGACCAGGAAGTCGTAGCGTAGCTTTTCGATATACTCAGCCGGAAAGCGGAATTCGTCAGCCAGGATCGCCTTCGTCACCGACGGATCGCGATTCAGCTCGGTAGCGGCGCGCAGCGACGCCTTTTCCAGCGCGACTATCTCCTTTTGGTGCGCGGCGATCCAGGTCTCAGCCGCGAACAGCCCCGCGATCCGGTAGGGTGTTGTGACTTCCGCGAGAAAGCCGCGCGCCAGCTCTACGGGTTTGGTCTTGCCGTTGAGCGCGGCAGTTGCAAACGGCTCCACAATGCAGGCGGCGTCGGCAGTGCCGAGTTCGAGCATCGCGGGCATCTGTGGGAACGGGTTGTTGAGGATTCTCGCCTGGCTATAGGCCAGCCCGGCCTTGTCCATCCAGTCATGGATTGACAGCTCGCACAGGCCGCCTGGGACACCCAGTACGATGTTCTTGCCGGCGAGATCCTTGATCGATTTGATTCCGGATTTGGCGCTGGCCATGATGGTGCCCCACAGCCGGCCGGGCGTTTGCTCATATTCCAGGCTCATGAAGAACTTGAATGGCTGGCCCTGCTCGCGCGCGATCAGCACCGGCGACAGCGCGGCAAAGCCAAAATCAGCCGAGCCTGAAGCAATCGCGGCGCCGACCGCGGGACCACCGGGCACCGCGATCATCTCGATATCGAGCCCCACGTCTTTGAAATAGCCCTTCTTGGCAGCATAGAAGAACGGCAGCACTTCGAGCGTCTTCACGTAAGCGAAGCGAACCTTGGTCTGCGCCGCCGCGGGAACCGCGAGCGCCAATTGCCCGAGCGCCAGAACGGCGATGACGGCCGTCAGTCGATGGGTCCTGGATGAAATCTTGCCAGATGTCCGGTCGGTCATTGTTGGTCTCCCCTTCTGATCCATTGATGTTACGCAGCGGCCCGCATGGAGCGGATCTGTGTCAGCACCCGCTCCCGCATTTTCAGAAACGCTGGATCGGCACGACTCACGATCTGGTCGCGTGGCGTCGGCAGTTCGATGCGAATGGTCTCGACCACATGGGTAGGGCGTTGCGACAGCACCATGACGCGGTCAGCCATATAAATCGCTTCATCGACGTCATGGGTCACCAACAAACAGGTCTGCTTGTATCGGCGCGCGAGCGACAGCAGCAGATCCTGGATATCTGCCCGCGTCTGGGCGTCCACCGCGGCAAGCGGCTCGTCCAGCAGCAGGAGATGTGGCCGGGCAGCGAGCGCACGCGCGATCGCCACGCGCTGCTGCATGCCGCCGGACACCTGCCAGGGAAAATGCGTCTCGAAACCGGTCAGACCCACGGCACCGAGCATCTCGGCAGCGAGCGCACGCTTGGCCCGGCCATCGAGATCGCGCAACCGGCGCATGCCGAAGATCACATTATCGATGTTGCGCCGCCACGGCAGAAGCGAGCGGCTGTAGTCCTGAAAGATTAGCGCCATTCCGGCCGGCGGCCCGTCGATCGTCCGCCCCTCAAACTCGAGGCGCCCTGAATCCGGCAGCCGCAACCCGGCCAGGCAAGTGAGCAGCGTGGTCTTGCCGCATCCTGACGGGCCAACCAGCGAAATGAACTCGCCGGCCTCGACATCGAGGTTCAAGTCGCGAATGATCTCGGCACCGCCAAGCGATTTCGCGATGCCCTCCGCGCGCAAAATGGGCGACATAGCCGGGGTCATATCGGCGCCGCCGCGAATGCGACGTCGAGGATCGCGACGGTTTCATCCACATTGTCGCACGTGTAGGTCAGCGGCGACGACAGGATGACCTTACCACTGGCCCAACGCAAGGCGAGGCCACGCGACAGTCCCGCCGCACACGGCCTGCTGCCGAAGCTGTCGGTGAGAGCGAACGGCCCTTTGGTCTTGCGATCCCGGACGCATTCGATTGCGAGCATCAATCCCTTGCCGCGAACATTGCCGATCGCCGCGCCGACCATCGGATGCCAGACGTGACGGGCTTTGTGGGCCTCGATAAGATTGGCATGCTTGTTCATCCGCGGGCCCCCTCGTTGACGCGACGCTTGTCGCGTGGCGGATCGGTCGCTGGCGCCGCCTGCGCCAGCGCTTCGACGTAAGCCGTATTCGCCGCAGCGGTAAGCTTGTCGAGCAAGCGAAAGACCTCGCCGCGTTCCTTCGGAGCAAGCGCATCCAGCAGATGCTGATTGCGCGCCGCGACGAAATCGAAAATCCGATCGTGCCAGCGGCGGCCTTCCGCGGTGAGGCTGAGAAACACGTGCGGACCGCCATTCGCAGCTCGTTTGCCCGCCACCAGCTTGCGGCCGGTCAGCGCACTCACGGTGCGACTGAGCTGCCCCTTGTCCTGATACAGGTTGCGTGCGAGCTCGGTGAGCGTGAGCGGGCCGACGGCGTGAATTGAGCCCAGCACGCGCCATTCGCTGAGATTCATGTCGAACCGTGTGGAGATCTGCGACTGAGCCTTGCGGTCGGTGATGGTCGCCAGTTGTGCGATGCGAAACCCCAGCAGGGCGCGAATGTCGCGCGCGGTCGCGGCGGCCATTTTGCCCTTACGCTGGTTCGCCACATTCCCTCCCATGTCGCTGACTTGCGATCGCATTGTTTTTGTCGCTGCTCTGCCTGCTGGCGGTTCGAGAGCGGCACGCAGTGTGGTCGCTGTTGACAAGTTCAACACGAAGCTTATCAGTTGAGGACGATCGGTCAAGCCGGAGCATGGACTGAACGGAATGGCGACTCCGAATACCCTCTTCATCATGTGTGACCAACTGCGGTTCGACTATCTGAGCTGCGCGGGGCATCCGTTCTTGCAGACACCGAACATCGATCGCCTTGCGGCGCGCGGGGTTCGGCTCACCCCAGGCCTATTGCAGTCGCCAGTGTGCGGCTCGTCGCGGATGAGCTACCACACCGGACGTTGCATGCGCTCGCACGGCTCCAACTGGAATAATTTCCCGTTGCGTGTCGGTGAGCCGACACTTGGCGATCATCTCAAGCCGCTCGGCGTGCGCACGGCATTGGTCGGCAAGACGCACATGAAGTCAGATGACGAAGGGATGACCCGCCTCGGCATCGATTCATGTTCGGTGATCGGCGTTCAGGCCGCTCAATGCGGCTTCGAGCCCTATGAGCGAGACGATAGTCTGCATCCCCACATGCTATGTCGGCAAGCCGCTGGCTTACGACACGTATCTGCGCGTCCGGGGCTATGACGCTGAAATCCGTGGAAGGAGTGGGCCAATTCCGGCGCCGCGCCTGACAGGCATGCTGCAGAACGGCTGGCTGCTGGTGCACGCCGACAAACAGGCGCGGGTGCCAGACGAGCACTCGGAAACGCCCCATACGACGCGGCGCGCGATGCAGTTCATCGATGAGGCCAGCGCCGATGGCAGGCCTTGACTGCTGCATCTGTCCTATATCAAACCGCATTGGCCTTACATCGCGCCGGCAGCCTACCATGATATGCATGGCGATAACCAAGTCATTGCTCCGGTGCGCGATGAATCGGAGCGGCGCGACCCGCACCCCGTCTATGACGCCTTCATGGATCTGCGGGTGTCGCGGAATTTTTCGCGCGACGACGTGCGCCGCCGGGTGATCCCGGCCTATATGGGCCTGATCAAACAGATTGACGATCAGCTCGGTCCTCTCTTCGCGTTTCTTGATGCGCGCGGCCTCACCGATCAGACCATGATCGTGGTCGATCCGTTGCCACGGGCGGATGCCACGCGTGGCACGACCTGCGACGCTCTGGTGGAGGCGATCGACCTCGCGCCAACCTTCGTCGAGTATTTCGGCGGTACGCCGCCGCGCCACATTCTTGAGGGTCGCTCGCTGATGCCGCTGTTGCGGGGCCAAAGGCCCGACGGCTGGCGGCGTTGCGTGTTCTCCGAATACGATTACTCGATGCAGGACGTTCGCCAGGCGCTGCGGCAGCCGATCGACAAATGCCGGCTGTTCATGGCCTTTGACGGGCGCTGGAAATATATCCATGCCCCAGGCTATCGGCCGATGCTGTTCGATCTGCAGGGCGATCCACACGAACTGCGCGACCTCGGCACCGATCCGGCCCATGAAGCCGAGCGGCAGATGATGAAGGAGCGGCTGTTCGAATGGGCGCTCACCGATCACAACCGCATCACGACGCGCGACGAGCGGATCGCGGCCTATAGCGCGCGGGCGCAGCTCAAGGCCGGCGCCCTGATCGGCTACTGGGACGAGACGGAGCTAAAGGCGGCCGAAAAGACGCTCCATCCCGGGTGTTCGCAGACACGGACGGACGCTTGCTGCGATCAAAGGCGCGTCAGCATCCGTGACCCATATGAGCGCAAAGCAAGGTGGCTATTGCAGGACCCGGGCTTGCCGCAGGGCCACAGCCCCTCAAGAGCAAGCGCTGACAAGGTATTTATGAACGGTCCCAACACCGCCGGGTTCCGTCGTTATGGCGGCTTAGCGAACAGGTGGTCTCTTTCTCCTCCAGAGGTCCGGCTACCGCATCTCCTGCACCTCGCGTGGACAACTCCTGCTGGGATCAAAGCTGTGCGGATTGTTATCCCAAGGGCGCGAGCGTCTGAAAGGGGCGACACATCCCCGCTGCGGTGCGGTACGATATGGTCTGAAAATTTCCAGCCGAGGATGTTGACGCCGGCGAGGATAGCCCCGGGTGGCAGATCCTACCCGGCCCAACCGCCTGAGGCGTTCCCGAACACGACCAGCCGGATAGCAGCTAAACTGGAACTGGTCCAAATCATTAAAAGGGCAAGGTGGGGGTAGGTGGAAGTGACCGGGCGCACACCATAGCAAGCAATCGCCGCTCCCCCGGCCTGACGACGACCTTCGTAGGAACATACGACAAGGATGTAGGAAACGGACGCCTCACGATTCCACCTTGTCGATTATTGACATCCACCTTGCATCTTACTAATATACAATTTCACTGGAAGCATAAACCCAAAAAGCGGGGACGCCCATGTCGAAATTGGTCTTCATATTGCCTGACGGTACGGCGCAGACGGTGGCTGCCATCCCTGACACAAGCGCAATGAGGCATGCCGTCGACAATGGACTTCCTCTTGATGCGGATTGCGGCGGCGAATGCATGTGCGCCACCTGTCATGTCCACGTCGATCCGGGATGGTTCAACAAGCTTGAGCCCGCGGAAGAGCAGGAAGCCGACATGTTGGGCGTCGTGGACGACCCAAGCCCAACTTCGCGTCTGTCGTGCCGAATCCGGATGACCGAAAAGCTTGACGGTCTAGTACTGCGTCTGCCTCCAACACACCGCTGACCGCGCGCCATCCGGCGTCCATCGAGAGGAGATTCCTTATGAGTGATGTCACCATCGAAGCCGCTCGTGACTTGGTGTCCGAGCACGAGCGCCTGGCCTATGAAATGCCTATCGAGGACATCGTAGTGGCCGACGCCGCGTTGTTTCAGCAAGGGGTATGGATGCCGTATTTTCAGCGCCTCCGGCGCGAGGATCCGGTACACTTTACGCCCAAGAGCCGCTTTGGCGCGCATTGGTCAGTTACGAAGTTCAAGGATATCCAAGCCGTTGATTCAAACTGGCGCGTGTTCTCATCCGATACCGCCCGCGGTGGCGTGCACATAGGTGACAAGCCGCCCGAGAAGCGCTTGCGCAGCTTCATCGCATCGGATCCGCCGAAGCAAATAGAACAACGGAAAGCCATCCAGCCGATCGTATCCGCCGGGAGCCTTGCGGAAATCGAGGGAACGATACGGCGGCGGACTGGAGCGCTTCTTGATCAATTGCCCCGCAATGAGACGTTCGATTGGGTAGCCCGCGCTTCTATCGAGCTAACGTCGATGACTCTTGCAACCATCTTCGACTTTCCGGTGGAGGACAGACGCCTGCTCGCCCACTGGTCGGATGTCTCAATCGTCGATCTGTTAGCTGGTGGCCCGATCGATAGCGAGGAGAAGCGAGGCGCAGAACTCGCGAAATGTCTGGATGCGTTCAAACTGCTGCGAGAAGAAAAACTCAAACGCCAACCGGAGAACAATCTTATCTCCATGATCGCTCATAGCCCAGCCTATCAGGGGATTTCCGAGAAGGAGTTTCTCGGCAATCTTCTCCTCCTCATAATCGGCGGTAACGAAACCACACGGAACTCGATGAGCGCCAGCGTCCTCCTCCTTAACGAGAACCCCACTGAGCAGCGTAGACTACGTGCAAACCCTGAATTGATTGAGAGCATGGTAAGCGAAGTTATCCGCTTCCAATCGCCAATTCTCGCTTTCCGGCGGACGGCAACTCAGGATACCAACCTGGCCGGCAAAACCATTCGCGAAGGCGAGAGGGTGGTAATGTGGTATATCTCCGGAAATCGAGACGAAGACGAATTCGCAGAGCCCCATCGCTTCCTATTGGGTCGCGACAACTATCGCAAGCACATCGCATTCGGTTTCGGAGTACACCGCTGCGTTGGAAATCGATTGGCAGAGTTGCAGCTGCGCGTTCTATGGGAAGAGATTCTCGCCCGCGACCTCAGGATTGAGGTGGTCGGGGCCCCCAAGCGCCAATATTCGACTTTCGTGCATGGCATTGTGGAATTGCCAGTAGTCATCCGGCAATAGGGAGAACGCCTCGTAGCGTTTGCCGACGATCCTTCACGCATCGCCTTTTTGCACGCCTGCAAACGCACCCAGCTCTCGGAAGACGAATCGCCTTTCCGTCGACTGTCACTTCGACCGCGCAGACTTAACCTTTCCGACAGACTTGCTTTGTTGGCCACCTGACCCCGGGAGCGCAGAGACTTGGATCCTATCGTCATCATCGGCGCTTCACATGCCGGAGTGCAGATGGCAGCTTCGGCTCGCGACGCAGGCTGGGAGAACGAAATCGTTCTGGTAGCCGAGGACACGCTCCTACCGTATCACCGCCCCCCGCTGTCGAAAGGTCTGCTTACCGGCAAAACCGCCGTTACAGACATCCCCCTGCGCGGCGAGTCCTGGTACCAAAGGAACCGTATAGTCCGCCTGACCGGCCGCCGTGTCGTTGCGCTCGACAGACATCGTCGTCGAATCATTCTTCAAGGTGGCGAGCAAGTTTCATACTCCCGTCTCGGACTTGCAACAGGTGCTCGCGTGCGGCGTCTCTCCTTGCCGGGATCGGAGCTGGACGGCGTATTGTATCTGAGGGATTTCGCAGACGTCGAGACGTTGAACTCGCAGCTTCAACAGGCGCAGTCGGCTGTTGTTATTGGAGGTGGCTTCGTAGGGTTGGAGGTAGCGTCCAGCCTCTGTCAGATGGGCAAGAGCGTGACAGTGCTTGAAGCACTTCCGCGCCTTATGCCGCGCGCCACGAGCTCGGCGATCTCCGGCTGGTTCGGCCGCCGCCATACGGAACAAGGCGTCAACCTGCTTTTCAATGCGCGAGCAGAAATTATTCTGAATGACGGCCAGGGACGCGCGGCGGGAGTGCGCCTCACCGGCGGGCAAACAATCGCCGCCGACTTTGTCGTCGCGGGAATTGGCGTAACGCCCGCTGTCGAACTCGCCAAGGCGGCGGGGCTCACCTGCAGCGACGGCATCCTCGTTGACTCGCTAACCCGCACAAATGACCCATCCATTTTCGCCGCCGGCGACGTGACCAACCATCCATCCGCATTTTCCGGCGGGCAGCTGAGACTGGAGTCGGTGCAGAACGCTACCGATCAGGCCAAAGTGGCGGGACAGATGCTGGCCGGCGGCGCTCCCAACCCGTACAACGTCGTGCCGTGGTTTTGGTCCGACCAGCACAGCGTGTCATTGCAGATGGTCGGCCTGGCAAGCAGCGCCGACCACTGCGTGGTACGCGGCGATTATGCGGCTGGCAAATTCTCGGTTTTCTCCTTTACTGGGAACAGGCTGGTGTGCATTGAAAGTGTTGACAGTCCTCGCGATCACATCGCGGGACGCCAGATTTTAGCCAAAACGAATGCGCGACTGACCCCCGAGGAGGCCGCAGATATCCGGTTCGACCTACTTGCAGCGGCCCGCGCAAAAACTTGATTCGCAGCAGACCGTGAATGCGATCCGGAAGGCGACGGCCCACGGAGGCTCGGCCAAAATGCTACAACGTCACCGCTTCTTGAGCGTTGACAGCTACCGAGCTACGACGTTACTTGAACGCAATCAGACTGGAACATCAAAAATCGCGTCTGGATTATATTAGCATGGCGGATGGCGCACATATGCCGCGTAGAAAGCTTCAACGCCCTGTACCGGCAAAGAGCGGCCGGAGCGCTTCGCACATTGCCGCGGCTAAAGAGACCCTTGCAGGCTTGAATGGTGACATGAATGACGGCCAGGCAAAGTCAGGCCAGGAGCCGGAGCTCAATTTGGCCGACTGCGCGTACCGTGCTCTCGAAGAGATGATTTGCACCTTGGAGCTGCCGCCAGGGACCCGCGTTTCGGAAAGCTCCCTCGTAAAGCGTTTGGGAATCGGGCGCACACCGGTGCGAGAAGCCCTGCAGCGCTTGTCGCGTGATGGTCTTGTTGTTGTGCTGCGAAGACATGGTGTCCTCGTTAGCGAGATCGACGTCCGCACCCAGCTGCGAATTATCGAGGTGCGCCGGGTTTTGGAATCGCTCATGGCGCGTTTGGCTGCGGAGCGTGCCGCCGAGGACGAAATCGCGCAATTCGCCAAGGTCGCAGCCGCCATCTATGCAGCAGTTGATGCTAACGACGATCTCGCCTTTGTTCGGCTTGATACGCAGCTGAATGAGCTGCTCGCCCGCGCCTGCGGCAACCGTTTTGCCAGTGGTGCGATGAATTTGATGATCCCGCTAGCGCGACGTTTTTGGTATCGGAATTACAAGTCTGCCGGTGACATGATGCTGGGTGCTCGGCTCCACGCGGAGATCGCCGACGCGATCGCCCGCCGGAATCCCGATGAAGCGGAGGAGGCCGTGAGGCGTTTACTCGACTATATCGACGATTTCTCTCGCAAAACGCTGGATCGCTAGCACATTTGAGCACCTTTCCGCGTCGCAAATCGATTTCCGGCACTTTGATTTGAGCTATCCTCTTCGATGTTCTCCAATCGAGCTCGTCACCGACGCACGCACCTCGTCAGGTGTTTAGTCCCGGACTGTGATGGTGCGTTCCTTTCGTTTGGCTGGAAGGATGCGACGTGGCACAAGCCCACCACGACAGAGACGGTACGTCGAGCGATTCAGTCAGTCCCAGTTCCCGCCGGGACCGTCAATCAGAGCAACCCAGCTTTGGGAGATACGTCGCGATTCAGTCCAGAAGAAGCAGAATCCAATGCAATCAAGTCATTCAAAGCGTAAGGAACAGGGCCTCCAGTCGCCCAATCAAGCAATTCGGCGGTATGCACAATCGGGATTTCCGTCCCCTTACCGATCTGCGTGATGCAGCCGAGATTACCGCTCGCGATGAGCTGGGGTTTCGTCTTTTCGATGTTATTTACCTTCCGAGAACGGAGGCGGTTCGCGATCTCAGGTTGCAGTATGTTAAAGACTTCCGCTTAGCCACAGCAAATGTGCCCCTCCGGAACATCCTTCACCACGAATCCCATCGGCTTAAGAAGGTGTTTGGGTTGTTCCCTGATCTGCTGCCCGTGCTGCATTGAACAGGCTGGTACAACCTTGACGCCATTGTCGTGGCAGAATTTGAGAACAGCTCTCACCTCATCGGTTGAGACCGGCAGCACAACAGCAAGCGGCATCTTTCAGTAAGCAATGAGTGCGTCGGTCTCATACGCGCGGCACTCGTCTCTGGAGGTGATGAGGCTGCCAAGCGAGACCAATCTGGCCAGACCTTCGACAATGGAGGCGCGGCGCGCGATGATAGCTTGATCCGGTTCGGAAAATCTCATCGCGCTCATGGAAATCTCCTGTGTCGGTAACCTCCGACTTCTGCGGAACAATCGCCGCTTCTGTGAGGTAACTCCCGGCAGGCTTTCAGCCGGAGGGAACGGCAGCGCCGAACTGTGCGTTGAATAACGCGAGCCCAACTCGAACACATTCTCTAGATCCGCCTGTGCCTGTCGTAAATCAAATCCGGACATACTGGTGGTGCAATCCTCCCAAGATCGGACGACAAACAATGTATCCAGCGCTCTGAATGGGGCGCGGTGCCGGCGCATCCTTGTTCAACGATAGATGCGTACGCACCTCATTGTAGTATTGCATGTACGAGAGCAGTAGGTGACGGAGGTGGCGTTCGCTGAATACAATAACGTGGTCAAGGCATTCCCGTCGGATCGAACCGATCAGCCTTTCAGCATATCCATTTTGCCAAGGGGAGCGCGGCGACGTCGGTCGATCGCGGATGCCTATCGATCGGAGTCTGCGGATAAGGACCTCACCATAGGCCCCGTCCCGGTCACGAATGAGATAGCGGGGAGCCTGTTCCCACCCGCATGCTTCCGTGACCTGATTTGCGATCCATTCTGCGGTTGGATGCGCTGTGACGCCAAACCACAGAATATGTCGCCGGCCGTGCCCCATGATCAGCAATCCATAGAGCAGGCGAAACGAGATTGTCGGCACGACGAACATATCCATCGCATCGATCCCATCAGCGTGATTGCGGAGGAATGTCCTCCAGCCTTGGGACGGCGGGTCTCGTCGCCTGACCATGTACTTGGCCACGCTGGTCTGTCCGATACCGACGCCGAGCTTGAGGAGTTCTCCATGGATCCGAGGCGCTCCCCACAGGGGATTGGCAATGCTCATCTCGCGGATAAGCTTGCGTATCTCCAACGGAAATGTTGGCCTGCCACCCCGCGCTTTCGATTTCCAGCGCCAATATAATCGGAAGCCAGCGCGATGCCATTTGACTACGGTCTCCGGCTTAACAATCGCCAGCGCATCGCGAACGCCAGGGAGAGGCCGATAGAGGCAAACAAAAATCAATCGGTCGATGGAGCTGAAGGTTTGTTTCTTAGGAGCGGTTCGCCGCAGAACGTTTATCTGGTGCCGCAACGTCAGAATTTCAGCCTCGAGCGCTACCCGCGACCGAAACAGATCTTCGACTATCCAAACAATGAGCCTGACAAGATCTCTCATCCCGCAACAGCATCGCCCGATTCTCGATCAACTGCTAGTCAGATTGAGTTTGCGACAGGGACAGGTGTCGAAACGCAAATTAAGACCTTCCTGAAAGGCGCTGAAAGGCTTGCGATTCTTGAACTGACGGAGATTTCGAACACCAAGGCAACGCTGCGGATAACGGAGCAGTATCTATCGACGATCATGGCCTGGGCCCGGAAACATCGCCAGGCGCGCAAGGTCCTGATCGTCCTGGAAGAAGCGCACACCATCATTCCGGAAACGTTCAGTTCGGGTTTCGATGGCGACACCCAGTGGGTTGTCAGCCGCATCGGTCAAATCGCGTTGCAGGGCCGCAAGTATGGCGTGGGCTTGCTCGTCATTAGCCAGCGCACGGCCCTGGTGAGCAAGACGATCCTTTCCCAATGCAATACCTTCCTGACGCACAGCCTCATCGACCAAACCAGCCTTACGTTCCTTGAAAGCGTTTACAGTTCGCAGCACGTGCGCTCGATTCCAAACCTGGGACGGTTTGAATTCCTGGCCGCGGGCAAGGCGATCAAAGCCGAGCGGCCGATTCTTCTCTGCCGGCCGTTCGACCAGGCAAAGAAGGATGCCAGTGACGCGCTGAGACAACCACCGCCGGCGCCCCCGGGGCTAGCGCAGCCTGAACAAAGCATATTTGGCTAACTGATTTCGGAACAAGACATTGATTGACCCTTTAACGGCCCTGGCGTTTTCGATCTACGAGAACAAGGGCGTCTATTGCCTGCTGCTCGGCTCGGGCGTTTCGCGACCGTCCGAAATCCCCACAGGCTGGGAGATAACACTCGACCTGGTGCGCCGGGTGGCCGCATTGCGAGGCGTGACCAACGAGCCGGATTGGGCAGCTTGGTACAAGGCTACATTTGACACGGACCCAAGGTATTCAGAACTGCTCGACGAACTAGCAAGCACGCCAGACGAACGGCGATCGGTGCTGCACAGTTATATCGAGCCCAATGCTGACGATATCGCGGCCGGCAGGAAAATCCCTACCCGCGCTCACCAGGCGATTGCGCGGATGGTAGCGGCCGGTCACGTGCGGGTTATCACGTCGCGAAGTACATCTCGCAACCGCCCAATCGACGTCTCATCCGGAAACTTTCCGCATGTGATCGAACCGGCGGAGGCATTTGGCTGAGAACGTGAGCTCAGCGACAACTGCACATATGAACTATGCGGCATCGATACTCCTCGGGCGACGCGAAGACTTCGCGTCCTATCATAGCTGACCCAGCAGGGCATGAAACCTGCCTTTTGATAGAACGACAGACCTGTCAGACCTAAACTCCGCTTGTTAGCCGGTTCGACGGCTCAGCGAGTGGCTTTTGAACCAGGGAAGCAGATCATTGGATAAACCGCTGTCACATGGTTTCGCTTGCGGCTAGACCAGATCGTAAAACGCAACCTGCTCGCGCGGGTCGATTGAAGAATCAGGGCCACAGCGCGTCGTCCGGTAGAGCTTTTAGATATTGCTTCGCTTTTTATCGAAACGGAAACCACCAGCCTGACCGGTGCCGTCGGAGAAAAAAACGACGTTTTGTTGCATGCTGGCCCCGAGAAATATCTCAGTGATAGAAAATCGGCTTTGGCGGCTGATGGTTCAGCATTTCCAGGACACGCGGATTATTGCTAAGAGCTTGATAGCAACCATCTGCCATCCCGAGCAGGGTTTGCCGCCGGTTGCCGGTCGCAAGATCCAAGCCGAGATCGGAGATCTGTTCGGGCGAAGGCTGTTCGTCAAATCGGACGTAGCGGTCCGCCAACTGATGCTTCAGCATGAAGTCGACAAGCTGTTGTTGCGAGGACAGGATGGTGGAAACCAGCCTTCCGTTCTCGAGCCAAAGCTTCTGTCCGAAGTTACGGCCCAGGGAGCTCGGCAGCGAGAACTTGCTCGTCGTGGTGCCGATGCTGAGAACGCTGATGTCCTTGATGTCCTGATCCAGGAATTTGACCGCTTCGTGCACGGCACACATGTCAGGCGCGTTCGCGACTATGCCACCGTCGACAAAGTTGCTGTTTTCGAGCCTGGCCATCGGGAAATACAGCGGTGCTGCCGAAGTCGCCATCGCGACATCCACCGCCGAGAGTTTGTGGTCGTTCAGAAAATTCTGGTGGTGGGCAGTCTTGAACATTTGGACGCTGCCCTTCGTCATATTGACCGAAGGAATCAGCAACCTGGTCCGCGCATCGCCGAGCTTGGTGTCCTTCCCCACGACGGCCTCGATCTTTTCCCTCAGAACGGTGCCGTCGTATTTCGGTTGCCGCCATTGTGCCCAGCGCGCCCTTAATTTGGCCACGCGACCTCGCGGCGGCTCACCCCGGGTGAAGATCTCCTCGCCGTGGTCGAGGAACATCTTCTTGATCGACTCGGCGCTTTTGCCCAGAGCCAGACCGAGCGCGATCACACCCCCGATCGAGGTCCCCGCAATGAGGTCAAAGCAATCGCCGATCGGGCGCTGCGCCTGTTGTTCGAGCCGAGCCAATACCGTGCTGGTAAACAACCCCCGATAGCCGCCACCGCTCAAGGCAAGTATCTGAAAAGGCATGAATAATTCCTATCTTGGGTTCTCCCGGGCTGGCTCGGGTTGCGAACCTGGAACCCCGCTCCTATATGGATGTTCGGTTTATGTTCTGCAAGTTTTGAGCGACTCAGGTAGAAGTTGTTAACCGCGCGGTTGTGCGAGTTGGGGGCCGCCCCCCGCTCAAATCTCCCTCGCTCAAAGAGGTGAGGACAACCATGGCAAACGTCGCCAAACTGCTCCATTCCAACGGTGATGCACCGTCGTTCCTGAAGAACCTTCAACTGGACGATAACGGCCACTCCGAATTGAAGGCCGCCCGGGCAAAGGTGCGCCGCTGCCTCAGAGCCGAATTCGCCAAAGCCAGCAAGGCCGAGTTCGGTGTTACGGTGCAACCGCGGTTTTTCACCCAGGGCAGCTACGCCTACAAGACTATCAACGAGCCGGCGTGGACGCCGCCTCAGCAAAAAGATCTCGATGACGGCGCCTATCTTCCGATGACTTTCGTTCAGGGGGCCAAACCGTCGGTGGCCGCAGCGGCCTTCTTCACGGTAGTTGACCGCGCGCTGCAGGAACTTGCGAAGACCGAGGGATGGAAATTCGTCAGGAAACCTACTTGCGCCCGCCTGATCATTTCAAACGATGCGCACATTGACGTCCCCCTATACGCCATTCCCGACGCGCAATTCATGCTGCTGGAAAAAGCCCTGCAAGCGCGCACATTCGATGGAGCATTGGACGCGCGGGCGGACAGCATCGATCGTTGGGACGCCCTACCGTCAGATTGCGTTCTGCTGGCTCATCGCGAGGAAGGCTGGAAGGCCTCCGATCCGCGCAAGATTCATGATTGGTTCGTCGATGCGGTCGAACTTTACGGCGAACGGCTGCGCCGGGTTTGCCGTTACCTGAAGGCATGGCGCGACCACAATCGACCTCACCTAGATGGAGTATCGTCAATCCTGCTGATGGTTTGCGCGTGGGAAGCTTTTGAAGATCTGGGTCGGCCGAACGTCCCGGACCGCGATGATAAGGCTCTGCTGAGCGTAGCCGAGCGCCTTCCCCGATTGCTGGCTGGTCCCGTCTGCAGTCCCACCGACCCGGACGAGAAGATCTGCGCGCGGCTTGACGATGATGATCGGCGCGTGGCGGTCCAGATGGCCGGCCAACTCCAGGCGACGCTGACCGAGATCGTCGAGAAATGCTTCGACCCCAATGAGGCAGTCCGGCAGCTTAACGGCCTGTTCGGAGACCGGATCCCCGATCGCATCGACCTCGTCGACGTAACCAAGGCGGCGCACGCCGAAGTGCGCTCTCATCCCGTGAGAATTGCGGCCGCACCCGAGGTTGGTAAATCGGTAAGTGCCTGAGAAGCGCACAAAATCCCTTTGCGGCATACACGATGCTTTCTTGCAGCGCAAATTCGCGCGAGACTACTCGTGGACGGGACTGCACTACAAAGGCGTCCTTGACGAAACGGGCCTGAAGATACCGGTTGTTGTTTCAGTCAACGATCTCGATTTCGTAACGCCCCCGGTCATCAAGCTTGTCGATCCCGAAGCGGGATCTTCCGGCCAGATACCGCATGTGCTGCGATCCGACGGCACGTTCTGCTATATGGACGGACAGGCGATCGTCCTTGACCGCTACAAACCCGCGGAGACCATCATTCAATGCCTTGAGCGTGCGGACAAGGTCATAAGGGACGCCGTCAACCGCCGTCTTGACGAAGACCTCGGCGGCGAGTTTGGCGCCTATTGGTCGGACGGCACCGTGTTGGTCGATTTGCCGGAGGATTTTGAGGGCGACGCGGAAATTCAGTTCCTGCAATTCGACAAAAATTCCGAGCGCCAGAAAATACTGATCTCAAACGGCAAGTCCAAGTTCCTGTCGCTCCACAAACGAAATGATCGCCTGGACCCCGATCCAGAGGGATATTTGTGTCCGGTATTTTGCGTACCGGTGCTCTCGTTTGATCCGAAGCAATCTTGGCCACCCAAGAATTTGGCCGAGTTTAACGCTTGGCTGCAGCAGGTCGCCCCTGCGACACTGGGGAAACTCGAGGAGGCGTTCACCCGATCCAAGGGGCACGGACAATGGATATGCCTGTCGGCACGGAACGGGCGGTTCTTCGTGTCGGCGGAAATCGGAAAGGCGTACAGGACGCCGGAATTCCTGACGAACAGACGCGCCCAACTAGCCCAGACCCTCCAGCATATCGAGGGCGCCGTGGAGATTTCCGGCTACGTGGGGGTGCCGGTCGACGAAGGATATGTGTTTTCGAGGAATTTAGGTGACATGAACAGTCTGGCCGGAAAGAGGATCCTACTTATCGGTTGCGGTACCATCGGCGGTTTTTTGGCCCAGCAACTCGGTCAGAGCGGTGCCGGCGCCGGCGGAGGCAAATTGACCCTGGCCGACAATGACACCCTCAAGGGCGCAAATCTCGGTCGACACCTGCTCGGGGCTCCGTATCTCGACCGCAACAAAGCGGAGGCCTGTGCCGATTTTCTGAAGGAGCAACTTCCCCACCTGGAGATCGCAAGCATCGCCGGGTCGATCCAGGCCAACATGGAGGTTCTGTCCCGTCAGGACCTTGTGATCGATGCAACCGGGGATGAGGCGCTATCGATAGCCATCAACGAGCTTGCCGTCGGCAAGCGGCCGACTTTTCCGCCGGTGCTGTTTTCGTGGCTGGAAGGAAACGGTGCCGCCGCTGTCGCCTTCATTGCGGGCGATGCAGATCTTGCCTGCTTGAAATGCCTCAAAACAGATTTGGCCGGCATACCTCGTTTCCGTCTCCTGAAAGGCGATACTGAGCTCAAGACCGGCCGGAATCTTGCGTGTGGCGACGCTCACTTCATTCCGTTCCCGGTCTCCAGAGCAGCCGCAGCTGCAAGCCTCGCCTGCGACGTGGCTCTGGATTGGGCTAATGAGGGCGAGGGTCACAGATGGCGATCGATAACGCTTGACCACCATCGCGCCAACCGAATTGATGACCGCAACCCGAAACGGCTGGCCACTTGCCCCGCGTGTGGCGATTCCGCCCGATGATCTTCCTTACCGGCGCCCGGCTTGTGACGCTGACTGACGAGGTCACAGAGCAGATCCAAAGGTTCACCCAGCCTCCGGAAGCCGATCTAGAGGCCGGCGGCATATTGCTCGGCTCATACCGCGGTCCTCATGTCGAGATTCTGCAGTGCACCACGCCGATGCGTGAAGACTCACGGACCCGATTTAGCTTTGTTCGCCGAGATCCTGGCCATCAGCGCGCGGCGGACTCGGCCTGGAGAGCAAGCGGTCGAACGGTCAATTTCGTCGGAGAATGGCATACTCATCCAGAAGATTATCCGAAGCCGTCCAACGTCGACCGAAACACTTGGGTGGAGCAAATGCGGAGACGTCAACACGACGCCCTGATTTTCCTCATAGCCGGCCGCGCCACATTCTATTGCGATCTAGGCCAAAACAACCGGTTGATGAACATGACCGTTGTTGGCTAAGTCGGTCCGAACGTAAGTAATAAAACTTAGTTACGATCAATACCGACTAGTTTTTGTTAGAATCCCATCCAGCCGCAGACTGATAAGCATTTGCTCGAAAGCTTATCAGTCTGCGAACTGATTCCATTTGCTCCAAACCTTATCAGCTGGCGAGCTGACTCCATTTTGCGTACTACTTCATCAGTCGGGACTAACCCTGTTTCGGCGAACAGATAGATTTCGGTACGGCGGCCTGCGCGTTCCTCAGCTTGTATTCAACTGGTCTGTGCTTGCCTATCCAACTTCAAACTCCGCGGATCGAGCAACCAGGTTATGCCTCGAGCTTCGCCTTGGTCGAAGCCGTACTCCTCAAGATCTTCGACCATCGGACGAACGTCGAGCGCCTCAAACTGCACCGAGCGGTATCGCCAGACGGGATCGTCCGATTGTTCAAAAGTTATCTTCGCACTGTAAGTCAAGCTCGTGCCGCCCAATGAGCATGTGCGGAAAACGAGACCTTCAAGAGAGCGCGCTCCATAATCGCCATCAAAACTTTGGAATTCCAACCGGGTTTCTGGTTTGGGACTGAGAAGCATTTCGACCGCAACCTGCGCTTCATCAGCCGTCCAGATTTCGTCAAAATTGAAACTTCCGCTCGAAACAACACCGGCCTTCGACAAGAGCATTTGCCAGCCGTCTAGAAATTTGCTGATCGCGGGAAGCTGTTCGACGTAGGGGCCACTGAGCAGATCGCCCAGCGGCAGCGTGATGGATGGAATTCGTGAATTGCCCGATATTGTGAGCTCGGCCTGGCCCCGTGCCATGAGCGAGAGCGCTCGCGCGAGCTCCGCATGGTGTTCTAGAGAGCGCTGAACATCATCCAGACCACGTTCAGTCTCAAACTTCGCGCCGCTGCGTGTGATCCGAATAAGGAAATCGGCATGCCGGATCAGCAGCTCCGGGCCATCGGCGGCTTCGATAGGCGGACCGATGAACACCATGGCATCGAACCGCGCGGCCTGTCCGAACCCTGCTCCTCGGATCGATACGATGCAGGAACCCAGACTCGGGGGCGTAAGAACCAATTCGCTTAGATCATCGAATAGCGTGCCTCGATATGGGAGCCGGATGTCAAATCGCGTATCGAAAACGCGAAACTCCTTAGGCTTCAGCGGAGTTAGTCCGAGCAGCACATTGTTTAAGTGCTGCGGCCCTTCGATAAATGCGATGGCTTCGGCTTCAAATCTTCCCTTTTCATAGCCAAGCTCAGCGAGCTGCCTCTGCTTTTCGATGGTGTAAGCTGCTGAATCCACCCGGCAGATGGAGGTAAGCGCTTCTAGTAAGCCCTCCGCGGTAGGCTCGAAGCGCGTTCCCAGCTTCTCGTAATCGTAGCTGACGTCTGCCTTGTTGATGTCATACGCCTCGTTGGCTTCAGCCAAGCGAAGTCTCTTCAACACCTTAGCGAGCTCATCGCCAATGAGATGAACCAGATAGCCAGACTGGAACTTGCCTTCTTGGCTTATTCGGAAGACGACGATGACGGAGGGATGCGCATCCTTCGCGAGCCGATCTACGGCGGAGAGGCTTAACCGAACTCGGCTGTTCGTTCGCCCGACCGTTGATTTCAATTGCACACGGACCGCTTTGGCCTGCTGCTGATCTAGCGCTACGCCATTCCCGAAGTGCTCCACCGGAAATTCGACGAGAAAATCCCAACCCATCACATCGACTGTGGTTTTGTTGCAGATCAGATCGGCCTGCGCACATAGGAGCTGGAACTGTTGTTCCCCGATATGACCGATGCGTTCCGGCTCGAGGTCGCGTCCCATTCAAAGCTCCATATCGCGAGCTGCAAACCAAATTGATCGGCGCACGTCAGGGTAAGACGTCCAACCATTGGACTCTTAAGGTTCTGGAGATGCGGTTCGAACTCGTCAATGCAACTCAAACCGCACTCGGTGGAGAGTTCTCGTGAAATCCTCGGAAGAGCAAGGGTGGCGCAATTTTCGGAAAGCGGAACGACCTCCCGACTCCTGGATGAGCTGCCGATTGACCGAAGAAGAGCTCCCTCAGTCGCGAGAGACGAGATCCCCGAGATCACGTAGGAAGGTTAGCAGCTTGTTCAGTCCCTCTGGTGATCCATCCCATACGCCGGAAACCGCTTTGGCGAGCTGCTCCTTTCCGTTGTCGATTTGCTGCGAACTATCGACCGCGAGGCGTTTTTTTGCATAATTGCATAACTTGACCAAAGTCGGGGTGAGCCTTGGCGGCCTCCGGCTCAGGGCGCGATGAACGCTCGACTGGTCCACGCTGACTAATCTGGCCAGCGCAGAATCGCCTAAATTAAGCTCGTTTTTGAGCTTTTCCACCCAAGCAACCGCCTCGACTGCTCCCTCCTCGGGGCTGACGGGCCGTCCAAGAATACTTTTAATTTCATCTTTTCTGCGCGCCACTTTTATGCAATAATGCAGAAAGTAGATATTCACAAGGGGGTCGGTGATGAAGGAAATCCGCTTTTATCGTGCAAGCGAAAAGCCGTATGGCGTGTTCAGCAATCTCTACAGGCGGCCAATCACGTTCGAGGGACGCGTCTACCCGACCTCCGAGCATGCCTACCAAGCTAGAAAAGCGCGCAAAGAAGAAGTGCGCGAGTGGCTCATGGCCGCACCTTCGCCGGCTTTGCTCGCGATGGCGGCGCACGGCCTCTACCAGTGGGATATTGCTCCGGACTGGTCTAGAGTTAAGTTCGACCGCATGAGAGGCGTGCTCAGGACAAAGTTTACCGAACACCCCGATTTGGCAGCCATTCTCCTCGACACGAAGGATGCCGTACTGATCGAGACTGCAACCGTCGACAACGCCGTGAATAGGCTTTGGGGAGAAGTGCCGGGCAAGGGCGGAAAGAATATGCTCGGGATTCTCTTAATGGAAGTTCGCGACCATCTTGCGCAGGGCAGCAACAAGCGGCGACGCAAGATCGCCATGCAGGCCGCTGAATAGGCTTCAGCGGTTACAGGTTCCGAGCGTGCTCACGTAGGAGGTAGACGCCTCGTCGATACCTCGATCGAGCATCTCACGGACGTGGTTAGCGCCGGCCGCCCGGAAAAGACCGCGGGCACCAGTGAAACCGCAATTGAGTGCCGCCAGGCGCTGCCCGACTTCAACTCCGTCGAAGACATCGTCAACTGTCCAGCTTCCTTCCCGATACCAGCGCCTCAAAACGAGATCCAGCAGGCCGGTCGTCACCATGTCGCCCGATCCGCAAGTGTCGATGACCCGCGGTGCGAAGCTGGAAGGAAAGTGACGATGTACGCTTCTGTTCGAAACCGTCAATCCGAACGCGCCGTGGGTTCTGATCACTATGACTTCTGGATCGAGGTTGCGGTCCGCGATGCTTTTCCCTGCAGTCTCGTCGGAGAGCTTGATCACGGTGGCGCAGCGCACAGCTCTAGCGAACATCTCATCATCAGTGGATGCCGGCTCGAAGAAGACGAGAGCACCCGCTCGCTTGGCCTCTTCCATCGCGATCACGATCGATTCCGAAACGCGGTCGGCGTAGAAAACCGACACGGATTTCAACGTGTCTGCGGCCCGGCAAACGTGGTCGTGATCGATCGAGCGCCATTTCGGAAAGCGGACGAGCGTCTGTGGACACGTTGAAGTGAACCGGTGGCTCCCATTCACGGTATCGACGATTTCGACGATGACAGGAGAACTTCCCGTGTGCGCTCTTGAGACGTAGCGCGTCTCGCACCCGGCCCTCTCGAACTCGTCGAGGAGGAAACGACCGTAGTCGTCGTCGCCAAGGTTGACGACCGGGAAAACAGGATGACCCAACATCGCCAGCGATAGGAGAACGTTCCCGCAGGATCCGCCGAGAGCTTCGGCCGGAGCGGCATAGTCATCCGAATAGATCCGATCGACGGCTGTCAGACCTGTGCCTGCGACGGCTGGACGTGCCGATTGAGGCGTGGGGTCTTGCGATCTCATTTGGACCATAACATGAACATCCTAGCAGGACCGCCGCAGCACGGATACGTCCAATCGCGCGCGACCAACACCCGTCAGGCGCATGCCGCCGAGTATCCTTAACAGACCATCAGGACCCGAAACGTTGCCTGGCAGAAGATTCCAACAGGAAATCTCGCGTTCGCACACCCGATCCACGCTCAATCCGAAGTCTCCGCCAAGAAGGTCGTAGTCGTTGCCATGTCGATCACCGCTGTCGCCGATCGCGAGCATTTGAAGATGGCCTTCTGCCATCTTGCCTCGGACCGCATCCAAAACACGCGGCTTGGCCGCCCAGGCCGGACATACGTCGATCGAGTGACCGGAGCGAACCATTTTCAGTTCCGAGCGTGATCTCACCATTTCGTGCAGCCTGCGCCACCCGTCCGCCGACGACGCAAGCTTGTCTATGGCGATCGTGATCTGAAAGGGATTCTCCTTCGGAAGCCATCCATCCCGGAACATCCCGCCTTCGGCCCGGATGCTATCGAATGCTTCCAATATCGCGGCATCCGGCTTCAGATCGGTATTCCGGATGTCGACCGATAGCGGAGCGACGTACGCTCCGTTGTAATAGCCAACCAACACCCGCTCGCAATGCTCCGCCGAAAGGCACTCTCGTAATTCCTCGCCGACCGATCCCCCTCGGCCGGTCGCAAGCGCAATTGCGACGCCACCATCCAAGAGTTTCTGGACACCGGCTATGACGGGACCCGTGGGCGGTTTGCCTCTCTTGTCTGTCGCGACCATGGTCCCGTCGTAGTCTAAGATGACGGCGCCGAACTCCGCGGCTCCAAGACGCTCGATGAATTCGTCGCGGCGCGCGCTCCAAGTCGCAGCCGTTCTGTTTGGCTCGTCGGCCCTTTGCTCCGACCGACGTTTGCGGCGCGTGGCCGCATCTTCGTCCTCGATCGCGGCAAGAAGATCCTGGCTTTCGAAGATAATTCGTCCAAAATCGGCGACGCCAGGCTTTCCGGGGTCGATGCCCACCGCCGCTCCCAAACCTTCTACGACGCCGAAAGAACTCAGAACCGCATCAAAGAGAGTGTGCCGGCCCGGTGCGCCGAAGCCAAGATTGATCCGTCCTACCGTCGAGGGAATACATGATTCGATAGACTCCCAGAAGGGCCGGCTGCGATCGCAGGTCAACGAAAGCACGACGGTGCGATCCCCATGCTTATCTAGCCAGACATGTCGCCCGTGAGCGAAGTTGCGGAAGTCGGTCCGCTGTATCCTGCAGAGACCGGCTTCCCAACAACTGGTTTCAATCATAACGGCCGCAGCGGTCAGAGCGGGATCATGCAGGATAAGGAGTGTATCGCGCTCGGAGCCCCAGGTACTTGCGATCGTCTCGATGGTACGAGCCCGGGCCGACGGCGACAGTAGGTCCTCCGATCTTGCCTTCACGCGGTCGCTTCTCTCGGCGACGCCGTATCCAGCGACCTGATCGCTCGCCAGGAGCAACGAAGTAACGGTCGAAGTGAGCGAGTGAGTTGCCAGAAAACCGTCCTTCTCATCAGTGACGGGGACGAGGTGCAGTCTCGCATCTTCCGCGCCAGAGACCAGGTTTCTACCCCGGGCGGTGACGACGTCGATGCGACGAGCGTGTTCGTTGACCGCGGTCTGGAAAGCTGCACGGATGTCCGCATTCTCACCGCTCGCGGTAAAGAGCCAGACCCCCCACTTCGGCAACACCGGATCGAGCGCGAACGCCATAGGAGTTGTCACCGCCGTCGCGGAGTGGAGCAGCCACGTCCGGCAAGACGACAAAAACTCGGCGGCAACAGCGGAGCCGCCGCTTCCGACAGCGGCTACGGGATACTCGGCAGCGCGTTCGAGGGCCTCGGCCAAGAGGCTTGACTCATTGCCGCATGCCGCCGAGACGGTGTGCGACAGCCCGTCCAGCTTCGATGTGAAAACAGCGGTCATGAGCGAGCCGACACATCTTCGTCGATTGCGATCCTCAGTGATTGAGTTGTCACGGTCAACGGCGGCGCCTTGTCGGCGTCGAGAGTCTTCGAAATTATCGACATCTGACTTGTTTCCGGCTTGCCACAGCGGGTAGGCCAAAACCCGGAGGCGTTCGTAGGTCTAGTTGGCGACCTTCTCGGATCCGACATCATAGCTCCCATAAACAGGTCCGTGAAGCCATACGTGAACGGCCAGATCAGGTGGAGGAGCAGATTCCTTCACCCCCGTGGAATCGAACTCATACCGCAGTGTCTCGACGTACTGCACCGACAAGTCATGTTCCAGAGCGGCCATCATTGCCCCAACCGCCGTGACCTTGCTTCCGAAAGGTGAAAGAATGATCTGGGGAAAGAAGACGTCCTCTACGGTCAGATCATATCTCTTCTTGAGGGTGGAGATCGTCCGATAGCAATCGAGCGGATTTCTTTCTGAAACGTATATCAGGTCCCTCGCGTCGACCTGCCATTCGTTCAGGAGCTGCGATTGATATTCGGCAAGGAGTTCGTCTGCCCGCCTGGGATTTCGCGCGGGAAAGGGCACAACGGGGCACACTTTATATACGCTGTCGAGCGTGTTCCTTATCCTACGCAGCGTTTCCACCCGCCCTCGCCCGAGCTGAGGCAGCCAGATCCGCGCAACCGGAAGCGCGTCGTAGCTTCCGGAAGGGCCAGAGTATCCTCGAACAAACTGCACCTGCGCCGAAGGCTCTCCGACGATCCGGTCATCAAGTTCCGGATTCGAGACGACCATCAAGTGAAGGCTTATGGCGGGCCTCGCCTCGGCGTATTCGAGCAGCAGCCTGGCCAGCGGAAAGCCAACTCCTGTCGATAGCGCGCTCATGTCGAGCACGATGTCGGTGATGCCGTCGGGCCATTTGTAACCCTCGATAGCCGACCGGACGCCGTGACCGCCGATGGGCGCGCCGTCATCTGCAGAGAATATCTGAACATCAGCGACTGTCGTATCGGCAATGATGCTTTTGAGCTGGGCTTCATTTTCGTCGGCAAGCTTCTGAAGGGCGATGGCGGGATCGCCGCGGTCCTCGCGTATGAAGAGACCGTGGACGCGCTCTCCCATCGCGGCGGACAGTTGACGCGCAATCCTCTGGGCTCTCGGATCGAACCCCGCGCCCGCGACGAGAACACATCGACGGCTAGTTTGAGAAAAGAAGTCATCGATGAACTGATCCACGCCTTCATCGAAATGGGTGACGCAATTCTCCCAGTGCCGGCGCATGATCTTCTAGACCTTTTCCTGGACCAGACTGAGATCCGAAACTCGACGCTCCAAGAACCCTCCGCGATTGAGCGTGAGACCGTTCGCGAGGCAGACCGGACCCGATAGCTCCAGGAGACACCAGATCTTGCCTCCTTGACCGTAGTCGCGGATGGCGACGATCGCGCCGTAAGCGATCGCGAACTTGAGAATGAGCGCGAGTTCGCTGTCGCTTGCGAGCAGATCCTTCATCTCGGTTTCGAGAACGGCGACGGCGTTCGCACCGGCTCCCAGCGGAGCATTCGGCTCGGCAGATACTTCGCGACAATCGGCAACGATCCGCTCGATGAGCGCACGCACCTTGCGGGCAAAAGGGAAACCCCAGGAATCGATCATCTGTCCCGACTTGTCGCGAAGCGCACCCTGCTGTTGCGCGGGTGTCAGCGCGGGATCCTGATTTCTGATCGCCTTGGTCTCCATCCGCTCGACGAGCGCGCCGGCCAACTGGAGAAAGACTTCGGCATTTTCATTGCTGGCATCGCAGAGATCGTCCAGCCCGAAATGAAATGGTCGATTGAACAATTGATTGAGGATGAGGCGAGCGGCATCGGCGATGGTGCTCTTGACCTTCAACGGCTGGCGCGGCTCTGGATCGTCAGCAAAGAGATTCCCCGTCTGTCCGGACGTCCGGACCGCGTACCGATGCAGGAGCACTCGGGTCATTACGAGTTGGACTTCTTCGCCCAGATCGAGCGATTTCGCCCCCTTGACGTAGCGTTCGACGGCTTGCTGAATTTTCCGCCGTCTGTCGGGCGAGATCTGCAGCTTTCTCTGTTCGCGATCGATAAGTGCGCGCAATTCACTCACTTGGCTTGCCGAAAGCCTTGGCGACTCCTCGCCAAGGAGATCCTGGAACCGATTGTAGTTCCGGTCGCGAAGCGGCTGTACGAGACGGAGATATCGGTCGGCCATGTCGGCGGCCATCTTGCGGAACTGGCGACGCTCATCGAGCCGCACGACATCGGTCTGCATGAAGATGTCGAGGTAGTCGCGCTCCACCTTCAGGCCGGGCAACGCATCAGCGTCGGTGGAGCGGAAGACCGCATTCGGCGAAAGCGCGTCCATTCGCATCATCATCCAGCGCGCGAAACGTATCTCGCGACGTGCAAGGGAACGGAAGAGTGCCTCGAACTGGTCGGGATGCAGGGTATGGACGTCATCGAGTATCGTCAGGGGTTTCAGACGACAAGGTTTACCGTCCCAATCGATCTCGATTTCTCGAATTGCCTCGAAGGGCTGGTAGGGCTCGCGCGCTTCTTCGGCGATATTATCCAGAGAGGGTGGAAGAAGGCTTGCTCCGACGGAATAAACGGCGCGTTCCACGCTGCGCGCGCGGGCCACGACGTTTTCTGCGTCAGATCCACCGATCTGTTCGAGCTGTGCCCCTGCCCCCTCGCGCGGGATGAACCTGATGTCGCCTAGACGGCGCCGGCGGTTTGACGTCAGGTTACGAACCAGCGCAAGGATCGTCCGAGCCTGGATCAAGGCCAGGACGAGCTTGGTCTTGACCGCCGGCTCGTAGGGCAGCTCCCAGAAGTCCCGATATTCCGATTCCATGGGAATTCTGACTGCCGCGATTTTAGGGCGCTCGTTCTCCGTGAAGCCACAGCTCGCCAGAACGGAGGCAAGCGACCGATTGTTCTCGCTGCTCTGGTCGCGAAGAATCGACTCGACAAGCCGAAATTCTACCAAGCTTGCCATCATGGTCTTGCCGCTTCCCGGGGTTCCAATCACCCGAACCGGATGATCGAAAAGAAGCGACCGTTTCTTGTGCTTGGCTACGAACGTCATCAACGGCTCCGGACTGACGATCGCAAGAAATGCGGAATCGTCTCGAATGTACTCCGTCGCGCGTCTCAGAAAGGGATTGGTCATTGCAGAGACCCATGTCTGTCGCGTCGAAAGAAAAGAGGCCGCATCGGATGTGCGCCACCATTCCCCGTGGTTTCTGCCCACAATAACGGGACGCTGTTGTTCGGCGTATTGTGCTCGAGAACGATTGGGAGAGCGCAGTCGGCATATCCGAGCTTCATGTCGCTCTGACCAGCTTCGCGACAGTGCTTCTCCGCGCGAGTGAATATCTCGTGATCGTAGTACTTGTCACCCAGGTTGAGCATCGGCCCGTCGACGGGCTGCGCCAGAGGGAGCGAGTCTGGCAGGAGCAAGCTCTCCGTGACCTTGTAATCTGAACAGGTCCATTCACTCCATTCCGCTTTGGCGATCTCAAGCCGCTCCACCAGAGCCAGCTTCGCCTGGGCGCTCGAAATATAATGATGGATATGCAGTTCATAGTTATCAGCAATCGGGAAACCATCGCCGACAATGCCGCGCGCATCACGGATCAAATCGTTAAATTTCTTCAGTTTTCCCTTCCACTCGCCATCGACGTTCTTACGAATGAACGTTGTACCTGACGCGGTAAAATCGTCGATCAGGTAGACGCAATCGAATCTTTCGGACGGCGTCATCCCCTCCGCCTGCTGAAGATTTTTGCTGAGATCGAGCCACTTCTCCTTGTCAACATTCATCATTGGCACGACCTGTTCGGTCGAGATTCGCCCTGAATTCGCCCGTCGGAGCATATCGATGCGACTCCCGTCGCTCATCCCGACGAACAAGGTCTTGCGCAAGCATCGCCTAAACGCATCCGCGCCGCTTTTTTCAGCCCATACTTCGTACGGTTTGATGCCAAGCTGATGTGCCACCGTTCGTCGGAGATGAGGGGTGACGACCTCGGGCAAGAAGGTTTCGACCAAGCATTGCATTTCGGGCAGCGAGATATAGACAAGGCGCCGCTTGATGAAGTCGTATGCGGCGGATCGGTCTTCCGGAGCGAATTGCTTGAGCCAAGTGGCCAGACTTTCGAGAAAGCGCACGCCTGCCCGGAAGTACGAGTATCCGTCGTACTTCACCGCGGACATCATTCGTAGCCAGGCATATTCGTGAGTTGCTACGGCCTGATCGTCTTCTGGCCAGCCCATCACTTCAGCTAGAAGACTCAAAGCCATCCTGTCGTTCAAATGAGCCTCTTCTGTAAGAGATTCGTCTCTGAAAACTGCCCCGAATCACCACTTGCACGTGGACCAGTTCGCACTGTTATAATGGTAGCGGAGAACCGAGCAACCGATGGTGGATTATTGTAGGCGTCGCGACCGTATTGAG
Source organism: Bradyrhizobium sp. (assembly GCF_030646015.1). Lineage (GTDB taxonomy): Bacteria > Pseudomonadota > Alphaproteobacteria > Rhizobiales > Xanthobacteraceae > Bradyrhizobium. Next base: position 44,362 of record NZ_JAUSLT010000019.1, read on the forward strand.
GGGTTTGAGGGCGGCAAGGACAAACGGCCAAAGCTGCTCCTGGCGCCATTTCCTCGTCTTGTCCCGATCCGACTCCCTTCCGCCCGACAAGCTTAAGCCGGGAGTACCTGAGACAACCGCCTCCCTGTTTCGGCACCTTCCTGTGCGATGCAATCGGTGAGCTGGACAGTACCGCTGTACCGCATTCCACAACTTCTGATAGCTTCCCGGCATCGGGCATCCAAGCCCTTGAGGAACGCCCATGTCCGTAACCTCAAGACTGACAAAGCTGACGACCAAGCCCGCTACGCCAGAGCATCAGGAGGAATACGACAAACAGACCGGCGAAAAGGCGGATGATCTTGGCAATTAACAGCGTCCAGGCATCACACCCAGAGGCCATTTCTGTCGCTGAGCTTTTGATCTCATCTGGTCATGAGACCATCAGAGAAGGTGTCAGATTTTTTGCCGATTTCCACAATGATCGTTTCCTGCGGGTCAACGATGTCCTCGAGTTCAGGAAAATCTCGCTCCCATTGCATTCTTAGACGCTGCGTCGCTCGAAACTCATCGATCCTACGTAACGAGTTATAGCGGTGCCGGACCAACTCAGAATCCATCAAAGCTTTAAGAACGGCAGTCACTGCCCTCTCCCGAGCGACCGGCGGTTTTTCAGATTCAGGGACGGCCTCGAGCGTCTCTAGTACATATTCATTGATTACGGCATCCAATTCGATTCTCATCGCACTCTCCATGCTCTGACTTCAATGAGAAAGCCACTTCGAACTTTAAGTTCACGGGCACCGTTATCCTTTTTCATTTCGCACTCCTATTTCTAGAAACATCTTCGTCAGGCATGATGCAACACCTGTTGCACGACATCTATTTACAGGATTGAGAAATGTTGCCGACACGAGTCACCCAACACGCACTGATAAGCTTTCTCTCAAAAACTGCCCAGTTCGAGACTGATAAGGTTTCTGCGAAACCGTTATCGGCACGAGCAATCGAAGGAACGGTCGAAAAGCAGGCCGAGCCGAAACTCGGCTTAGCCTGGGTTGATACCAACTTCGCCAACTTATAGCCGACGTGAGCAACGAATGTCCAACGTCGCGCACTAGCGACTACACTGATTCACAATAGTGGACCAACTTTTTTACCGCCCGCAACGGTACATCAAGCTCTTGCGCTAGCTCATCCATCACTCGTAGTAGATCTTCAGCGATTCGCATAAACGAGAGAGGTTCACTGGCGCTATCCATTTGGCGATAATATTTCCGGATTCGCTCCAACATCGCGCGTATTTTTTTCTGCTGTTCTAAATTCATATTCTCTTCGTCAGTGGCCTTAACTAATTCTTCCAAGTGGACCACAGCGTCCGATATCGAAACTTGAAGGGCGGAAATGTCTTCGTACAAGCTAAAGGCCCTGAAATGCGATTGTTGCAACAACTCCGAAGCATGCTTAACTTCAGCCCACAGCGCATGCCTAGCTAGAAAGTGACCACGCAACTTTTTCTGCTTCTTTTTCGATTTCATTTTGACATTCCAATCTATGATGAGGTTGAGATTCACAACGGTCTTTGTCGTCGCGAACTACTTTACAAGATTGATTTTGACCTATGCGTCCGACCAGGTATCGAGCTTGCCCAGGGCGTACGAATTGAACCATCCGCTTCATGACTGATAAGAAAATTCTGAAAACCTTATCAGTCTGCAGCATGCGAGATTTCCGTATGCCGCGAGATTCGAATGTTCTAAAATCTTGGCTCAATCAGGTTGAGCAACATGGCAGGCAAACAGGCCAAGACCCTATCGACCGATCACATCGACGATCTCTTGTTTTTCGCCGAGCGTTCTCGGCATCCGCTTCGCAACCGCCTTATCGTTCTTCTCTCGGTGAGGGCTGGCCTTCGGGCGGCAGAAATAGCCAAATTGAGCTGGGACATGGTCCTAGGCCCCAGTGGCCAAGTCAGCAGCACGCTCGAGCTGCAAGACAAGATTGCAAAAAAAGGCAGCGGGCGGTCTATCCCCCTTCACAAGGACATTCGCGAGGCACTAATCGAAGCCCGTCAGGTTTGCCGCGATCATGGTCCGGTTATCCGGTCGGAACGAGGCGGCGCCATGACGCCGATGAGCATCGTCGTCTGGTTCAGCCGGGCCTACGAGTCCCTCGGCTTCGATGGCTGTTCCTCGCACTCAGGTCGCCGAACCTTCATCACCCGCGCCGCCCGCGTCGTACATAAGGCCGGAGGATCACTGCGCGACGTTCAGTTGCTGGCGGGGCATCGATCCATTCAGACAACTCAGCGCTATATTGACGGCGACAGCGACGCCCAACGGAGGCTGGTATCTCTGATCTAGCAGCCAAGCACCCACCGTCGCGGCTCGAACGCTCCGCAACGCGCCATAACCTGCCCGCCCATTCCTCCAACCAGATCGCGCGAGCCGAAGCACTAATTCGGACTGTATGCGCGGTGGCAGGGTCGACGTCGTTTCTCGATGACCTCGATACAGAAGCTCGAGAGGCAGGGTTGGATCAAGCCGTTGCCCTTGGTCGCTCGCCTGCGCTTTTCGACTGGCTCCTCACGACCTTCAGCTTCCAGGGCATATCCGACCGAGTCGCCCACGAATATATGGACAAGCACGGTAAGGCGTCCTGGGCTGAAATGGAGACGAGCCTCGAGGCAACGCCTACCTGCCCGAAGCTCCGTGGATATTGGGCCTATGAAGGCTGCCGGTACGACAAGGGCAGCGCTACCTGCTCGGAGCCTGACCATATCGAAGGCTGTCCCGTACCCCGCCCTCGCCTACGCAATGGACGGTTAAACCAGACCGCATATAGCCTTTACCTGTTCGTGCGGGATATTGCCGGCAGCGATCTCATCGGCTGGATAGACAGCCAACTGGAGGGCGCCGCAGGCCCGTCTGGAGCCAACCTAGAGGCGGCCCGACAGGAGGCTCTCATCGGTCCCCTCCGGAACGTCTACGGCATTTCCGACAAGATACTGACGATGGGGCTGTCCGGCCTGCTGATCGGGGCACGTAACCATCGGCCCGTCTGGTTCGAGACGGGCAAAGCCATGATCGCAATTGACACCCTGGTGCACAACTTCCTGCACCGCACCGGCATTCTCCAAAGCTGCGGCGCTTCGCATAACTATGGTGCGGCCTGTTACTTGCCCGGTGGCTGCGCCGAGATCATCAGGACCGTCGCCAACCGTATTGACGCCCGCGCCTTTAATGCAAAATTCCCGTCGGCATTCCCAAGGTTCGTACAGCACGCAATCTGGCGCTTTTGTGCGGCTGATGGTCTGAACCTGTGCAACGGCAACCGAATTGACGACATAAAGCCGTGTCAAATTGACTATTGCTACATCTATCAGAAATGCGGCCGCAAGCCATTGAAATAGCTGTATTATTGACGATTTTATCGTTTATTATTCGCTTGAGGTGGCTATATATTGGTATATAATTAGCCTGCACAGTCGAATTCTCGACTTTGCGATTTTTTAGACTAGGAGATACTTCCATGATTACTTGGAGACCGCCCGACCGAACGTGGCCTAGCCACGGCAACTCAGCAACCGCAGACCAAGGGGCCCTATCATCGGGCCCCTTCTGTTTTTAAGGAGGGAAAAACATGGGAAAACAGCAAGACAAGAAGACGACTGCGACACCCGACAAGTTCTTCGTGTTCGGCTTGGACGACAAGGGCAAGCCGCGGGGTGCACGATTTGCGGAGTTCAATGAGCGAGCGTTGAATTTCGCTCTCGATCTCAAACTGACTGGTATTCATCCGGCGTCGCCAGCCTTTACCGAAATTGGGATGAAACTACCTCCCGGAAGACTCTACTCATCGGGCAAAGCGTTCATCCCGAACATTCGCAGGGACCTGGTCGACAAGCTCCAAGCCGCATTAGCTACCCCCGGCGACGAGAGCAAAACGCACAAGCCGGCGGCACCGCCAGAGGGGCAATCCGACGAGACAATGGTTCGTACCGTATCCCCGATTACGTCAGGTCTGCCTCGAAGCTGGGAAGGTGTCGGCGTTGGCCACGTCGTTCTGATTCACGAGAGCCCCACTGACGGCTGGTGGGAGGCCACCGTGGAAGCCAAGGACCTCGAGATCCTCACGCTGCGATTTCGTGACTACCCCCGGCAGCCGAGATTCCAGCGGCACATCTCTCAGGTTGCCTTGATCAATCCGGGACCGGACGCATAAGACCGCCCCCGCTCGAAGCATAAGCCCGGACTACGGCCCGGGCCCTCGAACTATGCCATCTCCTGAAGGGCCCCATCACGGCTCTGACACAAACAATCACATCAATATGGAGACTCAACCATGTCCATCACGGATACGGACCGCATACGTACGCTTAACGACCAACTCCGACGGCAACTGCGAGGTGGCAAGGCGGTCATGACGCCCGGTGTCGCCGCACTCGGTTCGGAAGCAGTTCAACGGCTGGTCCAGACCATTGCGATTTTCGAAGATTTCTCTACCGCCAACGATCCCCACGGCGAACACGACTTCGGGGCTTTTGAGTTTGATGGAACGCCCGTAATTTTCAAAATTGATTATTACGACAAAGATATGAACTTCCACTCGCCTGATCCCGGCGACCCCGCGGTGACCGAGCGGGTGATCACCTTGATGTTGGCTGAAGAATACTGAGCTTCGACAACTAGTCGCTCAGGAGTTTTGCGAGCGGCACTGAAAGCGCCCGGGCGATTTTAGCCATCGCTAGAAGACTGGGATTACGCCGTCCGCGCTCGATCCCACCAATGTAAGTCAAGTCAAGCTCCGCCTCGAAGGCCAGCTTTTCCTGGGTCATTCGACGCTGCTGCCGGATACGCCGGACGTTCTTACCAACAATGACACGCCAATCCTGCATTTGCAGGATGGAGCACCATCGGGCATATAGTCTCTAGGGACTATATGCCCGATTAGTGAGATTTTGACATCAATCGCGGGTCGGGCACGCCGACACATACTCTAGATCAGGAGACGAAAATGACTGAACAATTCGCTGCACCACCGCCAATACCAACCACAACCACGAAACCAAGGAGCAAGTGGCGATGGCTAAAGATTACGATTGGAATCGTCGCCGCAGGATTCCTAGCAATAGGAATTATCGGGAGTTATAACCCTGTCGAACTAGAGCTGCGAAGACGCGATCTCTTTGACGCGGCACGTGACGGCAAAGTCTTGGAAATAACCAACGTGGGTAGAAAGCCGATCAAGCTTGTCAGCCTCACAATCAATGATCGGCCCGACTGCAACGTCCACCGGCTTGATGCTATCCTTGGTAACAGCAAGCCGCTGTTTCCTTCAACTCTGGATGTAGGGGATAAGGTTTCTATATCTGGTTCATGCCAAATTATTCGTGCCGCAGTAGAGACGGATCAAGGTTCCAAAACCTACTCATTCAATCGGTGATAGCTGTTGTGAGGCCGGGCTTTCGTCACCGAAAGCCCGGCTTCAACGCTCACCATCCAGCCCACGATTGACGGTTGGCAGTCTAACATGGCCTTCAGGCACCCCTTGGACACTGCCGAAGCCGTCAAAGGAAAAATGTACGGCGGGACCCCCTATCGCTCGACAATTCTCTCATGTTTCTACGAGCACAAAATGCGAAGCAAAACCCAGGTGAAACGGTCGCAATTTGATGAACTCTATGTGTTGCGACTTAATTCAGCCGGAAGAGCATGCGGCGCTCGGTTCGCAAGGTTAGAGGACAACGTTGTCTCCGCCGCTCTGGACATAAAGTGTCGCACGCTCCTCCTTCCGCCATCGACTGTGTGCGTTATTGGCATGGAGCTACCGGAAGGACGCCTGTATCGAGGTCGACTAGTCATGCCGCGGATCCAACGCGGGCTCTACAACAGAATATTGAGAGCGGCGCGCATCGCCGCGCGGCAAGAAAGGACCCGAGCAAAAGCTGCGGCGCTGAATCAATCAGCATACATAAAAGCGCTAATCGCGGAAGCGAACTCAGCAATAGCGGAGGGCCGCAAGATGCGACGCGTCCGACGCCAGCCATTGATGTTGAGCAACCGCCCTTCAAGGACGCGTCGAGCATCCTGATAATCGGTTGTGACACTTTTGGCAGTCAGATGGATTTCTGCAGAGGATCTCGCGCGAACACATGAAAGGCTCGAAAACCTGCGATTTGTCGCTTCAGAAGAAATCCTAATTTCTCGATGATCGCCTGAAAAACAATCGGAGAAATTGCGATGCCCTATATCAAGGCAATTCCACCACGCGCCGAACGTCACATTTCCTTTGATCCAGCGGCCACGATCCAACCTGCAACCGAAGCAGCCGCGCGATTGAAACAGCCCGTTGGGCGGTTCGAAATCTACGATTTCCTGAAAGCTATCTACCGAGTTTACATCGATTGGAAACGCCGCAACATTGTGAAACGGTCGGCACGCACACTCGCCGACGAAATGAACATCGCTCGGCGCACGGGCATGAGCCCGATCCGTGTCTTGATCGAAGCGACACTCCCCAGCGCGGATTTCAAGCAAAAGAGCCGCTGGGTCCGGGCACTGGAGTACGTCCATTCAGAAAACGTGTCCCCGTCCCGGTTCCGAAAGTTCGTCCGCGCCAATGGCGGGTTGGCCGGCTGCGCGCGGCTGGCCGCTCAGGGGCATCGCAGACGGCGACGCCCGCGACGCAATCACGGAGAGGGTGACTGGGATGACTAATCCGATGGCCTTGACCGAACCATGGAAAAGTGCGGAGCCCGAAAGCTCCCACTAATCGGAGCTCCGTTCCATCCTCCATGGCCGCCGTCGCGGTAAGGATCGCACGGTGGATTCTTAGGCTAAGTACCTTTCAACAAAGTCGGCAGTATTTCCGTCTTCATCCTCTACCAGGATGCGGCTTGATGATCTTTCGAATTGACACAAGCCATTCTTTTTTCCACGATACTCAAACAATCCCATCTCATACATCGCAAAGAGACGAAGAACGTAAGAGGTCACCTCCTCGACCACTTTACCATTGGCTTGCAGAATCTCAGAAAATTCATCGGCAAGTGTCGAAATGGCTATCGGAGCTTCGATTCTTTCGAGTTCATCAGGAACTCCACGTGGCTTCACGCCGATGCAGTTCTTCAGACGATGCGACAGCCGCCAACGTAGAACCTTGCGTCCTCCTAGCTTTTCACCTCTGGCGATATCGAATCGGACTAGAGCACCCATAATATAGTGCATTCTGTGAAATCGCGGCAAAGTCGCGAAATTCGGAGCGTGCTCCAACAGATTGAAATCGAGGGCTCCGGCAATCTCAGCAACTATCGCATCTAGTTTCACTTTCATGACCATCTCCTTTGTTGGCCGCGACATCGCGGCTGATCGTCACAAGGAGTCTTTACAAGATTGTTTTTCTGACCAGCGCATCGCTCATCCATGGGCCTGGCCGGCGTCCAGCATGTTCCCCCAAATAAACGATACCAAGAACACGTTCCGGCAAATGGTGCCGGGCCGGACGAGCGCGTTTAGCCGGCCGACTGAACCTTGAACGGAGGCGCGCCCCGGCGCGATCGAAACTCGGACATCCAGCGCCAGCGACCATAGTCGCCACTCGCCTGCACGGAGCCCACCGCATCGACTGAGCGCGACATGACCGGAATGAAAGAGCCCTGCCGGTCGCGGCAAGGCTCACTCTCGTCACTTCAGTCAGCTTTCCCGGATCGGAACTAGACCTGATCCGGGAATTCACGAACGAGCTTGCCATCGACCAACCCGCCACCTTTTCCTTCTGCATCGATTTCTCGTGCGTCCCGTGCTGTCATGCCTTTCTCCACTACAAGCGGGTTGTTGTGATAAGATCCCCACTGCTTATGAAATGGCGCAACGCCAAAACGGCGGCAATCGGCGATAACATCGCGAACCCATTGCGGCCGCAATGTACGGGCACCCGCACCGCTTTCTCCCCCAGATATCAGCCAATCCGGCCAAAACCCGTTGGACGGCAACCGCACCGGCCCAAGAGCAGGCTCGTAAGAAATGAAGCGAATAACCGCTGGTACTTTCTTTAGCCGCTTCCACCGGAAATCAAACCGTGTTTGATCTTCTGCCGTTGTTCCGAGCCAAACGTTGGAATACCCACCGCGCCAATCCGACGGCAGCATTTTTTCTATATTTTCTGGTCTTTTCGTAACCACCAGCCAATCTAAGTTACTGCACTTGCGGATTAAGGCGAACAAGTCTTGGCGCCACGAAGAATCAACCTGATTGTCAAAGACATCGGCGAGCGAAGCGCAAAATACCCGCGGTCGACGACCATTTTCCTTTCGAAACGTGCGGGCTTGCGCATTCCACTGGATAGGCTTTTTCCAATTTTGTTCTGACGTTCGTTTGCGCTCGCCGTGCGCGCCCCACTGCACCTTTTTGTATCGATGGTCCATCATTGCCTCGGCGTAACAATGGTCACATCCCGGCGAGACTTTTTGGCAGCCGATCCATGGATTGAATGTATGATCGCACCACTCAATTTTCGAATTCTCACCCATCGCAAATCTCCAAAGTTCAGAGCATCGCTCTGCCCGAAACACTGGTCTCGGTCGTATCCTTTACAAGCTTGCTTCACCACTCAAGGCTGGGCATCCGAGACATTGACCAGCACACATCGCCAGTGAACATCCACACCGCGGTATCGATCAGTTGCTGTGGTGGGCCTACATGGGGCAAGCTCAGAACCATGGATCAGAAAAGCGCTTACGACGTGATTTCACGACCGAGATCACTTCTCTTGAAGAGAAGTCGAAATCCTGCGAGAGGGCCGAATTTCGAAAAATAGCTGGTGCGGCTGCTGTTCACAGATTCACACGGTTCACATGAGCTACGTTCGAAGCGGCTTGGCTTTTCTTTCTAGCAAGCGGATAATCCGACGCATTTGCAGTGTTCTGTAGTCGCTTTGTCAAAATGGCAGGTTCGGGACCGTAACTACCCACTTCGCGCACCTAACCTCGCCTTCACCTGACATTTCTCGTTGACATCCAGCGCCACGCTCGGCCTCTCAACCATCGCCCCCTCTGCGCTTCACACGGTCTTGTAAATGGACGCGTGTGAACAATCAGAGGAGTGCCAACGATGGCTTGGAATAGTAAAAGCGATAATCCCTTAGCTAATATCGAAATAGTCGGTGAGGGTTTCGATGACCTGGGTCGTCGCTTCATAAAGCTAAAGGTGAAGGGGTCAGACCGCGACCTTCCACCATATTCAATGGAGGATATTCTGAAGCCTGAACGCCTCTATCGTGAACTCGGTGATGCTGGTTGCAAACTGTTTTCGCGAAACCTGCAGAACCGATTGCAGGACATACTGCAGAACTACGAGCAAATCGGCGCACCGAACTTTTCAGTCGTCACTCGCTTGGGATCATTTCGGAATTTCTACGTTCGGCCAGATGAAATAATTGGCAATCCGCCCCTTCTGATTGAACTCGCTCTTGGTTCCCTCGATTCCCACATGCTTCAAAAGTATCGATGCCGGGGGGCATTGGAAAACTGGCAAGATAGAATCGGCAAGCTTTGCACCGGTAACTCCCGCCTTATGTTTGCCGCCAGCCTCGCTTGCACCGGTCCGATCCTGCCGTTCGTCTCTGGGCCCCGTACTGGCGGCTTTCAAATTTCCGGCAAAGCTGAAGCCGGCAAAACCGCTGCGGCAATGGTTGCTGGCTCAATCTGGGGCTGCCACCGCGACTCGATGCGAAATGAAAAGGGCTTTGCCGAAAGCTGGAACACCACCGGCAACGAACTGGAACGGACAGCGCAGGCTCACAGCGATGCCTTGTTGATCCTCGATGAAACGAACATCGCCGGAGGAACCGATAAGGATCGCGCGCTGGCTGTTCTTGGCGGTGCGTTTCGGCTTTCGGAGAACACGCAAAAGGGTCGCCTCAACGCACCGGAAAGGGCGGCTTGGCGTCTCTATTTTCTGAGCACCTCGAACCTCACGCTCGATGAATTGGCGGACCAGGGCGGCGTCCTAATTGATGAACAGCATCGCGGCCGCTTGGTGGATGTCGTTCTCCCATCAGGCCAAGGCACCTTTGGCATCTACCAGGATCTCCATGGGTTTGCTGACGGTGCGGCGCTCACTGACGCCATCAAGTCTCGGTGCCGCACGGCGTTCGGCACGCCCGGCTACAGCCTCATCAGTAAGCTCTACAAAGACAAGAACAGCAGGTCCGCGGCAAAGAAATTCGTGGCCGCGCGCCGGAATTACTACGTTAACCGCGCGCGAATAATGGCTGCGGCGAAAGGGCTCAAACCCCTTGAGCGCGCGATCGCTCGGTTTGCTACCGTCTACGCGGCGGGGTGCCTCGCCATCAATTACGGCATCTTCACCTGGGGCCGAAAGGATCTTTTGCGGGCAATCCTTAGCTGTCAGCTTGATGGCTTACTTCAAGCCCGGGGCACGACCGATAAAATCACCACTCTCCGCCAGCAATTGATTGATCACCTCGTTCAGAGCCGGCGGCACTCTGTCTCCCTAAATGGCAAAAAGCCTGCGAGCAGCGACCACAAATTCGGCTCCGTGCCGGGCTATAGCCACACTCATAAGGGAATTGATTGGCTCTATTTGACGTCGGATCAGCTGAAGGCGGTCATCGGCACGGACAAGGCTGCAGGCCGGCTAAAGAGGCAACTGGTTGAGGAAGGTGTTCTGGCGTGCACCGGGACGCGCGCCCTAGTTCAGCGGCCCATCTTCAAGGCTAAGGGCAACAAGGGCTACCGCTGGGTTCATGCCTTTCGCGCCTCTTTGCTCGAAAACTCAATCGATGCTCCACGCCGCCTAGCGTTGAACAAGAACAGATGATCGGAAAATTCATATCGCGCCATCCAACGGACAAGTTCCAGGTGTTCGGAGAGGTTAAGCGGCACCGCTTTGGCCTTCGTGGGTCCGCGTTGCTGATGTGGTCGGTGGTACGTCGTGAACTTTAAGACGTACGACAGCTGCTCCGCTGCGTCTTTAACGGGGGCTCGCTCGACCGGTCGATAAAGGCCATCATCGCGAAACCCTTCCTCGAACTTTGTGATTGCCTTCTCGTTGCCGCCGAACATCACGAGATTGATGTGAAGCACCCATTGCTTCGAACGGGCCCGATAAACCATCTCAAATCCACCCACGACGGGAACGTGGACCAGCCCAGCTCTAACCAACCGCTTCCGTAAGGAATGGCGATATCGGTCAATTTCAAGGTCCTGCAATTTTCCGCGCGAGGCCGCTTCCAGCAAGACCACCAAGACCGATGGCCTAGTCTTGAACTCGGCGTGCAGGCGAAGGAGTTCGCCAGTGATGTGACGCCGAAATGCTCTCGCGCATCTGGGACAGTATGTTCTTTCGCAATGATAGTGACCTTCCCGGCATTCTCGAAGGTAGACGCCGTACGGCCTGCCTTGACGTTGTGTCGCGAGAAGCGTCTCGCTACGAATGCTATCTTTGCGAGCATCGTTCCGCGTCTCAAACCGCTGCCCACGAGGGAGGTACTTGGGCCGAAGTTTTGCGATATCGAACTGTGCGGGAGTGGCGCGCCTCCAGTAAGGAAGCTTACGACGCGATTTGGCCATTTCAGAAACTCACGTGATCCCTGCTACTTTACGGGGGGTATCAACTAGCGTGATCGCAGAGCCGCAGCTGCAAAGGAGCCGTTTTTGAATTGATCTGACCCTCGCCTACGTTCCGTCTTCGAACTCCGGTGAAGCTCGAATCTATGACGGCAGGGCCATGATGTCCGTGTGATGACTTCCTTCCCGCGGCCAAAAGTGTGCTCCACGAGCGTTCTAAAGCAAGTCGATGATATCATTGCGGTGTCATTTGGCACTCACACCGACACGTTGATTGCAGTCGCCGGCACAAGCTGGAGAAAAATCGGCATCACGCACTCATCGAAGAAGCGCCTCTGCTCCTCCTGAGTTGCTGCATGCAGTAGACTCAAGACGCCCCCGGTCTTCTCCCATTCCCGCTTAATGGCCTCGTATCCCGAAGCGGTCTGTTCACTCCGCGGCGCTGATTGAGTGCGCGACGGGGGAGGCACAGGTCTTTGAGCCGTCGCTTCGTTGTTCGGAACGACAGGTCGCGACTCAACACCGGTAGAGTTAGAGCCTCCCGGAATCGGATGTTCCGACGATTCCGATTGCGATGACGGCGACTCTTCACCTTCCCCTGTTCTCACAAACGTGCCTGGCGAATCTTCTTCGGGAGATTGGGAAGCGCTTCTGCCAGTCTTGGTTCGATTCATGATCCTTGCAAGTGTATGCAATTGGCTGTGGACGTCGTCACCGGACGCTGCGATCTCAAGCAAAACGCTCTGATTGTCTTCCAGATTCAGCTTGCGGACATGGACCTGCACATAAGAGACAAGTTTCGCGATCTTGCATGATCTGGCAATCTGGTCAGGCGATGCGCCAAGCTCTCGAGCTGCTTTTTTGTGAAACTTTTCCTTAGGCTGCCTGCCGCCGGGAGGTGTCGCAAGTTGCGACACCTTTTCCTCTACATATTGAAGGAACGCGACGTCAGTCAGAGCGCGATCTAGGGCGGCGAGCTTCTGCCGCCGGTGGCTGTTGCTGATTGCCTCACACGCTTTCGCTTCTTGATCCGATGTCAGATCCAAAACGGTGGCGAGCACCTCGATTTCACCAAGTTGCTTCAGAGCTGCGATTCTATTCAGGCCATCGATCAGCGCATATCCAACCGAGCTTCGGCGAACAAGAACCGGCGTCACTTGTCTTGTGCGTCGTATGGAGGTTACGAGCTGAGCGACAACTCGAGGGTCTACAGGTATGAGGCGTTCGCCGATAGCGATCTCAGCAATCGGAAGCATAGTCGACGTGTCTACGCGCGACATCTCCTTGAGACCAAGCACATGACGCTTAGCGGCCTCATGCTTTGTCAGTACGAGGATCTCGTCATTCATGACCGACGTCCCCCGGACTATTGCGATCAGATCGACCGCGTCCTTGGCCTTCGACAGCTCCGATAAAGGCATCGAGGGATTTAGCGGAGATAAGCGTGCGACGGCCTATCTTGAGAACGGTCAGATCACCCCGACCGATAAGTGCGTAGAGAGTTGTGCGGCCAATACTCAGAAGGCCGCACGTCTCTTGAATGCTATAAGCGAGCTTCATGGTGGTAGTCCCGACTGAGATACTGCGCGGGACTACATCACCTGGAAGGCCGCCCTTACAACGGCCGAGCGGGCTCAACTGAGCTCACCGTGGCGACTTGAACTTCAACTGCTCGTCTCGGATCTCACTCAGCGCGCGCTTGATCGTGGCTGTCGAGTATTTGTCCGCGTCTTCATATCCGTTTTTGGCAAGCCAATCACGAATTCGACGGTCGCGAATCTTGGCGGCCACCGACCTTGGCGGAAAGCCGCCCCAAAGATCGTAAACGGCGTTCTTTACGGCTTCCCGTTGCTTGGGTCTGTTTGGCGGATACAGAAGCTGTTCTTTGACCCACGCATCAAACGTGGCCCGATACACGACCGCATATTGCAACTGCGCATAAAACCGGGTGCCATCAGCCCCGCGCACGCCGTAATTGCCGGTCTTGAGAAAATCGCCCGACAGCCGATCTTTCGGCGCCCACGGCAGCCAATCCTCAGGAAGCAGCGGCAACAGCTGCCCGTCGTTGGGATCTCTGACGTACGTAGCCAGCCGCCCCTCCTCCATTTGCAGCCGAAGAAATAGGGTCGCCTTTTGGTAATTGTGCCAAACGTCCGCGCTGTCTCCGACATGCCAAGCCCTGACCTCGGGCGGATACCTTTCGGGAAGCCCATCGTCATTCGGTTCGTCCGGCGGTTTCAGCAACGAGCCAAGGTCGCTGCACAGTTCAGTCTTCCAATGACCGGTCCAGATCGGTTCATGGGTAGCGATGAGGTTCTCAAGTTCGAGAAGCGCTTCGTCTAAAGTCATCAACTCGTCAGCCACTGTTCCTCCTTTGGCGAAGTCTCTAACGAGACTTCACCTTTAGCCGACCCGATGAGGACAATTCAGTGCTGTTTATCGCTTGGGTGACTTGAAGAAAAATTGAAGAAGGCGGTCAAACACACCCTCCTGACCAGACTCAACCTATTGAAATCATTGGCGCTCCCTAGGGGAATCGAACCCCTGTTTCAGCCTTGAGAGGGCCGCGTCCTAACCGCTAGACGAAGGGAGCGTTGGCTCAGCCAATAGCCTTGAAATCCGCCGGCTGCAAGGCGGGATTGGCCCGGGAATACACGTCAAACCCTGGGTATCAGCCACGGCTGCCGGCGGTCTTTCTTACCCTCCCCTGGTGGGGTCGAGACGAGCGAAGCTCGCTCTCTGGGTCGACGCGACTGAAAGGAGCGGCGGGGTGGGGTGACGGTCTCTCGTTTTCAGGCGGTGCCGCAGTTGAGAGATCACCCCACCCCGTCTCGCATTTCGCTGCGCTCCATGCGAGCCGACCCTCCCCCTCCAGGGGAGGGTGAAGACAAGCCCGGCCATGAGGGCGCTAATCTACGGCTCGTTGACGAATTTCAGCTTTCCGGCCGGTTTCAGCGTCTTCGCATCGAACGTGCGGATTTCGGTCACGCCGCCGACATCCAGCGTCACCACCAGGCGGTCGCCGGCGATGCCAGTTGAGACGATCCGGGCGCCTTTCGGCAGCATCGAGGTGGTGTCGGTGGCGACAACGCTTCCCTCTGACCGAAAAAGGCGGTAGCCGATGGCGATCAGGACGGCGGCGACGGCCAGCGCCGTGGTCAGCCCCGCAATCAGCATCAGCCGCCGCACCCGCGCGAACAGCGCGGCCTGTTCGGGTGTCGGTTCGGGCGGCGCGGCTTCTTCGGTCATGCAAGGCTCTTCATTACAAGGCTCTCAAGGCAAATGGAACACGGCTCGGCGTCGAATAGCGGTCAGAGGCTGGAGGTCATCGTTGCCGGCGACGAGGGATCGGTGCGGCTCGACCGCGTGCTCGCGGTCAGGCTACCGCAATTGTCGCGCTCGCGGCTGAAGGCACTGATTTTGGCTGACGCCGTCACCCTCAAAAACGCCCCCATCCGCGACCCCGCTTATCATGTCGCGTCAGGCGATACGATCACAATCGACGTGCCGGAGGCGGTCGCCGCCGAGCCCGCCGGCGAGGCTATTGCGCTCGATATCGTCCATGAGGACGACGACATCATCGTCATCAACAAGCCCAGGGGGCTGGTGGTGCATCCGGCCGCCGGCCACGAGACCGGCACCCTGGTCAACGCCCTGATCGCCCATTGCGGCGCCAGCCTTTCCGGCATCGGCGGCGTCAAACGGCCCGGTATCGTGCACCGGCTCGACAAGGACACCACAGGGCTGATGGTGGCGGCGAAGAACGACCGCGCGCATAAATCGCTGACCGAGCAGTTCGCCGACCACGGCCGCACCAACGAGATGCGCCGCGGCTATCTGGCGCTGGTCTGGGGCGTGCCGAACCGGCTGCGCGGCACCGTCAATGCGCCGATCGACCGGCATCCCTTTGCCCGGGAGAAGATGGCGGTGCGCGATAGCGGCCGGGAGGCCATCACCCACTGGGAAATCGTCGAATCCTTCAACGGGCGCGACGGCAAACCGGTGGCGGCGCTGCTGGCCTGCCAGCTCGAGACCGGCCGTACCCATCAGATCCGGGTGCATCTGGCCCATATCGGCCACCCCCTGCTGGGCGATGCCGTCTACGGCCCGCACTTCAAGACCAAGTCCAGCCACCTCGGCCACCAAAGCCAGGCGGCGCTGACTGCCCTCGGCCGGCAAGCGCTACACGCATACCTCCTGGCGCTCGAGCACCCCCAAACCGGGGAAATTTTACACTGGGAAAGCCCCCTGCCGCAGGACTTGCTTCTCCTGCAAAACGCCCTCCGAGCGGCGCTATGACGCAGGCCGCCTGATAAAGCTCTGTTATACCAACAGGTTATACCAGCCACACGCGGACGTGACGTCAGCAATCCTTCCCTATATCCCCCGATTTGGTGTATGTTGCACCTGCGTTGAATATCCAACGCGGAACATCGCAGCCCGGGCGGCTTTAACACAGCGCTCGTCTGCCGGGCCCGCCGCTATCGGGGGCCTGAACCACTGGAGGGCGCTAAAATGGCCCGTACAGCTACCCTGCCGGTTCTCAACGGAGAATCCGGCCTGTCCCGTTACCTTGCCGAGATCCGCAAATTTCCGATGCTGGAACCCCAGCAGGAATACATGTTCGCCAAGCGCTGGCGCGAGCATGACGATCGCGACGCGGCACATCACCTTGTCACCAGCCATCTAAGGCTCGTGGCCAAGATTGCCATGGGCTATCGCGGCTACGGCCTGCCGATTTCCGAGGTCGTCTCGGAAGGCAATGTCGGCCTGATGCAGGCGGTCAAGCGGTTCGAGCCCGAAAAGGGTTTTCGGCTCGCCACCTACGCCATGTGGTGGATCAAGGCGTCGATCCAGGAATACATCCTGCGTTCGTGGTCGCTCGTGAAAATGGGCACCACCGCGAACCAGAAGAAGCTGTTCTTCAACCTGCGCAAGGCGAAGAGCAAGATCTCCGCGCTGGACGAGGGTGATCTCCACCCCGACCAGGTGAAGCTGATTGCCAAGCGCCTCGGCGTCACGGCCCAGGACGTGATCGACATGAACCGCCGTCTCGGCGGCGATGCGTCGCTCAACGCGCCGATCCGTGACGACGGCGAAGCCGGCGAATGGCAGGACTGGCTGGTCGATAACTCGCCCAACCAGGAAGCCATCATGGCCGAGCACGAGGAGTTCGATCATCGCCGTCAGGCGCTGAACGGCGCCATCGGCGTGCTCAACCCGAGGGAACGCCGCATCTTCGAGGCGCGGCGTCTGGCGGAAGAGCCGATGACGCTGGAAGACCTCGCCACCGAGTTCGGCGTGTCGCGCGAGCGCGTGCGGCAGATCGAGGTCCGCGCCTTCGAGAAGGTGCAGTCCGCGGTCAAGGGCACCATCGCCCGGCAGGAACAGGCCGCGCTGGAAGCCGCGCATTAATCAGCGCGCGGTCGAAACGAAACAGAAAGCCGGCGGCAACGCCGGCTTTTTTTGTGCCTCGCCTGACCAGCCATGTTTCAACCACACCCATTGTCGTCCCCGCGAAAGCGGGGATCCAGTACGCCGCGGCTTCTCGGTAACGACAGATGTCATCGCCTACTGGGTCGCCCGGTCTGCGCCGGGCGATGACAGGTTCGGGTAGGCAAGAAAACGCGCTTGCGGCATGCGTTAGCGACGAGGAGTGCCGCCAGACGATCCCTTCTTTGCATGGGGTTGCTTTCGATATTTTGGTTTGGGCTGCTACTCCCCCCACTCCCTCGCCAGCTTCGCCAGCGCGCAGCCTTCGCAATAGCGCGCGTCCTTGTAGTCGATCCAGTTATGCGCATAGACCCGTTCGAGCGGGATGCCGTAGCGCGTCCGCAGCACCTTGAGCAGGATCCGCCACGCCGCGATCTGCGCCTCGGTGGCGCCGCGCGTCACGTCGGGGAAATTGCCGGCGAATTCCACCCCGATCGAATTGGTGCCGAGCACCTGGCGAAAGGTCGGGCGGTTGTCGATGTACTTGTTGTCGTTGCGGTTGGCGCCGTCGCCATGGGTCGGAACCAGATTCTCCGCCACCGCCCAGTACACCGTGCCGTCGGTCTCGACCCAGACCGTGACGCCGCGCCGCGTCGGGTTTTTCGATTGCGCCTGCGCGCCGCCGCGCGCCGAGCCGGCCGGCCCCTCGGTCTGGTGCACGATGATGTTTTTCCAGGGGTGGGCTTTTGAAACCTCGCCCCACGGCGCCAGCCAGACCATCTTCAGGCCGGGAATATCGGGCGTGCCCGCCGCCCGCGCGACAACCGCGAGGTCGGGCGACTGGGCTGAGGCCGGGGCCACACTCAAGATGGCGCCCAGCGCCATCGCTAACAGGCGAACGTTCATGGCCTGGAGTCTAGCACGCTCACGCGTGCTTGCGCAGCGCTCGTTCCGGCATCGAAGCGGGATCGATCCCGGGCGCCAGCGGCGGGGCGGGATCGTAAATCGCGTGTCGGTTCTTGCCGTCCTTCTTGGCGGCGTAGAGCGCATGGTCGGCGGCGGCGATCACCCGGTCCGGGAATGCGCCCATCTCGCGGGTCCATTGCGCGACGCCGATCGAGAGCGAGATCGGGATATCGGCGCCGACGCAGGCTTCCGCGTCCTCGCGGCAGACATCGAGGATGCGGCGCGCGATCATCGCCCCTTCCCGCAGCGTCGAGGACGGCAGCACGACGCAGAACTCGTCGCCGCCGGTGCGCGCCAGCATGTCGCCGGGCCGCAGCCGGGTCTGCGCCATCAGGGTGAAATGCTGCAGGCAGGCGTCGCCCGCGGCGTGGCCATGGGTGTCGTTGATCGCCTTGAAGCCATCGAGGTCGATCACCAGCAGCGCGAAGGATTCGCCTGAGCGTTCCGAGCGCGCGCATTCCTCGGTCAGGCGCTGCAGCAGATGCCGCCGGTTGCCGACGCCGGTGAGGTCGTCGAGCAGCGCGAGGTCGGCGACCTCGTTGCGCAGCCGGTCCATCGCCATCAGCAGGAAGCCGAAATTCCACGACATCGACAGGAACATCAGCACCAGGATCGAAATCGAATGAACCGGGGTGAAATGGAGGAAGGAGAACTCGCCGCCGACCTGCACCACGTTGCTGAGCACGCGCATGAAATAGATGGCGATGATGAGAATGGCGACGGTGGCCGCGAGCCGGGCGCCGGCGTTGACCCGTCCGTTCTCCCGCGCCAGCAACAGTTTGAGGGTCAGCGCGAACGGCAGCACCTGGGCGAACGAATAGATGAACATCCGGATCGGCTGGTGGTCATAGCCGAAGGCGAAGAAGGTCATGCCCGCGGTGCCCAGTCCGGTGATCAGCGCGGTCTGGCGCCAGCCGACCGGCCGGTCATAAAACCGCCTGACGCCCATCGCGGCCAGGCAGGAGGCGATGATCAGCACGGTACCGCCGGCCAAAAGCGGCAGCAGCGAATCCACCACGACGCGCAGGCTGGCCAGCGACGCACCAAAGGCCGCGGCAAACGCCGAAGCGGTCCAGTACGGCGCCGCCGCGAATTTCGGATAGCACCGGGTGACGTAGGCCCAGATCAGACCCAGCGCGAGAAAATTGATGATGAACGCCGTCCACAGCGTCGGTACGCTCAGCATCGCGAAGCCAGAACGCGCATCGTCCCGTCTCCCCTGTTGTCCAACAACCCACCCATCGAAGTCCCCGTGTTCTTGCTGGGCAAAGTGCGCCTGTGTCGCTTAACGGACCCTCACCACGGCAAGGCAATCCGTACCGTGGTTTTGAAATCATGAAGATTGCGCGGCGCACCATCGCGCCGTCAGCCTGTACCGGATCGACGCAGTTGCGCGGCTCGCATTGGCAAGCTGTTAACCGTGACGGGGCGGCGTGGAATGCATTGCGCGGCTGAAAGGTGCCCGAAAACGCATAACAGCTGTGGATAACACAATGACACCGGCGTGACGGCGCGAGGCAGTCGGGCGCGAATCTGTTCGGATGATGATTGAGGCTGTTGCGAGGCTAAGCCCTCCCCGAGCAAGCCTCGTGTCGCGTTTCCACCCATTAAACCCAATGAGGATGCTATGGCTAAGAAAGCGAAGAAGGCTAAGAAGGCTAAGAAGGTCGCAAAGAAGAAGAAGGCCAAGAAGTAATGTTTCTGCCCGGGTGGAGCCTCGGCTCCGCCCGGGCATCCGATCCCGGGGCGAAACACTTTTGCTAATGCGGCGGGCCTTGGGCCTGCCTTTTTATTTGTCTACCTTTCCGCCAGCGCCAGCCTCGCGCCGAGCGCGGCGAAGCCGGCGGCAAAACTGCGGCGCAGCCAGGTCATCACCCTGGGCCGGCTCACGATGCGGTCGCGGACCGAGGCCGCGAACAGGCCGTAGAGCACGAACACCGCGAATGTCATCGCCATGAAGGCCGCGCTCAATTCCAGCATCCGCGCCAGCGGATGGCCCTCGTCGGCCGCGATGAACTGCGGCAGGAAGGCCAGGAAGAAGATCGACAGTTTTGGGTTGAGGATGTTGATCAGGACGCCGGTGACGACCACGCGGCGGCTGGAGCGGCCGTCCAGCCTGGTATCGACCGCCAGCGCGCCCTGCTCGCGCAGCGCCTGCCACGCCATGTACAACAGATAAGCCACCCCGCAATATTTCAGCACCGCGAACGCCAGCGCGCTGGTGTGCAGCACCGCGGCGAGGCCGAGCATGGCGGCCAGCATATGCGGCACGATGCCGAGCGTGCAGCCGAACACCGCGGCGATGCTGGCCCGCGAGCCGCGTGTCAGCGCCGCCGCCAGCGTATAGAGCACGCCGGTGCCGGGCGAGGCGACCACGATCAGCGACGTCAGCAGGAAGGACCACGACATGGTTTTTGCCTTATCACGCCGACGGCGGCCGAGGAAGCTGATGCGCCGATCCGGTTGCCAAAATCCGCCAGCCGGATAAGGGTTCACCGGCAATTGCTTTCCCCGCCTGGAGTGACATCTGATGACTGCGATTCCCGGAAGTGCGGCGGCCGTCACCGGCGCCGCCAGTGGTATCGGCCGGGCGCTGGCGCTAGAGCTGGCCGCGCGCGGCTGCGATCTCGCGCTGGCGGACCGCGACGAGGCGGGACTTCAGACGCTCGCCGCCGAGATCGCCAAGGCGCACCAGCGCAAGGTCACGGTGCATACCGTCGATGTCGGCATACCCCAGGAGATCGAAGCGTTCGCGCAAGCGGCGATCGCCGCCCATCCGGTCCTCAACATCGTCATCAACAATGCCGGCGTGGCGCTGATGGGGATGTTCGACGAGGTCGACCAGGCGCAGATGGAATGGCTCTTCAACATCAATTTCTGGGGCGTGGTGCACGGCACCCGCGCCTTCCTGCCGCATCTGTCGAAAAAGCCGGAGGCGCACATCGTCAACCTCTCCTCGATCTTCGGCATCATCGCGCCGCCCGGTCAGACCGCCTACTGCGCGGCGAAATTCGCGGTGCGCGGCTTTTCGGAAAGCCTGCGGCACGAGCTTCAGATGGCGAACAGCCCGGTGCGCCTCTCGGTGGTGCATCCCGGCGGCGTCGCCACCAACATCGCCCGCAACTCCCGCCCCGGCGTTGGCATGACCGACAATGCCCGCCGGGCGCAGTCGATCGAACGGTTCGATGCGGTGGCGAAAACCACGCCGGCGGCCGCGGCACAGCGGATTATCGTCGGCATCGAGAAGAACCAGCCGCGCATCCTGATCGGCAACGACGCCCGCTATATGGACCTGCTGCAGCGCTTTCGCCCCGGCACCTATTGGGCGGTGCTGGCGCGCAAGATCGAGAAGATGGCGAAGGCGGGGAAGTAGCACTGCGCCCGTCGCCGCGTAGGGTGGGCAAAGCGAAGCGTGCCCACCATTCCTTGCTCCGAATGATCATGGTGGGCACGGCGCGAAAAGCGCCTTTGCCCACCCTACAAATTCTGCGCCCCCTACCGCCCCACCAGCTGATCGGCGAAATACCCGATGGTCTTGCGATAGATCGTGGCCCGGTTCCACTCGCGCATCGCCTCGAAATTCGGCGTGCCCTCGCTGTAGGGCTGGCCGTTCTTGAAGCCGCTCACATGCAGCAGGTTGGCGGTGGAGGCGAGCACGTCGGGGATGCTGTGGCGCAGGTCGACATGGCCGTTGCCGTCGAAATCGACGCCGTATTTGAGGTAGGACGACGGCAGGAACTGCGTCTGGCCAATTTCGCCCGCGAAGGCGCCGATCATGTCCTTCAGGGGCAGATCGCCGCGCTGCACGATCTTCAGCGCCGCCAGCAGTTCGCCCTGGAACAATTCGGTGCGGCGGCAATCATGCGCCATGGTGGCCAGCGTGCGGACCACCGGCATCTTGCCGATGTCGCCCTTGCCGTAATCGGATTCCAGCCCCCAGATCGCGACGATGATTTCGGGCGGCACGCCGAAACGCTTCTCGACCCGCGCCAGCAGGGCGGCGTGACGCTGCAGCATCTGCCGACCCATGTTGATGCGGCCGGGACCGACCCGGGTCGAGACATATTGCTCGAAGGTCTTGTTGAAGGTGCCGCGCTGGCGGCGGTCGAAGGCTAATACCTTCGGGTCCTGCGTCACGCCGGCAAGCGCCTGCGAAATCACCGCCGGTGAAACCCCCGCCGCCTGCGCTTCCGCCGACATCGCCGCGATGAAGGTGTTGAAGTCGCCGCCGCAGCGGGCGGCGTAGGATGGCGTGGCGAGGATGGTACAGAACGAAACGGCCAGTAGAAGCTTGCGCATGCGAATCCCTTGTGACCTGCAGGCCCGATCATGACATGAGAAAACGCCGCGCGGCAGGTGTATTCAGCGGCGCTCAATTTAAACTCGTCGTCCCGGATCGGCCGCTCGCGTTGCTCGCTTGTCCGGGACGACGGCGCGGTTGGCTCCACGTTCGCGCCGCCTCACTCGCCGCCGTCGATCTGGCGGCCCATCAGCGCGATCGCCTTCTGATAGACACCGGCGGCATTCCAGGCCTGGATGGCGGCGAAGTTCGGTTCGCCCGGCTGATAGCCGGCGCCGGCGCGCCAGCCATGAGCCTTGAGAAAATTCGCGGTCGAGTTCAGCGCGTTGGCCGAGTTCTCGAGATTGCCGGTGCCATAGGCCAGGATGGCTTTCGGCATGAACTGGGTCTGGCCGACTTCGCCATGCATCGAGCCGCGCTGGGCCGGCGAGAGCGCGCCGCGGTCGATCAATTGCAGCGCGGCGTAAAGGTGCTCGGTGAAAAAGGCCGAGCGCCGGCAATCATAGGACAGCGTTGCGATCGAGGAGAGCATGTTCTGGTTGCCGCGCTGGCTGCCGAAGCCGGTCTCCATGCCCCAGATCGCGAGCAGCGGCCCCGGTGGCACGCCATAGCGCTGCTGGATCGAAGCAAACAGCGCGCCCTGCGATTGCTTCAGCGAACGCCCCTTCGCGACGATGGCAGGTCCCCCGCGCTTGGCGAGAAACTGCTCGAGCGACAGCGAAAAACTGCGCTGGCCGCGATCGGCATTGATGGTCGCCTGCGCATAGTTCGTCGCCATCAGCGCCTGGATGGTCGAGGCGCTGATGCCCTTGGCGCGCGCCTCGCCGGCGAATTGCTGTTTCCAGGCTTCATAGCCGCCGGCGGAGCTGCCGCATGTCGCGGCGGCGGCTGGCGAGGTCAGGGATGCGAGCATAGCCAGGGCCGCGAAGATGGCGGTCGTAAGTTGATTGCTTTTGCTCATCACGAAATTCCCTGGCAAACCTATAATGGAAGGCTTCCGTCAACATCTCGCCCATTCTGGCACGAGGGGCCCAGCCGGTCAAAATCCTTGCTCGCACAACTGAACGCATGCACGTGAGCGACGAGAGCGGACTTCAGCTTGCCGTATCCCGTTTCAGCGCCCCGACCGCCTCTATTTCAAGGCGCAGCCAATCGGGACACATATCGAAGCCATTCGGCCAAGTCGGCGCGCCATCCTCGAGGAAAACGCGAGCGAAGTATGCAGGGTCCCGCAACGGCTCGATCATAGGCCCGGTTTCGGCGACTCTCATCGAGAAATCATACTCACCCGCCGCTCCGTCACTGAACGTCGCATGCAGGCGATGGTTGCCGATGCACTTGAGCTTGGTGACTTTGAGCATCATCGAGGCCCCGCGATGGCGGCATCCGCTCCCTTGCCCTGCACAGGCGCGTCCCATCATTCTCGAAAGGATGGATTGCCGGGTCAAGCCCGGCAATGACGGTCGGGACGACCGACCCGGCTTTTTCCGTGGCAATCCGTGCCAGCCCTTGCCGTGGCCCCGTTGCCCCGGCCATAATTTCGGCCGCACCGGGAATACATGTTGGCTGCCGGCTCCCGGTCGTGTTCATAGAGATTGCTCTGATGGCTCCTCCGCACCGCTTCGCCGCACCGCTCTTCCTGCTGCTCGCTCTCTGCCTGCTTGCGCCCACCGGCGCCTCCGCGCAAACGCGCGACGTGGCGGGCGCGCGGGATTTTCCCGGGGTCGGCCGTTTCGCCGGCAGCGTGATCACGGGATACCAAATGAAGGATTTCGACGCCGCGCGGATGCAGGCGGCGGCCTTCAAGGACGGCCAGCCGGCCGATGCGCGGCGGCTGGAGGGCAAGGTCACGCGGATCGCCTATCGCAGCAATCCCGGCCCCTCCATCCTGGAAGTGTTCCGGAATTTCGAGACGCAACTGACCAAGATCGGATTCGAAAAGCTGCTCGCCTGCGACACCGATGCCTGCGGCGGCATTCCCTTCACCGAGGCGATCGACGCGCTGCCGATCCCGCAGATGTGGATCGACGGTTTCAATTATCACTACTACGCCGGGCGCAGGGTCGATGGCGCGCGCGAGATCTTTGCCAGCGTCGTCGTCAGCGAGAACAACCGCGAGATCTACGCGCAGCTCACCATCGCCGAGACCCGCGCGATCGAGAACAAGATGGTGGACGCCGCCGCGATGTCGAAAGGCCTGCGCGAGACCGGCCGCATCGCGCTCTACGGCATTTACTTCGACACCGACCGCGCGGTGCTGAAGCCGGAAAGCCGCCCCGCCCTCGAGCAGATCGCAAAGCTGCTGGCCGCCGAGGCGCAGCTCAACGTCTTCATCGTCGGCCACACTGACAGCCAGGGGCCGTATGCCTACAACCTCGACCTGTCGCGCCGCCGCGCCGAGGCGATCGCCGAGGAACTGGTGAAGAATTATCGAATCGGCGCGCCTCGGCTGCGCACCGCGGGGGTCGCACATCTGGCGCCCGTCGGTTCCAATGGCAACGAGGCCGGGAGGGCGTTGAACCGGCGGGTGGAACTGGTGGCGCCGTAGGGCGGGCGGCACAGACGAGCGGTTTCAGGCCTTCGACCGGCGGCGGCGTTCTGATAGAATACATTGGGGGCGAATGCAGGCGAGCCGATGCCAATGACCAAGATGTCCGATCAAGCTCAGCCGCGCAGGTTCAATTTCCTGCGCGTGCCGCTATTCCGGTTGCTGGCGATCAACCTTGCGGCGGGCACGGCGGTGGCGGCCGTGTTCGTCGGCGGCCTGCTGGCGCTCAATCCCGCCGGATTGCGCGACCTGATCCTCGCCGACTCCTCGCCCGGCACCGCGCTCGGCCTGCTGCTGTTCGGTTTCGTCGTGACCTTCGGCTCGACCGCAATGGGGACCGCGATCATGGCAATGGGGCGTCGGCAGAAGGACAATGAGCCGCCGCGCGGTCCGCCGCGGCTGGTGGCGCGGCGGCTTGACCGGGTTGCGGTGCGCGTGAAGCGGTACCCTTGCAAAATTTCTTTCAAAAGTGCTGGCTTCTGGAGAGATTATGGCTCCGCAAGATGATGAGCGCCACTTTGACGTGCGCGAGATCGCATCGGCAT
The DNA here is from genome assembly GCF_030646015.1 of Bradyrhizobium sp. Taxonomy (GTDB): domain Bacteria; phylum Pseudomonadota; class Alphaproteobacteria; order Rhizobiales; family Xanthobacteraceae; genus Bradyrhizobium. The sequence continues at coordinate 69,723 of NZ_JAUSLT010000019.1, forward strand.
TTCAGCAACTTTCTCGCTACACGGTAGGCATAAACCCGACGGCAGTCGAAACCGAGGCACTAATTGCTTATCAGCTAGTTCTCGCCGTTCTGAGCGAAATGGAATTCGGGATTTTCAACACGGCGCCCCGACGTAGGTCAGCAGGCCTTGAAAGATTGAAAAAGCGAAAAGATTTTATTCGACAACATTTAGCATCTCACCAAAGTCACCGAACCCATTCTCAGGTCCTTGCAAACTGGCTTCAATCCACTTCTTGAGAAAAGTCTAGCAGCGGATGGCGACCTTAGAAGCACGCGTTCCCAACAAGCAGGGAAACGCGGCTTCCAAACCCGTCAAAGTCATCCAGCCCTCAGGCCTAACTTGTCTAGTAGCAGCTTTTTTCAAAAGTCGAGACCGCAAAAAAAACGGCGGGCTTTCGCCCACCGTTTTTTCGATGGATTGCCGGGGCAAGCAGTGACGAAGAGAAAGAGAAGACTGGGTCCCGGGTCTGCAGCGCACCACTTCGTGCTGCGCCGCGCCCGGGACACGGGATCAGTTATCCAGGAACGACCGCAGCTTCCTCGACCTTGACGGATGCTTCAGCTTCCGCAGTGCCTTCGCCTCGATCTGCCGGATACGCTCTCTCGTCACCGAGAACTGCTGCCCGACCTCTTCCAGCGTATGATCGGTATTCATGCCGATACCGAACCGCATGCGCAGCACGCGCTCCTCGCGCGGCGTCAGCGACGCCAGCACGCGCGTCGTGGTTTCGCGCAAATTGCTCTGGATCGCGGCGTCGATCGGGAGGATCGCGTTCTTGTCCTCGATGAAATCGCCGAGATGCGAATCTTCCTCGTCGCCGACGGGGGTTTCGAGCGAGAGCGGCTCTTTCGCGATCTTCAGGACCTTGCGGACCTTCTCCAGCGGCATGCCGAGCTTTTCGGCGAGCTCTTCCGGGGTCGGTTCGCGGCCGATCTCGTTCAGCATCTGCCTGGAGGTGCGCACGATCTTGTTGATGGTCTCGATCATGTGCACGGGAATGCGGATGGTGCGGGCCTGGTCGGCGATCGAGCGCGTGATCGCCTGCCGGATCCACCAGGTCGCATAGGTCGAGAACTTGTAGCCGCGGCGGTATTCGAATTTGTCGACCGCCTTCATCAGGCCGATGTTGCCTTCCTGGATCAGGTCGAGGAACTGCAGGCCGCGGTTGGTGTATTTCTTGGCGATCGAGATCACGAGGCGGAGGTTGGCCTCGACCATTTCCTTCTTGGCCTGGCGCGCCTCGCGCTCGCCCTTCTGCACGCCGTGCACGATCTTGCGGAATTCGCCGATCTCGAGGCCGGTCAATGCCGCCAGCGACTGGATCTCGTGGCGCAGTTCCTTGATGCGGTCCTTCTCGTGATGGACGAAATTCTTCCAGCCTTTGGCGGAGAGTTTCGAAACACGGTTGAGCCAGCGCGGATCGAGTTCCGAGCCCTGGTAGTTACGCAGGAAATCTTCGCGCGCGACGCCGTGGCTGTCGCCGAGGCGCAGCAGGCGGCCCTCGAACGAGACCAGCTTCTTGTTGATGTCGTAGAGCTGCTCGACCAGCGAATCGATACGGGCCTGGTTGAGCCGCAGCGACTTCACCTCGACGATGATTTCGTCCTTCAGCTTCTTGTATTTACGCTCCTGCGCCGGCGACAGCGTTTCGTTCTGCAGCTGGTTGGAGATGTCCTGCTCCTGCAGGCGGCGCAGCTTCTTGTAGTTGTCCGCAATTTTATCGAAGGTCTCGACCACCTTCGGCTTCAGCTCGGCCTCGATGGCGGCGAGCGACATCTGGTTTTCGAACTCGTCGTCGTCCATGTCGCCGTCGGCGGCGGTCTCGGAGGTGGCTTCGCCCTCGGCGGCGGCCGCCGGAGCGGCGGCGCGGAACGGGGTCGGCGCCGGCGGAGCGGCGGGCGGCGCGACATGCGAAGGAGCAGCAGCCGCGATCGCGGCGCCATTGTTGGCGCCGGCCGGGACCGGCTGGCCGTCGGGGCCGACCGGTGCGGCCAGCAGCGGGTTCATGTTGTTCTTGGCGTCGGGACCGGCGTAGGTCGCTTCCAGATCGATGATGTCGCGAAGGAAGATCTTTCCTTCGTTGAGTTCGTCGCGCCAGATGATGATGGCCTGGAAGGTCAGCGGGCTCTCGCAGAGCCCCGCGATCATCGCCTCGCGGCCGGCCTCGATGCGCTTGGCGATGGCGATTTCGCCCTCGCGCGACAAAAGCTCGACCGTGCCCATCTCGCGCAGATACATGCGGACGGGATCGTCGGTGCGCTCGCCGGGCTCGGATTTCTTGACCTCGGTGACGGCCTTCTGCGTGACCTCGACCAGTTCGTTGTCGGTCTCGTCCTCGGCCTCTTCCTGCTTCTCTTCGTCGGAGTCGGAATCCTCGGCCTCGGAGACGTTGATGCCCATGTCCGAGAGCATCGACATGATGTCCTCGATCTGCTCCGGCGCGGTGGTGTCGGACGGCAGCACTTCGTTGAGCTGATCGAAGGTCACGAAGCCGCGCTTCTTGGCCTGCTTGATCATCTTCTTGACGGCGGCATCGGACAAATCGAGCAACGGCGACGGCGCGTCCGGGGAATCCTTCTCGGGGGCGTCCGCTGCCTTGTCGTCTTTTTCCTTGTCTTTTACCTGCAGCGTCTTTGCCTTGGTGGCCATTCAGTGCTCTCCAAACGCGCTCATGCCGGGGCGTTGCCGCTTCCCGAATTGAATTGGTGTCGCTTACGACGCGGAAAGGGCGGCGCACACTCCTCGCCACCCCATCAAAAAATCTCTCGCCGGGTTTGAGCTTCTAGCCCGCAGGCAATTAAGCTTCGATTAACCCTGTCGATCCTGTTTTTGCAGCCAAACCATGGGTTTGGCGAGTCTTTTCGCGGTTCCGGCGGCTGCCGTCCGCAGCATTTTTTTATCAGACGCTGCGCTGGGACCGGCCCGATAACTCCCCAAAACCCTCGATCAGGGCCTCGGTGCCGTCCACTTCCTCCAGCCGGGCCTTGATATCGCGCAGCCACGCCAGATTGGCCTCACTGGCCTCGTCGCCGAGGGCCTGCTCGGCATCCTTCAATTCCCTAAGTAAGGAGTGCCATTGGCGATGCAAGGAGACCAGCTGGTGCCAGGTGGAAAGAACGTCCTCGCGGGCGGCGCCGACCTGGACGCCCCATACCGCCTGGGTCGTGATTGCCCGCTCAACCCTTTGAAGAACCTCCTGAAATCCCCGCGCGGCCAGGTCGGCGCGCATTTTCTCGGCCGCTTCTTCCGGTTCCGGGCTCTGGTGATGGTCGCTGGCAAAGGCGGCGATTATGCCGGCGCGCAGTTTGTTGGCTTCCGGATGGGCCATTTCCAGCGCCGCCACCTCTTCGAGATGGTCGTGCAGCAGCCAGGGGTGGTTGATCAGGGACTGCAGAATCAGCGCCTCGCGGCGGGAAATCGCGCTGCGCTGGCCGCGCATGATCGGGCTCAGCGCCAGTTGCGGGCTCGCCGCCTGGTAGGGCCCGCGGTTGATGGTCTGGGTGCCGGCCTGGGCCCGGCCGCGCGGCTCGATTCGGCCCGCCGCCCCCGGCGTGAAGGTGGCGCGGGGCGCAAAACCGCGGCCTGATTCGCGGCCGAAACCGCCGGCCCCGCGGCCGGCGAAATTGCCCCTGTTATAGCCGCCGCGGCCACCTTCCGGCGCAAAGGTGCGCTGCAGGCGCTCGGCGAGATCCTGGCGGTAATAGCGCCGCACCACCTCGTCGCGGATGCCATTTGTCAGTTCCTTGATCCGCGCCTCCAGAGCGGCGCGGCGCTCGGGCGTGGCGAAGGTGCCGCTTTCGATCTCGCGCGACCAGATCACGTCGGCGAGGCCGCGCGCCTGCCCGATCACTTCCTCGATCGCGCCGCGTCCGCCGGAGCGCGCGAGGTCGTCGGGGTCCTGTCCCTCCGGCAGCAGCGCGAAACGCAGGCTCTTGCCCGGTGCAAGGAGTGGAAGCGCCAGCTCGGCGGCGCGCCATGCCGCCTTCTGCCCGGCCTTGTCGCCGTCGAAGCAAAGTATCGGTTCGTCCGCCATCTTCCACAGCAGCACCAGCTGGTTCTCGGTCAGCGCCGTGCCGAGCGGGGCGACGCTGGCGGGGAAGCCCGCGCCGACCATGGCGATGACGTCGACATAGCCTTCCACCACCACCAGGACAGCGCCGTTATGGGTGGCGAGACGTGCGGCGGCGAGGTTGTAGAGATTGTCGCCCTTGTGAAACAGCGGTGTTTCCGGCGAATTCATGTATTTCGCCGGAACGTCCTTCTCTAGCGCACGGCCGCCGAACGCGATCACCCGTCCGCGCAGGTCGGTGATCGGAAACATCACGCGGTCGCGAAAACGATCCCACGGCACCGGGATGTCGTCGCCCGACACCAGCAGGCCGGCTTCGACCATGTCCTCGACCGGAATGCCATGGCCGCCGAGATATTCCTTCAGCGCAAAGCGTTCGCCGGGCGCATAGCCGATGCGGAACTGGAGCTGCACCGCCGGCGAAATCGCGCGGTCGGCGAGATAGCCGCGCGCCTTGGCGCCGTTGCGGGAGGCCAGCGTCTCGGCGAAGAATTTCGCCGCCAGTTCCATCACGTCATACAGCGTCTTGCGGCGCTGCTCGTGCCGCGCGGCATCCGGGGTCGCGGCCGGCAGTGCGAGGCCCGCCATCGCGGCCAGCCGCTCGACCGCCTCGGTAAAACCGACGCCCTCGGTCTCCATCAGGAAGGAGATGATGTCGCCGTGCTTGCCGGAAGAGAAGTCGTGGTAAAATCCCTTCTGGTCGTTGACCGTAAAGGACGGCGATTTCTCCTGCTGGAACGGCGACAGCCCCTTCCACTCCCTTCCTGCCCGCTTCAACTTCACGCGCCGTCCGACGACTTCCGAAACCGGAAGCCGGGCGCGCAGGTCGTCGAGAAATTGGGGCGTGAAGCGCATTCGCGATGTGTAACCCAAGGTGTGAGGAAACGCTCATAATATCAGCCTTCTCCCGGCTATTCACAGGCCCACCACCGTCATTCCGGGGCACGCGCAGCGTGAACCCGGAATCTCGAGATTCCGGGTCTGGTCCTTCGGACCATCCCGGAATGACAGCACTCTTGAACCCCGCCCGGTTCCACGCTTCGATAGCCCCATGTTCACGACTTTCAGGGGCGGCCAGAGCGGCGCGTGGCGGGTGACGGCGTTTTCGGCGGTGAAGGGCCCGCCGCTTGAGGCCGTGCCTTCGCTGTCGGTGGTGCATTCCGAGGCGATCGCGCTGCCGCTGTTGCCGTCGCGGACCTCGTGGCGGCTGGCCGGGGTCGCCAGCCATGTTCGTTATGTCGAGCGGGGCGAGAAGACGCAGCTCACCGAAAAGCAGGAAGGGCTCGGCCGCCCCGAGGCGAGTTGCGCGGCGCTGATCCCGATCCGGAAATCGGCTGCCTGGTGGGAGCTGACGCAGGAAGAGCGGCGGCGGATTTTCGAGGACAAGTCGCACCATATCGCCACCGGCCTGAAGTACCTGCCGATGATCGCGCGCCAGCTCTATCACTGCCGCGATCTCGGCGAGCCGTTCGATTTCCTGACCTGGTTCGAATACGCGCCGCAGAATGCGTTGTTCTTCGACGATCTGGTGCGGGTGCTGCGCGCGACCGAGGAATGGAGCTACGTCGAGCGCGAGGTCGATATCCGCGTCACAAGGATCGATCTGGCGGGGTAAGCGCGGCTACTTCTCCAGAAACCGCCCCGAAGCGATGCGCGGCAGGCCGGTGACCGGCCAGTTGTAGAGATAGGTCCAGGCCTCGCTGACAGCCTCGTCTTCGAGCGTCACCGGCAGCATCTGCCTGACATATTCGGTCGGCTCGGCAAAGCCCTCGCCGCAGGCCTCGTACATGTCGAATTCGCGCAGCAATGCTTCCGGCTGGCGCAGCCGGTACAGTTCGCCGAACACGATTTCGGCGGGATCGTCCGACAGCAGCAGCCCGGGATAATGTTTGATGAGATAAAGGCGGCCGCAGCAGCGCGCCTCGCCGATGAAATCGGCGCTGCGCGACAACAGCTGCGCCATCGGATGGTCGAAGCCGCGCATCAAGGTGCCGTAGACGAAGAGACGATCTGAAGTCATGGCGGGATGTATAACCCGTCATTGCGAGCGAAGCGAAGCAATCCATCGAGCGGCGTACTGAGCTGTGGATTGCTTCGTCGCATCCGCCTTCGCCCGAAGGCGGGCTTCGACGGACAAGAGGGCTCCTCGCAATGACGGCTGATGAACCGGTGCCCTACGCCGTCACCACTTCATCGCTGATGACGACGAACTTTACCAGGTCCATCCGGCCAAAGCTGGTGGTCAGCGCCACGTCGGCGGCGTCGCGGCCGGTGCCCATCAGGATGCGGCCGATCCGCGGGTGGTTGTGGCGGGCGTCGAAGGTGTACCACTGGCCCGACAGATAGACCTGAAACCAGCCCGAAAAATCCATCGGCGCCGGATCGGGCGGGATGCCGATGTCGCCCATATAGCCGGTGCAGTAGCGCGCCGGGATATTCATGCAGCGGCAGAACGTCAGCGCCAGATGCGCGAAGTCGCGGCAGACGCCGGTGCCCTGCTCGTAGACGTCATGCGCCGACTTCATGTGATGCGCGTGCTGATAGCCGAAGGTGACGTGGTTGTGGACGAATTCGGTGATCGCCGCGACCCGGGCCCAGCCCGGCGGCGTATTGCCGAACAGCGACCAGGCGATGTCGGTCAGCTTGTCGGTCTCGCAATAGCGGCTCGGCATCAGATAGAGCAGCAGTTCGTCCGGCAGCAGGTCGATCGGGACCTGCTGCGCGGTCGGCATCACCACATCGGGCAATCCGGAATCGCGCACCAGCGCCGAGCCGCGCAGGGTGACGCCGCCGGCGGGCGCCACCAGCCGGCCGCAGACATTGCCGAAAATGTCGCGGTAGAATCCGATCGGCACGTCGGGTTCGGCGATGATGCTTTCGGTGCCGACGATATCGGAAAAGCGCGAGGGGTGAATGCTGAGCATGATCACCATCGGGGTCGGTTGCACCGCCGCATAGGCAATCTCGAATCCCACCTTGATCTGCATCAGGCCTATTCCTCTTCACTGACCGAAACGACGTTGATGCTCACCTCCATGCCAACGAAGGCGTCGGCCGAGCCCAGATAGGTGCCGTGCAGCGGAACCGCCTGGCGCGGATCGCGCGCCACCGCGACGCGGACGAGGTCGCGGGTACCGACGATGCCGTTGGTCGGATCGAATTCGATCCAGCCGGCGCTCGGCAGGTACACCTGCACCCAGGCGTGGGTATTGCCGCCGCCGACATAGCCATGGGCGCGGTCGCCCGGGATGAAGATGTAGCCCGACACGAAACGCGCGGCGATGCCGAGCCGCCGCAGCGCCTCGATCATGAACAGCGCATAGTCGCGGCAGGTGCCGGACCTCGTCTGCAGCGTGTCGAGCGGATGCTGGGTGCCGTGCTCATGCCGCTTGCGGTAGGTGAACTGCGCGCGGATACCGTGGGTCATGCCGGAGAGAATGTTGAAGGTCGGCGTCGGCCCCTCGCCGTCGAGAAAATTACGCGCCCAGGCCGACAGCTCGCCGTCGGGGTCGCCATATTGCGGCGCGATGTATTGCACGAGGTCGGGAAACTCGTCGTTGTTGTAGAGGAACGGATAGAAATACGCCGGATCGTCCGCGGTCAGCGCGAACTCGTCGGCCGGGTTGTGCTCGACCGTAGCGGTGGAGGTGAAGGTCAGGGTTTCCGAGCGCTCGTCAAAGGTCGCGATCGCGACGCTGTTGCCGAATACGTCGTGGATCCAGCGCAGCGACATCGGCGGCGGCGCGATCTCGAGGCTGTTGGACAGCATGCGCAGATCGTGGCCGTCGCGCGGGCGCAGCATGATACGGTGTTCGCCGAACGCCACCGGGTGGGCATAGCGATATTCGGTCTTGTGATGGATCGTCAGGAGCGGCATCGTCGAAGCAATCATCGTGATTTCCGGCAATCTAATCTATAGAGATCGTTGCTCATTTCTAACTCGATATGCTGCTTCGATAGGCAACAGGCAAGATATGGCTCTGGATAACGCGGGCGATACATCCCTACTCCTCGGCAAAGATGAAGTTCCGCCGGTTCTCGAACAAAATGCGCATGGACGGTCGCCGTTCCTGCTGACTGCGGACCATTACGGCCGCCTGATCCCGCGGGCGCTCGGCGATCTCGGGTTGCCCTCAGGCGAACTGACGCGCCACATCGCCTGGGACATCGGCATCGCCGGCGTCGCCGAGGCGCTGTCGAACCAGCTCGGCGCGCATCTGATCGCGCAGCGCTATTCGCGGCTGGTGATCGACTGCAACCGGCCGCACGACGCGCCGAGCTCGATTCCCCTGATGTCGGAGGCGACCACCATCCCGGGCAACGAAAACCTTGGCCATGACGCCGCCGAGGCGCGGCGCCGCGAGATCTTCGCTCCCTACCACCGCCGCATCACCGAAGTGATCGACGCCCGCCTGCGCCAGGACCTGCCGACCGTGCTGGTGGCGCTGCACAGCTTTACGCCCGTCTATGCCGGCGTCGCGCGACCCTGGCACATCGGCACGCTGTATCATCGCGACACGAGGCTGCCGCCGCTATTGCTCAAACTGCTGCGCGATGAAACCGATCTCGTGGTCGGCGACAACGAACCCTATGCGGTCAGCGACGAGACCGATTACGGCATTCCCGTCCACGGCGAAGCGCGCGGCCTGATGAACACCGGAATTGAAATCCGCCAGGATCTGATCGCGCATCCCGCCGGGCAACAGCAATGGGCCGACCGGCTGGCGCGGATCTTCGGCGAGATCGAAACGGTGATGCGGGCGCAAGGACTGGTTTAGCCCAGCGCCACACCGCTGCGGCGCCGAACGCCATTTCCGCTAGGAACTGGCAGGCTTGCGCCGCCGGTGAATAATCGGTTCCTGTTTCAGCGGAGCACAAGAACTGCTTTCCGCTTCTTCCCGGGTGGATTCGGAGTTGGTCAAAACCTGCTGGACGCCATTGAAGAACAGATAGCGGCAATGCTTCCTGTAGAATGGCACTGGATAGTCGTCGCTCAGCCGAGCGGTTTCTATCCTCGATCCGACCAGGATCCCGCGGTTGAGCCCGTAGCCGGACGCCAGAACGACAGCCAGGCCCAACAAAGTCCAATGAACTGGAGGTAATCGCATGGCCTTGTCCTCAACGGGGATGCGCGGAAGAAGCGCTGATTGACCGGGCGGAGATGACGTCCTGGAGAATGCGTTGCCGGTCCCCGCATTCGAAGCGGCATCGAAAGGTCGCTTGCAAGTTGCCCGGCCGCCAGTCCATGGCCGTTATTCATCCATGCACTGAAGAATGAAGGCCGTGCGGTCCCTCGGCAGCACACCTTGAACAACAGCCTTTTGCCGGCACTTGAGCTGCGCGATATGCGTGGCGAGCGACTTGGCCCGGCGCGCTTCGGCGGCCGGATCGCCCGCCTCGACTACCGTTATCTTCAGCACCCGGATAGGCGAGCCATCCGACTCAAACTGGAATTCATAGGTCTTCCCATCTCCGTTAGTCGCAGTACAGGAGACGCTCGACACCCGTTGGGTCGCCAAACTCCCGGTTTGCCTGCACGTTCCAGTCGCGGGTTCGACGGAAGGTATCCAAAACCCGCCGACGTTGGGCCGGTGCCTGGATTTCAGAAGCATCTGGTCGATGGACAGCTCGTACAGATTATCCTGCACGCGCCTGGCGTTTTCGCCCGAGAACGTGATGATGCTACTATCATCGTCCGGATCGTTTACAGGAACAATGAAGCCGGATCGGCCGCCGGGGCTGTGGGAAAAGGCAACGGCATTGCATGAGAAGTCGCGTTCCGCTACTTTTAGCGTGGTGCACTTGCCAGTCATCGACGCGAACATGTCCAGCTCAGGTCCATGCCGCCCGACCTCGTCGGCGAACAGTGCAACCGAGCCAATTGAAATCGACAAAAACGCAACGGCGGCTACTCGCCAACTGAAGCGCATGAAAACTACCCCCAGGCCAAATGCAGTCTGGACTCTGCTGGTAAACAGTCAAAGACGCAATGGGCTCATTCGGCGCCGCTCTAGCCGGCCGTCGCGATCAGATACGCAGCCGTCCAAAGTCCGAGCGCGACCAGCCACAGCAGCCAGCCGAACGGCATGCCCGGGTTCAGCGTCGCCTCCGACGGATTGATCGGGTTGACCCAGACCTTGACGCCGGCGCCGTCCTGAAAATCCATCCCGAACAGGCGCAGCACCCATCGCGATGTCGTTTTGGAATTACTGGAGAAGCTGCCATGCACGGCGGTATAGGCGATTTCCTTGAAGTGGTAGCAGTAGGACACCTTGCGCTCGTACATGATCGAGCCGCGCCGGCCGCTGTCGCTGGGGGCCGCGCAGTATTCATCCAGGCCGGACAGCTTTATCACGCCCGGCACCACCGGCCAGGTTTTTGCCAGTGCCGACTGCCGGCGCAGCACCAGCGCGAACAGGGCCGCGACCAGGCCGAAGCCGGCCAGTGCCACCGCCGGCACCGACATCTGCGGATTGGCCACGCGCGTGCTGACCAATTCCACGATGCGCGTGAGCCCGATCGAGGCGCCGAATACGCCGACGACCGCGATCGCCGTGGCGATCCCGAGGCAGCCCCACAGGCCCTGCGGCAGGTCGCGCTCCAGCACCGCCTCGCGCGGGTGCCGCGAATTGTAATAGACCGTCACCTCAGTGCCGACCGGATATTTCGCGATGGTTTCGGCGACCTGGAAATTGCCGCGGTCTTCGCCGATGCTGACGCGGTTGTTGCGGAGCTTCTGGCCGCTGACGGAATATTCGTAAGTAATATTCGCAAAATTGCGCTGCTCGAGCTTGCGCCCGCGCTCGCTGTCGATCACCTTGACGTCGCGCAGTTCGGAGTTCGAGACCACCACCCTGCCCGGCGTCGACGGCCACTCCCGCGCCGCGCGCACCTGCAGCGTCTTGTAGATGGCGGCAACGAGAATGAGCCCGAGCGGCGCCAGCAGCATCGCGTAGACGAACCACGGCAAGTCAGGCACGAAATGTTTCCTTGAGGGAAGAGCGGGCGATGAACACCGCCCGTCCTTTGGACGCGCCGGGATGCCGATCGGTTCAATGACTTGAGCGACGGAGCGGATCTACCGCGCCCGCGTCAGCGCCAGCCAGATGCCACCGCCAACCATGAAGCCGCCGGAGATGCGCGACACCAGCCGGGTCCGCTGCGCCGAGAAGAACCGCCGGGCGCGGCCGGCCAGCACGGCGTAGATCGAATCGGTGACCGCGCCTGTCACCATGAAGGTGATGCCGAGCAGCGCCACCTGCGAGAAATGGTCCTTGTTCATGTCGACGAACTGCGGAATAAACGCGCCGAAGAACACCAGCACCTTGGGGTTGGACAGCAGCACCACAAAGCCCTGCAGGAAGAACCCGCCGCGCGGCGGCGGCGGCGGCGCATCGGCATCGACGCCCTCGACCGGGCTGCGGATCAGCTTGATGCCGAGCCAGACCAAGTAGGCCGCGCCGGCAAACCGCACCCAGTCGAACCAGTAGCCCATCGTCGCCATCAGCGACGTCAGCCCGACCGCGACGATGCCGATCACGATCGCAAGGCCCGCCTGCACGCCGGCGATGTTGACCAGCGCCGCGCGGGTGCCGTAGCGCAGCCCATTGGCCAGCACCAGCGTGACGACGGGACCTGGAATCAACGCCAGCCCGATGCAGGCGGCGACAAAGGCGAGATAGACCTGAAGGGACATGGGGGACTCGCGGGTTCAGTCGGGAGGACGATTGGATTATGCACGAACAGCGCGGCGGTGGAAATCGCGCTCTTTTTTCCCTCTCCCCTTGTGGGAGAGGGTGGATCGAATGCGCTTAGCGCATTCGAGACGGGTGAGAGGTCTGTCTCCGCGGATGGAGACCCCTCATCCGGCAGCCTTCGGCTGCCACCTTCTCCCACAAGGGGAGAAGGGAAGAACAAGCGCCGCTTGACATGCAACCTTTTGGTTGCCTATTATCGCTACCATGGATGAGGTCTTCAAAGCGCTGGCCGACCCTTCGCGGCGGTCGCTGCTGGACCGGCTTCACGCCAGCAACGGGCAGACGCTGGGCGAACTCTGCGACGGCCTCGCCATGACGCGGCAGGCGGTGACAAAGCACCTCGGGATTCTCGAAGCGGCCAACCTCGTCAGCACGATCAGGCATGGCCGCGAGAAGCTGCATTATCTCAATCCGGTGCCGATCCATCGGATCGGGGAACGGTGGATCAAAAAATTCGAGCGCGGCAAGCTCACCGCGCTCAGCGAGCTGAAACGGCAACTGGAGAAGCGTGATGAGTAAACCGGAATTCGTCTACGTCACTTACATCGAAACCACGCCGGAGAAATTGTGGGAAGCGCTGACATCGAGCGAGTTCACAAGGCGCTACTGGTGGAACACGTCCGTGGTCTCGGACTGGAAAGTCGGCTCGCCGTTCGCGCTGGTGATGGACGGGACCATCACCGACGTCGGCGAAGTCCTCGAATTCGATCCGCCGCGGCGGCTGTCCTACACGTTCCATCACGCCCTCAGCGAGGCAGCTCGCAAGGAGCGTCCGACCAGGGTCGTCTTTCATCTCGAACCGGCCGGCAAGCTTGTGAAGCTGACCCTGATCCATGAAGACTTCGCCGAAGGCAGCGTGATGCTTGACGGCATCTCCAAGGGATGGCCGGCCATCCTCTCCAGCCTCAAGAGCATGCTCGAAACAGGCACGGCGCTGGCGATTCCGCCCTCCTGCCTTGGCATCGAGGGCGTGTCATGAACATCGAACACTTCAAACCCGCGATCGTCTACACGATCTACATCGCCTCCACCCCCGAAAAGGTCTGGGAGGCGCTGATATCGGCGGAGTTCAGCAGAAAGTACTTTCACGGTTTCGCCGTCGAGATCGATCTGAAGGTTGGCGGCGCCTACGTCCTGCGTGCGCCGGACGGCTCGGTTCACATCAGCGGCGAGGTTATCGAATGCGATCCGCCGCGGAAGCTGACGACGACGTTCAACGTCAACTGGGAGGGCCTGATCGAACATCTCGGCAGGGAGATTGTCACGTACGAGATCGAGCGCGCCGGTGATGCCGTTCGCCTCACCATGACCGAGGCTCACGAGCGGCAGCTCAGCGATGACATCCTGTCCGGCGGCCGTGCGGGCTGGCCGGCGATCCTGTCCAGCCTGAAGAGCCTGCTGGAGACCGGCGAGGCCCTGGTCATCAAGATGGAACCGCCGCAGCGAATGCTGGCGGCGCTGAAGGCGTTGGGGATCGGGACGCCGTAATCCGTCGCCACTCCCTCACCCTCGCTTGCGGCCGGTAAACTCTGTAGAGTTCCCGGGTGTTCCCGGCACATCCGATTCGGATCGTGCTGCCGCGTTCCGTCCCAAGCATTTTTTGATCGACTCCTATGGACTGACCAATACCCGTGCCGCACATTATGCGATCGCACGAACTGCCTGATTTAAGCACGGAATGACGGACCGATGAGCCTGCGCACCCGGCTGCTGATATTGGTGATCGTGGCCATGCTGGTGCCGGCTGTCCTCGTCGGACTGCGCTTTGTCCAGAACCGCACCAGCGAAATCAACACCGCGCTGGTCAATCTGTCGGCAACGGCCAATGCCATTTCGAGCGACCTTGACGAGAAGATCCAGGGCACAGCCCAGCTGCATTACGGCCTGGCTCGCGCCAGCGACCTCGACACGAGCGACAAGGCGGCCTGCTCGGCCTTCCTTTCCGCCGTGCTGGAGGAGTATCCGCAGTTTACCGGGATACTGACCATCAATCCGGACGGCAGCCTGTTCTGCGACTCGCTGCGGAGCAACCGGACCCTCGACTTGCGGGATCGCGACTATTTCAAGCAGGCGCTGGTCGCGAAAGGGATCGTGACGCTGCAGCCGGTGTTCGGCCGGCTGACGGGGACATCGGTGTTGCAGATCGCCTACCCCGTCCGTTCGGAAACCGCGGAGCTGAAATTCGTTCTGCTCGCGTCGTTCAATCTGCAGAAATTCGCGGAGCAACATTACAAACGCCTCGCCAGCGAAGGCGCGGGCACCGGGGAAATCCTGCTCGTCGACAGGAAGGGTACGGTCCTTGTCACCTATCCGGGAAAGCATCGGACCGAGTCCGCGGGCGCCTCGATCGCGAACTCCGACTTGTTCCGGTTTGCGACCGCACCGGCCGGCGGGCTGTTCCGCGAGGCGGCCGATGCAAATGGCCAGACGTACACCTGGGCCCTCGCCCGTTCGCCTTCGAGCCGGAATGCCGGACTTCACATCATGGTCGGACTGCCCAAGGACAGCCTGGTCGCGGCCGCCAACCGCCATCTTTACGAGGATATGGCGATTCTGGCGGTGGCCATGCTGCTGCTGCTCGCGGGCGTATGGATTTTGGCAACCGTAGGCATCGGTCGTCAGGTCGGACGCCTCGCCACGATGGCGACGAAACTTGGACTCGGCGATCTGGGCGCGCGGATCGCGCCGCCCCATCCGCGCGGCGAGCTCGGCGGATTGATGGTGCTGCTCAACGGCACCGCCGAATCGCTCGAGCGCCAGCGTGCCGCGATCGACGATCTCAATCAAAGACTCCGCCAGTCCCAGAAGATGGAAGCGATGGGCCAGCTCACCGGTGGCGTCGCCCACGACTTCAACAATCTGCTGACCGTCATCCTGGGCAATGCGGAACACATCGCCGAGAAGCTGGCGGCGCATGCCGAATTGCGCTCATTCGCCGAGGGCATCGTGACGGCCGCCGAGCGTGGTGCGGAGCTGACCAGGAGCCTGCTGGCGTTCTCGCGCAAGCAGCCGTTGATGCCGAAGGACATCGACATCGGACGACGGGTTCTCGACATGGAACAATTGCTGCGGCGAACCCTGGGCGAACATATCGAGTGCCAATTCCTGCTCGACCAGGACCTGTGGCTGGCCAGCGTCGATCCCGGGCAATTGACGTCGGCGCTGCTCAATCTGGCACTCAACGCCCGCGACGCCATGCCCGACGGCGGCAAGCTGACGGTCGAGGTCCGCAATGCATCGCTCGACAAGGCCTATGCGGAGCAGAACAGCGACGCCCGGCCCGGCGATTATGTCATGGTTGCCGTGACGGACACCGGCTGCGGCATGACTCCGGAAGTGGCCGCCCGCGCCTTCGAGCCGTTCTTCACCACCAAGGAGGTCGGCAAAGGCACCGGCCTCGGCCTGAGCATGGTGTACGGCTTTGCACAGCAATCCGGCGGGTCGATGAAGATCGATTCCAAGCCGCGGCACGGCACGGCCATCACGCTGTTCTTTCCCCGGGTCGGCGCGCCTGATGCAACCGGCTCGAGACCCATCAACCCGATCACCACGCCCGCGGGCAGCGAAACCATTCTCCTTGTCGAGGATGACGACATGGTGCGCGCCTATGTGGAGAACGAGCTGAAGGCACTTGGCTATCGCGTCATCGTGACGCCCAATGGGCCGGCGGCGCTCGAGGTGTTGCGCCGGTCGGGGCAAATCGACCTGCTGTTCACCGATGTCGTGATGCCCGGCGGCCTGTTCGGGCCGCAGCTCGCCGACGAAGCGTCGCGCCTGCGCCCCGGACTCAAGGTTCTCTTCACCTCCGGCTACAGCGAGCATCCGGTCAAATCGGCTGACCGGCCCAACGCGCGGATCCTGAACAAGCCGTTCCGGCGGCACGATCTGGCATTGATGCTGCGTTCGGTGCTGAAGGCGGGCTGAGCGGCGGCGCGGGGCTGCTGTCCTAATCGGGCAGCGGCGCGACGATCCGCCGGTAGAGATGCCAGGTGGCGTGGCCGAGCACCGGCAGCGTCACCAGCAGGCCGAGGAAGTACGGCAGCGCGGAGACGATCAGCAGGACGACGATGACGGCGGCCCATCCGATCATCGGCAGCGGGCTCGTTACCACCGCGCGCACGCTGGTGACCATCGCCGTGACGAAATCGACGTCGCGGTCGAGCAGCAACGGGAACGACACCACCGTCAGCGAGAACAGTATCAGCGACAGCGCCGCTCCGACCGCATTGCCGATGGCGAGAAACAGCAGTCCCTCATTGGTGGTGAGCACCACCGTGATGAATTGCGGCAGGGTCGCGAACGAGGCATTGAGTCCGAGCAGCAGCGCGATCAGCAGACGCACCTGGTACATCCAGATCAGGAAGATGAACAAGGTGACGAACGCCATCCAGCCGAGTTCGCCGCGCGACCTCACCATGGCCCAGATGCCGGAGATCGAGATCGGCTCACCGGCCTCGCGTCGGCGGCTGACTTCATACAGGCCGATCGCCACGAACGGCCCGATCAGCGCGAAGCCGGCGGCGAGCGGATAGGCCAGATAGACCATGCCGAAAGCCGTCAGGCTGAGCAGAATGACGATGCCACCCGCGGCATAGAGCGCGCCGAACGCGAGGCCATAGAGCGGCATGGCCTGGAAATCGCGCAGGCCCCGGCCGAGCGCCTCGGCGATGTCGGTGGCGGTGATACGCCGCACTACGGGATCGACCTTGCCGGAAACCGATGCCATGGCCATTGCCTCCCTTTATGTATGTTTGGGGAATTGGTGCAGGCGGCGGCGTGCCGCGTATTGATCTGGGTCAAATTATCGGCTCGCGCGACAACTCTTGCCACGGGCAGTGAGCGCCCCCTCGCCCCGCCCTTGCGGGGAGAGGGTTGGGGTGAGGGGCTGCTTCGACAAATTCTGACGGCGAAGTACGCGGCGGCTTCCCCTCACCCGCCGCGCGAAGAGCGCGGCGACCTCTCCCCGCAAGCGGGGAGAGGTGAAGGAGAATCTACCCCAGCGTCCGCAGTTCCCGCCGCAGCACCTTGCCAGTCGCGGTCATCGGCAGGGTGTCGGTGAACTGCACGAAACGCGGATATTCATGCGCGGCGAGCTGCACTTTGACGAAGTCCTGGATTTCGCGCGCCAGCGCATCGCCGGGCGTAAAGCCCGGCCGCAGCACGATCCAGGCCTTGATCGATTCAGTGCGGATCGGATCGGGAATCCCGACCACCGCCGACATCGCCACCGCCGGATGCTTCATCAGCGTGTGCTCGATCTCCGACGGCCCGACGCGATAGCCTGCGGTAGTGATGACGTCGTCCTCGCGGCTGACATACCAGAAATAGCCATCCTCATCCTGAATGCCGAGATCGCCGGTCAGCAGGAATTCGCCGGCATATTTCTTCGCCGTGCCTTCCGGGTTGCGCCAGTATTCCAGCATGGTGCAGGGATTGGGCTGGCGTACCCCGATGATGCCGCGGGTTCCACGCGGCAGCTCCTCGCCCTTCTCGTTGACGATGCGAACGTCGAAGCCCGGCGTCGCCTTGCCCATCGAGCCCGGCCGGATCGGAAACAGTCTCGAATTGCTGCCGATCACCAGGTTGCATTCGGTCTGGCCGAACACTTCGTGGGCGTCGATGCCGAAGGTGGCACGGACCCAGCCGAGCAACTCGCCACCCAGCGACTCGCCGCCGGTAAAAATGCTGCGCAGTTTGACGCCGTCATGCGTGACGCCGGCCTGCCGCATCAGCTTCAGCGCGGTCGGCGGCAGGAACACGTTGCGGATGCCGTAATCGGCCATGACAGCCATCGCCGCCTGCGGCTCGAATTTGCGCGCGCGATGGCCGACGATCGGCACGGCGTGATACCAGGCCGCGAACAGCGCGTTGATCAGCCCACCGATCCAGGCCCAGTCGGCCGGCGTCCACATCAGGTCGCCGGGTTTTGGCAGGAAATCGTGGCACATCTCGACATTAGGCAGATGGCCGAGCACCACGCGGTGCGCATGCAGCGCACCCTTCGGATTGCCGGTGGTTCCTGACGTATAGATGATCAGCGCGGGATCATCGGCCGAGGTATCGACGGTCGCGAATTCCTCGGACGCCGCCTTCAGCTCCGGCCAGAACGCTTTGGTCCCGGCCGGCGCGTCATCGGCGATGACATAGATGTTCTTCAGGTCCGGCAGGCGGTCGCGGATTTTTGCCAGTTTTTCATAGCCGGCAGCATCGGTGACGATGGCCTTGGCGCCGGAATTCGACAGCCGAAATTCCAGCGCGTCCTCGCCGAACAGCGCGAACAGCGGGATCGACACCAGGCCGGATCGAAACGCCGCCAGATGCACGATCGGCAATTCCAGCGACTGCGACAGAAACACCGCGACGCGGTCGCCGCGAACCAGGCCGTCGCCCTTCAGCACGTTGGCAAAACGGCGGGAGAATTCGGCTACCGCGTCGAACGAGGTCCGCGTCGCAGCACCATCTTCGTCGACATAGATCAGCGCGAGGCGCCCGCTGCCATCGGCATGGCGGTCGCAGCACACGGTGGCGAGGTTGAGCCGATCAGGAATGTTCCAGCGGAAATCGCGGTACAGGGTGTCGTAGTCGGAGGCTTCGGTGAGCATGCGGGAGGCTCTCTTTTTTCTTCACCTCTCCCCGTTCTTCACGGGGAGAGGTCGCGAGCGTAGCGAGCGGGTGAGGGGCTTGCCACCATAAACACCGCGATCGCGGAGAGTCCCCCTCACCCGAAGCCTTCGCTTCGCTCCGGCTTCGACCTCTCCCCGCAAGCGGGGCGAGGTTAAAGCAAGACAGCGGTATCTAAGCGCCCCGCTTGACCACTCCGGTCGGCGTAGCAAAACCTTCCATGGTTCGAATACGCTTCTCCAGCCACCAGCCATATTCCGGCGCCCAATCCTCGAATCTCGCGTTGATTCCGAGATCATGAGCCCAGTGCTGCGCGATATTGGGATTGAACTGGGATTGCCGGCCGACCGCGATGAGGTCGGCCTGCCCCTTCCGCAGGATGGCTTCGGCCTGCTCGGCTTCGAGAATGATGCCGACCGCCATCGACGCGATGCCGACTTCCTTGCGGATCCGTTCGGCGTAGGGCACCTGGAAGCCGAGGCCGCGCGGCACCTGGGCTGCGGTCGCCGAGCCCGAGATGCCGCCGGAAGAGCAATCGATCACGTCGACACCGCGGGCCTTCAATTCCCGGGCGAAGGCGACCGTGTCATCCAGATTCCAGCCGTTCTGCGCGCCGTCGACGGCGGAGACGCGCACGAACAGCGGCATCGTATCCGGCATTTCGCGCCGCACCGCTTCGACGATCTCGAGCGGCAGGCGCATGCGTCCCTGGCGGTCGCCGCCATACTCGTCATTGCGCGTGTTGGACACGGGAGAGAGAAACGAGGCGAGCAAATAGCCATGGGCGGTGTGGATCTCGATCGTATCGAAGCCGGCGGCAACCGCATTGCGCGCCGCATTTGCCCAGGTGCGCACCATCGCCCGGCATTCTTCCGACGTAAGCTGTCGCGGGGTAAGCCATCCCTCCGCGACCGGCTCGCTGGTGGGACCCACGGGTTGCCACACCTTGGCTCCCGCCTTGATCTGTTCTTGAGAAAGCGGACCCATGCCGTCCATCGCGCGCTGCGACGACGCCTTGCGCCCGCCATGCGCCAGCTGAATGCCGATCGCGGTGTTCTCGCCCCGCATGAAGTCGATCAGCGGCTTGAAGCTGCGCGCCTGCTCTTCATTCCAGATGCCGAGGTCATGCTCGTTGATCAGGCCGATTTCCTCGACACCGGTCGCCTCGACAAACACAAGCCCAAAGCCGCCCAGCGCATAGCGGCCGAGATGCACGTTGTGAAACATGCCGCAGGTGCTGCCGGGTCCGGCGCGGTAGTGCACCATCGGCGGCACGACCAGGCGATTCTTGAGGGTCAGTCCGCGGATCTTGAACGGTTGAAATAGCAGCGGGCGTGCGGAGTCGGCGCTGTCGGTTACGGAGGATGACATGGGATTGCCTGTTGAATTAGGTTTCAATCGTCGTCCCCGCGAACGCGGGGACCCATACGCCGTGTAAGCGCGGTTGGGTTCGGAATGTTAAAACACCTCGACCTATAACAAAGCTCAGTGGTTATGGGTCCCCGCGTTCGCGGGGACGACGAGAGAGTGGGGCACCTCAAGAAGACAATGCCGCCTTCACCAGCCCGCTGGCCTTTCCGAAATCCATCTGCCCGGCGTATTTCGCTCTGAGCACCGCGATCACCTTGCCCATGTCCTTCATGCCGGCAGCGCCGGTCTCGGCGACGGCGGCTGCGATCGCCGCCTTGACGTCGTCGTCCGACATCTGCTTCGGCAGATAGGCTGATATGATCGCGATCTCCTCGCGCTCCTGGTTGGCGAGTTCGGCGCGGCCGCCCTTGTCGTAGAGCTCGACCGATTCCTGGCGCTGTTTTATCATTTTTTGAAAAACACCGAGAAGATCGGCATCCGACAGCGGCGGCTTGCCTTCGCCGCGGGCGGCGATGTCGGCGTTCTTGATGGTCGAATTGACCATGCGCAGCGTGGAAAGCTTGCGCTCGTCCTTGGCCCGCATCGCGTCCTTGACCGCGTTGTTGATGTCGTCGCGCAGCATCGTGATGTCCTCTCGCGGGCTGAAGTCGCTGGAAGCCCCTGATCTAGGCCGTTCGCGGCCGTCAAACAACTCTTGTTTTGACGCGTTTTCCTCACGCGAACCGGTGCCCACTTCGCTTGAAAACGCTTTAGCTTCGCAGCCATTCGACCAGCGCCTCGGCGGTCGCCTGCGGCTGTTCCGGCGGCGTCAGGTGGCCGCAATCGGGGATGATAACCAGTTTCGCGCCGGGAATGCCGCCGGCCATTTCGGTCGAGAGCGAATTCGGCACGGTCTTGTCCTCGTCGCTCGAGAGCACCAGCGTCGGACACTTGATCCACGCCAGCGTCGGCCGCGAGTCCGGCCGGCTCATGATGGCGGTCAGCTGACGCACAAAGGCGTCGGCCCCGACGTCGTCGCCCATGTCGTTCACCAGCTGGCGCAAGGACGCGTCATCCCGCCGCGACGGATGCACGAAGGCGGCAAACAGCTCGTCGAGGATGGCGCTGAATTCGCCGGCTTTCGCGCGGGCGATCTGGCCGCGGCGTTTTTCACCGGCCTCCGGCGTATCCGGGCGCGCCTGGGTGTTCATCAGCGCCAGTTTTGCGACGCGCTCCGGCGCCTGCCGCATGATCTCGAAGGCGATGTAGCCGCCCATGGAGTGCCCGGCCAGCGCGAAACGCGGCGGCGCCTCGGCCAGGATTTTGCGCGCGATCGCCCCCATATTGTCGTCGCGGATGTGGTTGGCGACCGTCACCGGGCCGAATCGCCACAAGGCCGGGACCACAGGCGCAAAAATCCGCGGCGAGCACGCCAAGCCCGGAACCAGCAAGATCGGCATCGGATTATCCATGCTTGGCTCCGGATCGGGCGGTTTTCGGGGGTAAATCGGGCAAATCGGCCCCGGACGGGGAACGCCAGATTAAGACCCCGGTCCCGCCTGTCAAATAGGCGCAAAGCGCATGTGAATCCGCGCTTTCCGGCTTTGACGCCCGGGAATGCGGCGACTATGTAATGCGCTCATGACATCACCAGAAAACAGTTCAGCCTGGCCGGACCACAAACCGACCGCGCTCCTCGTGCTTGCCGACGGCACCGTGCTGGAGGGTTTCGGCCTCGGCGCGGAAGGCCAGGCGGTCGGCGAAGTCTGCTTCAACACCGCGATGACCGGTTATGAGGAGATCCTCACCGATCCCTCCTATGCCGGGCAGCTCATCACCTTCACCTTTCCGCACATCGGCAATGTCGGCACCAACGACGAGGACATCGAGACGGTGAACATGGCGGCGACGCCAGGCGCGCGCGGCGTGATTTTGCGCGCAGCCATCACCGATCCCTCCAATTACCGCTCCGTCAGACATCTCGACCAGTGGCTGAAGGCGCGCGGCATCATCGGCCTGTCCGGCATCGATACCCGCGCCCTGACCGCGCTGATCCGCAGCAAGGGCATGCCCAATGCCGTGATCGCGCATGCCAGAGACGGCCAATTCGATATGCATGGCCTGAAGGAAGAAGCCCGCGAATGGCCCGGCCTCGAGGGCATGGACCTGGTGCCGATGGTGACATCCGCCCAGCGCTTCACCTGGGACGAGACGCCGTGGGAGTGGGAAAAGGGTTTTGGCCGGCAGACCGCGCCCGAATTCAACGTCGTCGCCATCGACTACGGCATCAAGCGCAACATTTTGCGCCTGCTGGCCGGCGAAGGCTGCAAGATCACGGTGGTGCCGGCAACCACGTCGGCCGAAGACATCCTGGCGATGAAGCCCGACGGCGTGTTCCTGTCGAACGGCCCCGGTGACCCCGCCGAAACCGGCAAATACGCCGTGCCGGTGATCCAGAAGGTGATCGAGTCGGGCACCCCGACCTTCGGCATCTGCCTGGGCCACCAGATGCTGGGCCTCGCCGTCGGCGCCAGGACCAAAAAGATGCATCAGGGCCATCACGGCGCCAATCATCCGGTCAAGGACGAGACCACCGGCAAGGTCGAGATCACCTCGATGAACCACGGTTTTGCCGTCGACCAGGACACCTTGCCGAAGGGCGCGACGCAAACCCACATCTCGCTGTTCGACGGCTCCAATTGCGGCATCTCGCTCGACGGCAGACCGGTGTTCTCGGTGCAGTATCACCCGGAAGCTTCCCCCGGCCCCCGCGACTCGCATTACCTGTTCAAGCGGTTCGCCGACCTGATGCGGGCGAAGAAGAGCGCGTAGCGCTCGTGCCCCGGATGCAGTGCAGCGCGAAGCGGTGCGCTGCTAAGCCGGGGCCCATCACTCATACGTTGCAGCCCATGGGTCCCGGCGCTGCGGCGCACCGCCAAGAGGCGCTGCACCGCGTCCGGGACACGATACCAATGCGTTGCGATTGGGGGCGTCGTTTAGTATGATGGTTATCATTACAAACCGAGAGACGCCCCCATGCCCGCCCAATCCGCCCCCGCCATCGAATACGGCGTCACCCCGACCGACGTGATGGCCTCGATGGCCGGCCTCGATTTCGTCCGCGCCATCTTCGAGGGCAAGCTGCCGGCGCCGCCGATCATGCAGACGGTCGAGCCGTTCGATTCCACCGCCGAGCCCGGAATCGTGGTGTTTCACAGCATCCCCGGCTTCCGGCACTACAATCCGATCGGCTCGGTGCACGGCGGCTACGCCGCGATCCTGCTGGATTCAGCGATGGGGCTCGCGGTCCATTCCGCGCTGCCGGCCGGTACCGGCTACACCACGCTGGAGTTCAAGATCTCCTTCATCAAGGGCATGACCGAGAATACCGGCCCGGTGCGCAGCGAGGGCCGCACGCTGAGTGTCGGCCGCCGAGCCGCGACGGCGGAAGCGCGCATTACCGACGCCAAGGGCCGGCTGCTGGCGCATGCCACCACGACCTGCCTGGTGTTCGAGCTTCCGGCCACCTCGCCGGTCGGCAGTTAGGCTGGGCGATTCCCCACATCCACCAAGGGAACGTGAGAAGCTGACATTGGTTGAATTCACGCGTATTTTGATGCGCCGGAGGATCGCCATGTCAGTCATCTGTGCGGACATCGAACCGCTCGCCTTCGTCTTCGCCGATGACGGCCTCGTCCCCAACAATCCGATGCCGTTTCTGGTCTACAAGGGCGCGATCGACGTCGCCAACGCGCATCCCGAAAGAACCATCGAGGGACTGTTCGGCGCCAATGGCTGGGGCGAGATGTGGCGCAACGGCGTCTACGATTATCTGCACTACCATGCGACGGTTCACGAGGCGCTCGGCGTCGCGCGCGGTCGTGCGCAAGTGCGGTTCGGCGGCGACCACGGCCGGGAATTTGAAATTGCGGCGGGCGACGTCGCCATCCTGCCGGCGGGCACCGGGCATCAACGCCTGTCGGCGAGCGCTGACTTCTGCGTCGTCGGCGCCTATCCGCCGGGGCCACCGATGGATCTGGTGCGGCCGACGAAGGAAGCTCACGCGAAGGCGCTGAAGTCGATCCCGCAAGTGAAGCTGCCGAACACCGATCCGGTGCGGGGCGCGGACGGGCCGCTGGTGCGGCTGTGGAATTTGTAAAGTGGACCTTCTTCCCTTCTCCCCTTGTGGGAGAAGGTGGTCCGGACGAAGTCCGGACCGGATGAGGGGTCTCTATCATCCCACGAAGACATCGCCGTGAGGAGAGAACCCCTCACCCGTCACGAACGCGCTTCGCGCGTCCGTGCCACCCTCTCCCACAAAGGGAGAGGGAAGAATAAAGATCCTACGCGGCGTTGTCGCCTTCCTGCCGGCTGGCTTCGAACAGGAACCAGGTGCGGCGCTCGGTCTGATCGATGAAGTTTTCCAGCAGGGAGGTGGTGCCGACATCCTCGTGGTCGTCGGCCAGCTTGCGCGCCTTGCGCATCGCCGTCGCCATCTTCTTGTTGTCTTCCATCAGTTCACGCAGCATCTCGCGCGGCGGCACATAGGACTCGTTGTTGTCCTTGACGGTTTGCAATTTCGCGACCTGCCCGATCGAGCGCAGCGTGACGCCGCCGATCTTGCGGACGCGTTCGGCCAACTCGTCGGTGGTGGCTAAGATCGCGGCGGCCTGCTCGTCGAGCAGCAGATGATAGTCGCGGAAATGTCGGCCCGAGACATGCCAGTGGAAATTCTTGGTCTTCATGTAGAGCGCGAAGGCGTCGGCCAGCAGCACGTTGAGCGCGGCCGAAATCTTGTCCACCCCCGCCTGCGGCAGATCGGTGGGCGTGTCGAGATCGGGGGACACCTTGCCGGATTTGTTGTCTTGCTTGGCTTTGCTCACACTGCACCTTCCTGTTAGGAACCGGACATTGGACGTTGGACACCGGTCGCGGGACCATCTAACGCAGCACCTACGCAGTCGGTTCCACGCCCGGAACCTCCGTTTTTGCCGGACACATCAGCGATGGACGACTGGATCGACTATTACGATTCCACGCATACAATTTATGCGAGCAGGCTGCATCGCGACCTGCATTTCCAGATCATCGCCCGGGACATCATCGGCTACATCTCCTCCCCGGACGCGGTGGTACTGGACTACGCCTGCGGCGAAGCGCTGTCCGCAGCCAAGGTCGCCGACGCCTGCGGCAAGCTTTATCTCGCCGAACCGGCACCCGGCGTGCGCGGCCGGCTGATCGCGCGCTTTGCCCCGATCACCAAAATCAGGGTGCGCTCGCTCGACGACCTCCGGAACATGGAGGAAAAATCCATCGATCTCGCGGTCATGAACTCGGTCGCCCAATACATGACGCCGGCCGAACTCGACCAGGCCTTCGCGGTGATCAAACGGCTGCTGAAGCCCGGCGGCCGGCTGGTGGTGGGCGATATCCTGCGCCCCGAAGTCGGCATGATCAGGGACGTGACGGCGCTGTTGCGCTTCGCGCTCACCCACGGGTTCTTGAAGGACGCCCTGATCGGGCTGGTCTCGACCGCGCTGTCGGACTACCGGCAATTGCGCGCCAAGGTGGGCTTGCAGCGCTACAGCGAGGCCGAGATGGTGGCAAAACTGGCCGCCAGCGGATTCACCGCCTCGCGCGCGCACGTCAATATCGGCCACAACCCCTGGCGGATGACCTTTGTGGCGCGCCACGCGTTCTGACCGGCCCGTTAGGGTTAATCAACGGCAAGCATGGCTCACGGCGGCGTGATCGGCGATGATCGGCGCGGCCCGGTGGCGGAAAGCGTCGACGCGGGAGCAGTGCAATGCTCTTTATCCTGGTTCGAATCCAGGCCGGGCCTCCAGCCTTCGCTGCTGCGCAGCTTCGGCTGGGCAAGCCAGCCCTAGGCGGGCTTCCGGCCATCCCCCAAGGCGGGCTTGTCCCGCCATAGCCCGCAGGGCGAAGGCGGAAAAAATGCCGGTTGATGGGGCCTTTAAGACCCTTTCGCGGGTGCGGAATCTGGTCTAAAGACCACCCGCGCGCGAGGTTGATCCCAAGCGCCGGGTTTGAGGGACGCGCGACAGGCGCGCCCTTTTTTTGTGCCCAGTTCCCAGCCCCCAAGACTTGACCCCGAGACTTGATGCCCAAAAGAACCGATATCTCCACCATCCTGATCATTGGCGCCGGTCCGATCGTGATCGGCCAGGCCTGCGAATTCGACTATTCCGGCACCCAGGCGGTCAAAACGCTGAAGGACGAGGGCTACCGCATCGTCCTGGTCAATTCCAATCCGGCCACCATCATGACCGATCCGGAACTGGCCGACGCCACCTATATCGAGCCGATCACGCCGGAAATCGTCGCCAAGATCATCGAAAAGGAACGCGGCGACCGTTCCAGGGGTTTTGCCTTGCTGCCGACCATGGGCGGCCAGACCGCGCTGAACTGCGCGCTGTCCCTGCGCAAGCAGGGCACGCTGGAGAAATTCGACGTCGAGATGATCGGCGCCACCGCAGATGCCATCGACAAGGCCGAGGACCGCCAGCGGTTTCGCGAGGCGATGACCAAGATCGGGCTGGAGACGCCGCGTTCGGTCCAGGTCAAGACGCTGCCGGACGCGCTGCGCGCGCTCGACGTGATCGACTTCCCGGCCCTGATCCGCCCCTCCTTCACCATGGGCGGCACCGGCGGCGGCATCGCCTACACCAAGGCGGAATTCATCGAGATCGTCGAACGCGGCATCGATGCGTCGCCGACCTCCGAAGTGCTGATCGAGGAATCCGTGCTCGGCTGGAAAGAGTTCGAGATGGAGGTGGTGCGCGACAAGAAAGACAATTGCATCATCATCTGCTCGATCGAGAACCTCGATCCGATGGGCGTGCATACCGGCGATTCCATCACGGTGGCGCCTGCGCTGACCCTGACCGACAAGGAATACCAGATCATGCGCGACGCCTCGCTGGCGGTGCTGCGCGAGATCGGGGTCGAGACCGGCGGCTCCAACGTGCAGTTCGGCGTCAATCCGGCCGACGGCCGCATGGTCGTGATCGAGATGAATCCGCGGGTGTCGCGCTCCTCGGCGCTGGCCTCGAAGGCGACCGGCTTTCCAATCGCAAAAGTCGCCGCCAAGCTCGCGGTCGGCTACACGCTGGACGAGATCGCCAACGACATCACCGGCGGTGCGACGCCGGCGTCGTTCGAGCCGACCATCGATTACGTCGTCGTCAAGATCCCGCGCTTTGCGTTTGAAAAGTTTCCCGGCGCCTCCACCACGCTGACGACCTCGATGAAGTCGGTCGGCGAGGTGATGGCGATCGGCCGCACCGTCCAGGAGAGCCTGCAAAAGGCGCTGCGCGGCCTCGAGACCGGGCTGACCGGGCTCGATGAAATCGAGATCGAGGGCCTCGGCCGCAGCGACGACAAGAATGCGATCCGCGCCGCCCTGGGCACGCCGACGCCGGACCGCCTGTTGCAGGTGGCGCAGGCGATGCGGCTCGGCTGGAGCAATGAGGAGATCTTCACCTCCTGCAAGATCGATCCCTGGTTCCTCGCGGAGATGCGCGGCATCGTCGAGATGGAAAGCAAGATCAAGCAAAGCGGCCTGCCCACGCATGCATTCGGCATGCGCACCCTGAAGGCGATGGGCTTTTCGGACGCACGGCTCGCAGTATTGACCCAGGCCACCGAGGCCGCCGTGACGGCCCAGCGCCAGGCGCTCGGGGTTCGCCCGGTGTTCAAGCGCATCGACACCTGCGCCGCCGAATTCGCGTCGCCCACCGCCTATATGTATTCGACCTATGAATCGCCGTTCGCCGGCGCGCTGGCCGACGAGAGCGCGCCGACCAGCGCCAAGAAGGTCATCATCCTTGGTGGCGGCCCGAACCGGATCGGCCAGGGCATCGAGTTCGATTACTGCTGCTGCCATGCCTGCTTCGCGCTGCACGACGCCGGTTATGAAACCATCATGATCAACTGCAACCCGGAAACGGTGTCGACCGACTACGACACCGCGGACCGGCTGTATTTCGAGCCGCTGACCGCCGAAGACGTGCTGGAAATCATCGCCACCGAACGCAAGAACGGCACGCTGCATGGCGTCATCGTTCAGTTCGGCGGCCAGACCCCCCTGAAACTGGCGCGTGCGCTGGAAGCGGCCAATGTGCCGATCCTCGGCACCTCGCCCGACGCCATCGACCTCGCCGAGGACCGCGACCGCTTCAAGCGCGTGCTCGACAAACTGCGTTTGAAGCAGCCGAAGAACGGCATCGCCTATTCGGTCGAGCAGGCGCGGCTGGTGGCGGCCGATCTCGGCCTGCCGCTGGTGGTGCGCCCGTCCTACGTGCTCGGCGGCCGCGCCATGCAGATCATCCGCGAGGACAACCAGCTCAGCGACTATCTGCTCGGCACCTTGCCCGAGCTCGTCCCCGGCGACGTCAAGGCGCGCTATCCGAACGACAAGACCGGCCAGATCAACACCGTGCTCGGCACCAATCCGCTGCTGTTCGACCGCTATCTGTCCGACGCCATCGAGATCGACGTCGACTGCCTGTGCGACGGCAAGGACACTTTCATCGTCGGCATCATGGAGCATATCGAGGAAGCCGGCATTCACTCCGGCGATAGCGCCTGCTCGCTGCCGCCGCATTCGCTGGATGCTGCGATGATATCGGAGCTGGAGCGGCAGACCCGCGAGCTGGCGCTCGGCCTCGACGTGGTCGGGCTGATGAACGTGCAATACGCCATCAAGGATGGCGACATCTACGTGCTCGAGGTCAACCCGCGGGCGTCGCGCACCGTGCCGTTCGTCGCCAAGGTGATGGGCATGCCGGTGGCGAAGATCGCGGCGCGAATCATGGCCGGCGAGAAGCTCGCCGACTTCAATTTGAAGAAGCGCAAGCTCGGCCACGTCGGCGTCAAGGAATCGGTGTTCCCGTTCGCCCGTTTCCCCGGCGTCGATACCGTGCTCGGCCCGGAGATGCGATCGACCGGCGAGGTGATGGGCATCGACCGCTCGTTCGAGGTGGCGTTCGCCAAGAGCCAGCTCGGCGGCGGCACCCGCGTGCCGCGCAAGGGCACCGTGTTCGTTTCGGTTCGCGAGATCGACAAGGTCAGGATCCTGGACGCGGTGCGGCTGTTGTTTTCGCTGGGCTTCAAGGTGATGGCGACCTCGGGCACCCAGCGTTTCCTCGCCGACAGCGGGGTGCCGACCGAGAAAGTTAACAAGGTGCTGGAGGGACGGCCGCATATCGTCGATGCCATCATGAACGGCGACATCCAGCTGGTCTTCAATACCACCGAAGGGCCGCAGGCGCTGGCCGACAGCCGGTCGTTGCGGCGCGCTGCCCTCTTGCATAAAGTGCCATATTACACCACTCTTTCGGGCGCCGTGGCGGCCGCGCAGGGGATCCGCGCCTATCTGGGCGGGGACCTTGAGGTCCGCACGCTGCAGAGTTACTTTTCCGAAACCTGATCCTTTGACCGGGCGCTTGCGCCCGGCAAACAGATCGGCAGTGAATCCGCATGACTGGAACTCGCCAGGCATGAGAGGGTTCTGTTTCGGCGTTTGTGCGTGCCGCGGATTGGTCCGCATGAAGTTGAAGGACGAAGAGCTATGATGGAAAAGGTTCCGATGACCGCGGGCGGCTATGCCGCCCTCGAAGTCGAGTTGAAGCAGCGCCAGTCGGTGGACCGTCCACGGATCATCGAGCATATCGCCGAGGCGCGCTCGCATGGCGATCTGTCGGAGAACGCGGAATATCACGCCGCCAAGGAAGAGCAGTCGCACAATGAGGGCCGCATCGCCGAGCTCGAGGACAAGCTCGCGCGCGCCGATATCATCGACATCTCCAAGCTAAGCGGCGATACCATCAAGTTCGGCGCCACCGTCACCCTGGTCGACGAGGACACCGAAAAGAAGGCGGTGTGGCAGATCGTCGGCGAACCGGAGGCCGACGCCAAGAAGGGCCGTATCTCCATCACTTCGCCGCTGGCGCGCGCGCTGATCGGCAAGAAGAAGGGCGCATCGGTGGAAGTCGTGGCGCCCGGCGGCGCCAAGGCCTACGAGATCACCAAGGTCGAGTGGCGCTGATCGCCCGAAGCGGGCTTTCAATTCTGCCAGCATGAAACGGCCGGGATATTTCCCGGCCTTTTTCATTTGTCCGGTCGGCGCCGCCACGGCAAGATGCAGAAAGTTGTCAGGCGGCTGACCCATGCAAATCCTGACAGGGCGCGCGGAGAGCAGCATGCGGCATGGTCATCTCACCGCGCTTTTCATCCTCGCGGCGATCTTCGCGTGGACCGGAGGTGCCGCTGATGCCGCCGACATCAAGGTCCCGCCGCGCCGCGCACCTGCAGATGTTCAGGTGCAACAAGGCCCGGCGAACTGCAGCCGGTGGACCGACCAATGCGTGAACTGCTCGCGCGGCGCCGAAGGCGGGCCGCCGGTCTGCTCCAACATCGGCTTTGCCTGCCAGCCGCAGGCCATCCGCTGCCTCAGCCCGGACGCTCCGAAGCGCGCCCCCTCGAAAAAGTGATCGGGTTATCGCAACACTTTGCTTGCGGTGTTATTCCCATGCTGCTTTGCGAAACGCGGCGGATTTCTTGCGGTGACATGCTTTCCCTCGAAGTCGCGACACGATACGAATTGAACGCATTAAACTTTGGGGGGAGACGACATGGACGCATTCGACAAGATATTGGGGAAATGGCAGCCGACGGCGCTGAGCCTGCTGCGCATCATTACAGGCTTGCTGATCATCCAGCATGGCATGGGAAAGTTGATCGGCTTTCCCGTCGTTGCGATGTACGCCACCGTCAAGCCGCTGTCGCTGATCGGCGCGGCCGGCTTCATCGAACTGATCGGCGGCGCGCTGCTGATCATCGGCCTGTGCACGCGTCCCGTGGCTTTCATCCTCTCGGGCATGATGGCGTTCGCCTATTTCATCGGCCACTTTCCGAAGGGCTTTCACCCGCTGATCAACGGCGGCACGCTGGCGGCCCTGTACTGTTTCGCCTGCCTCTATCTGGCGACGGCAGGTGCTGGACCGTGGAGCGTTGACGCTTCGATGAAAAAAGCCTGAGGGGATGACCATGGACAAGTTGAACAGGACGCTTGCGGGCTTTGAGCCGATGGCTCTCAGCATCTTCCGCATCATGACGGGATTGCTGCTGTTTCAGTATGGCGTCGCCAAAATCCTGAAATTTCCGGTGCTGCCCTATTTTGCCAATATTCCGCCGCTGATTACCGCCGCCGGCGCGATCGAACTGGTCGGCGGCGCGTTGCTCATGCTGGGGCTGTTCACGCGGCCGGTGGCGTTCATCCTGTCGGGCCAGATGGCGTTCGCCTATTTCATCGGGCACATGTTCAAGGGCGCAACACCGGTATTCATCCCGCTGTTGAACGGGGGCAATGCAGCCATCCTGTTCTGCTTCGCCTGCCTTTATCTCGCCTGTGCGGGCGGCGGCCCGTGGAGCGTGGACGCGATGATGCGCGGCAAGCGCTGACATCGGCATTCGTCATTGCGAGCCAACGGCTCGCAATGACGGCGGCACAAACGCCTGGCGTCAGCCCGGCACTTTCAATTGCAGCGGCATCGCCGTCGCGTTGTGCTGCTTTACGAGCCGCAGCGGATTTTCCTGCGGTGGTTGCTTTCCCCGGAAGCCGCGACGCGATACGAATCGGACGCGTCTTATTCCTGGGAGGCAATCTTGACCGAAGCACTGGTGGGGTTCGCGCCGCGCGCGCTGAGCCTGCTGCGCGTCATGACAGGCTTGCTGATCATTCAGCATGGCATGGCAAAGACCATCGGCTTTCCCGTGGTGCCGTCCAACGCCAATATCCAGTTGTTCTCGATGATCGGCGCGAGCGGATTCGTCGAACTGATCTGCGGCGCGCTGTTGATCCTCGGGCTGTGGACGCGGCCGGCGGCCTTGATCATCGCCGTGGACCTCGCGTTTTTCCTCATCACCAGGTACTTGCCGAAAAGCTTTCACCCGCTGATCGCCGGCAGCACGCTGACGATCCTGTACCTCCTCAGCTGCCTCTATCTGTCGAGCGCCGGCGCGGGGACGTGGAGCGTCGATGCGTCGCGCTCGAGCGGGGCGGCCATGGACAAGTTCAACAGCACGCTCGCGGGCTTCGAACCGACGGCTCTCAGCATCTACCGGATCTTCACGGGATTGCTGCTGTTTCAGTACGGCCTCGCCAAAATCTACAAAATTCCGGTGCTGCCCGCTTTCCTCAATATTTCACCGCTGGTCACGGTCGCCGGCGTGCTCGAACTGGTGGGCGGCGCTTTGTTGATACTGGGGCTGTTTACGCGGCCGGTGGCCTTCATCCTGTCGGGTCAGATGGCGTTCGCTTACTTCATCGGACACATGTTCGAGGGCGGGCTCGCCGCACCGGCGTTAATCCCGCTGCTCAATGGCGGCAACGCGGCGATCCTGTTCTGCTTCGCCTGCTTCCATCTCGCCTGCGCCGGCGGCGGGCCGTGGGCCCTCGACGCGACGCGCGGCAAACGCTGAGCGCCGGCGTCGCTGTAACTCAGCCCGGCACTTTCAATTCCAGCGGCACCGCCGCCTCGTATTTCGAATTGTGCAGCACCAGCGAGGTCCGGACGTTGCGGACATGCGGCGCCGCGGTCAGGTGGGTGACGAAATCCTGAAACGTCGCCATGTCGGGCGCGACGCATTTCAGGATGAAATCGACCTCGCCCGACAGCATCCAGCATTCCCGCACCAGCGGCTCGGCGCGCACGAACTCCTCGAACGCGCGCAGGTCGGCATCGGTCTGGCTGGACAGGTGCACCGAAGCGAACACCGTGACGTCGAAACCGAGCCGGCGCGGATCCAGCAGCCCGCGATAGCCCTGGATATAGCCGGCCTCCTCCAGCGTCCGGACCCGGCGCAGGCAGGGCGGCGGCGAAATACCGACACGTTTGGCCAGTTCGACATTGGTGATTCGGCCATCGGCCTGGATTTCGGCGAGGATTTTGAGGTCGATCTCGTCAAGATTCTTCGACACGCGGGTCCAGGTCCTGGCTAAGCGGCTTGTGGGATGGGTATCGGCAACACTCTTAGCCCAGCTCGCGCGGCTTGCGCAATTTTATTGCGCGTGCGCTGCGCCATTTTTCCACCTCACGGGGAAAATTCGCGGATATGGATTGCAATTCTTGCATAGCTCGCCAGATGCCCTATCTTGGATTTGACACTTTCAGCGCCGCCGCGATGGCTATCCGGGCGCATTCCGCGCAAGCGCTGGCCAAATTCCCTTAAGAGAGGGACCTGCCTCTATGCCTGCCCCCATCCATGCCAAGGTCGTCATTATCGGTTCCGGCCCGGCCGGCTACACCGCGGCCATCTATGCCGCGCGCGCGATGCTCGAACCCGTGCTGATCCAGGGCATGCAGCCGGGCGGCCAACTCACCATCACCACCGACGTGGAGAACTATCCGGGTTTTGCGGATGTGATCCAGGGGCCGTGGCTGATGGAGCAGATGGAAAAGCAGGCGGCCCATGTCGGCACCAAAATGGTCACCGATCTCGTCACAAGGCTCGAACTGGGAGAGCGGCCGTTCCGCCTGACCTGCGACAGCGGCGACGTCTATCTCGCCGAAACCGTCATTCTCGCCACCGGCGCGCAGGCGCGCTGGCTTGGCACGCCGTCGGAAGAGAAATTCAAGGGCTTTGGCGTCTCGGCCTGCGCGACCTGCGATGGATTTTTCTATCGCGGCAAGGAGGTCATCGTGGTCGGCGGCGGCAACACCGCGGTCGAGGAAGCGCTGTTCCTGACCAATTTCGCGTCGCAGGTGACCATCGTGCATCGCCGCGATCATTTTCGCGCCGAGCGCATCCTGCAGGACCGCCTGTTCAAGCACCCCAAGATCAAGGTGGTGTGGGACAGTGCCATCGACGAAATCTGCGGCACCGAGAATCCGGGCAAGGTCACCCATGTCAGGCTCAAGAACGTCAAGACCGGCACCCTGACCGAGCTTGCGGCCGACGGCGTCTTCATCGCGATCGGACATGCGCCGGCGACCGAACTGGTGCTCGGCCAGGTCAAGCTGAAGCCATCGGGATATGTCGAGGTGGCGCCGAACTCGACCGCGACCTCGGTGCCGGGCGTGTTCGCCGCCGGCGACGTCGCCGACGAAACCTGGCGGCAGGCGGTCACCGCCGCCGGCCTCGGCTGCATGGCAGCGCTTGAGGCCGAACGCTTTCTCGCGCTGCGCGCCAGCGACCGCGCGGCGGCGGAATAACCATGCCAAGATCTCGAACACGCGACGGATTTACCGATATGGATTGGGACAAGCTGAAGGTGTTTCACGCGGCGGCGGAAGCGGGCAGCTTCACGCATGCCGGCGAGCAGCTTGGGCTGTCGCAATCGGCCGTCTCCCGGCAGGTCAGCGCGCTGGAGCAGGAGCTCTCGGTGTCGCTGTTCCATCGCCATGCGCGCGGCCTGATCCTCACCGAGCAGGGCGACCTGTTGTTTCGCACCGCGCATGACGTGTTCATGCAGCTGCAGGCGGCGCGCGCCAAGCTCACTGACAGCCGCGAGCGGCCGAGCGGCGATCTCAAGATCACCACCACCCCGGGCGTCGGCATCAACTGGCTGATCCCGCGGCTCGGCGAATTCACCGCGCTCTATCCGGAGATCCGGATCCAGCTGATCGTCACCGACGAGGAACTCGATCTGTCGATGCGCGAGGCGGATGTCGCGATCCGCACCCGCAAGCCGACGCAGCCGGACCTGATCCAGCGCAAGCTGTTCGCGATGGGCTTCCATGCCTATTGCTCGCCGGAATACATCAAGCGCTTCGGCACGCCACGCACCCTCGACGAGCTCGATGCGCATCGCATCATCACGCTCGCCGACGGCCAGGTCGCGCCGCATCTGCAGAACCGCAACTGGCTGGTCGAGGCCGGACGCAACGGCTCCGGTCCGCGCGAGGTGTATTTCAAGGTCAACAATATCCTCGGCTTGGTGCGCGCCTGCCAGCAGGGCCTCGGCATTGCCGCCCTGCCGGACTATCTGGTCGAGGAAAACAACCGCCTGGTGCAGCTGTTCGGCGAGTCGGATTCGATCCAGCTCGACACCTATTTTGTTTATCCCGAAGAGTTGAAGTCGGTGGCGCGGGTGCAGGTGTTCCGCGACTTCGTGGTCAGCAAGGCGCAGCGCTGGCCGTCGTAGCCTGCCGGTGTTTTCACGAACCCCCGGTCTCCGCATGACTGACATGCGACTTGGACGGTTGCTGCGAGGCACCAACGCGGATCATAATGTCTTTACGCTGAGTTTTCGTGTTGCGCATTTGTCCCCCTCCTCCAGTGGCGCGAGCGCTCAGTAATCCCTCTTGGAAGGTGATTGTGTCGGCCTCACGTGGCCAATACCTTAAGCCGGGCTCGTTCGAGCCCGGCTTTTTTTTGCGCCTGCGACGTACGCGCGCGGCCGCAGCTCTCGCCGTTGACAGTTTTGCGTTTGACGATCATCATTCGCGGATGATCACGATTTCGTGCAAGCTGACGCTGTCGAAAAAAGGTCCCCTTCCGGGGACTGGAGATCGACGCGCGCGATAGGCTTCACGCTCACACGATCCTCAAAACCCCGCCGTCTGGACGGGGTTTTTTATTGTCCCGTCTCCGGCTTACCCCCCAAGGAGATGGACCCATGACTGACCTTCGATCGCAATTGCAGGGCCTGTGGCTGCCCCTCGTCACGCCGTTCCGCGATGGCGAAGTCGACGAGACATCGCTGCGCCGGCTGGCCCGACACTACGCGGCCGGACCGGTCGACGGCTTGATCCTGACGGCCACCTCGGGCGAAGGCATGACGCTCGGCATGGCCGAACTGGAGCGGGTCGTAGCAACAGTCCGCGACGGCATCGCCGACGGCGGACGCACGCTGCCGGTCTGCCTCGGGCTGTCGGGCGCCAGCACGTCGAAGATGCAGGATGCGCTGGATGAGACGGCCGACTGGCCGATCGACGGCTACCTGATCGCCAGCCCCTATTACGTCAGGCCGTCGCAACGCGGCCTGCTGCAGCACTTCACCGCGCTGGCGGACCATGCCGCGTGGCCGATCGTGCTCTACAACATTCCCTACCGCACCGCGGTCAATATCGAGAACGAGACCATGCTGCGGCTCGCCGAACATCAAAACATCGTCGGCCTGAAGGATTGCGGCGCCGACCGCGCGCAATCGATCGAACTGCTCAGGCAGCGGCCGGCCGGCTTCAAGGTTCTGACCGGCGAGGACGCGCACTATTACGAGGCGCTCACCGACGGCGCCGATGGCGCCATCCTGCTGTCGGCCCACATCGAGACCGACAGCTTCGCGGCGGTGCGCACGGAGTTGCGGGAAGGCAACCGCGACGCCGCACGCGCGCGCTGGGAAAGCCTTTCCGAACTCACCACGCTGCTGTTCGCCGAGCCGAGCCCGGCGCCCGCAAAATACTGGCTGGCGCGGACCGGGCTGATCGCGCGCGCCGACGTCCGCCTGCCGATGGTGGAGGTGAGCGCGGAGCTGGCGGCGCGGCTCGATGCGGAGATGCAACGACGAACGGCAGCGTCAACCCGCGCGGCATAGCCGGGACACCGCTCCTCATCCCTCCCCTCGTGAACCCCTTGTAGGAGGGACGAGCAAGACGCGTTCGTTGAAGCGGCCGCAGCCCCCGCAATCAACCCGCTCGATTCGGCTGGTTAATGCGTGGTGAAACCGACAGTTCAAATTCAGCAGATAGCGAGGCGTCGTCCTTAGAGTTTGAGGCTTAATTGAATCCCCATAACAAAAAACGGGGGACGCCAATGACCACTCAATCGATCACGAATGCCAAATATCCGGTTTGCGCACGGGCCCGGCGAATGCAGGACGTTTGG
This sequence comes from Bradyrhizobium sp., assembly GCF_030646015.1. Lineage (GTDB taxonomy): Bacteria > Pseudomonadota > Alphaproteobacteria > Rhizobiales > Xanthobacteraceae > Bradyrhizobium. The sequence goes on from NZ_JAUSLT010000019.1 coordinate 106,392, forward strand.
CTGGTGTCGTCATTCGGCCTGTGGGCCGCCATTCTCGGCCTGTCGCCGGTGCTGGCGTTCCGCCTGCTGATGAGCTGAAGCGACCTGACGTGCGCATCGTCGTTAATCGGCGGTAGCACTTGTGGTCAAATGCGAGCGAAATCGCGACCGGCTTTTTAAAATTCGACCTGTATCAATATCCCCCACAAGACAAAAAAAGCGGGGGCGTCATGAACATCGAGAACAATACCTTCCCTGAACCTCAGGGTTTTTCCGTCCAGGACATTCTCTGGGCGGTCGGCGTCTGGTCGGTGATCCTGTGCCTGTCACCGGTGATCATCTTCTACATGCTGATGGTGGCGTGAGATCTTTGCCCTCCCCTGGAGGGTAAGCGCAGGCACAAAAGAAAAACGCGCGGAAACCGCGCGTTCTTTGTCAGACTTGCAGTGCGGCAGAACTTGCCGTGCGGCAGAACTATGCCGCCTGCTGCTTGTGCATCGCGCCGGTCGCGGATCCATTGCCGCGAATGGCCTTCACCGAGCGCTCGATCGCAGCCCATAGCCGGCTGATTTCCGCCGCCGCGCGACCCTCGGCGTCGTATTCGCGCGCGCCTTCGCCATGGCTGAGCGCCATCAGGAGATCGGCACGGTTGGTGATCTGCCCGCCCCACACCGGCGCGCGGAATTTGGCCAGCGCTTCCCGCGCGATGGTGACGATCGGGCTCTCCGCCTCGTCGCGGCGTGCCGGCGCGCCGTTGATCACGACCGCATAGGGTTTTCGCGCGGCACGGCAGGTTTGAATGGTTTCCTGCACGGCGTTGACGTCGAACACGCCCGGCCGCGCCGGAATGATCACCATGGTGGCGTTCTTGATGGCATCGTCGACCACGGCCGACAAATTCGGCGGCGTGTCGATGAATACCCACTCGAAGCCGTCGCGCTTGGCGGCGGCCACGATCCCGCTCACGGAATTGACGGCGGTCTTGATCGTGGGTTCGTTGGTGCCGCGCAGCTTGTGCCAGAGTGTCAATGACCCCTGCGGATCGGCATCGACAAGCAGACAGGGCTTCGTAACCTTATGGACATGCGCAGCGAGATGGGCGGCAAGGGTACTCTTTCCCGAGCCGCCTTTACGCGATGCGAAAACAATAACGTTCATACCTTCGCCTCCAGATTGACCCCAGATGGCGAAAATGAATCAGCACGCTGATTCGTGAAAGAAAAATTTACCGCTAAAGTGGACGAAGCCCCGGATTAATCGGCGGAGTGGGCTTTTGAGTCACACCATGCGCTGCAGCAGACTCAAAAAGTGAATCGCGACAGCGCTGGAAGTGAGTCACTGCGCATTTTTTACGCGCTCACGCTCGGCTTTTGCGCGTTGACGCACTTCCCACTTGCGTTCGATCCATCCGAGCGACTGCGCCATCGGCTTTTGTAGGATCGGCACATCCTGGGCGAACAAAACGAGTCCGAGCGGCAGCATCCAGAGTCCCAGGATCGGCAAGAAGCTGAAGATGCCGCCGATCATCAGCAAGATCGCCAGCGGAATCCGCACCAGGATCGACGACGGCTTGCGTAGCCAGCCGATGAATCTGGCCGGTCCCGGCGGAAGTTTGTCCTGAAACCAGGCAAAATGCCGATCAAGCTCCTCCCTGGAATGTTCACCCACTGAATCTCTCCTTGCCTTCAGATGGGGATCCGAGGCACCGACGCAAGGCGTCGTTCCGTGGTGCCAAGCATCCGCGGGCGGCGTTGTTCCGGGTCACATGAGGCGAATGTCGAACGAGCCCGCGCGCACGTCGCTGCTTTTTCGCGTTCAGGTTGCCTTCGGCTTCGCAGGCTTGCCGGGTTTCTTCGCCTTGGCGCTGGCCGGCTTTCGCGCCTTCGCCGGCGTGATGCCGAGAGGCTTTCCCGCACGGACCGAGCTGACTTCGGAGGGCTCGGGCCGGAAATGCGCCCGGCAGCCAGGGCTGAGCTGGGATTTTTGCTGGATCATGCAGACCGTGATGCGGTCGACGTCCGGGATGTAGGCGCCGCACAGGCGCATCGCATCGCCGGTGCAGGCCTGCTCCTGCTCGGGGGAATAGGCCTGGCTCGCCGCAGGCCACATCGAGACCGCAAGCGCGGTCGCGAGCATCAAACCAAACTGGAACTTGCTGGACCGGAGCACGAACATGAATCCTCCCAAGAATCCTCCCAAAAATCCACTCGAGGATCCCTTCGAGAATCCCCTCAAGCATTAATTGGGAGAATTGTGGGTGAACCGCGGCGGATTGGCAAGCAGAGGTCAAGCGCGGGGTGCGGGGTCGCGGTGGATAGCGTCCTGGTACAGTTGGGTGGGTACTGCCAACATTCAGACAGATGATTGATAAACCTAACGTTTTCGCCCGCGCGTTTGCTTCGTTTGTAGTACCTTTTTGTATTTTCAGCGAGGCCTATGTGCGTCCACGTACCGCTGCACGATGCTCGCGCCACGAGGTCCAATCAACAGGCTTCGGAGACCCAATTATCGTGAGCTGGCCGGGATTAGTCCTCTCCGTAAAGACCACTAGATTGGTGCAATCCCATCGCGCGCTTGGAACTACCAGTCCTGTAAACCCGAGAAACACAGTGGCATCGGCGATTTCCTGCGTGCGACTGTACCCTGACTTCCTTAAAGGGGTTTTGTCGAATGCGCTTGTGCTCACGAGCCCAGCTAAATACGCGCCGCGACGCCGACAGCCAAATTTCTCGAACGGTGCTGGGGCCTCGCTCGTTATTGACCAGACCGTGCACCCACGTACGCGCAACGTCCTCAGTGATACCATCCGCCCCCACTTCGGCGAATTCACGCTGCATTGCGAGGAAAACCGCCCTCCATCTAGTCACAGTCTTCGGCGCGGGCTTCGTCGCGAGTACGAAGGCCTCGAACAATTCCCAGCAACTGACACCCTTACCCCTAGCCGGACCATCGGTGAACGGAGGGAAACTGTCAGGTGTGTCATCACGGGAGTAATCGCCATTGGCACGCCGCTCCAGCACCGAAATCGCCAACAGCAGGTTGTCGCTGACAGCATCCACAAAGAGCGCGTAAGCGGTGGCGTTCAATGCAATACCGGAGCTGGCAAGGAAGGTTGCCACACGGGCCAACTCGGCAACCTGTGGCCTCACCGCTTCGCGAACCTCCGGCTCCTTCGCCCACTCCCATTTGGGGTCAGACTTATGGTTCTCGTGGTAGCTATCTGGTGCCTCGGGGTGGATCACATTCCAAACGAAGTGGTTGCTCATCTCCTGCCAACGCTTGGCTGGACCGGGGTCGTTCTCATGCTGTCCGACGAACCATGTGTACCAACGGCCTGCGAGTGCAATCGCGTTTAATCGAGTGAGCGGCTGACCTGAGCCGTTCTTCTTTGATCGCAGCGTTGCAATGCGCGTTTCAATCTCTGCTCCCCACTCTCCGAGTTGCGTCTTTGCTTCGTGTGACGCTGTGTCCGCTGGCAGTTTGAGATGCGCTTCACGTTTCACGCCATACAGGCGTGCGTACTCCTCGCGAACATCTTCGGGGATGCCTTTGCGTGCAAACCATCGACCATCAGCAGCACGATTTAACGCGACCATCCGTAATGCCATTTGTAGCGCCTTTTGTATTTTAGCGCGGGCAAATACATCAGGTCTATCAGTACGTTGCTGAAACCACAGAGGAATTTGTTGTGGTGGTACAGTTGGGTGGGCTCGAACCACCGACCTCCTGTTCCACAGACAGGCGCTCTAACCAACTGAGCTACAACTGCATCCTTGGCGAGCCCTTGAAATGGGGTCGCCGAACGGGGCGGAAACTAGGTGCAACGCCGCCCTTTGGCAAGGCCGGTGGATGCCCCGTAAGGGTCGATTCGGAGGCGGTAAAAGTTCACGCTTCGCAGGCCTCGCCGGGCAAAAACCCGCACGCCTCGCCCTCGACGCAGTCCCTCGACGCAGTCCCTTGGCGCAGCGCCCAAACAAAAAGCCCGGGCTGGCCGCCCGGGCTTTTTTTGGAATGCGAAACGGGCCTATCAGGCGGCCGGCTTGAACAGCTTCGACGCGCTGGCCTTGATCGGCTCGGCGGTCTCCGCCGCAACCTTCTGGCTCAGCTCGGCAAGTTGCTTGGTCTGGGCGGTGAAGGTTTCGAACTGCTTCTTGGCGTGCGAGGCCCAAAGCTCCATCGCCTCGGTGGGCGATTTCACGCTGAACAGCTCCTGTGCGAAGTCCAGGCTCGCGGTGCTGTTGGCTTTCATGATTTCCATCAGCTTGGCGGAGTATTCGCTGGCGCCCTTGCTGACGGTCGTGAACACCGCCTCAATGGTGCCGTTATGGGTCTCGGCGGCATCCTTGAACTTGGCGTAGCTGTCGCGGGCCTGCGAAACGCCCTTTTCGGCGAACGCACGCATTTGCTCGGGGACTTCGAACGGGATCACGGAAGCAGAGAAAGGATCGTTATTGGCCATTACTTGCATCCTTCGCGTTGGGTGAAAAATGTGACCCCTCACACGCCCCCGGCGCCCACCGGAAAACGTCGAACTGATCACGCAGAACGGGAATGCCCATTGTCGGGCAACCAACAGATAACACCCTTAACATGTCAATTTTGTGCATTGCAATGCGATTTTCACCGCAATGCCGCATAGCAGGGGCCAGCCGAACGCACGTTCCGGCTGCGGAACCCGCCAAAATCAACCGTCGGAAGGCATTTGTCAGCTTTTCGGCTTGGCGGCGTCCATCGCCGCCTTGCTGACGATCTGGCCCATCTCGCTGGCCTGCTCGGCCAGCGACCGCATCTGCGCCTGCACATATTCGGTATGCAGCCGCATGATTTCCGTCAGATCCTTGGCGTGCAGCAGCGATTGGGCATAGTCCAGCGACGCCTGGACGTTCTTTTCGGCGTAGGACATCGCCTTGGCGCCGATGTCCTTGGCGCCGGCGGCAACCGCCTCCCGCTTCTCCTCGATGGTTCCGGCGGTCGTTTGCGCGCCGCTCAGGAACTTCTCGAAGGCCTGGCGGGCCTGGTCGAAGCCGGCCTCGGCCATCGACCGCATTTCCTTGGGAGTCTCGAAAGGGTCACGTCCTTGTTCGCTCATGGTCCCACTCCTGTTCGGTATCCGAAGGCTGTCCACGGCCCCGGTTCCCCGTTCCCATGTCAGGATAAAGGGCAAATAGCCTCGCCGATATGACGCGACATCCGCCTGTTCCCATCGTGGACCTCTGGACGCCGTTTGCAACAGCCCAACGCCAAAGCCCGGCGCAGGGTTCAGCCGGATTAAGGTTATCTCCGCTTTGGGCGGCAGCCCGGCCGCAAACCGTGGACCTGACCTTGGCGGCGGGCGATACTAAGGGTTCGTTAAGGCTGTCATCGTTTGGCCGCCGAACTCTGCGCCATCGTCTTAGCCAAGGCCCAACCAGTCAGCCATGTCACCACGATGAACAATGCGGAATTCCAGTTGCGAGGCGTCGGCGATCCGAGGCTGGCCGTGCATGCCACCAGTGCGCTGCCGGTGTGGCTGTGGTCGACCGACGGCACCCGGATCTGGTGGGCCAATGCGGTCGGTGCCAGGCTGTTCGGCGCGGCCAACGGCGCCGTGCTCGCCGGCAGGATTTTCGGCCCCGCCGACCAGCACCGGCGCCAGGTGGCGCAACTCGCCGGGCGGCTGTCGCCCACCGGCGCGATCCGGCTGGAGCGGCTGCGCGGTTTCGGCGCACCGCTCGGCACCCTGATGACCTGCGGCTGCGCGCGGCTCGAATTCGCCGACGGCAACCACGGCATCCTGATCGCCGCCGCCGAAGCGGTGGGCCGCGCGATGCCGCTGGTCGAACGGCTGCAGCGCCTGGTCGAAGGCATCGATTCGCCGATCGCGGCGTTCGCGCGTGACGGCATGTTCGTCGGCGCCAGCGACGCCGCGCGGCCGCTGCTCGGCTTTCGCAATCTCTCCGAGGCCGGTCTCGACGAGGCGCGCAGCAACGCGCTCGCCCAAGGCCGCGTCGAGACCCCGGTCGGCATCGGCCACATGGTGCTGCAACGCGTCGGCACCGGCGCGGATGTCGGGCTGGTGGCGCTGATCGCGCCGGCGCCTGCCCAGATCGCTCCTGAACAGGTCGCTCCTGAAGACGTCGCGTCGTCTGATCACGAACAGCCGGCGGTCCCGGACGCAGCCCCCGCCGGATTCGCGCTGGTCGACGAGTTCGCGACATCGTCGCCGGAAGAGACGGTTGCCGCCCTGCCGCCGGAGCCCGTGCAGCAGGTCGCGCCGCTGGCGGACCTGCCGGCGCCGGACTACGAACGGCCGGCGATGTCGGGCGAAGCCCCGGCCGAGTTCGCGCTGATCGACGAGTTTGTGGAGCCGGCCCAAGCGACTGCTGAAGCCCCGGACGCCGGGGACTTCGTCGAGGAGCCACCCGAAGAAGATATCGACCTGCAGTCGGTGCTGCAGCTCAACTTGCCCCAAGTTGAATCTCACGTCGAGGCTTCACCGATCGAAGACCAGGTGGAAGCCGCAAAGCCCGATGCCGGTGTTGATCTGGAGCAACCTTCCCGCGATGTCGAAGCCGTTGCCGAAGCGACGGCGCCTCTGCCCGCGGAGCAAGCTGCATCCGCGATGGAGGCTTCCATGTCACCGGCAAACCAATCCGAAGCCACCGGCGCGCCGTCATGGCTCGACGAGCCACCCGCCGCGCGGGAGCACCCGCTGCGCTTCATGTGGCAGATGGATGCCGAAGGCCGCTTCTCGCTCGGGTCCGATGAATTCACCCGCCTGATCGGCGCCCGCACCGCCGCCGGCTTCGGACGGCCGTGGAGCGAGATCGCCGAGACGTTCGGGCTCGATCCCGACGGCCGCGTCGCCAGGGCAGTCGCCACCGGCAGCACCTGGAGCGGCATCACGCTGGACTGGCCGGTCGATGGCGGCGGCCGCTTGCCGGTGGAACTGGCGGGACTGCCGACCTACGATCACACCGGAAAACTTGCCGGCTATCGGGGGTTTGGGGTTTGCCGCGATCTCGACGGGCTGACCCGGCTCGCCGCGCAGCGCCGCCACGAATTTTTCAACCCGCCGCCCCCACCGCAGCCGCTTTCGGCCGATATCGTACAGGCCGGTCCGGCCAGTGATTCGCCCGCCGCCGCGTTGCCCGACATAGCCGTTGTTGCGTCGTCCACTACGTCTGAATTGCCAGCATCGATTGCCGCCCCGACTTCATACCAAACCGATTTGGAAACGACCGTGGAAAGCTCCGAAACGCTCAAGAACGTCCTGCCGTTTCGCCCGATCAGCGAACCGAAATCACCGGTCCTGACCCCGGTGGAGAACAGCGCCTTCAACGAGCTCGCGCGGCAATTGTCGGCGCGGCTCGAGGCCGAGACCGGCGCGGCGGCAATGGCTGATCTGTCCGACGCGTCAGACGATGTTGTCGGGCCGGTCGCGGCGGCCGAGCCGGTCGAAGCGCCGGCTGAAACGCCGGAGTGGCTGGCCCCGCCCGAACCGCCGGCGCGCGGCGAGACCCGGCGCGACAAGATGCTGCTCGACCTCGTGCCGGTCGGCGTCCTGATTTACCGGCTTGACCGGCTGCTCTATGCCAATTCAGCGTTTCTGGCGCGGATCGGCTATGACAGCCTTCACGCCCTCGAAGAGGCCGGTGGCCTCGACGCGCTCTATGTCGAACCCGGCGTCTCCACCGCTTCCAGCACATCCGATACCGGCACGCCGGTGACGATTTCCGCGAGCCAGGATTCGCCGGACCAAGCGCCGTCGCCGGCGACCGATGCGCGGCTCTATACCATCGCGTGGGACGAGGATTCGGCGCTGGCGCTGATCTGCTCGGGCGCCGCCGGCGAAGGCGCCGCGATCGCCGCCGCCATCACGCAGGCGGTCCCGGCCGGCGCGCCTTCGAGCGAGCCCTCAGCCGTCGGTCACGCCAATGCCGAGGAGCTCGGCGCCATTCTCGACACCACGGCCGAAGGCATCGTGATGTTCGACGGCGAAGGCAACATCAATTCGTGCAATCGCAGCGCCGAGGCGCTGTTCGGCTACGACGGCGCCGATCTCGTGCAGCGCAATCTCGCCGAGCTGTTCGCGCCGGAAAGCCAGGGCGTGATGCAGGATTACCTGGAGAGCATCAAGGGCGCCGGCGTCGCCAGCCTGCTCGACCACGGCCGCGACATGCTGGGCCGTGTGCGCGGCGGCGGCATCATCCCGCTGTCGATGACCATGGGGCGGACGCGGCCCGACGGCCCGAATTTCTTCGCGGTGTTTCGCGATCTGTCGCAAGCCCGCAAGAACGAAAGCGAGCTGCAGCAGGCGCGGCGGCTGGCCGAGCGCGCCGCCAACGCCAAGGCCGACATGCTGGCGCGGATCAGCCATGAGGTCCGCACCCCGCTCAACGCCATCATCGGCTTTGCCGAAGTCATGATCGGCGAACGCTTCGGCTCGCTCGGCAACGAGCGTTACGTCGAATACATGAAGGACATCCGCGCTTCCGGCGAGCGCGTCATCGCCATCATCAACGATTTGCTCGATCTCTCGCGGATCGAGACCGGCAAGCTCGATCTGGCTTTCACCAACCAGAACCTCAACGAGCTGGTGGAGAGCTGCGTCGCGGTGATGCAGCCGCAGGCCAACCGCGAACGCATCATCATCCGGACCTCGCTGGCGCATGCGCTGCCGCCGGTCATCGCCGACGCCCGCGCGCTGCGCCAGATCACGCTGAACCTGATCGGCAACTCGATCCATCTCGCCAATGCCGGCGGCCAGGTCATCGTCTCCACCGCGCTGTCGGATTTCGGCGAGGTGGTGCTGCGGGTCCGCGATACCGGACACGGGCTCAACGACAATGAGGTCGCCGCCGCGATGGAGCCGTTCCGCAACCATGCGCCGTCGGATCAGTCCTCCGACGGTTCCGGCGTCAGCCTGTCGCTGACCAAGGCGCTGGTCGAAGCCAACCGCGCGCAATTCCACATCAAGACCGGCCCGCATTCGGGCACGCTGATCGAAGTGGTGTTTTCCCACGCAGTGGCGAAGGCCTGAGTTCGATCCGGCTTCGTTGAAACAGACGGGGCCTCGTGGTTCGAGACGCGGGGCGATGCCGCGCTCCTCACCATGAGGGAGCGAGGGGGTTATCGTCCGAGAAGCGGCGAGATCCTCATCCCGCTGCGTGAATCGGCCGCGTCCAATTCGGCGCGACACGGCACAATTTTTGCTCGGTCCTTGCTGTTTGAATACAGACGCGGCTGTTTCGCTCAATCTTTAAGCATTTGGACCAAACCGATATGCGCTGCCTTGTCGTGGCCGATCTGCATTACTCGCTGCCGCAATTCGACTGGCTGCTCAGCGCCGCGCCGAATTTCGACCTGGTGATCTTCGCCGGCGATGCGCTGGACGTCGGGTCGCTGGTGGATTTCCGCGCCCAGATCGTCGTCGTGAAGAAGTACCTGGAGCTGTTGTCCGGCATCACGAAAGTGATCCTGTGTTCCGGCAATCACGATCTCGACGCGCGCAGCCCGGAGGGTGAAAAAATCTCGCGATGGATCGGCGACGTCCGCGAACTCGGCATTGCCTGCGATGGCGACAGCCTCGTGATCGGCGACACCCTCTTCACGGTGTGTCCGTGGTGGGATGGACCGCTGGTCCGGCAAGGGATCGACGACCAGTTGCGCGCGGCGGCCGCAGACCGCCTGAAACGATGGATCTGGGTGCATCACGCGCCGCCGGCGGATTCACCGGTCAGCTGGGGCGGCAAGCGCTTCTTCGGCGACGTCGAACTGGTGCAATGGATCAAGACCTGGCAGCCGTCGATGGTGATCTGCGGCCATGTGCATCAATCGCCGTTCATTCCCGAAGGCTCGTGGTTCGACCGGCTCGGCGCCACCTGGGTGTTCAATACCGGCTTGCAGCCGGGCCGTCCGCCAACGCATATTGTGCTCGACATCGATGACGGGACGGCCTTCTGGCTGGCGGCCGGCGAAGGGCAATGCATCGACCTCAACGCGCCGCTGCAGCGGCCGGGAGCGCGGATTGAAGATCCGCCGGCCTGGCTCACATCCTTGGGTCGGATTTCCGATCCGAGCCTGGCGAGACCTGCGTCGGCGACTGGTTGATCATGCTTTGCAGGAGATCGCCGACCATCGCCAAATGGGTGCCGTGGCCGGCATATTGCCGCTTGATGTCGGCGAGATAGGTGTTGGCGGCATTGAGCCGCTGCGCCAGCATGCGGGCGATCAGCAGCGCCACGCCGGGCTGCTGACGCAGGAACGAGGCGGCATCGTTGATCTCGTAAATCACCGAGTCCGCCGCCGTGCGCACGGTCGCGGTGTGGGGCTGATCGAGCAGCACCGACATTTCGCCGAGCACCGCGCCCGGTTCGGTGATGGCGGCAACCACAGTGTCGCCCTTGATGACTTCGAGCCGTCCCTCGATCAGGACATAGAGATGGCCGGTCCTGCCGCCCTCTTGCACGACGAGGCTGCCGGCCGACACGTTTTGCCTGATGCCGCCGATGCAATATTCGAGAATTTCACGCATCCGACACACCCCAAGGCGCCCACTTCAACGTCCCGAGCGCAAGATTAGGCAGGACCACCCCCGCCGTCGAACGGATAATGCAGCCGATTTGCCCGAATTGTCAGCACTAAACCGCTGTCTGAAGCTTCAGGCGACCGTCTTCCGCCTGCGATCGACGCCGGCCAGCAGCGGTCCGAACACGATCGCGAATCCGAAGAAAGCGGCGGTCCAGGCGAACGCGGCCACATACAGCAGCGGCTCGCTGTGACTGGGTTCGATCACCGCGCAGACCCGCGCCAGCGCCGCCACGATGATGGCAAGATAGATCGCCTGGGTGGCGCGCGAGGCGGTGAGGGGCTGGCCGGTATGGCCGAGCGTGGCGCGGCTCATCACCGCCAGCGTCATGGTGCCCGCAGCACCCGCCATCCAGGCATGAACACCGGCGCCCGGTGCCACGAGGCCGAACGCCGAGGCGGCATTGAGCAGGAAGCCTGCTGGCACGAAGGCGTAGCCGACATGCAGGATCAGCAACAGCCGCTCGCGGAAAGTGCGATCGCCCGCCCAGCGCGCCAGGCGCACCAGATGCAGCAGACCGGTCAATGCCAGCGCTGCGCCGGTGAGCGGGCTCCCGGAACTGACGATCCAGCCCACCAGCGTCAACGCGGTGATGGCAACGACGATGATATCGAAGCGGTTGAACGGCGCCGGCAGCCGGCCGGGATTTTCGCGCACCAGCCAGTTGCGGGTAAAACTCGGAATGATGCGGCCGCCGATCAGCGAGATCAGCAGCACCACCACGGCGATGCCGATCCGGATGCCGGTCTCGGCAAGCCCGTTGAAATGCGCCTCGAGGTGAAACGCGAGGTTGCCCGCCAGCAGCAGCAGCACCAGGATGACCACGTTGAGATTCTTCCAGTTGCGGCCGGCCACGATCTCGCGGGTTGCGGCGGCGGCGACCAGCGCGAGAAAGCTCGCATCGACCAGCATCGCCGTCAGCCAGCCGGTTTCGGCCGACAACGTCACGGCAAGCCGTCCCGCGATCCAGACCACGACCAGCGCCAGCAGCGGCGTGCCCTGGATCGGCAGCCGCCCGGTCCAGTTCGGGATCGCCGTGAACAGAAAGCCGGTGATCACGGCCGGCAAATAACCGTACAGCATCTCATGGACGTGCCAGTCGCGCGGCGCGAACGCGGAGAGCAGCGTGATCTCGCCATGGAACACCGGCAGCCATACCAGAATGGCGAGCCCGGCATAAACCGAGCCGAGCAGGAAGAACGGCCGGAAGCCGGCCCCGAGCAGCGCCCAGCCCTGATATGAGCGCGGGCGCGAAACCGCCATCATGACCGCTCCATGCGGCTTGAGTCAGCCGGTCCCATTGCCTTGTGCATGGTGTGCTCCATCGATCAATTCGTCCCTCGAGGGGCCGTTGTTGAAAACTATTTAAGGGGAAGGCCGCGCGTCGTTGTTGCGCCAACGCAAAGTTCCGCTTGATCGGGAGCCACAATCGCAGTCTAGATTCCATCCAAGTCGCTGATGCGACGGAGGAACCATGGCCACTATCGACCCCTCGCTGGTTGCCCATCTGCCGCTGTTTGCGGGATTCGGCACCGAGGAACTCAGTGATATTCTGCGCGAAGCCCGCTCGGTGCGGTTTGCAAGGAACAGCCCGGTATTCGAGGAGGGCCAGGACGCGCACTCCTTCTTCGTGCTGCTGCACGGCCATGTGCGCGCCACCAAGACCACGCCGGGGGGAGAACAGGTCGTGGTGCGCTATGTCGCGCCCGGCGAGACTTTTGGCGTCGCGATGGCGATCGGGCTGCCGCGCTATCCCGCCACCGCGACCGCCGTCGACGACAGTGTCGTGCTGGCCTGGCCATCGGCGACGTGGCCACGCCTGGTGGCGAAATTTCCCGCATTGGCGACCAACACGCTGCAGACCATCGGCAGCCGGCTGCAGGAAACCCATACCCGCGTCGTCGAAATGTCGACCCAGCAGGTCGAACGGCGTGTCGCCCACGCCCTGTTGCGGCTCGCCAAGCAATCCGGCCGCAAGGTCGAGCACGGCATAGAAATCGATTTTCCGATCAGCCGCCAGGACATCGCCCAGATGACCGGCACCACGCTGCACACGGTGAGCCGTATCCTCTCGGGCTGGGAGAGCCGCGGGCTGATCGAGGGCGGCCGGCAACGCATCGTGCTGCGCGAGCCGCACAAGCTGTTCGTGCTGGCCGAAGCGACATCAGGCGAAGACGGACCGCTGGAGCGGCCGTAAGCAGCAATCCTAGATTGTGCAATAGCACCCTCCTGTCTTTCAAGGAGAAATAATAAATGTCCAAAACTCCCGACTGCCCGGAAACCGGAAAACCCATGGCGCGCGATACGCGTCCCATGGAAATTTCATACAAGGGACAATCAACCACAATCGACATGCCGGGATGGTATCGTCATGAGTCTGGCCAAAGCATTCACACGCCCGAGGATCTGAAAATTTCAGATGCGGCATTGAAGGATCTTCGTCTCAAGTCGAAAATCTCTTGAAGCTGATCGCCCCGCCCGGCCGTAAGCGTCAAACCGCCCGGCTGTGCAGCTGCTTCGATCCATCGAGATGGGCGTCGAAGGCCGCCGCCACGCTGCGGACCAGAAAGCGCGAATCATCCGCGACGGCGAGCGACGTGCCGTCGAGTTCGACGATGCCGTCGGAAATCAGGTCCTGCAGCCGGGACGACGACTTCAGCATGGTTTCCGCCGACAACCCGTGCCGCGCGCAGACCGGATCGAGATCGACGCCGAAGTCACACATGATGCGCTCGATGATCTCGGCACGCAGCCGGTCGTCGTCGGTCAGGGCATAGCCCTTGACGGTTGCCAGCGAGCCACTGGCGATGGCCTGCTCATAGGCGCGGGTGCCGACTTCGTTCTGCACATAGCCCTGCGGCAGACGACCGATGGCGCTGGCGCCGAAGCCGAGCAGGACATTGCTCTCGTCGGTGGTGTAGCCCTGAAAATTCCGCCGCAGCCTGCCCTCCCGGAACGCCACCGCCATCGCGTCATCGGGCAGCGCGAAGTGATCGAGCCCGATCTGGATGTATCCCGCCTGTTTCAATGCGCCGGCGATCGCTTCGGACTGCCGAAGCCGTTCCAGGCTGTCGGGCAGCGCCGCCTCGTCGATCTTGCGCTGATGCTTCTTGAAGCTCGGGACGTGGGCGTAGCCGAACACCGAGAACCGGTCGGGGCGAAGCTCGACGCAGCGGCTGACGGTGTCGAGGCACGACGCCACGGTCTGGTGCGGCAGTCCGTAGATCAGGTCGAAATTGATGCCGGATATGCCGGCCCGCCGCAGACCTGTGGTCGCCGCGGCGGTCTCCTCGAAACCCTGCACCCGGTTGATGGCGCGCTGAACCACGGGATCGAAGCTCTGCACGCCGAGGCTGGCGCGGTTGACGCCGCCGAAGGCCAGCGCGTGGATCATCTGGCCGGTCAGCGTGCGCGGGTCGATCTCGATGGCGATCTCGGCCGAGGGCGGCACGAAGAAGGATTGCCTGACCGCGCCCATCAGATCCACGAAAGTCTCTGGCGCCATGATGGTCGGCGTGCCGCCGCCGAAATGAATGTGCTCGACCTTGATGCGGCGATCGATCTGGCGCGACACCAGCTCGATTTCACAGCGCAGCGCCGAGGCATAGACCGCGACCGGGTCTTCCCGGCGGACCACCGAGGTGTTGCAGCCGCAATACCAGCACATCGCCCGGCAGAACGGCACATGCAGATAAAGCGAGGTGGTGGCGTGCTGTGGAATGGCCTTCAGCCATTCGGCGTATTGGCCGGGACCGATCGCGGCGGCAAAATGCGGCGCCGTCGGATAGCTGGTGTATCGGGGCAATCGCTCCTGGCCGTAGCACGCGGCAAGATCTGGCCTCATCTGGTACCCGTCCTCGAATGGCTGAACCATGGTCGATCGGGGCTTCTGCGCCCCGATTTCCTCCAGCTAACCCGCCCGACGGAGGGCGACCTTGCGCTCGCTCAAACCCGGCACCGAAATGCGGCGATTCCGTACAAGTCCGGATTGAGCGAATCCTTGCGCGCGCGCAAAGAATGATTCGTCGTTCCGGGCGATGGTCGCGCATCGAACGATGAATCGGAGCCGAGGCCATGAGCCTGTACGTGCTGGACGCCTTCATCTGGATTGTCGGAATACGCGGGCATATCCCGCAAAGCGGCGAGTTCAGCCCCGTCGCGGGGCGATCGTCGGTTGGCGCCAGCGCCGGCGCGCTGATGCGCGCCCTCGCCGTCTTCGTCGGCATGGTCGCGTTGCTGTCGCTGGTGCTGTGGCTGGCCGTCTGGCTCGCCATCAAGCTGCTGTAACCGGCCGCCAGCGCTTTGGCGTCGGCGCGGCGACGGTCACCGACGCCGACGAAAGCTCCTTCACTTCATCCCCATGCCGGGCCGGCGATGGCCGGCATCGTCAGGCGTTGTCACCGTTCCGCGATCGCCACGGTTAACCTCGTGTCACCGATTCTCATCGGTGACCTACGTAGCATTGCGTAGGGGTCGTGCAGTTCATCCGATCGTTGTTGCAGCGCAAAGAGCCTTGTCGTGAAAGGCCTAGATTGGCGTCGGTAGAAAACTTCAGATGAAGGAACGATCCGATGTTGACCCGCAGAGCCGCCATGTTCAGTGCCGCCGCCGCAGTCCTCATGCTGGCGACACCAGCGCTTTCCCAGGACCTCAAGCTGCCCCGACAGAAGGTCGAGCTGGTCGCTCCGCCCTTCGTGCATGCGCACGAGCAGGCCACCAGGCAGGGTCCCAAGATCATGGAGTTCACGCTCCGGATCGAGGAGAAGAAGGTGGTGATCGACGACAAGGGCACCACGTTCCACGCCATGACCTTCAACGGCTCGATGCCAGGACCGCTGATGGTGGTGCATGAGGGCGACTACGTCGAACTGACGCTGGTCAATCCCGACACCAACTCGATGGCGCACAACATCGATTTCCATTCGGCGACCGGCGCGCTCGGCGGCGGCGAACTCACCATGGTCAATCCCGGCGAACAGGTGGTGCTGCGCTGGAAGGCGACGCGCACCGGCGCCTTCGTCTATCACTGCGCCCCGGGCGGGCCGATGATTCCCTGGCATGTCGTTTCCGGCATGAACGGCGCCGTCATGGTGCTGCCGCGCGACGGCCTGAACGACGGCAAGGGCAAGGCGCTCAAATACGACAAGGTCTACTATATCGGCGAGCAGGACATGTACGTGCCGCGCGACGAGAAGGGCAACTTCAAGTCCTACGAGTCCGCCGGCGAGTCCTACAACGATACCGTCGAGGTGATGCGCAAGCTGACGCCGACCCATGTCGTGTTCAACGGCAAGGCCGGGGCGCTGACCGGCAAGAATGCGCTGACCGCCAATGTCGGCGAGAACGTGCTGATCGTGCATTCGCAGGCCAACCGCGACAGCCGTCCGCATCTGATCGGCGGCCACGGCGACTATGTCTGGGAGACCGGCAAGTTCTCCAACGCGCCGGAGACCGGCCTCGAGACCTGGTTCATTCGCGGCGGCTCGGCGGGAGCGGCGATGTACAAGTTCCTGCAGCCCGGCATCTACGCCTATGTCACGCACAACCTGATCGAGGCCGTCGAGCTCGGCGCCACCGCGCACTTCAAGGTCGAAGGCAAGTGGAACGACGATCTGATGACCCAGGTCAAGGCGCCGGCGGAGATTCCGGCCCCCAAGACCAACTAGCCGGCGGAGATTCCGGCCCCCAAGACCAACTAGGAGACAAACTGGGAGTCACACCAGGGGACCAACTGACGAAACAGCGGTGCCGGCATGACGCCGGCACCCTCCTCCCGACGACGCGAGACGGCCATGCTGATCGCATTCAAACTCAAGCTAGCGTTAAAGCTGACCTTGGCCTGTGTGGCCGGCCTCACCGGACCGCTGGCGGTGGCGCCGCTGTTCAATGGCGCCGCAGCGCCCGACCAGATCCCTGGCCATCCGCCCGCTTTGGTCGAACTCCAGCCCGGCACCGTGTCCTATCGGGTTGCCGGCGACTTCACCCGCTCCAACAGACAGATCGAAGCCCCCTTGACGTCGGTGCGTTTCACCCGGCCGCTGTCGATCATGAAGCATCAGGTCTCGGCCGCCGACTACCAGCGCTGCGTCGATGCGGCCGGCTGCCGCGCGCTGAGCCCGGGCGTCAAGCCTGTCGCCGACCGTCCCGCCGTGCAGATCAGCTGGCACGATGCCGACGCCTATGCGGCCTGGCTCTCGCGCACCACCGGCGAGCAATATCGGCTGCCGACCGACGAGGAATGGGCCTATGCCGCCGGCAGCCATTACAAGGACGACAGCCTGCCGGTCGACGACAACGATCCTTCCAAACGCTGGCTGGCCCGTTACGAGCGCGAGTCGAACCGGGAGTCCGGGACCGACATCGAGCCGCAGCCATCAGGGCATTTCGGCGTCAACGAGAACGGCCTCTACGACATGTCAGGCAATGTCTGGGAATGGACCAGCACCTGTTTTGTCCGTTCCAAGCTTGACGAAAACGGCCGGACGATTTCGAAGAACTCGAATTGCGGCGTTCGCGTCGCCGAAGGCCAGCACCGCACCTACATCACCGATTTCATCCGCGATGCCCGCGCCGGCGGCTGCGCGGCCGGGGTTCCCCCTGATAATCTCGGCTTCAGGCTGGTGCGCGAGCACAGGTCCTGGGTGAGCGAGCTTGCCTCCGGACTCAGCAAGGCACTGTCGATCGCGCGGTCGTAGTTTTGCTGGCAGATGAAGGCACACTTTGGAACGCTTCTAAATCAAAGCGTGGAATCCCTCTAAATCAGCACTTTCGCGGCATCGAGTCGCGGACAGCACCGCACCTGCTGCGCTACTTGAAACCGGCATCGCCATCGTCGCCGCCGGAGCAGTTCTCATGATGAATTTTCGCGTCTTCACCGCAACCGCAGCGTTGCTTTGTCTGGCCTCGTCCGGTGTCACGACGGCATCCGCCGACAATGGTGAGGTCAACGTCTATACTTACCGCGAAACCAAGCTGATCCAGCCGCTGTTCGACGCCTTCACCGCCGATACCGGCGTCAAGGTCAACATCGTGTCGGCCAGTTCCGGACTCGAGCAGCGCATCAAGGCCGAGGGCGCCAACAGCCCCGCCGACGTGCTGCTGACGGTCGATATCGGCCGCATCGACGAAGCCGTGCAGGCCGGGGTGACGCAGCCGATCAAGTCGGAGGCGATCGACAAGATCGTGCCGGCGCAGTATCGCGATCCCGACGGTCACTGGGCCGGCATTTCGATGCGCGCGCGCGTGATCTATGCCTCGAAGGACCGCGTCAAGCAGGATGCCATCACCTATGAAGAACTGGCCGGTCCCAAGTGGAAGGGCAAGATCTGCATCCGCTCCGGCCAGCACATCTACAACAACGGGCTGTTCGCGGCCTATGTCGCCCGGCACGGCGAAGCCAAGGCCGAGGAATGGCTGCGCGGCTTGAAAGCCAATCTCGCGCAAAAGCCCTCGGGCGGAGATCGCGAAGCCGCGCGTGACGTCGCCGCCGGTAAATGCGATATCGGCATCGGCAACACCTATTACTGGGCGCTGATGATGAACAAGGATCCCGACAAGAAGCCGTGGGCGGAAGCGACCCGCGTCGTGCTGCCGACCTTCGAGGGCGGCGGCACCCACGTCAATCTTTCCGGCGTGCTGCTGGCCAAACACGCTCCCCACCGCGCCAACGGCATCAAGCTGATCGAATGGCTCGCCGGCGAGAAGGCGCAGCAGATGTATGCCGACCAGAACTACGAGTACCCGGTCCGCGCCGGCGTCGCCGTCAATCCGACCATCGCGGGCTACGGCAAGCTCAACGCCGATTCGCTGCCGATCGCGAAGATCGCCGCCAACCGCAAAGCAGCCTCGACGCTGGTGGACAAGGTCGGTTTTGACAATTGAGCTCTCCCGATTGCGGCCTGCTTCCCCCTCGCCTCAGCGCGGAGGGAAGCGGTCGCATGCTTGCGTGACCAGCGGCCCGGCGTGAACCGCGCCATGCCCACAGGACGGGTCGCGGCGGCTGTCGCGGTGGCGACCGCGATCCTGGTCGCCGCACCCGTGATCTCGATTATCTCGCTGGCGATGCATCCTGCGCCGGATCTGTGGCAGGATCTGATGGCCTACGTGTTGCCGCGGGCCATGCTCGATACCGCGCTGCTGCTGGGCGGCGTCGGCGCCCTGGCGCTCTCGATCGGCGCCGGCACCGCGTGGCTGATCTCGCTGCATGATTTTCGCGGTCGCGCGTTGCTGGTGTGGCTGATGCCGCTGCCGCTGGCGATTCCGACTTATCTCGCCGCCTACGTCTACGCCGATTTGTTCGAGCCGCTGGGGCTGGTCCACCGCACGCTGGCGATCTGGTTTCCGCTGCGCGACCTGGTCGGCGCGCTTCCCAATTTGCGCTCGATGCCGGGCGCGATCGTCGTCATCGGCCTCGTGCTCTACCCTTACGTCTATCTTTCGGCGCGGACCATGTTCCAGTTCCAGAGCGCCGAATTCGCAGAGGCTGCCAGAACCCTCGGCGCCAAACGCTGGACCGTGTTCTGGCGCGTCTCGCTGCCGATGGCGCGGCCGGCGCTGGCGGTGGGCGTGGCGCTGGTATCGCTGGAAACCCTCAACGACATCGGCGCCAGCGAATATCTCGGCGTCCGTACCCTGACGGTGTCGATCTTCACCACCTGGCTCAATCGCGGCAGCCTCGCCGGCGCCGCGCAGCTTGCCTGCTTCATGCTGGCGATCGTCGCCGGCCTGATCGCGATCGAGCGCTATGGCCGCCGCAATACCGATGCGGAGTTTTCCGCCGAAAGTCCGCGGCTGACGCCGCGCACCCGGCTGAACGGCATCAGGGGCGGAGCCGCCTTCGCGGCGTGCCTGTTGCCGGTGTTGCTCGGCTTCGTCGTGCCGGTGCTGTTCCTGCTGCAGCAGAGTTTCGGCCGCGGGCTACTGACGAATTTCGACATGACGCTGGGGCGCGACGCCTTCAATTCGATTGCGTTCGCAACCCTCGCCACGCTGATCGCGCTCACGCTCGGCTTTGCCACCATTCTGGCCTGGCGCTGGCGGCCCAATCCGGTGCGGTTCATCGCCATGAACATCTCGCAGACCGGCTACGCGCTGCCCGGCCTGGTGCTGGCGCTCGGCCTGCTGACGCCGGTGCTGGCGATCGACAACGGGTTGAATGCGGTGGCCGGCTGGCTGGGACGCTCATTGCCGGGACTGATCCTGATCGGCTCGGGCGCTGCCGTTGTGATCGCCTATGTGATCCGGTTTCTGGCGGTGCCGACCGGGATGATCAAGGCCGGGTTCGAGCGGATTCCACGCGATTATGACGACAGCGCGCGCGCCGCCGGCGCGGGACAGGCGACGACGTTGCGGAAAATCCATCTGCCGCTGCTGCGGCCGGCGATGCTGGGCGCCGTCATCATCGTGTTCGTGGATTGCCTGAAGGAATTGCCGGCGACGCTGCTGCTGCGGCCGCTCAACGTCGACACGCTGGCGACCTCGATCTACCAGTTCGCCAGCCGCGGCAGTTTCGAAGACGGCGCGCTGGCCGCCTTGCTGATCGTCGCCGCCAGCATCGGCCCGGTGGCCTGGCTGACGCGTTTTTCGGACATGCCGAGCGGGCCGGCGTAAAAGTCTGTAGGGTGGGCAAAGGCGTTCTTACGCCGTGCCCACCATTAGGATGATGATCGAGGATAGATGGTGGGCACGGCGCGAAGACGCGCCTTTGCCCACCCTACGTATTTCACGCGTTCTTCAGCGCGACCCGGAATTCGGCTTCGGTCTTCGCCTTCACTTCGTCGAGCGTGACGCCGTCGGCGAGTTCGATCAGCGCCATGCCGTCCTTGCCGTGCTTGTCGATGGTGAAGACCGCGAGATCCGTCACCACCATGTCGACCACCTTCTCGCCGGTCAGCGGCAGGTTGCAGGTCTTCAGCAGTTTCGGGCCGTCCTTGGCGGAATGTTCCATCACCACCACGACGCGCTTGACGCCGGCGACCAGGTCCATCGCGCCGCCCATGCCCTTGACCATCTTGCCGGGGATCATCCAGTTGGCGAGGTCGCCGTTCTGCGCCACCTGCATGGCGCCGAGGATCGACAGATCGATATGGCCGCCGCGCACCATGCCGAAGGAATCGGCCGACGAGAAATAGCTGGTGTCGGGCAGTTCGGTGACGGTCTGCTTGCCGGCGTTGATCAGATCGGGATCTTCCTCGCCCTCATAGGGAAACGGCCCCATGCCGAGCATGCCGTTCTCGCTCTGCAGGCTGACGTCGACGCCGGCCGGGATGTAGTTCGAAACCAGCGTCGGAATGCCGATGCCGAGGTTGACGTAGAAGCCGTCGCGCAGTTCCTTGGCGGCGCGGGCAGCCATCTGTTCGCGGGTCCAGGCCATCAGACTTCCTCTCCGGTTGCGGCGGCGGCTTCACGCTTGCGCGTGGTGCGCTGCTCGATGCGTTTCAGGCCGGTTCCCACCTGAATGATACGCTGCACGAAGATGCCGGGCGTATGGATATGGTCGGGGTCGATCTGGCCGGCGGGCAACAGATGCTCGACCTCGGCCACGGTGATTTTCGCCGCGGTCGCCATCATCGGATTGAAGTTGCGCGCGGTCTTGCGGTACACGAGGTTGCCGGCGGTATCGCCTTTCCAGGCATGAACGATGGCGACGTCGGCGAACAGCCCGCGCTCCATCAGATACTTCTCGCCGTCGAATTCCTTCACTTCCTTGCCTTCGGCGATCAGGGTGCCGACGCCGGTCTTGGTGTAGAACGCCGGAATGCCGGCGCCGCCGGCGCGGATGCGCTCGGCCAGCGTGCCCTGCGGCGCGAATTCGAGTTCCAGCTCGCCGGCGAGGTACTGCTGGGCGAACAGCTTGTTCTCGCCGACATAGGACGAGATCATCTTCCTGATCTGCCGGGTTTCGAGCAGCCGGCTCAATCCGATGCCGTCGACGCCGGCATTGTTGGAGACCACGGTCAGGTTCTTGACGCCGGAGTCGCGGATCGCGTCCGACAGGGTCTCGGCGATGCCGCACAGGCCGAAGCCGC
Organism: Bradyrhizobium sp.; assembly: GCF_030646015.1. Taxonomy (GTDB): domain Bacteria; phylum Pseudomonadota; class Alphaproteobacteria; order Rhizobiales; family Xanthobacteraceae; genus Bradyrhizobium. The sequence goes on from NZ_JAUSLT010000019.1 coordinate 127,968, forward strand.
CGGACATGATCATCATGCCGTCCCTTAGAATGCCTTCGAGTGCCGATTTGGCGTCGGGGTAGACCTTGTTCATGGAATACGACCTGATGGGAGGAAGGGCGCTGGCGGCCTGGGCACTGGCGGCCCGCATTGACCGGGATTATTAGGCGAATTCTTCGCAATGCGTCAATGACGGGGCAATTGCGCTTGCCGGAGGTCGGAATGCGCTTTTCCGACATGAAAATGCGCCCCCTCTCCCGAGCTTGCGGGGGAGGTTTGGGGTTGGGGCGCGGCAACGGGACTCGCGGAGACAGCCCCCACCCGCCGCGCTGACGCTCGGCACCCGCCCCCCCAAGCGGGCGAGGGAAGGAAGGCGGCCTTGAAAGCGTCAAGAAAACCTATCAAGTTGCGGGAGTTGGCCTGCCGCCCGGCTCACTTTTGAGATCGGCCCGACGTCATCAACCTGACATCAGCTTAACCAGACCCGGGCTCTAACAAGACTTGGATATGTCATTGACGGTGGCCCAACGAATGAAGCGCCTCGGCATGCCGGTTGCCGCATTTTTCGGCGTGGTGCTGATTGGCCTGATCGGAACTTCCTGGTTTCTCAACCGCGACGCCCTGCGTCAGGCGGTGGAGGACCAGATCCGTGCCGTCACCGGCCTCGATCTGGTGGTCAACGGCCGGATCGACGTCTCGGTGTTTCCCGGCAGCTACGTCTCGTTTCATGAGGTCGGCCTGAAGGGCGGCGCGACCGCCGACCCCGCGCTGTCGGTCGACGTCCTGACCGCGAATTTGCGCCTGCTGCCGCTGTTGCTGCGGCGGTTCGAGATATCGGACGTCATGATGCTGCGCCCGCATATCCGCGTCGTTCGCGACGGCAATGGCGAGAGCAACTGGACGCCGTTCATCGAGACCATCGCGCGCACCATGCAGCCCGGCGCCGAGAACCCGCTGTCATTCTCCGAAATCCGCATCCAGGACGGCCTGCTCACCTATCAGGATGCCGCCAACCGCGTCGCCGAGACCATCGGCGACATCGATCTGTCGCTGGCGTGGCCCTCGATCTCGCGTTCCTTCGCGGCCACCGGGCAATTCGACTGGCGCGGCGAACGGGTCGACGGTTCGATCAGCACCAGCGACTTCGTCGCAGCCCTGTCCGGCGACCGCTCCGGCCTGAAGGCGCGGCTGGCCAGCACGCCCTTGAAACTGGCATTCGACGGCACCGTCGCCAACCGCACCAGCCTGATGATGGAAGGCACCGTCACCGTCGACAGCCCCAGTCTGCGCAACGCCCTGCGCTGGGCCGGCCAGCCGCCGCCGGGTACCGGCGGGTTCGGCCGCTTCGCGCTGAAGGCGCGCGCCAATGTGGTGGGGGCGTCGATCGCGCTGACCAATGTCAATGTCGAACTCGACGGCAATGTCGCCGAGGGCGTCATGACCTATTCCAATGCCGGCCGCCAGACGCTGCAGGCGACGCTGGCCGCCGGCAATCTCGACTTCACCCCCTACATCTCCACCTTCCGCCTGCTCGCCTCGGGCGCGCGCGACTGGAACCGGCAGCTGTTCGACCTCAACGCGCTGACCACCACCGACCTCGACATGCGGCTGTCGGCGGCGAAGGTGACGGTCGGCTCGTCGAAACTCGGCCGCACCGCGTTCGGCGCCAATTTGCGCAGCGGCGCGCTGGCGCTCAGCGTCGGCGAGGCGCAGATGTATGGCGGCATCGCCCGGGGCTCGTTCGGGATCGCGCGCTCCGACACCGTCGCGGACATCAAGGCCCAGTTCCAGTTCACCGACGTCGACCTGCAGGCCTGTGCCAGCGAATTGTTCGGCATCACAAAGCTGTCCGGCCGCGGCAATCTCAACGTCTCGCTGGTCGCCTCGGGTGCCAGCCCGTTCGGCCTCGCCCAGTCGCTCGACGGCAGCGCCACCCTCACCGGCCAGAACGGCGCGATATCAGGCTTCAATGCCGAGCAATTGCTAAAACGCCTGGAGCGCCGGCCGCTGTCCGGCGCCGGCAATTTTCGCTCGGGCTCGACGCCCTACGACACGCTGACCATCGCGCTGAAATTCAGCGACGGCATCGCCACCGCCGAGGACATCCGCGTCGAGGGCCCGGCGGCGCGCCTGACCCTGACCGGCACCGCCTCGGTGCCGATGCGCGAATACGACATGAAGGGCATCGCCAGCCTGGTCTCGGCGCCGAACGCCGCCGCGGCCTTCGAACTGCCATTCGTGGTGCAGGGCCCATGGGATGATCCGCTGATTTTCCCGGACCCGGAAAGCCTGCTCCGCCGTTCGCCGGGCGCAGCGCCGCTGCTCGATGCGGTCAAGGACCGCAAGACAAGGGATGCCGTGCGCTCGGTGCTGGAGCGGATTACGGGCGGGCGGCCTGCGGCGGCGCCGGATGCGGCGGCACCGGCGGCGGGTGTGCCGGCGGAGGCGCCGAAGGCGAACTAGCACTGTGCTTCGCGTTCAATTTGAACCTGTGACTCAAAAACTATGAGCCTGACGAGCCATCAGGCGGCTCTATCTCCCGACAAAGCTTACTGAACCATTGATGCCTCATATAATATTGAATTAACTACGTTATTCATTGAACAATGTCGGGTTTTTGCTTATATTGAGTGTCGGGTTTTTGTAAGGGACTGATCATGCCGCGCCAGCCAACATTGCGCAAAAAAATTGAACAGCGAATCGCCCGCAAGAAGGGCGAAGACGTGTTTCTTACCCGCGAGTTCAAGACTCTCGGCGGCGAGGATCAAGTGGTACGCGCGTTGCGCGAGTTGGTGGACAATGGCCGCCTGGTGCGGCTCGGCTATGGCGTTTATGGCCGCGCGACCGTTTCGCGCCTCAGCGGCAAGCCGATACTGCATAGCCGCGACGGCTTCGCCGGTGTGGCGCGGCAGGCGCTCGACAAGCTCGGCGTTGAGTGGGAGCCGACGGAAGCCGAACGCGCCTACAATGAGGGTCGCTCGACGCAAGTGCCGGTGAACCCGGTCGTGCGAGTCAAGGGGCGCTTCTCGCGCCATCTCCGCTACCGCAACACGGAGCTGTTGCTTGAGCGATAAGCCTACCCTCGAAGAACTGCTCGAAGTCCAGGAGCATTTTGGCCTCCCGGGGCCAGCACTTGTCGAGAAGGATTGGCATGTCGTCAAGGCGCTGGCCGCCATCGCGGCCGTCGATACCGGCGATTTCCGCATCGTGTTCGGTGGCGGCACGGCGTTGAGCCGCGCTCACAGGCTCACCAAGCGCATGTCGGAAGATGTCGACCTCAAGATCGTCCGCGATAAGGCTCCAACGCGCAGCGAGCTTCGGAAGTTGCGCACAAAAATTACCGATGCGCTGCTGGGTGCCGGCTTTGCCTTCGACCCCGAGAACAAAGACCATCGCGTCACGATGTACGAAGGGCGCTACACAAAATACCAACTTCCCTACAAACCGATCGCCGAGGGAAAAGGCATCCTGCGTCCTGATGTCCAGATTGAAACAGCGGTGTTTCCGATGTGGCGCGATGCCGTAGACAAACCCGTGATCTCCTTCATCGCCGAGGCCTATGGCCGCGATCCGGAATTGCCGAAGATCGCCTGTTCCTCCGTTCTTGAAACCGCCGCCGAGAATTCGTGGCGTTGACATGGCGCGCGGGCTCGGAACTGGCGGGTCTGCGCGAGGAGCGCGACCCGACGCTGGTTCGGCATATCTATGACCTGCACATGATCCGCGACGAGTACGACGTGAAGGCAGCTGCCACGCTGGCCCATGAAGTGATGCTCGCGGATGCCGCGACACGCGGCGATAGTTTCCCGGCATGGAAGAAAGACCCGCTCGGCGAAACGCTGCGCGCGATCGGGGGTATTTCCAAGGACAAGGTGTTCGTGGATGGCTATGCGAATTTCCAACGCGACATGGTCTACGGCGAAAAGCCGGATTTCACGACGGCGATGGGAACGCTCAACACGCTGGCCGATCATCTCAAGCAGCTTAAGGTCTAAGACAACCGCCGTTCCTTCACTCGCCCGACGATCATTTGCCGCCGTCGCTTTCATCAATAAGAAGCGGGCGGCGCACCCAATCCTACTTCCGCGTCCCGTCCTCGATGATCTCGACGATGCGCGACATGTCCTGCTGGGCGCGGCCCTGAAAGACGCCGTGCTTCAGGACCAGCCGTACCGCCTGGCTCACCCACATGGGAACGCCGAGTTCCTCGCCCTGCTCGATGGCGAGATCGACATCCTTCATCAGGATCTCGATGGTCGCGCCGAAGTCGAAGGTGCGCGGCAGCACGGCGTCGGGGAAGATGTGCGTCGTTGCGAAATTGCGGCCGGTGCCATTGTTGAGAATTTGCAGCATGGCGTCGTCGGGAATACCGGCCTTGGCCGACATGGTCATGGCCTCGGAGGTCGCGACCAGCGCGACGGCGCAGAGCATGTTGTTGGTGAGTTTCATGACCTGCGCGGCCCCCGGCCTGTCACCGGCAACGACGACCGTCTTGCCCCACAGCTGGAACACCGGCATCAGGTCGGCAACCTTGCCCGGATCGCCTGATACCATCATGGCCAGCGTTCCGGCTTTGGCTCCGGCGACGCCGCCGCTGATCGGGACATCGATGACGGTGATGCCGGCCGCTGCGCATTCCTGTTCGATCTCACGGACAAACGTCACACCGACCGTGCAGGTGTTGACCAGTGTTTTCAACGCCTTCCCGGCGAGCAAGCCGTCCGGCCCGGACAGCGCATGCCGAAAAATCTCGAGCGTCGGCAGCGAGACGATCACCGTGTCGCATGCGTCAGCCAATTCCCTTGGCGACGCCGCCCGCCGCGCCTGACGCTCGATCAGCGGGAGCATGGCTTCCTCGCGGACATCACAGACCCATAATTCGTGCCCGCCGTCGAGCAACTTGCCCGCCATCGGTTGACCCATGTTGCCGAGGCCGAGGCAGCCGATGCGCATCGTGGTACTCCAGTGAGGGGGCGATCCTGCCGGAAGCGAGCCGGCCTTGGTCTCGGGATGGCGATAGAGAATTTCGATTATGCGCCAGGCGCCTTGTAGTCGGTCTGGTGGACCTCGACGATGGTGCCGTCGGGGTCCTGCAGGAAGATCTGGTACCATCCGGCGATGGCCCAAACGCCGTAGTCGGCGAACTGGATATTCTTCTCCCGCAGCATGGCCTTGAAGGCCTCGATATCGTCGGTGCGAAACGCGATGTGACCACGATCGAGCGGATTGAGACTCTGCTTGGTTCGGAATGCGACGCCGAGGTCCTGCGGCGAGATGTGAAACTCGGTCGTGCCGTCGGTCAGAAACTCGACCTTGCGGTCGTAGCCCTGCGAGGTGATTCGCGCATCATCGTAGCCTGACGCCGGCTTCATATCGAAAAGCGACCGGTAAAATTCCGCGACCGCGCCAACGTCCTTGGTCGAATAGTTCACGTGATGGAGTTTCAGTTCCATGAGATTTCCCTTCCTGTCGATCAGACAGTGAAGCTACGCCGAAAGCCAGCGATCATAAAGGTGAGCGCCTGTGTGACGCGCTGTGTGACTACCCGACGGGCAAATCAGTTCGTCAGGTGCATTTCCCCGGTCAAGCGATTTATTTCTGTTTTTCAGAAATATTTCGCTTCGCGCCTGACCCAAATCAGATCCATATCCATCGCTGTCCCGTCCCATTTAGAGGGGCGTTGGCCATCGTCACGAACGTTGGGGCGGGATGCGGTGGACGCGGCAGCGTCGGGCGCGCAGGTGGTTGCAGGGCGGGATCAACTCCGTGAGCGACCGGACGGCGCGCTGGCGAACGGTGCTGTTGCGTACGGTGAAATCGTGTGGATCCGACGCCTCGACGCTGGCGTCAAGTCTTGCGGAGGTGCTGAAAGCCCGACCGGGCCGAGGTGCCGGTTTCCGGAAGGCGACGGAGACTAGAAAGCCCGCTACTCCCGGGTGAGCGCGAGATAAGCCGTCAAGCCATTGCGCAGGGAAGGCCGGAGTGTTTCCGCTGAACCTGTATGCTCATGTGCGTTTCTTGTTGTGCGAGTTTGCACATGAGACCGCGGGTGCAGCGCGCACCCGGTCTTCCCTGCGCCCTCTCGATTTACAGGGCGGAACGAATTGCAGAACTTCGGGCGCATCGCGCCGCGAGATCGCATCGGCGTGTCTGAGGCCGTCATGCCCGGGCTTGACCCGGGCATCCACGTCTTGGCCGCGCGTCAGCAAGAAAGACGTGGATGGCCGGGTCAAGCCCGGCCATAACGAAGAGGGGTTTCCTCTTGGCTGTTTGAAAATTGAATCCGTAAACAAACACCGCTGTCATCGCCCGGCTTGACCGACGACAGTATTGATTGTGGCGCGGAGACGCCCTCACCTCTCTTCGGAGACCACGTGGTTGCAGGCGTAGCAGCGGAAGATCCGCATGGCGGCGCTGCCGATGATGGGTTGAAGATCGCTGAGATGCGTCATGGCCGCGCCGCATTTGTCGCAGGTGCGCGACGGGGCATCCGGGCTGTCAGGCGGGACCTTCGCAACGGTAGCTGCCATTTGATCGGCCTTGCTGGACGAGGAAATATACAACACGGCAATGCGCCGGGGGCGGACTTGTTCGTGAGTCTGTTGCGCGATCGTGTCCGGGCGTTGACGGCATGGTGGCCGCCAGCAGTCAATTTTGCTCACGCTCAAGGCAAAGGAAACACCGTAGAACTACAGGGGCGCCGCGCTCTCGCCCCGCGCGCTGGTCAGCTTCGTGGCGACCGACGCTGCCACGATGACGACCGTGATCAATCCCAGCACCAGCGTGCAGATGGCGTTGATCTGCGGCTTCACGCCGAGCCGTACCTCCGAATAGATCCGGATCGGCAGCGTCGCCGAGCCGGGGCCGGTGGTAAAACTCGCGATCACGACGTCGTCCAGCGACAGCGTGAACGCCAGCATCCAGCCCGCCACGATCGAGGGCAGGATCAGCGGCAGGGTCACACTCACAAATGCCCGCAGCGGATCGCAGCCGAGATCCATCGCGGCCTCCTCCAGGCTGCGGTCGAGCTTGCCCAGCCGCGACTGCACCACGACCGTGACAAAACACATGGTCAGCGTGGTGTGGGCGATCGTAACGGTCCAGAAGCCGCGCTCGGCATTGAGTGCCACGAACAGCAGCAGCAGCGACAGCCCGGTGATGACTTCCGGCATCACAAGCGGCGCATAGAGCATGCCGGAGAACAGCGTGCGGCCCTTGAAGCGTTCGCCGCGCGACAGTGCCACGGCTGCGAGCGTGCCGAGCAGCGTCGCCAGCGTCGCGGACACCGCCGCCACCTTGAAACTCATCCAGGCCGCATCCAGCATGGCGCGGTCGTTGAAGAACTCGCTGTACCAGCGCAGCGACCAGCCGCCCCACACCGTCACCAGCCGCGAGGCGTTGAACGAATAGATCACCAGGATGACGATCGGCAGATAGAGAAACACGAGACCGAGCGCCAGCGAGGTGACGTTGAAGCGCGAGATCCTGCGGAACGGACGCGCCGTCATCGCCCCGCCTCCAGCTGGCGGCGCTGCAGCCGGTCGTACAGCGCCAGCGGAACCACCAGCAGCACCAGCAACACCACTGCGACGGCGGCGGCCACCGGCCAGTCCTTGTTGGTGAAGAATTCCAGCCACAGGGTCTGGCCGATCATCATCGAATCCGAACCCGCCAGGAGGTCCGGAATGACGAATTCGCCGAGAATCGGAATGAAGCAGAGCAAGGCGCCGGCGCCGACGCCCGGCAGGGACAGCGGAAACGTCACCAGCCAGAACGTCGCTTGCGGCGATGCGCCGAGATCGTTGGCGGCTTCCGTGAGCGCCGGGTCCATCTTCGCCAGCGTGGCATAGAGCGGCAGGATCATGAACGGCAGATAGGAGTAGACGATGCCGAGATACATCGCGCTGTCGGTGGAGAGCCACACCACCGGCGCCGAGACGACATGCAGCGCCAGCAGGATCTGGTTGAGCAGGCCGTCATGCTGCAGGATGTTGATCCAGGCATAGATCCGGATCAGGAACGAGGTCCAGAACGGCACGATCACCAGCATCATCGCGATGCCCTGCCAGCGCTGCGGCAGCCGCGCCATGCCGTAGGCGATGGGATAGCCGATCAAAAGCAGGATCGCGGTCGAGACCGCGGCGACGACCAGGCTGCGCAGATAGGACAGCACATAGAGATTGTCGGAGACCAGCAGTCTGTAATTGTCCAGCGACAGCGCGGCGAAGGCTGCCTTGATCGCCGCAAGGCCTTGCGTGAAGTCGAACACCGGCAGATAGGGCGGCTGCGCCACCGCGGTCTGCGACAGGCTGATCTTCAGCACGAAGCCGAACGGCACCAGGAAAAACAATGCCATCCACAGATACGGCGCGATCGCGGCAAGCCGCGCAGGACCGGCGAAGATGCGCCGCGCGCTCATTGCTCCAGCACCAGGCAGTCGTCGGGCGTGAACCACGCCACCACGCGGTGGGTCGGGCTGTAGGCGTCGATATCGATCCGCGCGGTATTGGCCATCGACGAGCGCAGCACCGCGCCGGAGTCGAGCTGCACTCGGTAGGTGGTGGTGCCGCCGAGATAGCCGACATCGGTGACGACGCCCTCCAGCCGGTTGATGGCATGCGCATGGTCGGCGTCGTCGGAAGCCGGACCCCGGCGCGAAAGCTTGACCTTTTCGGGGCGGATTGCGACGGCGACCACGTCCTTCGTGATCGGCTGCAGCGGCGCGGCGACCACGATGGATCCCGCCTCCCGTGTCGCAATCACCAGCCGTCCGGCCTCGCGGGAGGCGACCTCGCCCTCGAACAGATTGATGTCGCCGACGAACTCGGCGATCCAGCGCGACGCCGGCGCTTCGTAGAGCTGGCGCGGCGTCGCCACCTGTTCGAGACGTCCCCTGTCCATCACGCCGATTCTATCAGCCATCGTCATCGCCTCGTCCTGGTCGTGGGTGACGATGATGAAGGTGGTGCCGAGGCGCCGCTGCAGCGCCATCAGTTCGGCCTGCGTGCTCTCGCGCAGCTTCTTGTCGAGTGCTGCCAGCGGCTCGTCGAGCAGCAGGATCCGCGGACGGCGCGCCAGCGCGCGCGCCAGCGCCACGCGCTGCTTCTGGCCGCCGGACAACTGGTCGGGCTTGCGCTTCTCGAGGCCCTCGAGTTTTACCAATGCGACCATCTCGGCGACGCGCTCGGCGATCTCGGAAGCGGCCATTCCGGCGCGCTTCAACCCGAACGCAATATTGTCGCGCACGGAAAGATGCGGAAACAGCGCGTAGTTCTGGAACATCATGTTGACCGGCCGCTCATGCGGCAGCAATGGCGCGATGTCCCAGCCGTCGAGCAAGATCCGGCCCTCGTCCGGCGTCTCGAAACCGGCGAGCATCCGCAACAGCGTGGTCTTGCCGCAGCCCGACGGGCCGAGCAGCGCGAAAAATTCGCCCGCCCGGATATCGAGCGACAGCCGGTCCACCGCGCGAAAACCGCCGAATTGCTTCACCACGGCTTCGATGCGCAGCAGCGGAATGTCGGCGGCCTCGGCCGGAGGCGCGGGCCTCGCCGGCTCCGCCACCACTTCCAATGGCGGTTCGGATGTCGCTGGTTCGTCAGTCATGTTCCCCGCCGGCGGAATGTGCCTGCACGCTAGCGGCGGATCGGCAAAGGCTCAACCCTGCTGTAAGATGACCGGCGACGGCACGACCATCCACCCCTTCGAGCGGAAGCGAAACATGAACCGGGACAATTATGACTTGCCGCTGACCACGCAATCGGACCGCGCCGCGGCATGCTACCGCGACGGCGTCGACTGCATGCTGTCGGCCTGGAACGGCGCCGGCGACGCCTTCGACCGCGCGATTGCAGAGGATCCCGGTTTTGCACTGCCCTACGTAGCGCGGGCGCGCATCCACCAGATGAACATGGAAATCGCCGAGGCGCGCGCCAGGGCGGCGCAGGCGAGGCTGCTTGTGGCCGCAGCCAGTCCGCGCGAGCGGCGGCATGTCGAGATCATGGCCGCCACCATCGAGGGGCAGCCGATGGCGGCCTTATCCGGCGCCGAACAGCATCTCGAGGAATATCCGCGCGATGCCCTGATCCTGTCGCTGCTACTCGGCGCGTTCGGTCTCTACGCCTTCTCCGGACGCGCCGACCACGACGCCGCAAAACTCGCGATCTGCCAGCGTCACGCCAGCCATTACGGCGAAGACTGGTGGTTCCTCACCTATCTCGGCTGGTCGCATACCGAAGCAGGCCAACCCGGCATCGGCCGCACCCTGACCGAACGGGCCTTGCCGCAGCGGCCCGCCAACGCCAGCGCCGCGCACGGGCTTTCCCATGCGCTGTTCGAACAGGGCGAGACGGAGGCCGGCCGCGAGTTCCTGTCGTCCTGGCTGACGACACATGAAAAAGGCAGCTTCCTGCACGGGCATCTGTGCTGGCACGTCGCCCTGACGGCCATTGAAGCCGGCGATCCCGCCGCCGCCCTTGATATCTACCAGCGGCAGATCAGGCCGACCGGTTCGCCCTATCCGCCGCTGAACGTGTTCACCGATACGGCGTCGCTGCTGTGGCGGCTGTCGCTCGCCGGCCTGTCGGGGCTGGAGCCGCACTGGCGCGAAGTCGCCGCCTATGGCGAAAGATTCTTCCCGCAGGCGGGCGCGCATTTCGCGGACGTGCACTATGCCCTGGCGGCTTCAGCCACGAACCCCGAGGGCTTGCAAGCAAGGCTGGGGCAAATGGAAGCGCGCGCCGCCGGCGGCAAGCTCGCCCCGGGTCCAGCCGCGATCGGCCTCTGTCGCGGCGTGCAGGCTTTCGCCGAAGGCGATCACGGGCGCGCCGTCCGCATCCTCGAACCGCTGATGCCCGAACTGGTACGGATCGGCGGCAGCCATGCCCAGCGCGAATTGTGGGAAGACACCTTCATCGTGGCATGCCTGCGCGCCGGACATGGCGACAAGGCCGCGCAAATAATTTCCAGGCGGCTGCACCGCCGGCCGTCGGGGCGCGATGCGGCGTGGCTGCGGGAAGCGCAGCCGGCGGCGCAGTCCTGAGCCGCAGCCGAGCTTCACGAAAATATCCTTCCATCTGGCACGCCAAAAGGAGTACTCTTGGACGTATGACGAAGCTATTGGATCAGGCCCTTGAGGTCGCGCGCAGCCTGCCGTCGGACGCGCAGGACGACATTGCCCGTGTCATTCTTCAACTCGCTGGCGAAAGTGATACACAGCCCATCACACTTTCGGCAGATGAGCGGGCAGCGATCGCCGTTTCGAAGGACGCCGCGGCTCGCGGCGAATTTGCGAGCGACGCACAAGTCCGCGCGACCTGGGCCAAACACGGGCTGTGAAACTCCGTTACACCCTTCCGGCGCTTGCCGACCTCAACTCCATCCTCGACTATATTGCCGCCAATTCGCCACGCGGAGCCAACCGCGTTCAAAAACGCGTGCAAGAGATCGTCGAGCTGCTGCTGGCTCATCCTTATAGCGGCCTCCGCACTGAGGATCCCACAATTCGTCGTCTATCGACGCCGCCCTATCCCTACTACGTTTTCTACGAAGTGGCGGACCAGGAGATCATCATCCACGCCATCCGACATGCTGCTCGCAATCCCTCCGGAATGCCGGGATCCACGTAACCGAGTCGAGCTAGGGCTTGGCGGCCATGAACGCCGCCAGCGCGTCGCGGTCGGCTGCTGGCATGGTCAAACCGAGTTTGGAGCGCCGCCACAGAATGTCATCGGGGAAGCGCGCCCATTCCCTGATCATGAGATGGCGCACCTCCGCGCCCGTCAGCTCCGGCCCGAAGGCCGGCCCGAGGTCGGCGCGCTCCGTGGCGTCACCCAGGATGGCCGCGAGGCGCGAGCCGTAGGCGGCGACCAGGCGCCGCGCCTGAGGCTCCGAGAGAAACCGCCAGCGCGCGACGGCCGCGTCGACCTCGGTTTCGAACCGTTCCCACGCAAAGTCGCCGCCCGGCAGCGGCGTGCGAGCGGTCCAGCGCGGCGACATCGGATAGAACGGCGTGAGCCGGGCGACCGCCCGCTCCGCGCGCAGCCGCGCGGTGGTGACGTCGCCGCCGAAGATCGTCAGCAATGGCGCCTTGCCGCGCGTCCGGTCGAACGCCATCGCGCCATCCCGCGCGGCGCGCCCGCGCGCCGGACCCGCCACCAGATTGGCACCGGACACCGTCCTGATCACGTCGACCAGCTCGATCCGGTCGCGGAAATAGCGGTTGGCCGCGTCACAGAGATAGCCGACATCGCCTGACGTCATCGACACCGCGGCGGGATCGCCCTTGAAGGCGTGCCCGACGGTCCCGATCAGCGTGAAATCGCGCTCGTAGGGGCTGGCGAAAATCAGCCGCCGGTCGCTGTTCTGGAATACATAGACGTTGTCGGTATCGAACAGGCGCCTGACCACGATCTGGCTGATCTGGACCGCGCCGAATTCGGGCGGCTTCATGCGCAACACGGTTTCCGCGACCGACGCGGTCCAGGCGCCCGACGCGTTGACCAGCGCGCGGGCCGTGACCACCCGGCGGTGGCCGCGATCGATCACCACCAGCCGCCAGCTGTCGAGCCGGTCGGCGCGGACGCAGCGCGCGCCGGTGCGGATGTCGGCGCCGCGCTCGGCGGCATCGACCGCAGTGAGAACCACCAGCCGGGAATCGTCGACCACGCAGTCGGAATATTCGAAGGCAAGGCCGATCGGCCGCTTCAGCGCGTTGCCGACCGGATGGTGGGTGATATCGATGGTGGCCGACGCCGGCAGCCGTGGGCGCGCGGCGAGGCGATCATACAGCAACAGCCACGACCTAAGTACCCAGGGCTGACGCTCGTCGGAATGGGCGGGAATGACAAAACGCATCGGACGCACCAGATGCGGCGCGGTGCGCAGCCAGGTGTCGCGCTCCCTCAGCGCCGCGCGGACGCGAAACAACCCCCGGCGCTCCAGCACCTGGAGATCGCCGTGGATCAGCCGGGGCGAGGCCTGCGACGCGCCGGCGCCGAGATCGCCCTGCTCCAGCAGGATCACGCGCAGGCCGCGTCCGGCGGCGTCGCGCGCGATGCTGACGCCGTTGAGGCCCCCGCCGATGATAGCCAGATCGTAATCTGCCATGCGCAAGCCTTAGCCGGTCTTGCGCGCGGGCTCCATCGTATCACTGGGGTTGTGGCCGACCAGCGCGGCGTATTGCCCGATCGGCAGCGGCTTGCCGAGAAAATAGCCCTGTACCGCGTCGCAGCCCGCATCCGCGAGGAAGACGAGCTGTTCCTGGGTTTCCACGCCCTCGGCCACGATCGACATTTCGAGGCCGTGGCCGAGGCCGATGACGGCGCGCACGATCGACGCCGACTGCGGGTTGCGGCCGAGATTGATGACGAAGGCGCGGTCGATCTTGATCTTGTCGAACGGAAACGCCTGCAGATAGCTCAGCGAGGAATAACCGCTGCCGAAATCGTCCATCGAGATGCGCACGCCGAGCGCCTTCAGCCGCCGCAGCAACGCCAGGCCGCGATCGAAATCCTCGATCAGCACGCCTTCGGTGATTTCCAGTTCAAGCCGGCCCGGCGCCAGACCGGTTTCGAGCAGGATCGAGTGCACGAGTCCGACCACGTCGCCGTGCATGAACTGCGCCGGCGACAGGTTGACGGCGATCTGCAGCGGCAGCGGCCAGGAGGCAGCCTCGCGGCACGCTTCGCGCAGAATCCATTCGCCCATCTCGACGATCAGGCCGCTCTCTTCGGCGAGCGGAATGAAATCACCAGGCGGAACGAAACCGCGCACCGGATGCATCCACCGCGCCAGCGCCTCGAAACCGATGATCTTGCTGCCGGCAACGGTCGGATGCGCCATCGCCTGCGGCTGATAATGCAGCGAGAGTTCGCCGTTCCTGATCGCCAGCGAGAGATCCTGGTGCAGCACCCGGCGATCCCGGATCTGCTGATCCATCTCGGGTTCATAGATGCTGATCGAGCCGCGCGATTTCGCCTTGGCGCGGAACAGCGCCGCGCCGGCATTGGCCAGCAGGGAGGCTGCGTCGGAGCCGTTGTGCGGAAATACCGAGATGCCCGTGGTGCAGCCGGTGCGGACCGATTTGCCGTCGATCAGGAATTCGCTAGAAAGCGCCTCGGCCAATTGCTCGGCCAGCAACACGCCTGCCACCGGCTGCTTGCCGTCGATGATCATTCCGAACTCGTCGCCCGAGAGCCGGGCCACGACCCCGCCGCGCGCCGAGTGCTGGATCCGGTGCGCCACTTCGATCAGCAGCTTGTCGCCGACCGCATGGCCGAACACGTCGTTGATTTCCTTCAGGCCGTCGAGGTCGACCGACAGCACCGCGAATTCCTCGTCGGTGCCTCCGCAGGCCTCGATCATCTGCGCCAGCGCCTGCAGGAAGGCGGCGCGGTTCGGCAGGTCCGTCAGGCCGTCATGATACGCCATGTGCGCCATCCGCGACTCGGTCTGGCGACGGTCGGTGACATCCTCATGGGTCTTGATCAGGTATTGCGGCTCGCCGGCATCGTCGAGCACCGTCATGCGGCGCGTCAGGAACAGCCGCAGCCCGTCCTTGGTGGAGATCGGGTGTTCCTCGGTGAGCAGGCCGCGCTTCTTGATCGCGGCTTCATCGCGGGCGATGATCAGCTTGGCTTCGCGCGGGTTGAAGATATCCGCGGCCGTGAGGCCGGTGGCGTCCTCGCGCCGGCGGTTGAGGATGGTTTCGGCGCTGCGATTGGCCAGCAGATATCGCCCGTCGCTGACGCGCTCGACGATCAGCGACACCGGAATGTTGTCGACCACCAGCTCGAGGAATTTCTTGGTGTTCTCGAGTTCCTTGGACAGCGACCGGCGATCGGTGACATCGTCGAACAGGGCGATCAGGAATTCCGGCCGGTTCCGCTCGTCGCGGGCGACCACCCGGACACTCGAGAGGACGCGCTTCTGCGCGCCGCGCTCGACCACGAACTCGTTGCGGAACTGGCCATCGGGCGAGTTGAGCGCGGCCTGATCCGCCGCCTCGATGCTTGCCGTCGTCTCGGGGCGAAAGATCTCGTCGGCGCGCTTGCCGACGATGTTGTCGCGGGAAAAGCGCGAGAATCGTTCGAATGCGCGATTGGCGAAGATGTAGCGGCCGTCGTCGATACTCTTGGCGGCGACGCAAACCGGCACATTGTCGAGCACCGATTCCAGGAATTGTTTGGTCGACGCCAGTTGCCGCGACAGCTTGCGCTGCTCGGTGCAATCCTCGTGGGTGGCAACCGAACCGCCGTTTGGCAGGCCGAAATGCTTGACCAGCACCGACCGCCCACCGGGCAGTTCGGTGACGAAGCCTTCCGGGCTTTCGACGAGGCGGTAGAATTCCTCGACGCTGATGTTGAGGACGCCGCGCTGGCGGCGCAGCTCCAGCAGTTCCGGCCCGGTCATGTTCTTTCGAAGATCCGAACGGGCCAGACCGTAGATCTCGAGATAGCGATTATTGCAGAACACGATCCGCTTCTGCGCATCCGTCATCACGACGCCATGGCTGAGGTTGTTCAGGGCGGAACTGATGAAGACGTTTCTGCGCAACTGCGCGCGCTTGACCTTGCGCAACGCCGAGTGCACCCACAGCGCGACCGCGGCGAGAAACGACGCGATGACGATGCCGCCGATCAGCATTTGCCAGATCATGCCGGGGTCGGCCGAGCCGAAATAATCCCGCGGCGAAAAGTTACCGGATGCGGCCGAGGCGGCGCCGAACGGCGTAACGGTGGCGACCACGCAGACGACGGCCTGCGCGGGAATCAAGATCTTGCCGCCAGCCTGCCAATTCTTGTCAGCCATCAGTCACCCGCGGATTTGTGGCCGGAGTGTCTGGCTTGACGGGTTTGGATCAGGTAAACGCGTACCCTTGCAACCCAAAAATGTGTCTCAAATTACGGCAATTGCCCTGACATGATTAACGCTTCCCTAACAAGAGGCCGTTCGGAAAGCGTTCCGGAACGAATTCAACGGCTTCCTGTGAACATCGCCCCCGAAAGCTGGCGATCATGCGTGAGTCCGGTTGATCCGGGACGCGCGGTATTCCACAACGGCGCACCCTAGGTCGAATGGCCAGACAATCCCACGGATCAGAACCCTCGAATGGACAAGGTAGAGTGCGTCGTTATCGGTGCGGGGGTGATCGGTCTTGCGATCGCACGCCGGCTCGCACGGGCGGGACGCGAAGTGGTCGTGCTGGAGGCGGCCGAGGGCATCGGCACCGTCACATCCTCTCGCAACAGCGAGGTGATCCACGCCGGCATCTATTACAAAGCCGGCAGCCTGATGGCGCGGATGTGCGTCAGCGGCAAGCAGGCGCTCTATGAATACTGCCGGGAGCACGGCATTCCGCACCGCAATTGCGGCAAGCTGATCGTCGCCACCAGCCCTAAGGAAACCGAAAAGCTGCAATCGATCCGGGCGCATGCCGAAGCCAATGGCGTGCTCGATCTGCAGGCGCTCTCGGGCGAGGCCGCGCGGCAACTGGAGCCGGCCTTGAACTGCGACGCTGCACTGCTCTCGCCCTCCACCGGCATCGTCGACAGCCACGCCTTCATGCTGGCGCTGCGCGGCGATGCCGAGGCAAGCGGCGCGGCCTTCGCCTTCCACACCCCGCTGCTGCGCGCCAGGGCAAGCGCGGGGGAGATCGAACTCGACGCCGGCGGCGAGGCGCCGACCACGCTGACGTGCCGGCTTGTGATCAACGCCGCGGGGCTCGCCGCGTCGGCTATCGCGCGCAGCATCGATGGCATGCCGATCGAACTGATCCCGCCGGCCTATCTCGCCAAGGGAAACTATTTCAGCTGCAGCGCGCGGGCGCCGTTCTCACGGCTGATCTACCCGGTGCCCGAACCCGGCGGGCTCGGCGTCCATCTCACCCTCGACATGGCGGGACAGGCCCGGTTCGGCCCTGATGTGGAATGGATCGATGCCATCGACTACGCGGTCGATCCGGCGCGGGCGGAACGATTCTATCCGGCTATCCGGCGCTACTGGCCGACGCTGCCGGACGGCGCGCTGATGCCGAGTTATTCCGGAATTCGGCCGAAGATCGTGCCGCCGGCGGTGGCTGTGCAGGATTTCCTGATTCAGGGGCCACGGGAGCATGGCGTCGCCGGACTGATCAATCTGTTCGGGATTGAGTCGCCGGGGCTGACATCATCGCTGGCAATCGCCGACCATGTCGGCGAACTCGCCGACATGTAGCAATCGCAGACAATCCCGGCCGAAGTTGCGCGAGAGCAACTTAGAGGTGAGCGCAATGACGCTCATCCCGGGATGATAGCAGGGGTGGCTGGAAAGTGGGCGGTACGGCGCTAGTGCAGCGTCTCGCCTGCGGTATGCCTCAACCGCTCGATCTCGTCCTTGACCATCAATTTCCGGCGCTTCAGTTCGACAATTCGCAGGTCGTCCGTTGAAAGATGGACGAGAGCTTCATGCAATTCGTTTTCAAGAACTTTGTGTTTCCGTTCTAGTTCAACGAGATGCGCCTGAATTGCCATACGAAACCTCCTCGGTGGAATGAAACCTCAGATTCGATCCGGATAACAAAGTGTACACGAGCCGGCGAATCTGTCGATGGAAATCAAAAATCGGTTGCTCATATTTCGGTGCTATGTGTAACCAATCGTGAGTAGGGAACCGCCCCGCTTGCGCACGGGGCCGACAGGGCCGATATTCCCTGAGGCGGCTTCCACAACCCTTCGCGACCTCATCGCGTTTTTCAGCTAACGTACATCATGACCGACGAAGATGAGCGCGAACTCGAATCCGAGCTCGCACGGCTACAGCAAGAACACCGCGACCTCGACGCGGCGATCGATGCGTTGCATCAGTCGCCCGCCCCGGATTTGTTGCGACTGCAGCGCCTGAAGAAGCGCAAGCTACAACTGCGCGACCGCATCGCGTTCATCGAAGACCAGATCACGCCTGACATCATCGCCTGATCAAGTTCAGCTGTCGCAAATCAACTCCCGCAGCAGACCATTGATCTGGGTCGGACTGTATGGCTTGGGCAGGAACCGGCCGCCATCCGGCAGATCGGTTTCCCCGACATGGAGCCGGCCGGAGGTGGCGACAATCTTGATCGGCGGCCAGCGGCCCCGGACCGCCCGGGCCAGTTTCAGGCCGTCCATCGAGCCCGGCATCTGGATATCGGTAAACACGACCGTGATGTCCCGGCGGGCTTCGAGAATTTCAATTGCCTGGTCGGCATTGGCGGCTTCGACCGCCTCGAACCCGGCGGCCTTGACCATGTCGGCCGCCTCCATTCGCAACAGAAACTCGTCCTCGACGATCAGCACCACGGGCCTCTTCGACTCGACAAGACCCATGCTTCCACTCCCCCGCGAATACGCATTAAGCGCCGGATATTGTTTTCGTTCCCGCCCCACCCTTTTTCTGCCGTTGCGACGACGCCCATGCGGCGCTCCGCGGTTCGCGGTGGAAATCGGCAACCGGCGCCGTCTGGTCTGTTGACTCCATTGGAACAAAATAGGAACATTCGACCACTGCCCCTCACCATTTCCGGGAGCCACGCCATGTCCGAAGCCGCTTCACTGCCCGACATCGATCATTACGAACAGGCCTGCGACCAGGCGATCGCGATGTGCGACGGAAACCTGCGCAGCACGATCAAGGCGCTGATCATGGCCAACGAATATCTGGAAACCGAATTGCAGGAACTGCAGGCGGCGGTTTCATGCGGCTGCGCGCCGGCCTCCAACAGCGACGCCGCCTGACCGAGCGGACAAACCTGGAGCAACACCATGGCCGATGTCACCTATTACGTCGCAATGCCATTCCTGCAGGACGACACCGGTTCGCCGGTCGCGGGTGCGGCGGAGGAATGCCAGAGTTCGTCCGGCGCGCTGCGGCGCGCGGAGGTGTTGTCGAGGGCCGCGGGCTCGATCGGCGCGGTCGCGTTCAGCCGCACCGGCGATCCCCTGATCGGCGAATTCAGCGACGCGCAGCTGCTGCGAAAATTCGGCAGCGTGCCGGATGATCTGAGCGGGCTGTGAAAAGCCCCCTCAAGATCCTCTCAACACCTCCCTGGCGTCATCGCAGATCCCGGAAGAAGGCGCGCACCTCATCGGCGAGCAACTCCGGCTGTTCCAGCGCGGCGAAATGTCCGCCCCTCGGCATGATGCTCCAGCGTCGGATATCGGTGAACACGCGCGCCGCGGCCGAGCGCGGCGGCCTGACGATTTCGCGCGGGAATTCCGCATAGCCGGTGGGTACCGAAATCGTTGCGCCGGCGGGAAAGATCGGCGAGCCGTGCAGGCGGGCGTAATAGGGCCAGAACGACGAGCCGATCGCGCCGGTGAACCAGTAAAGCGCGATGTCGGCGAGCATTCGGTCGCGGCCGATCGCGCGCTCGACATCGCCATCGCAATCGGACCAGGCGCGGAATTTCTCCACGATCCACGCCGCGAGCCCGGCGGGCGAATCCGTGAGACCGAACGCAAGCGTCTGCGGACGGGTGCCCTGAATCGACTGATAACCGGTCTCTTCGCGCATCCATTGTGCAAGTTCGCTGAGGTAACGCTGTTCCTCCTCGTTCGGATTGGGAAAGGCGGAGGGATCGCGGCCCGCGGCCATCATCAGGTTGACGTGGATGCCGATCATCCGGTCGGCATAGGCATAGCCGAGCCGGCTGGTGACCGCCGCACCCCAGTCGCCACCCTGCGCGCCGAAGCGGGCATATCCGAGCGCATCGCGCATGAGGGCGGCGACGCAATCCGCCATTTCGGGAACGCCGAACCGCTTCTGGCCGGGTTGAAACGACAGGCCGTATCCGGGCAACGAGGGCGCCACCACGGTGAAGGCGTCGCGCGCATCGCCACCGAAGCGTGCCGGATCGGTGAGCCGCGGGATGATGTCGAGAAACTCGAATACCGAGCCCGGCCAGCCGTGCAGCAGGAGCAGCGGCATCGGGTCCGGGCCGACGCCGGGTACATGCAAATAGTGGAGATCGATGCCGTCGAGCGGGACGCGGAATTGCGGAAAGGCGTTCAGCGCGGCTTCCTCGGCCCGCCAGTCGAACGTGTCGCGCCAGTATTCGGTGAGCTGCCGGAGATACGCGACATCGGTGCCATAGGCCCATGCGTCGCCGGGCGCCTGGTCGGGGAAGCGGGTGCGGGAAAGACGGTCACGGAGGTCGGCGATATCGGCGTCCGGGATACGAAGCGTGAAGGGGCTGGGTTTGATGGCCATGATCCTGCTCGGCGGTTGGACAGATAGCCCAGCTTCTAGAAACCCTCAGGCCCCGTCCAGCGGCGGCGTCAGCCTGCCGGAAGACGGCCTTACTTCTCATGCCGCCGTTGCGCCTTGCGCACATACATCGCGCTGTCGGCCGCTTCCAGCGCGCGGCCGGCCTCGGCATGAGGGCCGAGGATCGCGACGCCGGCGGAAGCGCCTGCGGTCACGCTGCGGCCGCGAAAGGTGAATGTCAGCTGGTCGATGGCTTGCTCCAGCGCCGCCGCCTTGGCCTTGGCGTCGGTTTCGCTCAGGTTCCACAACAGCAGCGCGAACTCATCGCCGCCGAGCCGCCCGACCACGTCGGACGAGCGCACATGGCGCGAGAGCGCCGCCACGACGGCCTTCAACACCTGATCGCCCGCGGCATGCCCGAAGGCGTCGTTGATCGGCTTCAGGCGATCGACGTCGAGCACGATCAGCGCGCCGCTGGCATCATAGCGCTTGATATAGGCGATCGAGCGATGGAGCTCGCGCTCGAAGCCACGCCGGTTGGGAATATCCAGCAGGAAGTCGATATCCGCGGAAGCCTGCAGTTCCTCGATCCGCGCCTGCGCCTTGGCCAGCTCGGCCCTGAGCCGGCGAACGACCCGCTTGGCGTCATCCGGCGGCGCGGCCGCCAGCGTCTTCGCAGGCCTGGCGCGCTTGGGCGACGCCTTGGGCGCGGCCTTGCGCGCCGCCGCAGCGGTTTTGCGGCGTTTCACTGGAACTGGAGCGGTTGGCCTGGTTTTCTTTTTCATGGGGCATCCCTGATCAAGGCTTGCCGGAATTCACCAAGACAGGATAGTCCATTCCAGACCCCTTGCCATGACATGGCCAGACCTTGGCCAGACCCATTAGCCAAACCTTGGGGCCGCCCCTATAATCCGGCCTATGTTTTTGGATTCCCGAAAAGAATTGACCTTATGACCGCCCCCGTCGCCATTATCATGGGAAGCCAGTCGGACTGGGACACCATGCGCCATGCCGCCGACACCCTGGCCGCGCTCGGGATACCCTGCGAAAAGCGCATCGTCTCGGCGCACCGCACGCCGGACCGGCTGTTCGCCTTTGCCAAGGGCGCCAAGGCGGCCGGATTCAAGATCATTATCGCCGGCGCCGGCGGTGCGGCCCACTTGCCGGGCATGGCCGCGTCGCTGACGGAACTTCCGGTGTTCGGCGTTCCCGTCGAATCCAAGGCGTTGTCCGGGGTCGATTCGCTCTATTCCATCGTCCAGATGCCGGCGGGCGTTCCGGTCGGGACGCTGGCGATCGGCAAGCCCGGCGCCATCAATGCCGCCCTGCTTGCCGCCAGCGTGCTGGCGCTGAACGACCCTGACCTGTCGGCCAGACTGGCCGCCTGGCGCAAGGCGCAGTCCGAGGCGGTAGCCGAGCGCCCGGAGGGTTCTGCGTGACGGCCTCCCAACGGGTGAAGCTGAAGCCCGGCGACACCATCGGAATTCTCGGCGGCGGACAATTGGGCCGGATGCTGGCGATGGCGGCGGCGCGCCTTGGGCTGCGCTGCCAGGTGTTTTCGCCCGACCCGGATTCGCCGGCCTTCGACGTGGTGCTGAACGCCACCTGCGCGGAATATGCCGATGTCGAGGCGCTGGAGCTGTTCGCCAACGACGTCGACGTCATCACCTACGAATTCGAGAACGTGCCGGCCGCCACCGCGATGGTGCTGGCGGCCCGGCGGCCGGTATTGCCCACGCAGAAAATCCTGGAGACCACGCAGGACCGTCTGGTCGAGAAGGATTTTGTCAGAAAGCTGGGTATCGGGATTGCCGACTACGCCGACGTGTCTTCCGTCGAAACCCTGCGCACGGCGATCGCGCGCATCGGCTTGCCCGCGGTGATAAAGACCCGCCGCTTCGGCTATGACGGCAAGGGCCAGGCGATCATCCGCGAAGGCGACGATATCGCCCAGGTCTGGGAGGACCTTGCCACTCGGTCCGCGATCCTCGAGGCGTTCATTCCGTTCGAGCGTGAGATCTCGGTGATCGCCGCCCGTTCCGCCGACGGCCATGTCGAATGCTTCGACGTCACCGAGAACGAACATCGCGACCACATCCTGAAGATCTCGCGGGCGCCGGCCGATATCCCGGAAGCGCTGGCGGCAAAGGCGCGCGGCATCGCCGAGACCATCGCCAGCGCGCTGGATTATGTCGGCGTGCTCGCGGTCGAGATGTTCGTGGTGCAGGGAGAAGGCGGTCCCACGGTGCTGGTCAACGAGATTGCGCCACGGGTCCACAATTCCGGGCACTGGACGCTCGACGGCGCGTCGATCTCGCAGTTCGAGCAGCATATCCGCGCCATTGCCGGCTGGCCGCTCGGCAAGCCGGTCCGTCACGGCCCGGTCACCATGACCAATCTGATCGGCGACGACATCAACGACTACGAGCAGTGGCTGACCGTGCCCGGCGCCACCGTGCATCTCTACGGCAAGGGCCCGGCGCGGCCGGGCCGCAAGATGGGCCACGTCACGCAGGTGTTTCCGCGCGAAAAATAGCCGCCTGCCGAACTACGCCGGCTTGCGGCCCTCGACGACGCCGGCCGGCTCGTCGCTGAGCCAGCGATAGATCACGCCGCCCAGCACGCCGCCGATCAGGGGCGCCAGCCAGAACAGCCAGAGCTGCGCCATTGCCCAGCCGCCGACGAACAGTGCCGGCCCGGTGCTGCGCGCCGGATTGACCGACGTATTGGTGACGGGAATGCTGACCAGATGGATCATCACCAGCGCGAGGCCAATGGCCAGCGGCGCGAAGCCCGCGGGCGCCTTGCCATGGGTGGCGCCCATGATGATGAACAGAAACATCATCGTCATCACCACCTCCATGATGAAGCACGCGACCAGGCTGTATTGGCCCGGCGAATGCGCACCATAACCGTTCGCGGCAAAACCCTTGCTGACGTCGAAACCGGCGGCGCCGCTCGCGATCACATACAGCAGCGCCGCGGCGGCAACCGCGCCGACCACCTGCGCGATCACATAGGGCAAGACCTGTCCGGCCGGAAAACGGCCGCCGGCAGCGAGGCCCACGGTGACAGCGGGATTGAGATGGCAGCCGGATATGTGGCCGATGGCATAGGCCATGGTCACGACGCTCAGCCCGAACGCCAGCGATACGCCGACCAGACCGATGCCGACCTGCGGAAACGTCGCGGCGATCACCGCGCTGCCGCAGCCTGCGAAAGTCAGCCAGAACGTCCCGATCGCCTCGGCGGCATATTTCTTTGCATTCATGACCTTCTTCCTCCTGTTGGGCGAAAACCTGGGTAAGGCGCGCTAAGGGGCACTGAAGGCTGGGAACCAAGTTTTGAGCGCATTATCTCGAGTGATTCGGGCCATTTTCGGCATTAATCCCCTTCCCCGCAGGTGGACATCGCCGGCTTTGTCTGGTACATCCGCGCCCTCAGGGCTAAGGGCTTGGCCTTTCGCCAGCCCCTCGCTTTACCAGAATTCAAATCCGATCAATTGAAAGAGGATGCCGCGTGCAGGTTCTCGTTCGCGATAACAATGTCGATCAAGCCCTCAAGGCGCTGAAGAAGAAGATGCAGCGCGAGGGTATTTTCCGCGAGATGAAGCTCCGCGGCCATTACGAAAAGCCCTCCGAGAAGAAGGCCCGTGAAAAGGCCGAAGCCGTGCGCCGCGCGCGCAAGCTCGCCCGCAAGAAGCTGCAGCGCGAGGGCCTGCTGCCGATGAAGCCGAAGCCGGTGTTCGGCGCCGGTCCCGGCGCAGAACGCGGTGGTGCCGGCGGCCGAGGCGGCCCGGGTGCCGGTCCGCGCGGACCGCGCTGACTCGTCGCACAGATTTTGAGCCGAAAACGCGGGCCTTTGGGCCCGCGTTTTTGTTTTAGCCATGCATTTTGCGCTTCGCCGGGCTACCAATACTGCGTTGGCCGCGCGGATATTTGCAACAATGGTCTTTCCGGTACTCTCCCCATTTCCCGGACTCTGGCGTCTCGGCGCACGCATGTCGGCCCCGGTCGTATTGCTCGCGCTCGGGCTCGGCGGCTGCTCTTTTGACCTCGGATCATGGTCGTCAGCGCCCGAGAAGGAGGCCGCCCCGAAGGTGGCGCCAACGGCGCCGGCCGTCGCGGGCGATGCGCACGGTCACGCCACGCGCGCCCAGGCGCTGGCAAAGTCCGGAAAAACCGAGGAGGCGCTGGCCGAGTTCGACAAGGCGATCACCATCGATCCGCACCATGCCGAGGCGCTGTACAACCGTGGCCTGCTCTATCAGCGCGAACGACAGCATCAACTCGCGGTCGACGACTTCACCTCCGCCAATGGCCTGACGCCGCAGCGGGCGGAGCCGCTGCTGGCGCGCGCCATCAGCTATCTCGCGATGGACAAGTTCAAGGAAGCCGCCACCGATCTCGACGAGGCGGTGCAGGCCGACCCGCAAAACGCACTGGCATGGACGACGCGGGGACAGGCCTATGAACGCCTCGGCGACAAGGACAAGGCCAAGGCCTCCTATGGCCGGGCCATCGCCATCCGTCCCAGGGACGACGCCGCGCGCAGCGGCCTGGCGCGCCTCGGCGGTTAGCCGGCCGCAACGGGCCTTGGGCTATTTCGGCAATACGACATGAAACACCGACTTGGCCGCCGACAGCACGTCTTCGGCCGTGCTGCGGGCCCGCGCTAACGGCCCCGAGCCCTCGGCCCGCCCTACCGGTTCCGACGCCTCGGCCCGCAGGTCGAGCGGGGGCGACGGGATGTCGGCTGGCGGCGTCGGGCGGCGGGGACCGTCGTTCCGGGACGCCGCGGCATAAGGCGGCTTCATCTCCTGATATCCCGTCGTCGAATCGATGGACTCGTGGATGGGCGTCGAGACCATGATCGGCGGCGGCAGCGGCCGGACCGCTGGCGCCAACACGACACGGGGAGCATCCGGGATGCGAGCAGCCTCCGGGACACGGGCCGCGTCCTGGGTGCGGGCGGCTTCCTGCGGTCGCGGCGAACCATCGTTGGAACCGCGCAGGCGATCGATCGCCGCGCGGGCAAGATCGTTGGCGTCGCGACGCTCTTCCAGTGCGCTGGCGGCCTCAGCCGGCGCAGCCTGGGCAGGCGTCGATACCACCAGCGGCGCAGGCGCCGGAACGCTCCTGGCGGCAGTCTTTTCACGCGGCGCCGGCTGGTGCCGCCGTGTCTCGGCTGGAATGGAAGCGGTCTCCGCCGGCTTGTCGGCGACGTTCTCTCCGGACTTCTCCTGCTTCTCCTGCTTCTCCTGGGCCTTTTCGGCGGCGGCCTTCTCGAGGATCGCCCGTTCCGAGATCCCCTTGGCCTTTACGCCCGGCCCGCGCGCGTTGCCGATTTCGACGGATGTGTCGGCTGACTTGTCGGTGGTCTTGTCCGTTGTCCTGTCAGTTGTCTTGGCATCAGCCTTGATGTCGATTTTGGCAGCTTCGGGCGCGGCCTTCGGATCGACGGTCGAAACCACCGATGCGACCGGGGCGCTCGGGGCGGGCTTGGTGACGATGTAATGATTGACGATGTAGGCCCCGATGACGGTCGCAGCCACCGACGGCAAAATGTCCACCGCAAATTTCGCAAGATACTTTTTCAGCATACCGGCACTCCCCGCAGCTGATCTGATGCGGGAACTTTGAGGCGCATTGAGGGATCAACTGCGACAGATCGGTGGCAATCGGCTGATCCGACATGACAATCCGTTAACAGCAGCGTCAGCCGGCCGCCGATCGTGAAGCGGCCCCCGGCGGCGGGCTCAGGGCTTCAGCTCGACTTCCAGGAACACGATTTCGCTGGATGACTCGTTAAGCACGTCATGCTCGACGCCGGCCTTGCGGAAATAGGATTTTCCTGTCGCGAGTTGCGCCTTGGAGCGCTCTCCGTTGGGCGCCACGATGGTCATTTCGCCCGAGGTTACGGGCACGATGACATAGTCCATCCCATGGGTGTGATGGCCGGTGGCGCTGCCCGGCGGCAGCCGCCACTCGGTAACCCGGACTTCTGATGTATCGACCTGAACGTCTGATTGGGCGCTGAGCATTATCGGTCTCTCCAGGTCGCTGCGGACAAGCTTTCAAACATCCATAGCGCACTCACTGCAGCCTGAGAACAGGGGCTAACGGCAGAAAGGTCAGCAGCAGGAACAACGGCACCAGGATGGCGGCGGCTCGCAGCAGGTAGCCGAAGAAGCTCGGCATCTTGATCCCGCTTTGGGCGGCGATCGCCGCGACCATGAAGTTCGGAGCGTTCCCGATATAGGTCAGCGCGCCCATATAGACGGCGCCCATCGAGATCGCCGCCAGGGTTCCCGAAAGCTCACCCATCAACTCGCGCGCGTCGCCGCCGGCAAGCTTGAAGAACAACAGGTAGGTCGGCGCATTGTCGAGGAAACGCCGACATCAGCCCGGTGTACCAGAAATAGGCGACCTCATGCGGCGTCCCGTCTCGTTCCGTCACCGCCGACAGCAGCCATGCGAAGAAGCCCTTCGGGCCGGCATCGAGCACGGCCAGCATCGGAATAATGACGATGAAGATGCCCGCGAACAGCTTGGCCACTTCCCTGATGGGCCCCCAACTGAATCCATTCGCCTCGCGATGCTCGTCCCGGGTCCACCATAACGACAGCAATGCGATCACGACCAGCAGCCCGTCGCGCACCAAATTCTGCAGTTCCAGCCTGGTGCCGATAACATCCAGCGCGAGGCCCGGCCGCCAGTTTGCCGACAGCAGGATGCAGCCGATGATGGCGGCTATCAGCACGACGTTGACGAGCCCGCGAACTCGAAGCGGCTGCGGTGGTTCGATGCGACGCTCGATCGGCTCACTTCGAAAGCGCCAAAGGTCGAGCGCGATGAAGATCGCCAGCAGCAGCACCGTCACGATGGCGGTCTGGATCCACAGATTCCTCGTCGTCCAGAAGAAATCAACGCCGTTGAGAAAGCCGATGAAGAGCGGCGGATCGCCCAACGGGCTCAATGCGCCGCCGACATTGGCGACGAGAATGATGAAGAAAACCATGACGTGAACGTTGTGGCGGCGAGAAACGTTGGCGCGGATCAGCGGCCGGATCAGGATCATGGCCGCGCCCGTGGTGCCGACGATGCTCGCCATCGCCGTCCCGAGGGCGAGGATCGCCGCGTTATTCCAGGGCGTACCCCTGATATCGCCGCTGACGAGAATGCCGCCTGCGACGGTGTAAGAGGGCGAACAGCAGCACGATAAAACTCAGATATTCGCCCAGCACCGCATGCGCGAGGGTCGCGAACATCACCTGACCGCCTGCGAACCACGCGATCGACGCCAGCGTCGCCGCAGACCAGGCAGCGGCGATCTTGCCGTAGTGGGCGTGCCACAGTTTCGGAAACAACAGCGGCCCGAGCGCGATCGACAGCAGCAGGCCGGCGAAGGGCAGCGCAAACGGCCACGTCATGGCCGCGCCATCGAGCGTGGCCGCGCCGGCGGCTTGCGGGAAGACGACAAGCAACGCGGCAGTGAGCGCCAGAACCAGCAGCCTCACGGTACGAACACCAGGAACACGAACACGGCAAACACCACCATGTGCACCAGACCGAACAGGATGTTGGTGCGGCCGGTGCCGAAGGTGAGCATGCTCAGGATGAACGTCAGCAGCAAGAGCACCATGCCCTGCGCATTCAGCCCAAGCACCAGTTGCTTGTCCAGCGCCCAGGCCGCCACCGCAACGGTCGGCACCGTCAACCCGATGGTCGCCAGCGACGAGCCGAGCGCGAGATTGATGCTCTTCTGCAGATCGTTCTTGCGGGCCGCGCCGATCGCGGCGACGCCTTCCGGCAGCAGGATCAAGAGCGCCACCAGCACACCCGCAAACGCCGGCGGCGCGCCGATCCGCGCGCTGACGACGTCGACCACGAGCGAGAATTTCTTCGCCAGCAGCACCACCGCCAGCAGCGAGACCAGAAGCAGCGCGACGCTCAGGCCCAGCATCCGGTTCGAAGCGTGTGTCCCGCTCTCCGCGGCTTCGGCAGCTGCGCTGACGAAGTAATCGCGATGCCGGATGGTCTGGGTATAGAGGAACACACCGTAGAGAATGAGGGTGACGATACTGACAAAACCGAGCTGGCCGGCCGAATAGATCGGTCCCGAGGTGGTCAGCGTGTAATTGGGCATGATCAGCGTGATGGTTGCCATCACGAACAGCACGCTGAGATACAGGTTGGAACCCGTGACTTGAAAATCCTGCTCGCGGTAACGCAGCCCGCCGATGAAGATGCAGATGCCGACCAGTCCGTTGCAGACGATCATCACCACCGCAAACACGGTATCGCGCGCCAGCGTTGGAACTTCCTTCTCGCCGAGCATGATGGTGGCGATCAGCGCGACCTCGATGATGGTGACCGCCAGCGTCAGCAGCAGCGTGCCATAGGGCTCGCCGATCCGCTCGGCGATCATTTCCGCATGATGCACGGCCGCGAACACCGTGCCGAACAGGATGACCAGGAGGACGACCGCGAAAACCAGCCCGGCGGCCGAAGGCGTAAACGTAAATCCCAGCGCGGTGGCGCCTGCGAAAAGCAGGATCGCCAGCGCCGGAAAAATCCACGCCGATCGCGGCATCGGGCCGTGCGCGCTCATACCGTCATCCTATGGAACCTGCGATACCGCTGATCTACCGACCCTAGCATCTATCGCCCGTTCGCGGCGCCGATGAATTGCCGCACCATTGCCGTCGCACCATAGGCGTCGAGATCGTTATGGCCGCCTTCGGGGAACCGGACGAACTGTTTTGGTTCTGGCGCCAGCGCGAACAGACGCTCGCCAAAGACAACCGGAATCGTTCCATCGCGGACGCCGTGCATGAACAGCAGCGGAGCTTTCACCCTGGCAATGCGCTGGTCGGAGTGAAACGGATCCCGCATCACGAGGCGGACCGGGAAGATCGGAAATGCCGACGCGGCAACCTCGGCAATCGATGCGTAGGGAGCTTCCAGGATCACCCGGCCGACCGGCTGTTCCGCCGCCAGCGCCACCGCCACGCCGCTGCCGAGCGAAAAGCCCCAGACCATGATCTTGTCCGCGCTGTATCGCGCCGAAGTGAAAGCATAGGCCGCCGCGGCATCCCGCAGCAGGCCCTGCTCGCTCGGGTGTCCGCTCGATCCGGCATAGCCGCGATAGGACAGCGCCACGACGCCGGTGCCGTCAGCAATCAATTCGCGAAAGCGGCCGAAGAAACCGGCGAGGAAATCGCCATTGCCGTGAAAATAAAGAATGACGGGGTGTCCCGGCCTGGCCGCAAGGTGCCAGACGATCACCTTCTCGCCATCCTCCGTGGTCAGCAGATGCTCCTCGACGGCCGCAAAGCCGGCAGCGGCCGGCGCCGTGCGCTCGGTTTGCGGAACCGGAAACAGAAAGAACCGCTGCGCCAGGAACAGAACGGCAAGGCCGCCGAGATAACCGACCGAAACGACGATCAGGAGCCATTTCAGGACGGTCATGATTTCCCGTAACCGGCTTACATCCCCTTGACGATGTTCTCGGTCATTTTCTTGGCGTCGCCGAGCAGCATCATGGTGTTGTCGCGGTAGAACAGCGGATTGTCGATGCCGGCATAGCCTGACGCCAGCGATCGCTTGATGAACATCACCGTGCCGGCCTTCCAGACCTGCAGCACCGGCATGCCGTAGATCGGCGAGGTCTTGTCGTCCTCGG
This sequence comes from Bradyrhizobium sp., assembly GCF_030646015.1. GTDB lineage: Bacteria > Pseudomonadota > Alphaproteobacteria > Rhizobiales > Xanthobacteraceae > Bradyrhizobium. The sequence continues at coordinate 157,854 of NZ_JAUSLT010000019.1, forward strand.
CCGCCGGGTTGGTGACGTCGTTGGCGCCGATCACGAAGGCGACGTCGGCCTGGGCGAATTCAGAGTTGATGTCCTCGAGTTCGAACACCTCGTCATAGGGCACGTTGGCTTCGGCCAGCAGCACGTTCATGTGGCCGGGCATGCGGCCCGCGACCGGATGGATGGCGTACTTGACCTCGACGCCTTCCTTCTTGAGCTGGTCGGCCATTTCGCGCAGCGCATGCTGCGCCTGCGCCACCGCCATGCCGTAGCCGGGCACGATGATGACCTTCTGCGCGTTCTTCATGATGAAGGCGGCATCGTCGGCCGAGCCCAGTTTCACGGGGCGCACTTCGCCGCCGCCCGCGCCGGCCGCCGCGGTCTCGCCGCCGAAGCCGCCGAGAATGACCGAGATGAAGGAACGGTTCATCGCGTGGCACATGATGTAGGACAGGATCGCGCCGGACGAGCCGACCAGCGCGCCGGTGATGATCAGCGCCGAGTTGCCGAGCGTGAAGCCGATGCCGGCGGCGGCCCAGCCGGAATAGGAATTCAGCATCGAGATCACGACCGGCATGTCGGCGCCGCCGATCGGGATGATCAGCAACGCACCGAGCACCAGCGCGATGATGGTGATGAGCCAGAAGTCGAGCGCGCTGCCCGACATCACGAGGCCGACGACGAAGAATACCAGCGCCACCGCGAGCACGACGTTGATGATGTGGCGCGCCGGCAGGATGATCGGCGCGCCGCTCATGCGGCCCGACAGTTTCAGGAACGCGATCACCGAGCCGGTGAAGGTCAGCGCGCCGATGGCGACGCCGAGCGACATTTCGATCAGGCTGGCGGCGTGAATCTGGCCGGGCTTGCCGATATCGAAGGCTTCCGGCGCATAGAACGCACCGGCGGCGACCAGCACCGCGGCCATGCCGACCAGCGAATGGAACGCAGCGACCAGTTCCGGCATCGATGTCATCGGCACCCGGCGCGCGATCACCGCGCCGATGCCGCCGCCGATGGCGACGCCCAGGATCACCAGCACCCAGGCGAGGCCGTCCGCCGGCGGATGGCTTGCGATCGTGGTGGCGATCGCGATCGCCATGCCGATCATGCCGAAGAAATTGCCCTGGCGGGACGTGGCGGGACTGGACAGTCCCCGCAGTGACAGGATGAACAGCACACCCGCCACGAGATACAGTACTGCAGCCAGATTGGCGTTCATCTCAGGTCCCCTTTGTCATCGTCACCCCGAGGTGCACGCCGCTCACTTGGCCTTCTTCTTGTACATCGCCAGCATACGCTGGGTGACAAGGAAGCCGCCGAAGATATTCACACAGGCAAAGACCAGCGCGACGAAACCGAAGCCCCGCGCCCAGCCGCTGCCGCTCGAGATCATGGGAACGCCGACCGCGAGCAGCGCGCCGACCACGATCACCGAGGAAATCGCGTTGGTCACCGACATCAGCGGCGTATGCAGAGCGGGGGTCACCGACCACACCACGAAATAGCCGACGAACACGGCGAGCACGAAAATCGAAAGCCGGAACACGAAGGGATCGACGGCCTGCGCGATATGATCCATGGCGGCTCTCCTTAAGCTTTCGGCTGAAAATTCGGATGAATGACGGCGCCGTCTTTGGTCAATGCCGTGGCTTTGACCAGTTCGTCGTCCCAGTTCACCGCGAGTGCCTTGCTGGCCTTGTCGACCAGCGTTTCGATGAAGTTGTACAAATTTCGCGCATAGAGGCTCGAGGCCGACGCCGCCACCCGGCCCGCGACATTGGTGTAGCCGACGATCTTGACGCCATCGACGTCGGCGACTTCGCCGGCCTTGGCGCCCTCGACGTTGCCGCCACGCTCGACCGCGAGATCGACCAGCACCGAACCGGGCTTCATCGACTTCACCATCTCGGCGCTGATGAGTTTTGGCGCCGGGCGGCCCGGGATCAGCGCGGTAGTGATGACGATGTCCTGTTTCTTGACATGCTCGGCGGTGAGCGCGGCCTGCTTGGCCTGATATTCTTTCGACATTTCCTTGGCGTAGCCACCGGCGGTCTGGGCGTTCTTGAACTCTTCGTCCTCGACCGCGAGGAATTTGGCGCCGAGGCTTTCGACCTGCTCCTTGGTGGCGGGACGCACGTCGGTGGCGGTGACGACGGCGCCGAGCCGTCGCGCGGTCGCGATCGCCTGCAGGCCGGCGACGCCGACGCCCATCACGAACACCTTGGCGGCCGGAATGGTGCCAGCCGCGGTCATCATCATCGGGAAGGCGCGGCCGAAGGCCTCCGCCCCCTCGATGACAGCGCGATAGCCGGCGAGATTGGCCTGGCTGGACAACACGTCCATCGACTGGGCGCGGGTGATGCGCGGCATCAATTCCATCGCGAATGCCGCGACGCCGGCATCCGCCATCGCCTTCAGCGCCGCGTCATTGCCGTAGGGATCCATGATGGCGATTACCAGCGCACCGCGCTTGTAGTTGGCCAGCTCCGACGCCTCGGGCCGCTTCACCTTGATGACGATGTCGGCGTCCTTGAGCGCGTCCGCGCTGACGGTGGCGCCGGCCGCGGTGAATTCGGAGTCCGGCAGGCCGGACTTGATGCCGGCGCCGGGCTCGATCGCGATATCGACGCCCAAAGCCTTGAATTTTTTCACCGTGTCGGGCGAAGCGGCAACCCGGGGCTCGGACGGATCGATTTCCTTGGCAACGGCAATCTTCATGGGGCCTCCGGCGGCGCGAGCAGCGCGCGCGCAAGCAAACTAGCGCTTATTGCGTGGGGATGGATACCCGGTTTTGCGACCGGAAGGCGGGCAATCCTTCCGACCGCCGCCGGATAGGCGGCGATCAGGTCAGGAAGATCGCCATCATGGCAACGATGAAAATAACGGCAGCGGAGCCGTATTTCACCAGCATGATGAAACCCTCATAGGTCTGCTCATGGGCCGGATAATCGTTGCCGTCGGCGGTCGTGTAGGCCACTTCGTTATGCTCTGCCATCGGTATCCCCAGTCAGGTTTCGCCTCTGGCGTGGGAATTACCGCAAACCGTCCGGAAGGGCAACGGCGGCGGGCGTCTTGTGCACCCGTGGCCGTCCCTCACTTGCCGGGCCCGGCCGGCCAGTTGTCCTTGATCCAGCGGGTCAGGCTCTCCTCGCTGACCTCGCCGGCCGCGAGGGAGAGGATGATGGCCGCCGCGTCCGCTTCCGGCACGACGAAATCGACACCGTTCACACCGAGGAACGTGTAGAGCGCAAGCAGCGAAGTACGCTTGTTGCCATCGACGAACGGATGGTTGCGCGCGATTCCGAAGGCGTAAGCCGCGGCCAATTCGGCCAGCTCGGCCTGCTCGTAGGACCATCGATTTTTCGGCCGATCGAGCGCGGACTCAAGCATGCCCTCATCGCGCAAACCGCTCGCCCCGCCGTGGATCGTGAGCTGCTCGTCGTGAATTGCAACGACCATCTGGCGGGTGAGCCAAAACGGCTCGGTCATTTGGCAAGCTCAGCCAGAGCATTGTGGTAGCGCTTCATGCCACGCCGCGCGACTTCCATCGCTTTCTCAAAATCCGGGTCGTATGGAGTCAGCCGAAACCCGCCATCCGGAGTGAGCGTTGCATACAGCTTGTCGCCTACGCTGACATTCATCCGGGCGAGTACGTCCTTGGAGAGAATAATCCCCGACGAATTACCAATTTTCTTGATCTCGACGGTGCCGATTACCTGACCGCGGACATCGGGCTCAATCTTCGATTGTTCGTTCATGGAAGAAATCTCCGTTATACGGAATGTATAACGGATGTAGCCGCTCCGTTCAACAAATGTTTTACGCCCTGCCCGCCCAGAGCCCCCTAGTCCACCACGAAGTCGAACCGCCCGGCGAGCCATCCGGCATTCTTGGCGGTGCGCACCAGCAACTCCTTGCGAAACAGGCCGTCGGAACGGTTCTGCGACTCGCCGGGGAAATAGAGCTGGGTGGTCAGCACGCGGCCGCCGGATGGCTGCACCTTCACATGGATATGGCGGGTACGGCCGACATAGACGCCGGGCACGATGCTGCGCAAACGATAGCGCCCTTCCGCGTCGGTGAACTGATGGCCGCGCAGGCGGAAACCGGAATTGTCATAGCGGCCCTTGTCGTCGGCCTGCCAGAAATCCAGCAAGGCTCCGGCGTGGGGTTTGCAGGCGCGGGAAAGGACAAAACCGACTAGTTCGATGGGCTGCCCCGCCATGCCGGTTTCGAGCAGTTCGAACCGCTCGGGTGAGGATGGCTTGAAGAACGGCCCTTCGGTCTGCCGCAAGGTGGCTTCGTCGCCATCGTGGCAGGCCGGCGTGGCGGAAAGCGGAGCCTGAGCGGCGCTGCGATCGATCGTAAGCCATGAACCGGCCGCGACGACACCGGCTCCCAGTACCGCGCGGCGCGTCGGCTTGTCGATCATGAGCGACCTCGTCAGCCCATCGTTTCCAGTTCGTCGATCATGCCCGAGATCACCGACAGCCCGCCGTCCCAGAATTTCGGGTCTTTGGCGTCAAGCCCGAACGGCTTCAGCAGTTCGGAATAATGCCTGGTGCCGCCGGCGGCGAGCATCGCCAGATAGCGCTCGGCGAATCCGTCAGCGGCGTTTTCGTAGACCGCATAGAGCGAGTTCACCATACAGTCGCCGAACGCGTAGGCGTAGACGTAGAACGGCGAATGGATGAAGTGCGGGATGTACATCCAGAAATTCTCGTATCCGGGGCGGATGTCGATTGCCGGCCCAAGGCTCTCGCCCTGCACGCTGAGCCAGATTTCGCCGATCCGCTCCGCGGTCAACTCGCCGTTCTTCCGCTCGGTGTGGATGGCGCGCTCGAACGAATAGAATGCGATCTGCCGAACCACCGTGTTGATCATATCCTCGACCTTGCCGGCGAGCAGCGCCTGACGCTGCCTGGCGCTCCTGGTCTGAGCCAGCAGCCGCTTGAAGGTCAGCATCTCGCCGAACACGCTGGCGGTCTCCGCCAGGGTCAGCGGCGTCGGCGCCATCAGCGCTCCATTTTTGGCCGCCAGCACCTGATGCACGCCATGGCCGAGCTCATGGGCGAGCGTCATCACGTCGCGCGGCTTGCCTTGATAATTCATCAGCACATAAGGGTGCGCCGAGGGCGTTGTCGGATGCGAGAAGGCGCCCGGCGCCTTGCCGGGCCGCACCGGCGCATCGATCCAGCGATCGGTGAAAAACCGATCGGCGATATCGGCCATTTCCGGCGAGAAGCCGCGGTAGGCCGACAGCACCATCTGCCTCGCCTCGGGCCAGGCGATCGTGCCGGTGGCGGCGAACGGCAGCGGCGCATTGCGGTCCCAATGCGCCAGTTTCTTCTTTTTGAACCAGCCGGCCTTGAGCCGATAGTAGCGATGCGACAGTTTCGGGTAGGCTGCGCGCACCGAGCCGACCAGCGCATCGACCACCTCGCGCTCGACACGGTTGTTCAGATGGCGCGAATCCGCGACATCGGCGAAGCCGCGCCAGCGGTCGGAAATCTCCTTGTCCTTGGCGAGCGTGTTGGTGATCAGCGCGAAGGTCCGTTCATTGGCCTTGAAGGTTTTCGCCAGCGCCTGCCCCGCCGCCTTTCGCCTGGCCGGCGCACGGTCCTGCAGCAGGTTCAGTGTCGGCTCGATCGCGAGGTCCTTGCCGCCGACCTTGAATCGCAGTCCCGAGATGGTCTGCTCGAACAGCCGGTTCCAGGCGGCATAACCGCTCTGGGATTTTTCATGGAACAGCTGCTCGACCCGATCCTCCAGCTGATACGG
>NZ_JAUSLT010000053.1 GCF_030646015.1 Bradyrhizobium sp.
GGGCACGATTTCGAGCACGCGGTCGACGTCGAGCACGACCATGAGCTGGCCGTCGAGGCGGTGCACGCCGCCGGCGAGCTTGGCCATGCGGGGGTCGAGGTTGACGGGGTTTTCCTCGCGGCCGTCGTCGGCGAGCTTGAGCACCTCGCCGATCTGGTCGATCAAGAGGCCATAGGATTCGCCGCGCAGGTCGACGCCGACCGCCATCGGCGGCTTGCCGTCTTCGTTCTTCGGCAGGCCGAGACGGGCGCGCATGTCCACCACCGTGACGATGCGACCGCGCAGATTGAGCACGCCGGCGATCTCGCCGGATGACAGCGGCACCCGCGTCAGCCGCTCCGGCATGAACACGTCCTGCACCCTCGAGATCGGCAGCCCGAACAGCTGGCCCCCGATCATCGCGGTGACGAATTCGGAGACGGCGCCTTCGGTATTGTCGTTCTTGCTGGTCATGCTGATTCCTTCAGGCTGAACTTGCTTCATGCCTACGCCGCCCGGCTGAGTTCGGCGGTCTGTTCCTTCAGCGCCGCGATCAGGCCCGGACGGTCGAACTTGGCGACGTAATCGTGGAAGCCGGCCAGCCGCCCGCGCTCGATTGCCGCCGGCGACACCATCGAGGACAGCGCGATGATCGGCATGCCGCTCAGATGCGCGTCCGCCCGGATCGTCTCGGCGAACTCGAACCCGTTCATGTCGGGCATTTCGATGTCGGTCAGCACCACGTCGAAGACCTGGCCCGAGCGCAATGCGGAGAGGCCCTCCTCGGCGCTGGGCGCCACCCGCACCTTGTAGCCGGCGGCTTTCAGCACCGGCGCCAGCATGTTGCGGAAGAACGCTGAGTCGTCGACCAGCAGTACCGACTGCGCGGTCACCGAGGGGCGCATCTCCTTGCGGGAGAACCAGTCGGCGAACGCCATCGGGAGGAAGTGGCCGACGTCGATCACTTCGGTAGCCTGGCCCTTGATCACGGCGGAGCCCAGGATGCCTTCGCGGGAGCCCGCGACCTCGATGTTGAGCCGTTCCTCGACGATGTCGATGATCTCGTCGACCACGAGGCCCATCGAGCGGCCGTCATCGGCGAACACCAGGATCGGCTGCGAGCCGGAGGTCTGAACGCTGACGCCTTCCATCTGCACCAGCGGCATCAGCTGGTCGCGGTACTGCACCATGTAGCGGCCGTTGGAGAGTTCGATCTTGTCGGTGGCGAGCTCTTCCAGCCGGGTGACGAGGCCGAGCGGCACCGCCTTGGGCTGGGCCGAGCCGGCGCGGAACACCAGCAGCGAGGTCAGCTGTTCGGCGGCATTGGCGCGCGCCGCCGCGTTCTCTTCCGAGATCTCGTGGCTGGCGGAGCCGGCGGCGCCGAGCGCCTTGGCAATGCCGTTGGGGTCGATGATCATGATCACGGCGCCATCGCCGAGAATCGTGTTGCCGGAGAACATGTCGATGTGACGCAGTTTCGTCGACATCGGCTTGACCACGATTTCCTCGGTGTGGAACACGCCGTCGACCACGATGCCGAACGTCTGGTTGCCGACCTGCGTCACCACGATGAAGCCGTTCTCGGGATCCGAGGAGGTGCCGTCGTCGATCTTGAGCAGCTTCTTCAGGTGCATCAGCGGCAGCAGCTTATTGCGCAGCCGCAGGACCGCGGTGTCCTTGATGCGCTCGATGCGGTGCTCGGAATTGGCCCGTGCCCGCACCAGTTCGACCACCGCCAATTGCGGGATCGCAAAACGGTCGCCGGCGGCCTCCACGATCAAGGCGGAGACGATGGCGAGCGTCAGCGGGATCTTGATGGTGACGGAAGAGCCCTCGCCGGCCACCGACTTGACGTCGATGGTGCCGCCGATCTGGTCGATATTGGTGCGCACCACGTCCATGCCGACGCCGCGGCCGGACACCGAGGTGACGGCGGCGGCGGTGGAGAAGCCCGGCGCGAAGATGAACTTGTGGATCTGGGCTTCCGTCATCTTCTCGAGTTCGGCCTCGCTGACGAGACCGTTCGAGATCGCCTTGGCCTTGATCCGCTCGGTATTGAGGCCGCGGCCGTTGTCGGCGATGCAGATCAGGATATGGCCGCCCTCGTGATAGGCGGAGAGCCGGATGGTGCCTTGCTCGGGCTTGCCGGCGGCGGCGCGTTCGGCCGGGGTTTCCAGGCCGTGATCGGCGGAGTTGCGCACCATGTGCGTCAACGGATCCTTGATCAGGTCGAGCACCTGGCGGTCGAGCTCGGTGTCGGCGCCGTGCATCTCCAGTTCGATCTGCTTGTGCAGTTCGCCGGCGAGGTCGCGCACGATCCGCGGCAGCTTCTGCCAGGCATTGCCGATCGGCTGCATCCGCGTCTTCATGACGCCTTCCTGCAGCTCGGCGGTGACGTTGGACAGCCGCTGCAGCGGCACCTTGAACTCGGTATCGTCGTTGCGCCTGGAGATCTCCAGCAGCTGATTGCGGGTCAGCACCAGCTCCGACACCATCGTCATCAGGTGTTCCAGCGTGTCCACGTTGACGCGGATCGACTGGTTGGCGACCTTGTCGGCCTCGGGCACGTCGATCTCGACGACCGATTTGGCGGCCTTCTTCTCTTTGGCTGATGCGGCGGGTTGAACCGGCGCGGCGGCCGGCTTCGGCGCTGCCGCTTCGGGCTGGACCGGCGCGATCGGCGGTGCGACCACCTCGATCGCGGTTTCCTGGAACGCGCGCTCCAGTTCGTCCAGCGACACTTCGCCAGGACGCAGCTGCCGCTCCAGTATCTGCGGCACCAAGGTACCCTGCTCGACAGCCGGTGTTGATGCGACCGGCATTTCCGGCGCGGACGCGATCGGCGCAGCCGACGCTGTCTCGAAGGAGCGCATGCTCAGCTCGACCAATGGATCGATCAGATCCAGATCGGTGCCTTCGGGCTCGGCCTCGGTGGCCTCGAGCCCTGCGAGAATTTCCTTGATGCGATCGATGCTGGAAAGGATCAGCGACACCGCCTCCGAAGTGACCGGCATTCCGTCGCGGAACTTGCCCATCAGCGTCTCGCCGGCATGGGCCAGCGCTTCGAGGCGAGGCAGGCCGAGGAAGCCGCAGGTGCCCTTGATGGTGTGAACCAGCCGGAAAATGTTATCCAAAATCTTGGCGTTGTTCGGATCCTGCTCGAACCGCACCAGCTGATTGTCGACCGTATCCAGGCTCTCGTTGGTCTCCGTCAAGAACTCCCGCAAAAGATCGTCCATCAGAATACACCTTCCAAGAAGTTGTGTTGCGGTTTTCCGTCAACCGGTATTTGTTTTCGACGGACGGAGTTAACGGACAGTCTTCCTCACAATCGATAACCTCAACGTTTTCACAACCGCGTTAATTTTATGCTCCGTGCAAATACGGGGTGGCGCCGCGGTCACGGAGACAAGGGGAAGGCTGGCTGTGGGGCGCGCCAATGGGCGCCGGCTGCGACGAACATTGATCAGGGACAACTCGTCCTTGCGGCGCATCGGCGTCCTGTTGGCCGGGAAGTTCTGAGGCGGCACACGTCATGCGAGCATTCCGATCACGGCGACCACGGGACGCCGCAACGTCCCCTCAGATGTCAACGAAAGCAGGCTCGAGGCCGCCTCAGGCCGCCACTTGCTCTTCTTCGCGCTTCATCAGTTTCCTGATTTCCTTGAGCGCCTTGTAGAGAGCGCCGCTCGTCACATGGGCGTTCGCGGCATCGATCTGTTCGCGCGAGCCCGGAAGGCTCTCCCGCAGGTCCTTGAGGAAGCCGAGATAGGAAGTCCGGTAGCGCGGAATGTCGTTTTTCAGATACATCATCTGGACGCAGAAATAGAGCCGCTTGACCGGCGTGTTGGCGGTCTCCGCGGTCACGGTGTCCTTCTCGCGAAGGATCGGCGCTTCGCCGTCGATCAGGAAGGAAGTGCGGGTGCCGGAATTGATGATGACGGTTTCGCCGATGACGATACGTTCAAACGGCTTCAGTTCGACTCTTAGCGGCATGACTGTTTCCTTTCAGGATACGGCAACGGCTAGCTGGGTAGTCGCGGCGGGGTTTCCCCCGCCGCCTTGATCGTTGGCTTCGAAGCCGAGCTCAGCGGAGCAGCTGAAGCACGCTCTGCTGCGAAGTATTGGCCAGCGCCAGCGCGGACACCGCGATCGACTGGCGGGTCGACAGCGCCTGGCTGTTGGCCGCTTCCTCGTTGGTGTCGGCCAGCGTCAGGTTGGACGAGCCGG
>NZ_JAUSLT010000065.1 GCF_030646015.1 Bradyrhizobium sp.
CGATCGGCCACGATCTCGTAGCTGATCTTCTGGCCTTCACGCAGCGTGCCAAGGCCGGCGCGCTCTACGGCGCTGATGTGCACGAACACGTCGTTGCCACCGTCATCCGGTTGAATGAAGCCGAAGCCCTTGGTCGCGTTAAACCACTTCACGGTTCCCATGCTCACGGGGGTAGTCCCTTCTCAAGATAGATATAGTAGAAGCCCACTTGCGGCGGGCTGGTGAGATCGAATTTTTGGAAGGGTCGTCAGCGTCTAAACCGGCTGTACCGGTGGATAGCTAATGTCGTCCGGCCGAAAATCGATAAGGTTATATTATTGCAAAATAGCCCCCAAAACAATCCTGACGTGCACGATTTTTTGATCGCGTCCGGGATCGCTGTTGGAGGCCATTGCCCACTTAACCGCCATGGTTTTGCCACGCGGTCTGGGTGATTTTAGCGGCGGCGGAATTGACCGCGCGGTGGTGCACCGCGAGGCGCTCCGCCACCCGGACGCTCGTCCTTGTGGCGGAAGATCAGCCGGCCTTTTTCCAGATCGTAAGGCGACATCTCGATTGTCACCCGATCGCCCGCCAGCGTCTTGATCCGGTTCTTCTTCATCTTGCCGGCGGTGTAGGCGACGATCTCGTGTCCTGCGTCGAGCTGCACGCGATAGCGTGCATCGGGGAGGATTTCGGTGACCAGTCCTTCGAACTGGATCAGCTCTTCTTTAGCCATGGTTGTCTCCAGATCGATCGACGATCAGCGCGGTCGTTGGGTGCGGTTGGGTCTTGTATTCGGACGGCTTTCGCGATGCAAAAACGCAACCCCTTGCATCCCTTCGGCCTTGCCGCTGGCCTGCGCCGACGGACGGGACGGCTCCTGCCGGCTGGTCTCGTGGCGGTTGGTTTGTGGCGCGCCACCATTACCACCGGGACGGCGGTTACGGCGAGGGCCTTTCGAGCCGGGGGCGGCGGCTTCGTTGCCCCTGCCGGTATGCCCGCGCGGTCCGGACCGTGCCCCGCGATGCTGCGCCGGCGGCGGTGCGGCTTCGCGATGGCCGGGGGTGCGGTGATCTTCTCGCGGAAGAGCGATGCGGATCAGCTTTTCGATGTCGCGCAGATAGCCCATTTCCTCGGCGCCCGCGATCAGCGAGATCGCAACGCCCTCGGCGCCGGCGCGCGCGGTGCGGCCGATGCGGTGGACGTAGGTCTCGGGAATGTTGGGCAGATCGAAGTTCACCACATGGCTGATGCCGTCGACGTCGATGCCGCGGGCGGCAATGTCGGTGGCGACCAGGGTGCGGATCTCGCCGGTGCGGAACGCCGCCAGCACCCGCTCGCGGTGGTTCTGCGACTTGTTGCCGTGAATGGCGTCGGCGGTGATGCCGGCGCGGGCCAGGCTCTTCACCACCTTGTCGGCGCCATGCTTGGTGCGGGTAAAGACCAGCGCGCGGTTGACCGTCTCGCTCTTCAGGAGGTTGGCCAGGAAGGTCGGCTTGTTGGAGTGGTCGACCTGGATGATGCGCTGGGTGATGCGTTCGACGGTCGAGGCCACCGGCGTCACGGCGACCCGTGCCGGATCGCGCAGCATCGCTTCGGCGAGCTCGGCGATGTCTTTCGGCATGGTGGCCGAGAAGAACAGCGTCTGCCGCTTGATCGGCAGTTTGGCGACGACCTTCCGGATGTCGTTGATGAACCCCATGTCCAGCATGCGGTCGGCTTCGTCGAGCACGAGGAACTCGACCTGATTGAGCTTCAGGCCGTTGCTCTGCACGAGGTCGAGCAGGCGGCCGGGCGTCGCCACCAGGACTTCGACGCCCGGCATGATCGAACGGACCTGACGGCCCATCGGGACGCCGCCGATCGCCAGCGCCGAGGTGAGGCGGATGTGGCGGCCATAGGCATTGAAGCTGTCGAGGATCTGTCCGGACAGTTCACGGGTGGGCGAGAGCACCAGTACGCGGCAGGTCTTGGGCTGCGGCTTGATGCGGTTCTCCAGAATGCGGTGCAGGATCGGCAGCGCGAAGGCCGCGGTCTTGCCGGTGCCGGTCTGGGCGATGCCGACGACGTCACGGCCGGTAATTGCGATGGGGATGGTTTGAACCTGGATGGGCGTGGGCGTCAGATAGTTCTCTTCCACGAGCGCACGCGAGATGGGATCGGCGAGGCCGAAATCCTGAAAGGAGGTCAAAAGGTGGGTACTTTCCATTATAAAAGGCAGGCGCCCGGCGGTTTCAGCCAGGAGCGCGCGAGGGTGTCAGAGACACCCGCGTGTTTGGGGCGTCGGTTTTGGTTAGCTGAAGGGGCAAGCCAGAAACCGTTGGACGGGCTCAGAACACGCGGCTCGCAGTGACCCGGTGATTCCCTGGGTCGTGATAGTCATATGGAACACGAACGCGGCGCTTTCAAGGTGAATCGCGTGAAGATCCCTGCACGCGGTTAAGGGGCGGGCGAAAGCCCCCCGTTTGCGGACGGATTGAGGGCATTTCGCGCGCTGCAGCGCAGAAATAATCCTGCCGGAAATTTAGCCAAAAGAGCAAGATTGCTCACAAATTAAACAGTATGCCACTCAAGCATACAGTTTTTCAGCCTAAAAATAAGGCAGAAGTTTCGGCTATTTCGCGGCAGGTGCTGAAATTCATCAACGATGCCATTTGGTTAGCCAGATTGACGCAGGTGGCACAGTTCTTGCGATTCCGTTAATGCAGGCGGCCGTGGGGCCGTTTCGCAGCGTTTTAACGTCTGCGTCAGGGAGATGACACCTCATGCTTACTCAATTGACTCACGATATAGCGACGCCACTGAGCCGCCGCCGCTGGCTGGCGGCGACCGCCGGCCTGGTTCTGGGCCTGGCCGCGTTCACCAACGCAAGGGCGGCGGACGACACCATCAAGGTTGGCGTCCTGCATTCGCTGTCCGGCACCATGGCCATCAGCGAAACCACGCTGAAGGATACGGTCCTCTTCCTGATCGACGAGCAGAACAAGAAGGGCGGCGTTCTCGGCAAGAAGCTCGAGGCCGTGGTCGTGGACCCCGCGTCGAACTGGCCGCTGTTCGCCGAAAAGGCCCGCGAGCTCATCACCAAGAACAAGGTTTCGGTGGTGTTCGGCTGCTGGACCTCGGTGTCGCGCAAGTCCGTGCTGCCGGTGTTCAAGGAACTGAATTCGATCCTGTTCTATCCGGTGCAATACGAGGGCGAGGAGAGCGAGCGCAACGTGTTCTACACGGGTGCCGCGCCGAACCAGCAGGCGATCCCCGCGGTCGACTATTTGATGAAGGACGAGAAGGTGAAGCGCTGGGTGCTGGCCGGCACCGACTACGTCTATCCGCGCACCACCAACAAGATCCTCGAAGCCTACTTGAAGTCGAAGGGCGTCAAGCAGGAAGACATCATGATCAACTACACGCCGTTCGGTCATTCCGACTGGCAGACCATCGTGGCCGACATCAAGAAGTTCGGCTCCACCGGCAAGAAGACCGCGGTGGTCTCGACCATCAACGGCGACGCCAACGTTCCGTTCTACAAGGAACTGGGCAACCAGGGCATCAAGGCCACCGACATTCCGGTCGTCGCCTTCTCGGTCGGCGAGGAAGAACTCGCCGGCATCGACACCAAGCCGCTGCTCGGCCATCTCGCCGCCTGGAACTACTTCCAGTCGATCAAGGACCCGGCCAACGAGAAGTTCATCAAGGCCTGGCAGGCCTACACCAAGAACCCGAAGCGCGTGACCAACGATCCGATGGAAGCTCACGTCATCGGCTTCGACATGTGGGTCAAGGCAGTCGAGAAGGTGAAGTCGGTCGACGCCGACAAGGTGATCGACGCGCTGCCCGGCATCGAAGCCAAGAACCTGACCGGCGGCACCTCCAAGATGCTGCCGAACCATCACATCACCAAGCCGGTGTTCATTGGCGAAATCAAAGCCAATGGCCAGTTCGACGTGGTGTGGAAGACCCCGGGCCTGGTGGCCGGCGATGCATGGTCGAAGGAGCTCGACGGCTCCAAGGACCTGATCGGCGACTGGGTTGGCAAGAAGTGCGGCAACTACAACACCAAGACCAACAAGTGCGGCGGTCAGGGTTCCTGATCTGCTGTTGATACCAAGAGACCAAGCGACTGGAGAAGGCGGCGCCAATGCCGCCTTCTCCTTAACTCCTGCCGGGGTCGTCCAGTGTTTACCAACGTGCTTGACCGTTTTCGTGCGCTTGTCCTCTCGCTTCTGTTGATCGCCGCCGTCGCATCGCCAGCGCTCGCGGGTCCGTTCGAGGATGCGGTCGGCAAGTTCGCCAACGATGAATTTTCCGACACCGACGAAGCGATCGGCGCGGTTGCCACGTCAGGCAATCCGCTGGCCTTTGCCATTATCAGCGCGCTGCAGGACGGCCGGCTGATGGCCGATCCCGACAGCAAGAAGGTTTATGTCACCCAGCCCGACGGCAAGATCATCGATGCCGCGACCGGTGCTGCGGTGGAAAAGCTGCCTGACAGCGCCGCCGCCGTGCGCCTCAACAACCGCCTGCGCCGTACCGTGGAGGCCGCGCTGGGCGGACTGACGCTGCTGTCGCCCGATCCCGCCAAGCGGATCCAGGCCGCGCAGTCGGTATTCAAGACGCACGACGAAGCCATGCTGCCGCTGGTCGACGAGGCCCTGAAGAAGGAGACCGTCAACGCGGCCAGACTGGCATTCACCGAGGCGCGGGCGGCCATCCTGCTGTTCAAGCCCGACGCCACGGATGGCGAGAAGCTCGAGGCCATCGCCACCATCAAGGCGCGAGGGGATCAGGAGGCGATGGCGCTGCTGACCGGACTGACCGGCGACCAGCCGGCCGCGATTGCGAGCGCCGCGGCGAACGCCAAGGCGGCCATCCAGCGCAGCCTCGCGCTGTGGTCGATGGTGCAGAACGCCTGGTACGGGCTGTCGCTCGGCTCGGTGCTGCTGCTCGCGGCCATCGGTCTCGCCATCACCTTCGGCGTGATGGGCGTCATCAACATGGCGCATGGCGAGATGGTCATGATCGGGGCCTATGTCACCTTCGTGGTGCAGGAAACCATCCGCACCAGCTTCCCGCATTTGTTCGACTATTCGCTATTGATGGCGGTGCCGCTGGCCTTCATCGTCGCAGGCGCGATCGGCATCCTGATCGAGCGCAGCATCATTCGCTTTCTCTACGGCCGTCCGCTGGAGACCCTGCTGGCGACCTGGGGCCTGTCGCTGGTACTGCAGCAGGCAGTGCGCACCATGTTCGGTCCCACCAACCGCGAGGTCGGCAATCCCTCCTGGATGAGCGGCGCGTTCGAGCTCGGCCAGGTCACCATCACCTACAACCGGCTCTGGATCCTCTGCTTCACCCTGGCGGTGTTCGCCATCCTGCTTGCCATGCTGCGCTATACCGCGCTCGGGCTGGAGATGCGCGCGGTCACGCAAAACCGCCGGATGGCGGCATCGATGGGGATCGCGACCTCGCGCGTCGATGCGCTGACCTTCGGCCTCGGCTCCGGCATCGCCGGGATTGCCGGCGTGGCGCTGTCGCAGATCGACAATGTCAGCCCCAACCTCGGCCAGAGCTATATCATCGACTCCTTCATGGTGGTGGTGTTCGGCGGCGTCGGCAATCTCTGGGGAACGCTGGTCGGCGCCTTCACGCTCGGCATCGCCAACAAGTTCCTGGAGCCGATGGCCGGCGCCGTGCTCGGCAAGATCGCCATCCTGGTGCTGATCATCCTGTTCATCCAGAAACGGCCACGCGGCCTGTTCGCGCTCAAGGGCCGGGCGGTGGAAGCATGATGCCGCACGTGCTCACGCGTTCGCTGGATCGCAGCGCGACCATCTTCCTCGCGGTGGTGGCGGCGGCCGGCATCCTGATCCCGCTGTCCAACCTGCTGCTGCCGGCAGGCTCGATGTTCCAGGTGCCGACCTATCTGGTGGCGCTGTTCGGCAAATATGTCTGCTACGCCATCCTGGCGCTGTCGATCGACCTGATCTGGGGCTATTGCGGCATCCTCTCGCTCGGCCACGGCGCGTTCTTCGCGCTCGGCGGCTATGCGATGGGCATGTACCTGATGCGCCAGATCGGCAGCCGCGGCGTCTACGGCAATCCGATCCTGCCGGATTTCATGGTGTTCCTGAACTACCCGGAGCTGCCCTGGTACTGGTACGGGTTCGATATGTTCTGGTTTGCGGCGGTGATGGTGCTGCTGGTGCCGGGCCTATTGGCCTTCTGCTTCGGCTGGCTGGCGTTTCGCTCCCGCGTCACCGGCGTCTATCTCTCGATCATTACGCAAGCGATGACCTACGCGCTGTTGCTGGCGTTCTTCCGCAACGATTTTGGTTTTGGCGGCAACAACGGCCTGACCGATTTCAAGGACATTCTGGGGTTTAACGTCCAGGCGGACGGCACGCGCGCGGCCTTGTTCCTGCTGAGCTGTCTGGCGCTGATCATTGCCTTCCTGATCTGCCGCGCGGTGGTGACGTCAAAACTCGGCAAGGTGCTGATCGCGGTGCGCGACGCCGAATCCCGCACCCGGTTTCTCGGTTACCGCGTCGAATCCTACAAGCTGTTCGTGTTCACGCTGTCGGCCTGCATGGCCGGCGTGGCCGGCGCGCTCTATGTGCCGCAGGTCGGCATCATCAATCCCGGCGAGTTCGCGCCGGGCAATTCGATCGAGGCGGTGATCTGGGTCGCGGTCGGCGGTCGCGGCACGCTGATCGGGGCAGCCCTCGGCGCCGTCGTGGTCAACTACGCCAAGACCGTATTCACCTCGGGTCCGCTGGCGCCGTACTGGCTGTTCATGCTGGGCGCGCTGTTCATCCTGGTGACGCTGCTGCTGCCGAAGGGCATCATCGGCACCTTCAACGCCTGGTGGGAGCCGTGGAAGGCGCAGCGCATCTCGACCAATGCCGAGAGTGCCGCGCTCGAAGACGGCGTCAGCGTCAGCAAACCGAACCCGGCGGAGTGAGCGCATGAACGCCAAGGAGACCCGTACCACCTCGGCGCTGCTCTATCTTGACGGCGTGCACGTCTCGTTCGACGGCTTTCACGCCATCAACAATCTGTCGCTGACGCTCGAGCCCGGCGAGATGCGCGCCATCATCGGCCCCAACGGCGCCGGCAAGACCACGATGATGGACATCATCACCGGCAAGACCAAGCCGGACGAGGGCGAGGTGCTGTTCGACGGCATCACCGATCTGACCCGGCTCGACGAGACCCGGATCGCCGAACTCGGCATCGGCCGCAAATTCCAGAAGCCGACGGTATTCGAGAGCCAGACCATCCAGGACAATCTCCTGCTCGCGCTCAATGTCGATCACAGCGTCAGGGGCACGCTGTTCTGGCGCGAGACCAGGGACGAATCCGAGCGTATCGAGCGCGTGCTGGAGACCATTCGCCTGAAGGATGCGCGCCACAAGCTGGCCGGCAGCCTGTCGCACGGCCAGAAGCAGTGGCTGGAGATCGGCATGCTGCTGGCGCAGGATCCGAAGCTGCTGCTGGTCGACGAGCCCGTCGCCGGGATGACCGACGTCGAAACCCACCAGACCGCCGAGCTGTTGAAGGAAATCAACAAGGACAAGACCATCATGGTAGTCGAGCACGACATGACCTTTGTGCGCGAACTCGGCGTCAAGGTGACCTGTCTGCACGAAGGCACCGTGCTGGCCGAGGGGACCATCGATCAGGTCTCGTCGAACGAACGCGTGATCGAAGTGTATTTGGGAAGATAGGCGAATGGCGAGTAGCGAGTAGAGGCAAGGTGCACAAACGATGACGATCCCAACCATTCGCTATTCGCCATTCGCCATTCGCGCGACCGGAGGTCGCACATGCTAAACGTCGACAACATCAGCCTCTATTACGGTGCTGCTCAGGCGTTGCGCGGCGTCTCGATCACGGCCGAGCCCGGCAAGGTGACCTGCGTGCTGGGCCGCAACGGCGTCGGCAAGACCTCGCTGCTGCGCGCCATGGTCGGCCAGTATCCGATCGCCTCCGGCTCCATCACCTTCGACGGCGCCGATATTTCCGCACTCAAGCCCTATGAACGGGCGCGCAAGGGCATCGGCTTCGTGCCGCAGGGCCGCGAGATCTTTCCGCTGCTGACGGTGGAGGAAAACCTCAAGACCGGCTTCGGGCCGCTGAAGCGCGATGACCGCAGCATTCCCGACGACGTGTTCTCGCTGTTTCCGGTGTTGAATTCGATGCTCGGCCGCCGTGGCGGCGATCTGTCCGGTGGCCAGCAGCAGCAGCTGGCGATCGGCCGGGCGCTGGTGATGCGGCCGAAACTGCTGCTGCTCGACGAGCCGACCGAAGGCATCCAGCCCTCGATCATCAAGGACATCGGCCGCGCCATCTCCTATCTGCGCAGCCTCGGCACCATGGCGATCGTGCTGGTCGAACAATATCTCGACTTTGCCTGCGAGCTCGGCGACAATTTCGCTGTGATGGACCGTGGCGCCGTGAAATATGCCTGCGACCGCAGCGCGATGGATCCCGCCGAGATCAGCCGCCAGATGGCGCTGTAAGCCGGCCGCGCGACAATTTTGAGGGGCCGATGCGGACCGAACCCACCAGTGCTGCCTCGGCAATCTTCGCGGCCAACCGGGCGCAGGGCTCGGTGACGTTCGACGTGCACCAGGTCGAAGGCGTCACCCGCCGCCGCCAGCTGCATGAATCAGGCTCCTTGCGCGTCCGCTTTCCGTCCCCCGAGGCGGAGGGCCTCTCGGCCATGTTCGTCAATACCGCCGGCGGCATTGCCGGCGGCGATCGCTTCGATATCGACATCGCGGTCGGCGAGGGCTCCAGCCTGGCGGTGGCCACGGCGGCGGCGGAAAAAGTCTACCGGGCGCAGGGGCCGGCCGCGGAAGTCAACATCACCCTGAAGGCCGCCACCGGCGCGCATTTGAGCTGGCTGCCGCAGGAAACCATCCTGTTCGACCGCGCACGGGTTTTTCGGCGGATCGATATCGACCTCGCCGAAGGCGCCTCGCTGCTGCTCTGCGAAATTGTCGTGTTCGGCCGCGCCGCGATGGGCGAGCGTATGCTGCATGGCGAATTCGTCGACCGCTGGCGGCTGCGCCGGGCGGGTAAGCTGGTGTTCGCCGAAACCGTGCGGCTCGACGGTGACATCGGCGCCATCATGACAAAACCCGCGGTCGCCAATGGCGGCGTCGCCATCGGCACCGCGCTGATCGTGCCGGGCGACGAAGCGCTGGTGGAGCGGATACGTGAGCTGACGAATTCGCTCAGTGGCGAGGTCGGCATCTCCAGCTGGAATGGATTTGCAATGGCCCGCTTCTGTGCCCAAGATGCGGCAAGGCTGCGCGCCGACATGATGGCGGTGCTTGGCCGCGCCTCGGCTGTGGCATTGCCGCGCATGTGGCTCAACTAGATCGTTCAATTGAATAGAGTGTTCGCATGAATCTCTCCCCCCGCGAAAAGGACAAGCTGCTGATCTCGATGGCGGCGATGGTGGCGCGGCGCCGGCTGGAGCGCGGCGTCAAGCTCAACCATCCCGAGGCCATCGCCATCATCTCCGATTTCATCGTCGAGGGCGCCCGCGACGGCCGCACCGTCGCCGAACTGATGAAGGCGGGCGCTGAGGTCATCACCCGCGCCCAGTGCATGGACGGCATCGCCGAGATGATCCACGACATCCAGGTCGAAGCAACCTTTCCCGACGGGACCAAACTCGTCACCGTGCATGAGCCGATACGATAGGAATGCCCACATGATCCCCGGCGAACTCTTCATCCAGGACGGCGAGATCGAGCTCAATGCCGGCCGCAAGACGGTAACGCTGACGGTGGCCAATAGCGGCGACCGTCCGATCCAGGTCGGCTCGCACTATCATTTCTTCGAAACCAACCCGGCGCTGAAGTTCGAGCGCAAGAAAGCTCGCGGCATGCGCCTCGACATCGCCGCCGGCACCGCCGTCCGCTTCGAGCCCGGCCAGACCCGCGACGTGCAGCTGGTGGCGCTGGCCGGCAAGCGCGTGGTCTACGGCTTTCGTGGCGAGATACAGGGCAAGCTGTGAATAAACGACACACCTTTCGTCGTCATCCCCGGATAAGCGCAATTACGCTTACTCGGGAGGTGCGCGCCCTCGGCGGCGCATTTGCGCCGCTGACTTGCGCGCCTCGAAGGATGAGCAGCGCACACCATCGGTCATCCTTCGAGGCTCGCCCAAGTGGGCTCGCACCTCAGGATGACGGCCCCGAAATTGGAGCACGAACATGTCCGTCAAGATAAAGCGTTCCGTCTATGCCGACATGTTCGGGCCCACCACCGGCGACCGGGTGCGGCTGGCCGATACCGATCTCATCATCGAGGTGGAGAAAGATTTCACCGTCTACGGCGAGGAGGTGAAATTCGGCGGCGGCAAGGTGATCCGCGACGGTATGGGGCAGTCCCAGGTCACCAATCGACAGGGCGCGGCCGATACCGTCATCACCAATGCGCTGATCGTCGACCACTGGGGCATCGTCAAAGCCGACGTCGCCATCAAGGAAGGGTATATCAGCGCCATCGGCAAGGCGGGCAATCCCGATATCCAGCCCGGCGTCACCATCGTGATCGGTCCCGGCACCGACGTGATCGCGGGCGAGGGCAAGATCCTCACCGCCGGCGGGTTCGACAGCCACATCCATTTCATCTGCCCGCAGCAGATCGAACATGCGCTGATGTCCGGCGTCACCTCGATGCTCGGCGGCGGCACCGGCCCGTCGCACGGCACCTTTGCCACCACCTGCACGCCCGGGCCCTGGCACATGGCGCGCATGATCCAGTCGTTCGATGCCTTCCCGGTCAATCTCGGCATATCGGGCAAGGGCAACGCCTCGCGGCCCGCCGCCCTGGTCGAAATGATCAAGGCAGGCGCCTGTGCGCTGAAGCTGCACGAGGACTGGGGCACTACGCCTGCGGCGATCGATAATTGTCTTTCCGTCGCCGACGATTACGACATCCAGGTCATGATCCATTCCGACACACTGAATGAATCGGGCTTTGTGGAGGACACGGTAAAGGCGTTCACGGGCCGCACCATCCACGCCTTCCACACCGAAGGCGCCGGCGGCGGCCACGCGCCCGACATCATCAAGATTGCCGGCCTGAAGAACGTGCTGCCATCCTCGACCACTCCGACCCGGCCGTTCACCCGCAACACCATCGACGAGCATCTGGACATGCTGATGGTGTGCCACCATCTCGATCCCTCGATCGCCGAGGATCTCGCCTTCGCCGAAAGCCGCATCCGCAAGGAAACCATCGCTGCGGAAGACATCTTGCACGATCTCGGCGCGCTCTCGATGATGTCGTCGGATTCGCAGGCCATGGGCCGGCTCGGTGAAGTCATCATCCGGACCTGGCAGACCGCCGACAAGATGAAGAAGCAGCGCGGCTCGCTGCCGCAGGACAAGGGCAACAACGACAACTTCAGGGTCAAGCGCTACATCGCCAAATACACCATCAATCCCGCGATCGCGCATGGCGTGTCAAAGCTGATCGGCTCGGTGGAAAAGGGCAAACTCGCCGACCTCGTGCTGTGGTCGCCGGCCTTCTTCGGCGTCAAGCCGGACTGCATCATCAAGGGCGGCTCGATCGTGGCGGCGCCAATGGGCGATCCCAACGCGTCGATTCCGACGCCGCAGCCGGTGCATTACCAGCCGATGTTTGCCGCCTACGGCAAGTCGCTGACGGCGTCCTCGGTGGTGTTCACCTCGAAGGCCGCGATCACGGGCGGTTTGGCGAAAAAGCTCGGCATCGAGAAGAAACTCTATGCGGTCCAGAATACCCGCGGCGGCATCTCCAAGAAGAGCATGATCCATAATTCCGCCACGCCGAAAATCGAGGTCGATCCGGAAACCTATGAGGTGCGCGCCGACGGCGAATTGCTGACCTGCGCGCCGGCCGAGGTGCTGCCCATGGCGCAGCGCTACTTCATGTTCTAAAGCGCGCGCAGCAAAAGTGGGCACCGGTTTTGCGTTCGAGCGCGCTTCTGGGCTAAGGTCCCGCCCGGCTCAAAAAGCCCCAAACAAGAAGCCCGGGAGGATCTCGTGATCTACGTCGTCGCCACGCTGACCATCAAGCCTGAAACGCGCGCCGAATTCATCGCCGCCGCCACCGCCTGCATCGCGGGTACCCGCAAGGAGCCCGGCAATATCGCCTATGATTTGCATGAGAGCGTCACCGATCCCGCCAAGATGGTGTTCGTCGAGCAGTGGGAAAACGCCGAAGCGCTGGTGCCGCATCGAGGCATGGAGCACATGAAGACCTTCGGCCGTGTCGCTGTGAAATGCATGGCGGCCCCGCCGAAGATCGAAATCATCACGCCCGCCGACGTCACCGTGCGCTGAAAACAACAATAAGGACAAGGCACATGATTTACGTGATTGCCACCACGCAGGTGAAGCCGGAGGGCCGCGAAGCCTTCATCAAGGGTCACAAGGAATGCATTGCCGAGACGCGGAAGGAAAAAGGCTGCGTCTCCTATGAAGGCCACACCAGCATTCACGATCCCAATCTCTACGTCGTGGTCGAGCGCTGGGAGACCCGCGACGATCTCAACGCGCATGGCAAGGCGCCGCACATGAAGGTCTGGCGCGAATATGCAGCACCCTATCGGGCTTCGCCGACGGTGATCGAGATCATCAGCGACGGCAAGGTCGAGAAGTTCTGATCATGATCCGCGCCACCCGAGTCCAGGGCCAGCATCACTGGAAGGAAGCACCGGCCGATACCGTCGTGCTGGATTTCGACGACCGGCACCGGCGACGGATGGTAATGACCGGCACGCGCGGGCTCGAATTCCTGCTCGATCTCGAAAACGCGGTGGCGTTGCGCGGCGGCGACGCGCTGGTGCTGGAGGATGGCCGGCTGGTCGAGGTGGTGGCCGCACCGGAGCCGCTGATCGAGATTCGCTGCAACGATCCGCTCCATCTGGTGCGGGTCGGCTGGCATCTCGGCAACCGCCATCTGCCGACGCAGATCATGGCGAAGGGCCTGCGGATCCGGCGCGACCACGTCATCGAGGCGATGGTGAAGGGGCTCGGTGCGCGCGTGATCGAGATCGAGGCGCCGTTCGACCCCGAGGGCGGCGCCTATGCCGCCGGCCACGCCCAAGCGGCGGAGCCCGATCCGCACGCCCATGCGGCGCACGATCATGCATCGCATGATCATGGCCATCACGGTGATCACGTTCACGACGAGCATTGCGATCACGACCATCACCACGGTCATTCCCATGCTCATGACCACAAATAGGTCGCCGCCCCCGGACCATCCCGGCGGCATGACGCAGGCCGAGGGCGCGGCGCTGTACCGGCTGATGACCTGGCTGTCGCCGGCGTTCCCGGTCGGCGCGTTCTCCTATTCCAGCGGCATCGAATGGGCGGTGGAAGCCGGCGATATTACCGATGCGGCTTCCCTGAGCGACTGGCTCGCTTCGATGTTGCTCGACGGCTCCGGCTTTTGCGACGGCGTATTTGTGGCGCAGGCACACCGCGCCGCCGCCTCGCATGACGAGGCGCTGCTGCGCGAGGTCGCCGAGCTCGCGGCCGCCTTCGTGCCGTCGCGCGAGCGCCAGCTGGAAACCTCGTCGCAGGGTCGCGCCTTCATCGAGATCGCGCGCTCGGCCTGGAATTGCGACGGGCTCGACCAACTGGTTGCGCAATGCGACGGCGTCATCGTCTATCCCGTCGCGGTCGGCCTGGTCAGCGCCGCGCATGAGATTCCGCTCGCCTCCACCATGCATGCCTTCTTCCACGCCGTGACCTCGAACTGGATTTCCGCCGGCGCGCGGCTGATCCCGCTCGGGCAAACCGACAGCCAGCGCGTGCTGGCGCAGCTCGAACCCGTCGTGGTCGCCACCGCCGGGCGGGCGCTGCAGGCCACACTCGACGATCTCGGCAGCGCCACTTTTCGCGCCGATCTCGCCGGCATGCGGCACGAAACGCAATACACCAGGTTGTTCAGGTCATGAGGGGTGCAGCCATGCGCGCAATCAGAACGACGGTCCTGATCCTCGCAGCATGGATCGCGCTGGCGGCGCCGGGATTTGCCGCCGGCAGCCTCGGCCTCGATGAGGTACTGGCGGCGGTGGCGAAGGCTCCGGAGCTGGTGGCCGAAATCCGGGCCGAGCTGGACAGGAACAAGCTCAAGCCGGGCGATGTGACCTGTATTGGCGCCCGCCACGGCAATCACTGGAAATATCTCGGCGGCGGCCGGGCGGCGCCTTACGAATGCGAGATCGGCAGACGCACGCTGGAGATCGAGGCCGACCGGATCTATTTCGACGCGCGCGGCAAATCGCTCGGCGATCTCGAAAAGGCCGACCCGAAGCGCGCCAGGACCTTCCGGGAAAGCAATTTCAAATGGACGTGGACCGACGCGGGCGGAAAAAAGGAAGAGAAATAGCATGAGCAGTCATTCGCACGGCCCGCTTCGCATCGGCATCGGCGGCCCCGTCGGCTCCGGCAAGACCGCGCTGATGGATCTGCTCTGCAAGGCGATGCGCGAGCGCTACGACATCGCCGCGATCACCAACGACATCTACACCAAATGGGACGCCGAATTCCTGGTGCGCTCGGGGTCGCTGAGTCAGGACCGTATCGCAGGCGTCGAGACCGGCGGTTGCCCGCATACCGCGATCCGCGAGGATGCCTCGATGAACCTGGCCGCCGTCGCCGACATGCGGGCGAAATTTCCCGGCCTCGACCTGGTGCTGATCGAATCCGGCGGAGACAATCTCGCCGCCACCTTCTCGCCGGAACTCGCCGACCTCACGATCTATGTCATCGATGTCGCCGCCGGCGACAAGATCCCCTCCAAGGGCGGCCCCGGCATCACGCGGTCGGACCTGCTGGTGATCAACAAGATCGATCTCGCGCCCTATGTCGGCGCGTCGCTGGAGAAGATGGACACCGATGCGCGGCGGATGCGCGGCGAGCGTCCCTTCGTCATGACCAACCTGAAGAAGAGCGAAGGCCTCGATCGCATCATCGGCTTCATCGAGGCCAAAGGCGGGCTGCGGCCGTCGGCGCCGGCCAAGGCAAGCTGAAGGCATTCGTACTCACCTCTCCCCGCTTGCGGGTAGAGGTGCTCCAGGACAAGGGGAAAAAAAACCTCCAACCTCGCCGGAACAAACCCGCGCCACCGCGATTAGCACTCTCTGGCCCCGACGGAAAACACTGTCGGCGAGCCATGTTTGGTCCCGCGTCACCAACCGCAGTTGCGTACCGATGATCGCTCCTTCATTATATGAGTCGGCTGGCTTTCATCCTGCTTCGGTTTCTCGCCGCACCGGCGGACGTCAAATGCTTGATCTATTTTTTTCGCCAACGCCTCATCGTTGAGTAAGCGAGTGGTCCGGCTTGGTTTCATCATCGGTTTTATCGCACTGATCGGGGTCCTGTTCTCCGGGCTTGCGGCTTATCGCGTCCACGATCAGGAGCTGATGCTGGAGGGGATCGCGATGGCGCGCGCGATCGACGTTCATGCCAGCCTGGTGCAGGACCGGCTGACCGAGCGTGAGCTGCTCGCCCGCGTCGCATCCGGCCTGTTCCGCGCGCCCGGCGTGATCAAGGCCAACATGCTGCAGCCGCTGCGCTCCTCGATCTATGCCTTCAAGACCGATTTCGTGGTCGCCAGCTGGATCGCGCGGCTGCAGCCAAATGAGTTGCCGGCGGCGCGCGCCGAGCTCGCCGGCGCCGGATTCTCCAATCCGGCGATTCGCGGGTTCGATGACAAGCCTCTGGATCCGGGGGCGCTCGACAAGCCGATCGACCTGGTGATGGACGTCGAGCCGCGCAGCGCGGAGACCAGGATTTTCCCCGGCCGCACCCTCGACCAGCATCCGGTGCTGGGGCCGACGCTGGCGCGGGCGATGGCCGAGGGCAAGCCGGTGGCATCCGATCCGATGCCGCTGCTGCGCCCGAACGGGCCGGTCGGTCTCGTGCTGGCGGCGCCCGTGCTGCAGGAGGGCGACGCCGCGCCCGCGGGCTTCGTGACGTTTTCCTATGAGCTGGCGCCGCTGATGCTGGCGAACGACGATCTGTCGCTGTTCTCGGTGGTGCTGAAGGATCCGCGCAACGCCGACCAGGAATTGATCGCGCTCAACCGGGACAACATCGCCTCGCGGCTGGTCGGACCGGAATCGGCAGCACCCTCGATGGTCAGGAAGATCGGCTTCGGCGGCCGCGACTGGTCGCTGGCCTATTACGCCAAGTCCAATGCGGTGATGCGCGCGCAGCAGACTGCCGCCATCGTCGCCGCGATCGGTCTGGCGCTGACCGGCATCATCTGCGGGCTGTTCGGCTATGTCGCCTACAACAATCTGCGGCTCAGCCGCGAGATCCAGGTGCGGACCGGCTTCGAGCGCCGGCTGACCGCCGTGATCGACGAACTGAATCACCGCGTGAAGAACATTCTGGCGGTGATCCAGTCGATCGTGACGCGGACGCTGCGCCATGGCGCCGACATCGACGTCGCCCGCGAACTGCTGATCGGCCGCATCCACGCCATGTCGAACGTGGTCTCGCTGCTGTCCGAAAGCCAGTGGCAGGGCGTCAAACTGAAGGGGCTGTTCGAGGCGCGCGCGATCCCCCATGCCGAGCGCATCGCGGTCTCGGGTCCCGATATCGCGGTGAGCGCGCGCGCAGCCCAGAGCCTGTCGCTGTTGTTCTTCGAACTGGCGTCGCATTCCGACGAGGGGCTGTCGCTGGTCGGCAAGCATCCCCACATCGTCGCGCATTGGGAAGTGACCGGCGAAGAGCCCGAGGCCATCTTCCATTTTCGCTGGGAGGAGTTCAACACCAGCGAGGCGACCCGCCGCGCCGACAGCGATTTCGGTCTGATCCTGCTCGACCGCGTTGCGCCGGAGGCGCTGGGCGGCGCCTCCAAGCGGTTCTTCACCGATGTCAGCTACGTCTACGAACTCACCGCGCCGATGGAGACCGTCGTCGACATGACCGAGCGCGACCGCACCGAACAATTGCGCACTAGGCCGGGACGACGAATCGTGGGTTGATTCCGGCCACGACAAACAAAAAAGGCGGCCCACCGGGCCGCCTTTCCGCTTCGTATTTGACCGCACTAACCTCCGCTGCCGCCGATCACGGCGCGGACGGTGTTGTCGGGGCCGAAATCGTCGGCGCCGTCGACATAGAGCAATGCGCTCAGTTTCGAGCGCGCGCGGTTGACGCGGCTCTTGATGGTGCCGACCGCGCAGCCGCAGATGGCGGCGGCGTCTTCATAGGAGAAGCCGGAGGCGCCGACCAGGATCAGCGCTTCGCGCTGGTCCTGCGGCAACTTGTCGAGTGCCACGCGGAATTCCTCGAATTCCAGATGCGCGCTTTGCGCCGGCTGGGTTTTCAGGGTCTTGGCATAGTTGCCGTCGGCGTCCTCCACCTCCCGCCGCCGCTTGCGATAGTCGGAGCGGAACAGGTTGCGCAGGATCGTGAACAGCCAGGCCGGCAGGTTCGAGCCGGGCTGGAACGAGTCGATATTGGCGAGCGCGCGCAGCAGCGTCTCCTGCACGAGATCGTCGGCACGATCACCATTGCCGCTGAGCGAGATCGCAAACGCGCGCAAGGATGGGACCGACGCAAGAATGTCGTCGCGAAGTGAGTCTGTGAGAGGCATTAGTCCCTCCCGTCATTGTTTTTGGCAGGATCACCGGTGGGTCCAGGCGCATCGAGCTTCTTGATCAGCTCGGCAAAGCGGTCCGGCACGCCCTGCCGCACCACGTCGTCATACATGGCCCTGAGCTGGTGCCCGATTCTCGATTGAATCTCGGTGTTGAGCCGGCCCGGCTTTCCGGGAGCGGCCACCTTGCTGGCTTGAGACTTTACATCTTTCATGACCTGTTCCACGCTTCCCCGAGAGTTAAGTCCCTGTAGTTTCAAGAATTATCCTTGATTCCGAGGCCTTTTCTGTCGTTCTAACGGGGCTAATTCCAACTGCGCCGGAAAGTTCCCGGCAATAGGGGAACTTTTTGCAGGCTGGGACGTAGTCCTTCACATTCTGGGGGAACCGGGTCACCCCCTGTCGGGATGCTTTGGCCCAGAGCAGGATATATGGAGTGGGGATGTCGCGATCACAGCTTGTTGCTGAACATTTACCGTTATTGCGGCGCTATGCCCGTGCGCTGACGGGAAATCAGGCCTCCGGCGACGCCTATGTCGGGGCCATGCTGGAAGCCCTGCTGCAGGACCCGGCCTTGCTCGACGAGCAGCACGGCCCGCGCGCCGGCCTGTTCCGGCTGTTCACGAAAATCTGGAATTCGGTTTCGCTCAACGACGATTCCGATGTCGCGACCTTGCCGATGCCGTCGGAGCGGCGGCTGTCGAACATCACGCCGCTGCCGCGGCAGGCGTTCCTGCTGCTGTCGCTGGAAGGTTTTTCCGAGGAGGAAGTGGCCTGGATTCTCGGCATCGATGTCGCCGAAACCCGCAAGCTGGCCGATACCGCCGGCCGCGAAATGGCCGCCGAAATCGCCACCGACGTGCTGATCATCGAGGACGAGACCTTCATCGCGATGGATCTCGAGAGCCTCGTCAAGAATCTCGGTCACAACGTGATCGGCGTCGCCCGCACCCATGCCGACGCCATCGCGCTGGCCAAGAACCGCAAGCCGGGCCTGATCCTCGCCGACATCCAGCTCGCCGACGGCTCCTCCGGCCTCGACGCCGTCAACGAACTGCTGAAAGTGTTCGAGGTGCCGGTGGTGTTCATCACCGCTTATCCCGAACGCTTCCTGACCGGCGAACGCCCCGAGCCGGCGTTCCTGATCTCAAAGCCGTTCCAGCCCGCGATGGTCTCCGCGGTCGCGAGCCAGGCGCTGTTCTTCCAGCGCAACTCGCGCAACCGGGCGCCGCGGGTGGCGTGAGCTGAGCGGGAAGCTATCGGTTGAAATGAATTCGGCGCGCTGCAAGGCGCGCCGATTTTTTTGTGGGGCAGGCGGCCGAGGCGTCCACAGCCGTCATTGCGAGGAGCACTTGCGACGAAGCGATCCAGTTTTGTTTGCGGTGCGCGATGGATTGCTTCGCTTTGCTCGCAATGACGGCTTGAACTACGACTTCCGCTCGCCACTACTCCTCCGAATTCAACCGCCCCAGCGGCGACGTCAGTTCGCACACCACGCCGCCCGGCCGGTAGAACGTCCGCACCTCGCCGCCGAAATCATTCGGCAGCATTTTTTCGATCAGGCGTGAACCAAAGCCTTTTTTCGCGGGCTCGGTCACCGCGGGGCCGCCGCTCTCGGTCCAGCTGAAGCTGAAGGTTTCGGCGCCGTCGGCCGGTTGATCGGACCACGCCACCGCGACGCTGCCGCGGCCTGACAGCGCGCCGTATTTGGTGGCGTTGGTGGCGAGTTCGTGGATCGCCACCGCAAGCGCCAGCGCCTGCCTGGCGGTCAGATGCAGATCGGGGCCGCCGGTGCTGATCTGGCGTTGGCTGGTTCGATGCGCCGCCAGCGCGCCTTCGACGACGTCGCGGATCGGTGCGCTGGCCCAGCTCGATTGCGTCAGCAGGTCATGGGCGCGGCTGAGGGTCATCAGACGCGCCGCGAACGCTTCGCGGGCGTTGGCGACGCTGTCGCCCTGCATGGTCTGGTTGGCGATGGCGCCAACCATCGCCAGCGTGTTCTTGATGCGATGCTGCAGTTCGAGCGCCAGCACCGCCTGGCGTTCGATCGCCTCCTTCAATTCAGCGACCGCGCGCCATTCCTCGGTGATGTCGCGGGAGATCGACAGCAGATGCGACGGCTTGCCGTCGGCGCCCATGATGGGGGAGACCTGCACATCCCAATGCCGCGGGTTACCCTTGGCGGTATTGGCCGGGCCCTTGAAGCGTCCGATGCCGCCGGCCTTGGCCGTTTCTACCGCGCGCCTGGCTTCCGCGTTGCCGTCTCCGGCCCAGAACTCCGGCCATGGACAACCCTTCAGCGGCCCGAAGTCGTCGACTTCCATCACCCGCTTGCCGCCTTCGCTCATGAATTGCAGGCGGCCGTCGAGATCCAGGATCTTGATGCAGTCGCCACACCCGGCCAGCACGCTGCGCAACACGTCTTCATTGTCGGCCAGGCCCTCAGCGGCGGCTGTCAATTCGCGGCGCAGGGGAGAAATTGTCGGCGGTATGGGGGCCGAAGGCATTGAACCGTTCCGTACTCGATAGGGACCACAGCTGGCCGACGAAACCGGGTTCCGGCATCACAACAGCGCTTTGCGATCCGGCCAACGGGATTGCCGCGACGTCAGGGATCGATGTCATCAAGGCAAAAAGCAGGGCGCGACTGGCATCACCACAGTCGCGCCCTACGTCGCCGGTCAATGGGGCAGGGGGGAAGACCGGCTGTCTGGATGACGCGCAGCCCCCCGAACTCGTTCCCGCCGTCTGAATTTTTTTCGCACACGGTTAAGTGATGGCCGGTTCCCAGAACTCCGCGGGTTCCCTCGCGTTGTGGCTGTGATCGCCAATGGGGCGAGGGATCGAGCAACATGGCACAGCTCTCAAAAGCAATTTTCGGTGCAATCGGCGTTTCGCTGATGCTCGGCGCCGTTCAGTTCGCGTCCGGCCACGATCTTGCTCGCAGTGAGCAGGCTTTCAACGACACCCCGGCGACCATCATCAATCGTTCGGCCAAGACCGATCGCGCCGCCGGCCCCGCCGGATCGGCCGCGCAGACGCAGACCATCTCGCTGCGGCCGGAGAGCCTTGCCGATACTTCGGTTCTGGTCCGGGTGCCGGTCGCCAGGAAGCCCGAGACCGACGCCCGCAGTGGTCCCGTTGCGCCCTCGCTGTTCAAGTCCGGCGACCGCCGCAAGGCCACGGTGGCCTGCGAGCCCATGGTCAGCGTGCTGACCGAAGTGGCGAAGCAGCTGCAACCTGGCCGCTGCGTGACCTGAGTAGTTCGCAGCTTGAGTAAACCGTAGCCCGGATGGAGCTCTTGCGAAATCCGGGACCAGGCTCGCGTTCTTTCCCGGATTGCGCCATCGGGCGACGCTCCGCGCCGACCCGTTGGCTCCATCCGGGCTACGGGAGCCGAACTCCGCCCCCTCAGTCCTCGTCGTCGTGCTTCTTGCCGCCGCCGATGCCCTTCAGCTTGGCGAACACCGCATCGACGTTGAGGTCGTCGCGCTGCTTCTCGCTCGGCTCGAATTCCGGCTCCTTGCGGGTGGTCTCCGAGGCCGGCAGCAGGGTGGCGCCGCCATAGGCGGTATCGATCGGCTTTTCCTTGGCCGCGCGCTGCACCTCGAAATCGAGTTCGATCTGCGAGCACAGGCCGAGCGTCACCGGGTCCATCGGGGTCAAGGTCGAGGCATTCCAGTGGGTGCGGTCGCGCACGCTGGCGATCGTGGTCTTGGTGGTGCCGACCAGACGCATGATCTGGGCGTCCTTCAATTCGGGGTGGTTGCGCACCAGCCACAGGATCGCGCTCGGCCGTTCGTGGCGGCGCGACACCGGGGTATAGCGCGGGCCCTTCTTCTTGGCCTGCGGCGGCAGCGTCACCTTGCTCTCGCCGAGCTTGAGCCGGTAATTCGGGTCTTTCTCGCCCTTTTCGATCTCGTCGCGGCTCAATTGGCCGGTCGAAATCGGGTCCATGCCCTTGATGCCCTGGGCGGCGTCGCCATCGGCGATGGCGCGGACCTCAAGCGGGTGCATCTTGGTGAAATCGGCCACCTGGTCGAAGGTCAGCGCGGTATTGTCAACCAGCCATACGGCAGTCGCTTTTGGCATCAGCGGTGCATTGCTCATGGCAAATCTCCTTAGCGCTTCGCCCACCTTTTTTGGAGGCGAAGCCAGTGGTCATCAGCGATGACGGGAATTACGCCCTATATAAGCCGTCTGGGGCTAACCGCGCAATGGTTTGCTGACCGGCCTTGACAGCGCCCAAAAGCCGTCCCAAGTCCTTTAATGAATTGTCCTTATACGAATTGACCGTTCCCTGCCCGGCGGCGAGGGGTTAGCCGGTCCGAGATTTGCCCCCATGCAGGCCAAACCACCCCTTAAAATCGTGCTTTGTTCGCCCCGCGGCTTCTGCGCCGGCGTGGTGCGGGCAATCGACACCGTGGAACGGGCGCTGACCATCTATGGCGCCCCGGTCTATGTCCGCCACGAGATCGTCCATAACCGCTATGTGGTCGACAGCCTCAGGACCAAGGGCGCGATTTTCGTCGAGGAACTGGCCGAAATCCCCGACAAT
The DNA here is from genome assembly GCF_030646015.1 of Bradyrhizobium sp. GTDB lineage: Bacteria > Pseudomonadota > Alphaproteobacteria > Rhizobiales > Xanthobacteraceae > Bradyrhizobium. The sequence goes on from NZ_JAUSLT010000065.1 coordinate 22,175, forward strand.
ACCAACGCGCCGGTGGTGTTTTCGGCCCACGGGGTGCCCAAATCGGTGCCCGCGGACGCCCGCGCCCGCAATTTCTTCTCGCTGGACGCCACCTGCCCCCTGGTCACCAAGGTGCACCGGGAGGCCGCCATCCATTTCAAGCGCGGTCGCGAAATCCTGCTGATCGGACATTCCCACCACCCCGAGGTGGTCGGCACGCTCGGCCAGCTGCCGGTCGGCGCGGTGACGCTGATCGAGACCGCGGAAGACGCCAAGACCTTCACGCCGAAGGATCCCAACAATCTCGCCTTCGTGACGCAGACGACGCTGTCGATCGACGACACCGCCGAGATCGTCGCACTGCTGAAGGAACGGTTTCCGAACATCTCCGGCCCGCACAAGGAAGACATCTGCTACGCCACTACCAACCGCCAGCTCGCGGTCAAGAAGGTGGCGCCGGTGGTCGATGCCTTGATCGTGGTCGGCGCGCCGAATTCGTCGAATTCGCAGCGGCTGCGTGAAGTCGCCGAGCGCGAGGGCTGCCCGGTCTCGGTGCTGGCGCAGCGCGCCAGCGACATCGACTGGAAAATGTTCGAGGGCATCAAGAGCCTCGGCATCACCGCGGGCGCTTCCGCGCCGGAAGTGATCGTCGAGGAGATCATGGGCGCCTTCGCCGAGCGCTACGAACTGCATGTGGAGACGGTCTCGGCCGCGGAGGAGAACGAGTTCTTCCCGCTGCCGCGTTCGCTGCGGCCCGACGCGGCGTAGGCCACCATGGCGGTTTACACCGACGTCGCCGCCGACGAGCTTGCGGAATTCCTCGGGGCTTACGACATCGGCGAACTGCTGTCCTACAAGGGCATCGCCGAGGGCGTCGAGAATTCCAATTTCCTGCTGCACACCAGCGCCGGCTCTTTCATCCTGACGCTGTACGAGAAGCGGGTCGCCAGGAGCGAGCTGCCGTTCTTTCTCGGTCTGATGACGCATCTGGCCTCGCGCGGCATTATCTGCCCGCAGCCGCTGAAGAACCGGCGCGGCGAAGCGCTCAGCGAGCTCGCCGGCCGGCCCGCCGTCATCATCAACTTTCTCGAAGGTATCTGGCCGCGCAAGCCCAACGCCGCGCACTGCGCCGGCGTCGGCCAGGCGCTGGCGAAAATGCATCTGGCGGGCCGTGATTTTCCGATGACGCGCCCCAACGCGCTGTCGGTTTCGGGCTGGCGTCCGCTGTTCGAACAGGCCGCCGCGCGCGCCGACGAGTTGCAGCACGGCTTGCGTGACTTCATCGGCGCCGAGCTCGCTTATCTCGAAAGCGGCGTCTGGCCCACGAATCTGCCGCAAGGCGTGATCCACGCCGACCTGTTTCCGGACAACGTGTTCTTTCTCGGTGAGCGGGTATCCGGCCTGATCGATTTCACCTTCGCCTGCAACGACATGCTGGCCTACGACGTCGCGATCTGCCTCAATGCCTGGTGTTTCGAGAGCGATTGTTCGTTCAACGTCACCAAGGCGCGCGCCTTCCTCAACGCCTATGGCCGCGAGCGCGAATTGAGCGAAGCCGAACGGAACGCGCTGCCGCTGCTGGCGCGGGGCGCCACGTTGCGCTTCCTGCTGACCCGGTTGGTCGATTTTCTCAACGTGCCGCCGGGCGCCATGGTGAAGCCGAAGGATCCGCTGGAATATGTCCGCAAGCTGCGCTTCCAGCAGAGCGTCGCCGGCATCCGCGACTACGGCGTCGAAACCCCGGGACTGCCGGCGTGAGCTCACGGCCCGCGGTCACCATCCACACCGACGGCGCCTGCTCGGGCAATCCGGGCCCGGGCGGCTGGGGCGCGATCCTGAAATTCGGCGAGATCGAGAAGGAATTGAAGGGCGGCGAGGCGCACACCACCAACAACCGCATGGAATTGATGGCGGCGATCTCGGCGCTGGAAACCCTGAAGAAGCCCTGCACCGTCGATCTCTATACCGACAGCCAGTATGTCCGTCAGGGCATCACCGGCTGGATTCATGGCTGGAAGCGGAACGGCTGGCGCACCTCGGACAAGAAGCCGGTCAAGAATGTCGACCTCTGGCAGCGACTCGACGCCTCGCTGCACCAGCACCAGGTGCGCTGGCACTGGGTCAAGGGCCACGCCGGCCACGACGCCAACGAGCGTGCCGACCAGCTCGCCCGCGAGGGCGTGGCGATGGGGCGGTTGAAGACGTAGGCATGAGACTGGCGCCGCTCTTCCCTCTCCCCTTGTGGGAGAGGGTGTCTCGAATGCGCTTGCGAATTCGAGACGGGTGAGGGGTCTGTCTCCGCGGATAGAGAAGACCCCTCATCCGCCTTCGCTTCGCGAAGGCACCTTCTCCCACAAGGGGAGAAGGAAAGAAAAATCAGAGTCTACAGCTGCCCGAGCAGCGTGTCGCCGCCGGAGACCTCGACCTTGCCCGGGGCCGGCTCGAGATTGATCTTCTTCACCACGCCGTCTTCCACCAGCATCGAGTAGCGCTTGGAGCGGATGCCGAGGCCGTTGCCGGAAGCGTCGAGCTCCATGCCGATCGCCTTGGTGAAATCGGCGTTGCCGTCGGCGAGGAAGGTCGCCTCGTCGCGCTGGTCGGTGTCGCGCTTCCAGGCGCCCATGACGAAGGCATCGTTGACCGAGACGATCGCGATGGTGTTCACGCCCTTGTCCTTGATGGCGTAGGCGTTGAGGAAAATGCTGGGCAGGTGCATCTTGTGGCAGGTGCCGGTATAGGCGCCGGGCACCGCGAACAGCGCGACCTTCTTGCCCTTGAAGATGTCATCGGTGGTCTTGACCTGCGGCCCTTCCGCCGTCATCACGCGAAACTTTGCTTCCGGCAGCTTGTCGCCAACATTGATGGTCATCGTCAATTCTCCTTGAATGTGCGGATGTTTCTTAGACCGGGCGGGTGAGGCGCACAATATTCAGCGCCACGGAAACAGCAATGGTCCGGTGTCTTCACTGTTCTGTCATCAGCCGGAAAACCCGCCGGCGTCAAGAAAGGCCTGCTCCTCCGGTGTCGTCGCGCGCCCCAGGATGCGATTGCGATGCGGGAAGCGCCCGAACCGGGCGACGATGCCGGCGTGGTCTTCGGCGAATTTCAGATTTTCGGTGTTGCCGGCGTTGCGGAACAGTTCGACGCAACGCAACTGGTCGGGCAAATGCTCCGAATGCATGAACGGCATGTAGAGAAACTCCAGCAATGCCGCGTCGACGCGCCTGTCGGCGCCGCGCGCGATGGCACGGCTCGCCACCGCGAGGGCCAGCGCATCGCTCGAATAGGTTCTGATATCGTCGCGGAACATGTTGCGCGGGAATTGGTCGAGCACGATGGTCAGCGCCAGCGCGCCGTCATCGGTGGCTTCCCAGCATGACAGCTGGCCGGTCGTTGCCTGCTGCCACAGCGCCAGATAGCGGTGGCGCACCTCGGCATCGAACGCATCGTCGCGCCGGTACCACCGCTCGCCGCCGGCCTCGCGCCAGAACGCGAGGATGTCCGCAGGCCCGACGTCGCGAGCGCCGGACATCCCGGGCGCTCGCGCCGTCGTTCGCTCAGGCCGCCGCGGCCTTCTTCTTCTCGTCGCGCAGTTCGCGGCGCAGGATTTTCCCGACGTTGGTCTTGGGCAGGTCGGCCCGGAATTCGACGTGCTTGGGAATCTTGTAGTTGGTCAGTTGCTCGTGACAGAACTTGATGAGGTCCTCCGCGGTGAGGTTCGGATCCTTCTTCACCACGAACGCCTTGACCGCCTCGCTCGATTTGGCGTCCTCGACGCCGATCACGGCGCATTCCAGCACGCCGGGATGCATCGCGATCACCTCTTCGACCTCGTTGGGATAGACGTTGAAGCCGGAGACCAGGATCATGTCCTTCTTGCGGTCGACGATCTTGGTGTAGCCGCGCTCGTCCATCACGCCGATGTCGCCGGTGCGGAAGAAGCCGTCGGCGGTCATCACATTGGCGGTTTCCTCCGGCCGCTTCCAGTAGCCGGCCATCACCTGCGGGCCCTTGGCGCAGATTTCACCTGGCGTGCCGAGCGGCACCTCGTTGCCGTCGTCGTCGCGGATCGAGATATAGGTCGACGGCACGGGAATGCCGATCGAACCGGAGAACTTGTCGGTGTCTGCGGGGTTGCAGGTCAGCGTCGGCGAGGTTTCCGACAGGCCATAGCCTTCCGACAGCGCGCAGCCGGTGACCTTCAGCCATTTCTCGGCGACCGCCTTCTGCGTCGCCATGCCGCCGCCGAACGAGGTTTTCAGCTTGGAGAAGTCGACCTTGTCGAAACCGGGCGAGTTCAGCAGCCCGTTGTAAAGCGTGTTGACCGCCGGGAAGCTGTTGACCTTGTATTTCATCAACTCCTTGATGAAGCCCGGCATGTCGCGCGGGTTCGGGATCAACAGGTTGACGCCGCCGGCGCGCACGCCGAGCAGGAAGCACGCCGTCAGCGCGAAGATGTGGTAGAGCGGCAGCGCGCAGACGATGAACAGTTCGTCGACATGCGGCGGCTTCTTCAGGGCGGGCTGCAGCCAGGCGTCGTTCTGCAATACGTTGGCCAGGATGTTGCGGTGAAGCAGCGTCGCGCCCTTGGAAACGCCTGTGGTGCCGCCGGTATATTGCAGGAAGGCGACATCATCGAGCGTCAGCGTCGGCTTGTTCAGCTTCATGCCGCGGCCGGCCGCGACCGCATCGTTGAAGGCGATGGCGCCCGGGATCGACCAGGCCGGCACCATCTTCTTGACGCGCCGCACCACCAGATTGACGATCACGCCCTTGAAGCCAAGCAGGTCGCCCATGCTGCCGACGATGACATGCTTGACCGCGGTCTTCGCGATCACCTGCTGCACCGTGGTGGCGAAGTTCTCCAGCACGATGATCGCCTCGGCGCCGGAATCCTTGAGCTGGTGCTCGAGTTCGCGCGGGGTATAGAGCGGATTGACGTTCACCACCGCGTAGCCGGCGCGCAGCACGGCTGCGGTTGCAACAGGATATTGCAGCACGTTCGGCATCATCAGCGCGACGCGGGCGCCCTTCGCCAGGCCCTTGCTCTGCAGATAGGCGCCGAGCGCCTGCGACATCTCGTCGAGTTCGCGATAGCTGATCGACTTGTCCATGCAGATGAAGGCTCTGCGGTCGGCGAACTTCTTGAAGCTCTCCTCCAGCAACTCGACCAGCGAGGTGTACTGGGTAACGTCGATATCGGCGGGCACGCCAGCCGGATATTGCTTGAGCCAGATCCGCTCCATGGTACTTCCCCTCTGATTGTTACCCGTTTTCTGGCCGGGACGCCTTGTTTGGGGCAGTATTGAGCAATGCGGCCGTCAATGGCAAGCGGCTGCGCGCTATCGACGCATTGTCGGTTAAGAATGGCCGGTCCGGCGGGCCGAGGGCACCCCTAACCGCGCGGCGCGGCCGTGGTCTTGGGGTCCGCGGGCTTGGCGGCAGAAGGCTTGCCGTCAGAAGGCTTGGCTTCGCTGCTCTTGGGCTTCGCGGCGGGCTTTGCAGCGGGCTTCTCTGCAGGCTTCTCGGTGGTCCTCTCGGCGGTCTTGGGCTTGGCCGGCCTGGCGGCTGCGGCCACGGGTTTTTCCGCAGTCTTGTTTTCCGCAGCCTTGGGGGCGGCTTCCGGCTTGGCGTGGGCCTGCCTGACGGTGGCCGGTTTGGCGCCGGGTTTTGCTTCGGATTTTGCTTCGGATTGGGCTTCCTTGCCCGCCCGTTTGGCATCGGCCTTCGGCTCCGCCGCGGCGTCAGGCTTCCTGGCCGCGACCCGCGACTTCTTTCCGCGCGGCTTCGTCGCCTGCTTTTGCTCGTCCACGGCCACCGCGGCAATCAGGGCGGCGCCGGTCTTCTTGGGGCCGGTGTAGACGACCACCGGTTCCGATGGCGCAGGCGCCGCCGCCATCAGTTCAGACGGCTTCGCCATCGGAGCCTGCAGCCCGGCGGTGAAGAAGGCGATCGGGGATTCGCCGCTGCTCGCACTGCCGTTGCTGGCGACGGTGTCGGCGTCCTCGTCAGTGGCCGGACGCTTGCGCTTGCCGTTGCAGATTTCGTCGCGCAGGTTCGGCGGCGAGGCGTCGATGGGCGCCAGATTGTCGACGGTGCCGAGTGAAGGTCGCAGCCAGGTCAACGTATTGTCGGCAAAGCCGCGGTCGAGCAGTTGCGCGGCCTTTACCGCGCGCGCCTGGCCCGACGATGAGCCGAGCACCACGGCGATCAGACGCCTGCCATTGCGCGTCGCCGAGGCCACCAGGTTGTAACCGGAAGCGCAGATGAAACCGGTCTTGAAGCCGTCCGCGCCCGGGTAGCGCCCGATCAGCTTGTTGAAATTCTGCGTGACCCGCCGGCCGTACCGGATCGAGGGGGTATGCATGAAATATTCGTATTCCGGCAGATCGCGAATGATCGCGCGCGCCAACATGGCGAGGTCGCGCGCCGAGGTGATCTGGCCCTCGGCGGGCAGGCCGTTCGGATTGACGTAGCTCGTCTGTGTCATGCCGAGCCGGAGCGCGGTCTGGTTCATCTGGGCCGAGAAACCATCGACCGAACCGGCGACGCCCTCGGCGAGCACCACGGCCATGTCGTTGGCCGATTTCACCATCATCATGTGCAGGGCGTTTTCGACGGTGACCTGGGTACCCGGCTTGAAGCCCATTTTGGAGGGCGACTGCGAGGCGGCGACCGGCGACACCGTCAGTGTGCCGTCGAGCGCCAACCGGCCTTCCTTGACCGCCTTCAGCGTGACATAGGCCGTCATCATCTTGGTGACGGATGCGGGATACCAGGGATAGGTGGCGTTCTCCGCCTGCAGCACCTTGCCGGTATCGGCTTCAACCACCAGCAGCGCTTCCGCATGCACGATGCGCGGCGCTGCGACGGCCAGCACCGCGCCGGCGACAATGAAGCTCAACGATATCTTGCGAAGCGAAGGGAAAGGAAAATGCACTATCCGATTCCGGTCCTTTGAGATCCGCCTGAGAACAGGAGGTCCTGGGGTGTGACGTGCGGGTTTCAAGCGTGTCCGGCAGGTGCAAATCTATACCGGTCTGCCGGTCCGGAACAGAGCTTGTGGGATTAAATCGTGGACGAAATAGGTCAAATACTGGCGATACTTAAATCTTGACAGCCGTGCTGTCGGGCTCTGGCGTCTGGATGCTGGCCCGGGCATTTTCCTGGACCATGAACTGGGCCCTTGCCAGTTCCGCAAAGCGGCCGCCTTGCGCCACCAGTTCATCGAAAGTTCCGCTTTCGATCACGCGGCCATTGTCGAACATCAGGATCCGCGTGGCGTGGCGGATGGTGGAGAGCCGGTGCGCGATCACGAAGGTGGTGCGGCCCTTCATCACCTCGTCGAGCGCGGCGTTGAGCTTGGCTTCGGTGACGGCATCGAGCGCGCTGGTGGCTTCGTCGAGGATCAGGATCGGCGGATCCTTCAAGAGGGCACGGGCAATCGACAGCCGCTGCCGCTCGCCGCCGGACAGCATGCGCCCGCGCTCGCCTGCATTGGTCTGAAATCCCTGTTCGCCGCGCTCGATGAATTCCAACGCCTGGGCGCGGTCTGCCGCGATCCGCAGTTCCTCGTCCGTCGCGTCCGGCTTGCCGACCCGCAGATTGTCGGCGATCGAACGGTTGAACAGCAGCGCTTCCTGGAACACCACGCCGATATTCCGCCGCAGCGCCGTCAACGTCAGGCCGCGGACGTCCATGCCGTCGACCCTGATGAAGCCCGACTGCGGATCGAACGCGCGATGCAGCAGTGCGATCGCGGTGGATTTGCCGGCGCCGGTGGGGCCGACCAGCGCGATGGTCTGGCCGGGCAGTGCAGTGAAGGAAAGGTCCTCGACCGCGGGCCGCTTGCCGTCATAGGAAAACGACACGTCCTTGAATTCGACCATGCCCGACAGCCGGCCGGGATCGATCGCGTCGGGCCGGTCGCGCACCGCCGGCACCGCATCCAGCACGTTGAAGAATTCCTGCAGGCGCGGCGCCTCCATGAACACGTTGTTGACGAAGGAAACCACCTGTTCGAGCTTCTGGATCAGCATGGTGGCGAAACTCACGAACATCACGATCTCGCCGACCGTGGTCAGGCCCTGTTCGTGCAGCGCGATGCCGACCGTGAAGATCGCCAGCACCGTGATGGTGGTCGACGCCCGCGTGATGACGGTGACCAGCGCCCACCACGACAGCACCGGCATCTGCACCGCCAGCAGCTTGTCGGCGACGAAACGCAGGCCCTGCACCTCGGCCTGGATCCGCACGAAGCTCTGCACCAGCGCGACATTGCCGAGCGCGTCGGAGGCGCGCGCGGACAGGTCGCTGTAATGCGCCTCGACCTCGCTTTGCATGCCGTAGGTCTTGCGCACCACCAGCGTGGTCAGCACCGTGAATACCACGCAAAGGATGAACAGCAGGACCGCCAGCCGCCAGTTGATGTAGAGCGCCAGCGGCAGCAGCACCACCAGCGACAGGATCGCGGCGAAATGCTCGCGGAAAAATCCGAGCCACAGCCGCCACAGCGAGTCGGTGCCGTTCAGCATCACCTTCATGAGCCGGCCGGAATGGGTGCCGGTGTGGAAGGTCAGCGGCAGCTGCATGATGTGCTCGAAATAGTTCGTCAGCACCGCCTGGCGCTGGCGATGCGCCAGCTTGTCGGCGTGCAGCGCGACCGCGGCACTGCAGAGAATCGTGAACAGGCCGAACGCCGCCCACGCCGCCAGCAGCGGCCAGGCCGAGGACGACGCCAGCGGTCCGCCGATTGGCTTGCCCGAGAGCACGTCGATGATGCGGCCGAACAGCACCGGTTCGGCGAATTGCGCGCCGGCCAGCAGCAGATTGGCGCCGGCCAGGATCCAGCCCAGCCGTGCCTCCTTGCCGAGCAACTCGAGAACGCGGGTATAGAGGCGAACCATGGACATGCGGGCGGGACTCGAAGGGATCGGCGGGGCGGACGGTGGTCAGAGCCGTATTCTAATCAGGGGATCGCCACGGAGATACAGCTTTCGCTGCTTTCTTCCTCAATTGATTGATCAATTGATCATGCGGCCGCCGAGCTCAGGCAGGAAGGAATCGTCGAAGATATCGGCTGCGGCCGGCCGTTTCTGGAATTTGAAGTCCTCGGCGATCTGGTCGACCGAGCGCTCGAACCTGACGAGGTCGATGCCGCCGATGCCGTTGCGCCTGACTTCACCGGTGAGGACGTTTTCGCGAATGACGGCGTGCAGGCGTTCCAGCTCGAGATCGCGCGATCCGCCGTCCATCCGGCTCACCACCTCCTCGGCGGCGCGCGTCGGGTCCTTGATGGCGAGATGGGTGCCGGCCATCACCGCGCGCAGAAAACCCTTCACCGCCTCGGGCCTGGCAGCGGCGAATGCCGGGTTGACGATCAGCGCGAAGCCGTAGGCCTCGCAGCCATAATCGGCGTAGCGCAGCACGGCAAGGTCGTCCGCCGGGACACCGCGGTCCCTCAGATTGACGCCCGAAAGGTAGGAAAACCCGGTCACGGCATCGACCTGACCCGCCGACAGCATCGGTTCGCGCACGGCGGCGCTGATCCTGCTCAGCTTGACGCTGGCGGCCTTGATGCCGTTCTGCCGCGCCAGCGCCGGCCATAGCCGGATCGCCAGGTCGCCCTCGGCGACGCCGATCGTCTTGCCGTCGATGTCGGAGAGCGCCTGAATGCCGCGGCTCTTGCGGGCGATGATGGCGTAGGGCGCCTTGTTGAACAGCACGAACACCGCCTTGATCGGCCGCGCGCCAGGCTTGTCGCGAAACCGGATCAGTTCGTTGATGTCGACCAGCGCCAGGTCGCTGGTCCCCGCGGCGACGCGGGCGATGCCATCCTGCGATCCGCTGGCGATATTGGTGTTGACCGCCAGCCCCTCCGAGCTGAACAACCCCTTGTTCGCCGCCAGCACGAACGGGGCGGCGCTGGCATCGATCGGACGATCGAGCGAAAACTGGATCGCGACCGGCGACCGGGTTTCCCCCGCTGCGCCGCATTGCCCCAAGCCGGCACCCAAGCCCAACCCAAGACCCAGCAGGCCCAGCAGCGAAGTCAGGAAGCCGCGAACGACAGTGGACGAATTTGAATGCATTGCGATTACTTCAGGCGGGCCGGACGTCAGCTGCGGCGCCGGCTATGTTTGTTTCATGGCGCAGGGAGCGCCGGAGGGGGTCAAACTGTCGCATCGAACCTGAACGGCCGATGAGTGCCACGATTTCGACACGGATCGTTCAGCCTGCGTTCGGATTGGGGAACCTAACCTGCGTCCAGGGGTTAGCCATACGAGGCGAGGCCTGCCAGGCCAGGGCGCCCATGGAGGACATTGAGATGTTCGCGCGCAAGATTTTGCTTTCACCGTTCGCCCGCGCCGCCGCAGTGGCGACAGTCGCTGCGTTGGCGTTGACAGTTTTCGAGCCGTCAACGGCCCGCGCCGGAACCGCTGCGGCAGGCCCGGGCCTGTCGACGGCTGCGGTCAGCGACGCCACCGATTTCAGCGCCCGTCGCCGACACTATCGTCGTGGCGGTGGCGCCGCGGCAGCGGCTGCTTTCGCCGGGATCGTGGGCACCGGTATCGCCATCGCGGCGACACAGAACCGCCGGCACTATTACTATGACCGAGGGCCGGGCTATTACGGTGGCGGCCCGGTTTATTACGGCGGTGGACAGCCTTACTATCGCAGCCAGCCCTACTACGGCGGCGGCCAATACCGAGGCGGCTACCCCAGCAACCATTACGGCCGCGGCGGCGCCTTCGACACCCTGACGCCCCATCACCGCGAGTACTAACGCCCCATAGCGATACGGCCTGCCCAGACGACCACGGAGGACATTGAGATGTTCGCGCGCAAGACTTTACTCTCATCGATCGGCCGCGCCGCCGTCATGGCGACAGTCGCCGCGGTGGCGCTGACCACGTTGGAGCCGACGACGGCCCGCGCCGGATCTGCGCCTGCAGGCCAAGGCCCGTCCCAAGGCCTTTCCCAAGGCCTGTCGACGGCCGCCGCGACCAGCGACGCCACTGACTTCAGCGCCCGTCGCCGGCATTATCGCGGCGGCGGTGGTGCCGCCGCGGCGGCCGCTTTCGCCGGTATTGTCGGCACCGGTATCGCCATCGCCGCGGCCCAGAACCGCCGGGACTACTACTATGGCGGTGGCCCGGTCTATTACGGCGGCGGCGAGCCGTATTATGGCGGCCAGCCCTACTACGGCGGCGGCGGTTACTATGGCGGCGGCTACTACGGCTCCAAGGCGAGCGTGCCCCACTTCAACGGTCACCCGCTGGCCGGCTGGTAACCAGCGCTATCCGAGAGAATTGATCCGCCGGCACCTTAACGATGCCGGCGGATTTTTCGTGCGCGGATGCGGCCGGGAACCGGCCGTTAACACGCTTTGCATCGGTTTCGACTAGGTTCGGGGGATGGGTGATTCGCTCGAACGGCTTTATCTGGCTGTCCTCGCGGCCAAGGATCTCGATCCGGCCACGTCGCGAACCGCGCGGCTGTTTCAGCGTGGCCCGGCCAAGATGGCCAAGAAGCTGGCGGAAGAAGCCATCGAGGTCGTGATCGATGCCGTCAACGGCAATTCCGATGCGGTGGTCCGCGAGAGCGCCGATCTGCTCTATAATCTCACCGTTTTGTGGGCATCGGCCGGCGTGCGCCCCGAGGACGTCTGGCGTGAGATGGAACGGCGCGAGCATCTGCAGGGCATCGCCGAGAAACTGCCGAAATCATCGTCCAAAATGCCCAAGACAACTGCAACGACAACTGCAACGAGCGCCGCGCCTGCGGCCAGTCGGCGACGAATTGTCGCGCTTGAAGGCCGCAGCCTGCGAAAGCGGCACTAAACCTCCCGAATTTCTCCCATTTCCCGGCATGGACAAATTGGCTCTGGGATGGTTCATCGCGCCATGCTGAGACGAATTTACGATTGGTGCATCGACTCCGCCCACAAGCCATATTCGGTCTGGATCATGGGCGCGGTGTCGTTCGCGGAAAGCTCGTTCTTTCCGGTGCCGCCGGATGTGATGCTGATCCCGATGTCGCTGGCGCGGCCGGAGCGCGCCTGGTTCTATGCCATGGTCTGCACCGTGACCTCGGTGCTGGGCGGCATCGTCGGCTATGGCATCGGCGCGCTGCTCTATGATTCGCTCGGGCAATGGCTGATCCAGATTTACGGTCTCAGTGGCAAGGTCGAGGCCTTCCGTGCCTCCTATGCCGAATGGGGTGCCCTGATCATCATCGGCAAGGGCCTGACGCCGATCCCCTACAAGCTGGTGACGATCACCTCGGGCTTTGCCGGTTACAACATCTGGCTGTTCGTGCTGTGCTCGATCATCGCCCGCGGCGGCCGCTTCTTCGTGGTCGCCATCCTGCTCAACCGCTACGGCGAATGGATCCGGGCCCAGATCGAGAAGCGCCTGGGGATGTGGGTGGCGATCGGCGCCATCGTGCTGGTGCTCGGCTTTGTCGTCGCACTCAAGTTGATCTGATACCTCGTCGCGAAATGCTTTGCCGGTCCGCCGCTTCGGGCTACGCTTCAGGCATGCTTGATTCAACCGGCAACTTCCCAGCGCGGTTCAGGACGCGGGTAGCGACCGCCGGCGCGGTGTTCTCGATATGCGTGCTGGCCACATCAGCGGCGTGGCCGCAGGCGGCGCCGTCGCTCGGCATCCAGTCGCCGGCCCAGCAGTCGATTCCGGACCGGCCGCAGCCGGCGCCGCAGCAGAACGAGCCCGCACCGCCATCGCCGCCGGAGAATCCGGGCCTGATCAACGAACTCGGCAAGCTCTGGGACAAATCCAAATCGATGCTGCCCACCATCAAGAGCCCGCAGGAGGCCATCGAAGACCTGAATGCGCGCACCAAGGATGCCGGCGAGGGCCTGTCGCGCCTGACCAAACCTTCCCTGATGGTGACCGGGCGCATGGCCTGTCCGGTTTCAAGCAATGGCGCGCCGGACTGCAAGGCCGCCGCCGATAAGCTCTGCCAGAGCAAGGGCCACACCGAAGGCAAGAGCCTCGATACCGATGCTGCGGAAAAATGCTCGGCCAAGGTGTATCTGCCGGGCCGAAAGCGCGAGCCGGGCGACTGCCGGACCGAAAATTACGTCACCCGCGCGCTGTGCCAGTAACGTCAAACGCAGCGTCAAAACGCAATACTTGACACTGGAAAGATTGCCTTGTTGGTAGAGCGTCTGGCAGCCCCGGGCTGCCGCCTGGCCCGTTACGAATAACCAGAAGGATTTTTCGAATGTCCATGCCTGCTCTGTTCAAGGGCCGTCTGTCGATTCCGGTGATCGGTGCGCCGCTGTTCATCATTTCGGTGCCCGATCTCGTGATCGCGCAGTGCAAGGCGGGGATCGTCGGATCGTTCCCTGCGTTGAACGCCCGCCCGCCGGCTTTGCTCGACGAGTGGCTGGTCCGGATCAAGGAAGAACTGGCCGCGCATGACAAGGCGCATCCCGAGCGGCTGTCGGCGCCGTTCGCGGTGAACCAGATCGTGCATAAATCCAACAACCGGCTCGATCAGGATCTGGCGCTCTGCGAGAAGCACAAGGTGCCGATGATCATCACCTCGCTCGGCGCCCGCGAAGAGCTCAATCAGGCCGCGCATCGCTGGGGCGGCATCGTGTTTCACGACGTGATCAACCAGAAGTTCGCGCACAAGGCGGTCGAGAAGGGCGCCGATGGCCTGATCCTGGTAGCCGCCGGCGCCGGTGGCCATGCCGGCGAGATCTCGCCATTGGCCTTCGTGGCGGAGACGCGGCAGTGGTTCGATGGACCGATCGCGCTGTCGGGGGCGATCGCCAATGGCCGCGCCATCCGCGCGGCACGGATTCTCGGCGCCGATTTTGCCTATATCGGCTCGGCGTTCATTGCCACCACCGAGGCCAATGCGGTGGAGGCCTACAAGCGGATGGTGACGACGTCTTCGGCCGAAGATATCGTCTATTCCAACCTGTTCACCGGCGTGCACGGCAATTACCTGAAGCCGTCGATCGTCGCGGCCGGCATGGATCCGGACAATCTTCCGGAATCCGATGCCTCGAAAATGAGTTTCGGCACCGACGCCGCGGGCGAGCGCGCCAAGCCGAAAGCCTGGAAGGAAATCTGGGGCTCGGGCCAGGGCGTCGGCAGCGTGGCCAAGATCCTGCCCGCCGCCGAACTGATCGCGCGGTTCAAGAAGGAATACGACGAGGCAATCGATCCGCCGCTGTGATGAATAGCACCGGCGCCGGTCGTGTCGCCCTCTCCCCTTGTGGGAGAGGGCATCGCCGGCGCCCGCAACGAACGCGCTCGGGTGAGGGGTTGCCTCAACGAGCAGACTGTTCGTGGATAGAGACCCCTCATCCGGCGCTTCGCGCCACCTTCTCCCACAAGGGGAGAAGGAAGTAAGAAAGCGCTCGACAGGATCACCAGAGATGGACGCCATTTTTCGCGTGGACGGCAATCGTGTCCTCACCCATCCGAACGCCGCCGGCCCCTGGGATCCCGGCATGCAGCACGGTTCCGCGCCGTCTGGGCTGGTGGTGTGGGCGGCCGAGGCGATTGCGACGCCGGTGCCGATGCAAATCGCGCGCGTCACCATCGACCTGATGCGCCCGGTGCTGGTGGCGCCGCTGACGCTGGAGACCGAAGTCCTGCGCGCGGGCCGCAAGATCCAGCTCTGCGCGGTCCGGCTGCTCGCCGACGGCGTCGTCGTGGTCGGCGCCACCGTGCTGAAGATCAAGACGCAAGGCTTGACCTTGCCGGCAGATGTCGTGGATCTGCCGGTCGAGCTTCCGGGGCCGGATCAATCGCGCGTGGAGCCGGCGGACTTCTCCTCGAGTCCCTTTGTGTCGGGCATGTCGCTGCGCGCCGCCCGCGGCCGCTTCGGCGCGCCCGGTCCCGGCGCGATCTGGTATCGCGCCGACCGGCCGCTGGTCGAAGGCTCGCCAATATCGCAGGCGATGCGCGCGGTGGTGGCGGCGGATTTCTGCAACGGCACTTCCGCCGCGCTGGATTTCCGCGAATGGACTTTTATCAATGCCGACCTCACCGTCAGTTTTGCGCGGCAGCCGGTCGGTGAGTGGATCCTGCTCGACGCGGAGACCTCGATCGGTCCCGATGGCGCTGGCCTTGCGATGGCGCGGCTTGCAGATAGCAGAGGTTATTTCGGCCGCGCCGTGCAGAGTCTCGTGATCGAGAAGCGCGGATAGACGAAAGAAGGCACGCTGCGCCGCGTCCGGGAAACGAGAGTTTTTACCCCACCATCCGGTCCCGTCCGACCCAGAACCCCGCCTTCAGCACCTTCTTGTCGACCTTGCCGACGCCGGTCATCGGCAATTCCGTGACGAACTTGATGTGCTTGGGCGCATGTGCCGCGCCCTTGCGGGCCTTCACCAGCGCGATCAGCTCCTCCGCGTTCGGCTTGGCTCCTTCGCGCGCGACCACGACCGCGGTGACGGCCTCGCCCCATTTGTCGTCGGGCACGCCGACCACGGCGACCATCGCGACGTCGGCATGCTGCGACAGCACGTCCTCGACCTCGCGCGGGAAAATATTGAAGCCGCCGGAGACGATCATGTCCTTCTTGCGGTCGAGGATGAACAGATAGCCGCGCTCGTCGGCGCGGGCGATGTCGCCGGTATGCAGCCAGCCGTTCTTCAGGGTTTCGGCGGTTTGTTCCGGCCGCTTCCAGTATTCGGCCATCACATGCGGGGCGCGCACGCAAATCTCGCCGGCTTCGCCGGTGGCGACTTCCCTGTCATTGTCGTCGAGCACCTTGACGTCACAGGCGGCGATCGGGAAGCCGCAGGATGTGAACAGTTCAGGCGTCTTCGGGTCGTGATCCCGCTTGCGCAGCACCGACACCGGATAGCATTCGGTCTGGCCATAGAGCTGCGAGAACACCGGGCCGATCCGCTCGATGCCCTCGACCAGCCGGCTCGGCGACATCGCCGAGGCGCCGTAGAGCAATAGCTCCAGCGAGGAAAGATCGGTCTTGTCGAGCGCGGGGTGATCCAGCAGCACGTAGATCATGGTCGGCACCAGCAGGGTAAAATTGATCCGCTCGCGTGCGATGGTTTTGAAAACCGCCTCGGGATCAAAGCCCTTGAGCAAATGCACGGTGCCGCCGCGCATCAGCGTCGGCAGCACCTTGGTGCCGGCGACGTGGCTGATCGGCGCCACCGTGAGATAGCTCGGCGTATCGGGGATTTCGAAATCGGCCAGGATGGCATTGGCAAAACCGCTATATTCGCGATGGGTGCGCAGCGCGCCTTTCGACTTGCCGGTGGTGCCGCCGGTGTAATTGAGCGTCGCGATGTCGTCGGGCCCGGCAAGATTACGCGGGCTGGCAGTGCCGGCCGCCTCGACCGCCGCCAGCAAGTCGACGCCGTAACCCGCGGGGCCGAGCGTGAACACGGTCTTCAGGTTCGATGCCCTGGCAGCGAGTTGGCCGCCGCGATCCCGGAACGTATCGGCGTCGACCACCAGCACCTGGGTTTCGGAATCCTCGATCTGGAACAGCTGATCGTCGAGCGACCCCAGCGGATGCAGCGAGGTGACCGACAGCCGCGCCAGTTGCGCGGCGACGCCGCTGCACCAGCTGTCGGCGCGGTTGGCCGATAACAAGGCGACCCGCGCGCCGGGTTGCAGCCCGAGCTGCATGAACACCTTCTGGAGGCGGCCGATCAGGTCGCTGGCGCCGGCATAGCTGAGCGATCCGCCGGGCCAGGAGAACGCCGTGCGCCGGGGATAGCGCGCCAGCGCCCGCAGCGTCTGCGCGCAGGCGGTCGGAAAGGCATGGAGCGGATCGGACATGTTTCCTCCGGCAATTGTCACTGGCTTTGTCTTGGGCGTTCCGTCGTGCCAGTGTTGGGAAAACGCTAGCATCAGTGCGGAAGCGGGGACAATGACTTTGGAGAAAACCGATCTTCTCGCGCGCTTTCAGGGCCGTCTCAGTCTGCCGCTGATCGCGGCGCCGATGTTTCTGGTCTCCGGTGTCGAGCTGGTGGCGGCGGCCTGCCGCAATGGCGTGATCGGATCGTTTCCCACGGTGAACTGCCGCAGCCCCGAACAGCTCGATGGTTGGCTCGGCGACATCGAGGACCGGCTGCGCCGTCATTCCGATGAAACCGGAAAACCCGCAGCACCGATCTGTCCGAACCTGATCGTGCATCGTTCCAACGCGCGGCTTGAAGCTGATCTGCAAGTGCTGCTGCGACACCGGCCCGAACTCGTCATCACCTCGGTCGGTTCACCTGAGCCGGTGCTGGCGCCGCTGCATGATGCGGGCGCGCTTGTGTTCGCCGATGTCGCCAGCATCCGCCATGCCGAGCGCGCGGTGGCATCAGGCGCCGACGGGCTGGTGTTGTTGACGGCCGGGGCGGGCGGCCAGACCGGCTGGCTCAATCCCTTCGTGTTCGTCCGTGCCGTGCGCGCCTTTTTCGACGGGCCGATCGTGCTGGCCGGCGGCATCGGCGACGGCCATGCGCTGCGCGCCGCGCGGGCGCTCGGCTGCGACCTCGCTTATATGGGCACCAGGTTCATCGCCACCGCCGAGAGCATGGCCGACCCCAGGTACAAGGCGATGCTGGTCGCCAGCAGCGCCGACGACATCTTGCTGACCACGGCCTTCACCGGCCTGCAGACCAACATGCTGCGGCCGTCGATTGTCGCCGCCGGCCTCGATCCTGAAGACCTGCCGCAGCGCGGCGCGATCGACATCGGCAAGGATATCGACATCGGCGCCCGCGACCCTTCTACGCCAGAGGCTTCGACGGGCCCTGAGAGCCAGCCCGCCGAAGCTTTAGCGAAGGCGGGAAGCCGCCCGGCGCGCTGGCGCGATATCTGGAGCGCGGGGCATTCGACCTCGGGGGTCACTGCGGTGCTGTCGGTTGACGACCTCGTGGCCCAGACGCTGGCCGAGTACCGCGCCGCTGCAGCGCGATAGAACGGGTCACCGCATAGCGCCCCTGCGACAAAGCGCTTTCAAGCCGCCGGCCACACCGTATAGAACACCGGCCACAGGTTTCTCGCCCCGAAGGACAGCCCATGCCAGCCTACCGCTCCAGGACCACCACCCACGGCCGCAACATGGCGGGCGCCCGCGGCCTGTGGCGCGCCACCGGCATGAAGAACGAGGACTTCGGCAAGCCGATCATCGCCGTGGTCAATTCGTTCACCCAGTTCGTGCCGGGCCATGTCCATCTCAAGGACCTCGGCCAGCTGGTGGCGCGCGAGATCGAAAAGGCCGGCGGCGTCGCCAAGGAATTCAACACCATCGCGGTCGATGACGGCATCGCGATGGGCCATGACGGCATGCTCTACAGCCTGCCGTCGCGCGAAATCATTGCCGACAGCGTCGAATACATGGTCAACGCGCATTGCGCCGACGCCATGGTCTGCATCTCCAACTGCGACAAGATCACGCCGGGCATGCTGATGGCGGCGCTGCGCATCAACATCCCGACCGTGTTCGTGTCGGGCGGGCCGATGGAATCCGGCAAGGTCAGCATCAAGGGCAAGATCCGGTCGGTCGACCTGATCGACGCCATGGTCGCGGCTGCCGACGAGTCGGTCAGCGACGCCGATGTCGAGACCATCGAGCGCTCCGCCTGTCCGACCTGCGGCTCGTGCTCGGGCATGTTCACCGCCAACTCGATGAACTGCCTGACCGAGGCGCTGGGCCTGGCGCTGCCCGGCAACGGCTCGGTGCTGGCGACCCATGCCGATCGCAAGGGGCTGTTCGTCGAAGCCGGCCACCTGATCGTCGATCTGGCGCGCCGCTATTACGAGCAGGACGACGAGAGCGCGCTGCCGCGCAAGATCGCCAGCTTCAAGGCGTTCGAGAACGCCATGACGCTGGATATCGCGATGGGCGGCTCGACCAACACCGTGCTGCATCTGCTGGCCGCCGCCTATGAAGGCGAGATCCCCTTCACCATGCAGGATATCGACCGGCTGTCGCGCCGGGTGCCGGTGCTGTGCAAGGTGGCGCCCTCGGTGCCCGACGTGCATCTCGAGGACGTGCATCGCGCCGGCGGCGTGATGGCGATCCTCGGCGAACTCGACCGCGCCAACCTGATCCATCGCGAACTGCCGATGGTGCACGCCAGGTCGCTGGAGGACGCCCTGAACCGCTGGGACATCAAGCGGACCAAGAGCGAGAGCGTGCGAAAATTCTTCATGGCGGCGCCGGGCAACGTGCCGACCCAGGTGGCCTTCAGCCAGGAACGCCGCTTCGAGGAACTCGATACCGACCGCGCGACGGGCTGCGTCCGCGACCTCGCGCATGCCTATTCGAAGGACGGCGGCCTCGCCGTGCTCTCGGGCAATCTGGCGCTCGACGGCTGCATCGTGAAGACCGCCGGGGTCGACGAGAGCATCCTGAAATTCGAGGGGCCGGCGCGGATTTTCGAAAGCCAGGACGCCGCGGTCGAGGGTATTCTCGGCGGCAAGATCAAGCCCGGCGACGTCGTCGTGGTGCGTTACGAAGGCCCGCGCGGCGGTCCGGGCATGCAGGAGATGCTGTACCCGACCAGCTACCTCAAATCGAAGGGGCTCGGCAAAGTCTGCGCGCTGGTCACCGACGGCCGCTTCTCCGGCGGCTCCTCGGGACTTTCGATCGGGCATCTTTCGCCGGAAGCCGCTGAAGGCGGCCTGATCGGCCTCGTGGAGGACGGCGACCGCATCCGCATCGACATTCCCGCCCGCTCGATCAGCCTCGTGGTGGACGACGCGGTGCTGGCGCAGCGCCGCGCGGCGATGCTGGGCCGCGGGGCCGAGGCATGGAAGCCGGCGAAGAAGCGCCCCCGCAAGATCACGATGGCGCTGAAGGCCTATGCCGCGCTGACCACCAGCGCCGCCCGCGGCGCGGTGCGCGTGGTGCCGGATTAGCGTCTTCCTCACCTCGCCCCGCTTGCGGGGAGAGGTCGACGCGCGAAGCGCGGCGGGTGAGGGGGACTCTCGACAGACTGAACTTGTGGAGAGTCCCCCTCACCCCGACCCTCTCCCCGCAAGCGGGCGAGGGAGAAGTGGTCCGTCGCTTCCATCTCAACCCATCACGCTCGCGCACCGTGACACTACGGATTCACCCCGCCTTAACGCGCCGTTAACCGTCTCGCTCCAAGAATCGGTTCCAGGCCCTTTCCGTCGCCAAGCGCGCCGGGACGGCCAGAGCCGCCGTTCAAGGGGATGCGATATGGATCTCGAGACGCTGTTTGCCAAAACCCCGGCCACCATCGACGAGATCAGGGCCCGGGTGGCCTATGCGCTCGAACGGCACCCTTTGTGCCGCAGCGTGCAATTCGACATCGTCTCGATGCCCCGCACCCCCAAGGGCAACTGGACCATCAGCCTGAAATCGGTGGCGCCGGACGCGCTGTGGGAGGCCTCCGATATCGTTGCCGATATCCAGGAAGCCTACGAACTGGCGGTTGCGGCCTGAAATTAACCATTTTGGCAGCGATTCTGCCCGAATTGGGCCCTGCCGCAGGGGCGGCATGGTTAGGCCTTAATTAATTCCCAGTTATCGTGAAAGTGATCAGGGTCGCCTTAAGGAAACGGAGAGCTGCTTGACGCGGGTAACGACGATCATCGCGCTGACCTGTTTCCTCGTGTTCGGTGCCACCGCTGCCAGCATTCTCGGCCGCGACAGCGTCCCGGGCGCCCGGCTGGAAATGGCCGCCGCGTCGCTTTCCCAAAGCCCTGTCTCCAACAAGGCGGCCAAGCAGGACAAGCTGACGGTTGCCGCCACCTTCGCGCTGGCCTCGTTCGGACCGCCGCAGGACGCCACCCTGAGCGAACCGCTGCGCCAGGCCTTTGCCGCCGCAGGCCCCGCCGATCTGGTGCCGCCGCCGGTCGCCGCCCCGCAGGCGCCGCAGAAGCCGAAGGTCGTCGCCAAGCCGCAGCCGCCGGTTCAAAAGCCCTACGCGCTGCTCAGCGACGCGCAGATCGCCGGCATCAAGGAGCGCCTCCAGCTTTCTTCCTCACAGCAATCCTACTGGCCGGCGGTGGAAACCGCGTTGCGCGGCATCGCCCGCAAGATCCACGCGAGCCGCAAGTCCGATCCCGGCGCCCTGATCGATCCCGATGCCGAGGAAGTCCAGCAGCTGAAGTCGGCGGCGATGCCGCTGTTGTTCCAGCTGCGCGAAGACCAGAAGCGCGAAGTGCGCACGCTCGCCCGCATCATCGGCCTGGAAAAAGTCGCCTCGATGATTTGAGGGTGGCGCTACGGTCGCTGCTCGAGGTCGACGCCCCGCTCCCTCATGGTGAGGAGCGCGTCGGGTAGCGCCCTTGCGCTGCCTGACGCGCGTCTCGAACCATCTGGCAGGTCGCCTGCTGCCATCCTTCGAGACGCCGCGCGACGCGCGCGCGGCTCCTCAGGATGAGGTCGTCATTTGCAGCACCTCGGTCCGTTCCCCGCCTCACCCGCCGCGCGATTCCACCACCTTGCGGCAGGAATCCGAAAGCTTGGTCTTGTTCTCCTTCAGGCAGGCGTTCATCTGCGGCGGCTTGCCGATATGCTCGGCGCAGAATTTTCCGGCATCGGAACGGCAGGCCATCTGCTCCTGCGGGCTCGGTTGCGCGCCCGCCGATGCGCTGCCGGCTAGCAGCAGGACGAGTGAGACAAATACCGACTTGTTCATGGATCACCTTTCGACAATTTGATGGGTTGGATTTGCAAGTGGCCGGAACATCCTCGCCGCGTGGGCCACGGTCCATGCCATGTTCATGGCATCAGGCGATCCGCCCGATGTCGGCTTTGGCGAAGGGGCTGGCGCGATGAATAGGGGCTGAATGGCAGCGCCGGCCATCACCCCATCTTCATGGGATGTTTTCGCGCGCGGCGATGGTTCACCAACATCCCGCGTCAGCGGCGATGACCGTCCGGTCGTTCGCCTGGGCTGCACGACCAATCAGGAGAGATGAGATGTTGAAGAAGGCAGGATGGCTGGGCGCCGGTTTGACCTTGACGGCGCTTGCGACACTGGCGTCGATTTCACTGGGTGCCGCCACCGCTGAAGCCGCGGTGGTCTATTGCAAGACCGTCGGCGTGCCGAAGGGCTGCGTGGTTCGGCCGACCGCGGCGGTGGTTGCAGCGCCGGTGGTCGCGGCGCCAGTGGCTGCCGCCGCGGTGGCGACGCCGGGGGTTGGCGCGCCGGGTGTCGGCGTCCGCGCCGGCACGCCGATGAATCGCGGCGGCCCGGTCAACCGCGTCGGTCGCCGCTGAACAACCAACGCTCAACCGGCAGCGGCATCGCTGTCGGGAAAGCGGCGGGGCAATGTCAGCCTGACGCGGGTGCCGCCGGCGTCCGAGGTCAGCTCCAGCTCCGCGCCGCAGCGTGCGGCGCGGCTTCGCATGTTGCGCAGGCCGCGCGCCGCATGTTGCCCGGCCGCGGCTTCGCCATTTGTAGCCAGTTCAAAACCCTTGCCGTCGTCCTCGATGGTGATGCGGCCACGCGCGATGCCCTGGGTGTCAACCGATGTTTCGATGCTCACGGTGATGCGCCGCGCCCCGGCGTGCTTGACGGCGTTGGTCACGGCCTCGTCGAGCAGCCGTATGATCTGGATGACGTGCCAGGGCCTGAGTTCGGGATGGACCGGCAGGCCCTGCGGGCCGACCGCCCGCCACACCAGCGCAATGTCATGCGGCCGCAGCTGCGCGGTGACCCGCTCGCGCCACGAGCCCAGCGCCAGCATCAGGTCGCCGCCGATATCGTCCATGGAATCGATGACGAGACGAAGATCCTTCAGCGCCGCCCGGGCCGCGTCGCCGATTCCGGCACCGGCATTGCCGCGCTCGCTGAGGGCTACGATGCTGACGAGCTGACCGCCGAGGCCGTCATGCAGGTCGCGCATCAGGCGGGTTCGCTCGCGCGCCAGCGCCGCCGCGCGGGCGCGTTCTTCCTCTCTGACAAAACTGGCCTTCAGCTTGTCCTCGGCCTCGCGCACCAGGGTGACCATGCTGGCGGCAAAACCGTCGACCTGGTTGAGCGCGCGGGCGAAGCGCCAGGTCAACGCGGCGCCGATCGCCACCAGCATGGCCGAATAAGACAGCCGTGCGAGCAGGATGCGCCGGCTGGGCACGAGCTGCAGCACCGAGAGCAGGTCGAGCGCCCAGCAGGTCAGCACGATCGTCAGCGCGCAGCCGAGCATGACGCTGGCCGCATCCTGCCGCCGCCACACCGAGTGGCCGGCCACGACCGTCAGCGCGATGAGACACAGGCCGACGGTCGGCGCGCCGACCAGCAGAAAGGCATCGCGGCTGAGCGTCGCATCGCCGACCAACCCGGCAGCCGCGACCACAAGGCCGGGCGCGAAGATCAGCCAGCCGTAACGCGGCCATTTCCAGCCGAAGAACAATAGCGCGAAGGTCAGCACCAGCGCGCTTTCTAGCGGCGCCGCGGAGATCAACATCGCGTTGAGCCTCGAGAACGCCGAATCCTCCAGCGGCGTCTGCAAAAAAGCCTGGGCGACGCCGAGCGCCATCGCCGCGGCCAGCACGCCATAGGCCGGCTCGTGGCGCCGCATCACCCACATGATGCCGAGGATCACGGCGAGGATCGCCTGCCAGGCCGAAAACACCACCGGCAAGGTGACGAACAGCAGCGTCCGCATGTCGTAGCTCGGCCGCAGCTCGGCGTCCGGGCCGACATAGAGGCGATCGAGAAAGCCCCTGATCGGACCCCATACGAACAGGCGGATGGTGAGATCGTTGGCGCCCTCGCGCAGCAGCGAGGCCGGGATGACCGCGATTTCAGGCGCATTGCGATCGGGACGGTTGGCGGCGGGATTGCGCCGGCTGTCCAGGATCACGACGCCGTTGATGGCGACCTCGACGCCGTTGGTGAAGCGCGGCAGCAAGACCGACCACGCGCCTTGCGGCTCGCCGCCGGCCCAAGTGGCTGGCCATGTGAACCGGCCGCTGTAGAGCGGCGGATCGTTCATCGTATAGCGCGAAGCGGTGAAGTGCGGCAGCGTCACCGGCTGCTCGACGCCGTGCTCGCGCAGGCTGAAATCGGTGACGAGATAACGCGGGGAGGGCTCCGGCGGCGGGATGCGCAGCACCACCAGGCACAGCACGATGATGAACGGCTGGAGCAGGAGATACTGCACCAGCAGTGTGGCCCGCTTCGGCCAGCGGCGGCGGCCTGTAGAGGCGGTCGTCGGCGCCGCGTCGCTCACAACCGGATCAGGCCCTGCTGCAGCGCCTCGAACACCGCCTCGCCGCGGGTATGGACTTCCAGCTTGCGGTAGATGTTCTTGATATGGCCGGGAACGGTCTGGCGCGACAGCCCGAGATGGCCGGCGATCTCGGCATAACTAAAGCCCTTGGCGATGCCCCAGAGGATATCGATCTCGCGCGGCGTCAGCTTGGCCGTGTTGAGCGGCGGGCCGGGCGGCGGCTCCGCGGTGCTCTGGGTCCGGCGCACGATGAAGCGGGCGATCGACGCCGAGATCGGCGAATGTCCGGCCACCAGCTCGCGCACGGTGGCGGCGATGTCGGTCGGAAACGCGTCTTTCAACAGATAGCCGGTGGCGCCGACGGTGATGGCGGAGATCACGCTCTCCTCGTCGCCGAGAATCGAGATCACCATGATTTCGGTGTCGGGATAGCGCAGCCGGGTCTCGCGGATCAGCTCATTGCCGTGGCCGTCCGGCAGCTGCAGATCAGTCAACAGCACCTTTGGTCCGGCTTGCGCCAGGCTGGCGCGGGCCTCGGCCAGGGTCGCTGCCGAGGTGACGTGGAATCCGGCCTTGGCCAGCGCGTCCTGCAGCCGCCACAAGGTCGGCGCGTCGTCCTCGACCAGCAAAATCGAGATCGGCTGCGCCGCGCCCTGATCGCTCAACACACTCATCCATCCTGTCCCGGCTGCCTTCCCGTGGCAGAGACAGTTTAGCCTCGGGAACCGGTTTGGCGACAGCCATGTTCATGGGGCATCGGCCAAGGAGGCTTCTTTGAATGCTCGCCGTTCAGGCGGGGTTCAGCACCGGGCCGCCGGAACATCGGTACGACAGGCGCGTTTTCAGCCGAAGGAGTTTCGACATGCGCGCTTCGACGGCCTATTTTGCAGGAGCCGGAACCGTGATCGTCGCGATCGTCGGCGGTATCGGCGGCGGCCTCCTGTTTGCGGACATTGTCAGTCCGAAAGCTCCCAAACAGGAGATGACCCGGCTGGAACAGCGCATGTCGTCGCAACCGATCGACGTGAAAGCCGGAGCGGAACCGACGGTAAATCCGGGAGCGCCACCGTCATCCACGACAGCGGCGGCGCCCATTGTTCCCGAAGCGCCTCCGACGCAGCCCGAAGCCAAAATCGCGCCGGCTGCCACGCCACGGGCTGATACCGTGGCGGCGACCCAGCCCGCCGTTCCCGTTACCGAAGCTCCGGCATCGCCGCCGGCCGCACAGAAGCAGGCCGCCACGGCGCCCGAAGATTCCCTTGCCAAGGCCAAGGACATCGACATCAAGCGCGCCGCGACCGAGAAACGCCGCGGCGAGCGCCGCCGGCAGTGGTCCGAGAAGCGGCGCTACCAGCGGCGGGAGGACCCGGATCAAGAGTTGCGCGAGGTCGAGGCCAAGGTGCGGGAAGAAACGGAAACCACGGGGTTTTTTGGCACCGAGCCGGTGCGCTCCGAGGGACGCCGGATCCGTATCATCGATCTGGATTAAGCCGTTTAGTCCAGATTCCGGCTACTGCGTGAGTTGTGAGCTTGCGCTACTACTGGGCAATTGCACAAATATACGGCAGCGCACTCGCCGCAGGCAGCGAAATATCAAGCCAAATACTGCCACGGTTTCAACCCCTTCTGCCAATCCCAGTGTTGGCATGTCGATTGCTCTGTCTTTCTCAGGTCAATGACGACTGCCGTCCACCGGATTGCTGAAGCCGACGCAGGCTGAAGTGCAGGGGCAGCTCGAAGCGACCTTTCAAGAGGCAGCTTGGCGCAGTCGTCGCGATGTCCATCCCGCAAGGGGGTGGCGCATGCCTCCCTGTTTCCGATCGGAGCCGGTCCCGCGCGCTCATCCGATTCAACAACAGGGGAAAAACTTAATGGCCTATCTCGCGCCTTCGGAATTCGTCACCAAGATGGTGGACGCCGGCGAAGCCAAGATCTTCATGTCCACCAGGGACACCGTCATCCGGGCCTATATGGCCGGTGCGATCCTGGCATTGGCCGCGGCCTTCGCGGTGAGCGTCACCGTCTCGACCGGCGTTCCGTTCGTGGGTGCCGCGATGTTTCCGGTCGGCTTCTGCATGCTCTATCTGTTCGGCTTCGATCTTCTGACCGGCGTGTTTGTGCTGTGTCCGCTGGCGCTCATCGACAAGCGCCCCGGTGTCACCATCGGCGGCGTGCTGCGCAACTGGAGCCTGGTGTTCATCGGTAATTTCGCCGGCGCCTTTACGGTCGCCGTGATGATGGCGGTCGTCTTCACCTTCGGCTTCACCTCGCCGCCGGACAAGGTCGGCCAGGTCATCGGCACCATCGGCGAAGGCCGTACCGTCGGCTACGCCGCGCATGGCGCGGGCGGCATGCTGACGCTGTTCATCCGCGGCATGCTCTGCAACTGGATGGTCTCGGCCGGCGTCGTCGGCGCCATGATCTCGACCACGGTCAGCGGCAAGGTGATCGCGATGTGGATGCCGATCATGCTGTTCTTCTTCATGACCTTCGAGCATTCCATCGTGAACATGTTCCTGTTCCCGTCGGGCCTGCTGCTCGGCGCCAAATTCTCGATCATGGATTATTTGATCTGGAACGAGATCCCGACCGTGGTCGGCAATCTGGTCGGCGGCCTCGCCTTCACCGGACTGACGCTGTACGCCACCCACGTCAAGACCGCGCCGAAGCGCGGGATCGCCTGATCGCGATTGACTTTACGGGGCCTCATCCTACTCAGGGTGAGGCCATCAGGCCCTGGCGTCAAAAGATGTCGCGTGAACTGAAAATATCGGTCGGGCAGCATTCTGATAAGGGTCGTAAGGAGACCAATCAGGACTTCCATGGCGTCCTCGTTCCGGAAGAGCCGCTGCTCGGCCTGAAGGGCATCGCCATCGTGCTGGCCGACGGCATCAGTTCGAGCCCGGTCAGCCGGATCGCAGCCGAGTCGGCGGTCAAGGGGTTCCTCACCGACTACTACTGCACCTCGGAAGCCTGGTCGGTGAAGACCTCGGCCCAGCGCGTGCTGGCGGCCACCAACTCCTGGCTGCATGCGCAGACAAGGCGCAGCCAGTACTCCCATGACATGGACAAGGGCTACGTCTGTACCCTCAGCGCCATGGTCATCAAGTCGACCACCGCGCATATCTTTCACGTCGGCGACTCCAGGATCTATCGCGTTTCCGGCAACGCGCTGGAGCAACTGACCACCGACCACCGGGTCATCATATCATCGCAGCAAAGCTACCTCGGCCGCGCGCTCGGGGTGAATCCCCAGATCGAAATCGACTACCAGTCGCACCAGGTCGAGAAGGGCGATGTGTTCGTGCTCGCCACCGACGGCGTCTACGAACATGTCCCGGCCCGCTTCATCGCCAGGGCGATCAGGGACAGCGCCGATGATCTCGATCGGGCCGCGAAGAGCATCGTCGAGCAGGCCTGGGAACAGGGCAGTCCGGACAATCTCACCGTCCAGATCGTCCGGATCGATGCTTCGCCCGCCGGCGAGGCCAGCGAGGTGTTCGGCCAACCCTCCGAACTGCCGCTGCCGCCGCTATTGGAAGCGCGGATGGTGTTCGACGGCTACCGCATCGTCAGGGAATTGCATGCCTCGAGCCGCAGCCACATCTACCTTGCGGTCGATGCCGACAACGACGAACTGGTCGCGCTGAAAATTCCGTCGATCGATTTGCGCGGCGACCCCGCCTACCTGAAGCGCTTCATGATGGAGGAGTGGGTCGCCCGGCGCATCAACAGCGCCCATGTGCTGAAACCCTGCCTGCAGTCGCGCAAGCGCAATTACCTCTATGTCGTCACCGAATTCATCGACGGCCAGACGCTGGCGCAATGGATGATCGACAATCCGAAGCCGGATCTGGAAACCATCCGCGGCATCGTCGAGCAGATCGCAAAAGGATTGCGCGCCTTCCACCGCAAGGAAATGCTGCATCAGGACCTGCGGCCGGACAATGTCATGATCGACAGGACCGGCACGGTGAAGATCATCGATTTCGGCTCCACCCGGGTCACCGGCGTGGTCGAGGCGGCGCCGCCGGCCGGCCGCGACGATATTCTCGGCACCTTCCAGTACACCGCGCCGGAATACTTCATCGGCGAGAACGGCTCGTCGCGCTCCGATATCTTTTCGCTCGGAATCATCACCTACCAGATGCTGACGGGGCGATTGCCCTATGGCGCCAAGATGGCGCGGACGCGGACCAAATCGCAGCAACGCAAACTGAAATGCCGTTCGGCGCTCGACGACAACAGCGAGATTCCGGCGTGGATCGACGGCGTCCTGAAGAAAGCGGTGCATCCCGATCCTTACAAGCGCTACGAGGCGCTGTCCGAATTCCTCCACGACCTGCGTTATCCCAATGCGGAATTCGTCAACGCCGCGTCGGCGCCGCTGATCGAGCGCAATCCGCTGTTGTTCTGGAAGGGGCTGTCGGCGGCGCTGGTACTGGTCGTGGTGGTGCTGCTGGCGATGCTGCAGGGCCATCGCTAAACCAGGTTTGAGGTGGGCGGCGAGCCGAAGCGACACATCTGGCCATTGCAATCCATTTCCATCATAGCCTGTGAACCACATCCGGCAACAATCCCGTTGGCTTTAACCCGCTTGCACTCTGCCCGAGAGCATACGAAGCAGATCATGGCTGGCAGGTGCAATCCGTGGCGACGACAGGGTGGCGATCCTGCTTCCATCCGGCGTTCGACCGGACTATGCTCGCGGCTGCGCCGCTGAACCCCCCGGCCATTTTAAATGCCTGACTTCAAAGAGCTGGACTTGCATGTGCAGGCGCGCGCGAGCGACGCCGGTTTCCTCCATCTCTTCGAGCATGCCGAGGTTGGCGTCCTGCTGGCCGGTTCCGGGGTGCATTTCATCGATGCCAATCCGGCGGCCTGCCGGATGCTCGGCTATTCCCGCGATGAGCTGAGCGGGCTGGACCTCTCGGATATCGTGGTGCAGGCCGCGGCGCGGGACATTGCGCCAGCATTGACCGCGACCGGCAGCGCCACTCATTGCCAGGAGCAGCGGTTTCGCCGCAAGGACGGTTCGGTGTTCGCCGTGGATGTCACGTCGATCGGGTTGGCGGACGGCGCCAGGTTGAGCATCTTCGGCGAAATCGGCCGGGTCCAGACTTCCCGCGAGCTTCTCGCTGCCATCGTCGACTCATCTTCCGACGCGATTGTCGGCAACGATCTGGACGGGATCGTCGGCAGCTGGAATGCCGCGGCAGAGAATATCTTCGGCTACCGCGCCGACGAGATTGTCGGAACTTCCATTGATCGACTGATCCCGGACGACAGGAGGGGCGAGGAGGATATCATCCTGGACAAGCTGCGGCGCGGCGAACGCGTCGATCATTTTGAAACGGTTCGCCGGACCAAGGAAGGCAGGCTCGTCGATGTTTCGATCGCCGTCTCGCCGATCAGGGACGATCGCGGGCGAATCGCCGGGGCGTCGAAAATTGTTCGCGACATTACCGCGCTGACGAAGCGGACGCGGGATGTCGAACGAATCTCCCGGCTCTATGCTTCTCTCAGCGAGATCAACCAGGCCATCGTATTGACGCCGAGCCGCGAAGTACTGTTCACCCGGGTCTGCGAAGCGCTGGTCGACAAGGGCGCTTTTTCCGTGGCGTGGGTCTCCTGGTTCGATCCGCAGACCGCCAGGCTGGTTCCGGTGGCCGTGGCTGGCGATCACAGCGGCTATGTTCAATCGATCGAAGTGTATGGTGAGGATCGCGCGCAGGGCCGCGGTCCGTCGGGCAAGGCCTTTCGCGATGGCGAGCCTCGCATCAGTCAGGATTTTTCCACCGACCCGGACATGCAGCCGTGGCTGGCAGAGGCCACGCGGCGCGGGTTTCGATCGTCGGCAGCACTTCCGATCCGGGTGGCGGGTAAGGTCTGCGGCGTGCTGGCGGTCAATGCGGATGAAACGGATTTCTTTCAGGAAGCGGAAATGGCCCTGCTCAAGGAAGCCGCCAGCGACATCTCGATCGGACTCGACGCATCCGCCCGCGAAGACGAGCGCCGGAGGGTTGAAGCCATTGCCAGGAGCGAGAGGGCGTTCTCCGACACCATTATCGAGAGCATGGCCGGCGTCCTCTATCTGTACGATGAGCACGGCCAGTTCTTGCGGTGGAATCGCGACTTCGAGATTGTCACCGGCTATGCCGCCCACGAGATCGAGCGGATGCACCCCGCCGAATTCTTCTCCGATCAAGACAGGCCGCTGCTGACGACAAAGATAAAGGAGGTTTTCGAGAAGGGGGAATCCTCCATCGAGGCGCCGTTATTGGCCAAGAACGGCAAGAGCACGCCCTATTATCTCACCGGCCGCCGCATTGTCTTTGAAGGCAGGACCTGCCTGATCGGTGTCGGCATCGACATTTCGGAGCGCAAGCGGGCGGAAGAGGCCTTGCGTGAACTGAACGAAGGCCTCGAACGAAAAGTCACCGAGCGGACGGTTGATCTGCAAACCGCGCTGGCGAGGGCCAGGGCGGCGGATCAAACCAAGTCGGCCTTTCTGGCGACGATGTCGCATGAATTGCGCACTCCGCTCAATTCCATCATCGGCTTTTCGGGGATCGTGCTGCAGGGGCTGGCCGGCGAGTTGAACCCCGAACAGAAAAAGCAGCTTGGCATGGTGCGCGGCAGCGCCCGTCATCTGCTCGCCCTGATCAACGATGTTCTGGATATTTCGAAGATCGAGGCGGGGGAGCTGGAGGTCAGTTTCAAGGCGTTCGATATCGCGGCTTCGATCGAACGCATCGTTGCATCGATCATGCCGATGGCGGAGAAGAAGGGGCTGGCGCTGTCGGCCGACCTCGGGGATCTGCCCCGGGAATTCATCAGCGATCAGCGGCGCGTCGAGCAGATGCTGCTGAATCTTCTGAGCAATGCGGTCAAATTTACCGAGCAGGGAAGCGTGAAACTGTCCGCAACGATCGCACCCGGAATCGCCGGCCAGGATGGGCCGGCCCTGCTTGTCCGGGTCGCGGACACCGGCATCGGAATTCAGGCCGAACATCTTCCGAAGATATTTCAGGCCTTCCGGCAGATCGATACCGGGATTTCCCGGCAGCATGACGGCACTGGCCTCGGGCTGGCGATCTCTCGCCGGCTGGCCGAGCGCCTCGGCGGAGGCATTCAGGTGGAGAGCGAATTCGGGCGCGGTAGCGTCTTTACGCTCGTTCTGCCTTTCAAAGGGGGCGTTTGACCGCAATGACCAACAAGATCCTCCTGATAGAGGACAACGAACAGAACCGCTACCTCGCCACGTTCCTGCTGGAGAAGTCGGGCTATTCGGTCGTGCCCGCCTCCAACGGCCCGACCGGCGTTGAACTCGGATCGAGCTTTCGGCCGAAGGGCATTCTTCTGGACATCCAGCTGCCCGGGATGGACGGCTATCAGGTGGCGCGAGCGCTTCGGCTAAATCCTTCATTGAACGACGTGCCGATCATCGCGGTGACGTCCTACGCGATGGCGGGAGATCGTGAAAAGGCGATGGAAGCAGGCTGCGACGGTTACATTGAAAAGCCGATCGATCCCGAGACGTTCGTCAGCGAGATCGAGAAGTTCTTCCGGCGGGGGCCGTCATGACGGGCATGCCGCGGGTGCTGATTGTCGATGACAGCGAGGACAATCTGTATTATTTGCGGACGCTGCTTGGCGCGTACGGCTACGAAGTCGAGTCCGCGTTGCATGGCGCCGAAGCCCTGGAAAAAGCCCGTCATTCGCCGCCGGGCCTGGTCATCTCCGACCTGTTGATGCCGGTGATGGATGGCTACACCCTGCTGCGGCACTGGAGACAGGACGACCATCTCAGGAATATCCCGTTCGTCGTCTACACCGCGACATATACCTCGGTCGAGGATGAAAGGCTGGCGATCAATCTCGGCGCGGATGCCTTCATCGTCAAGCCGAAGGAGCCCGACGAATTCATGGCGGCGATTGGCCATGTGCTTTCCAGGGTAACCGGCGCAGGCTCCAAGCCCGTGCATATGCCTGAGGCCAGCGACCAGGACATCGTCAAGCAATACAGCGCGGCGCTGGTGCGGAAACTGGAGGACAAGACCATCCAGCTCGAAGCCGCGAACCGCGCGCTGCAGCAGGAGATAGCGGAACGCAAGCTGGCCGATATGCGGCTCGAGACCCTGATCGAACAGGCGAATATCGGCATCCTGGTCCATCGCAACTTCAAGCCGATCCTGGCCAATGGCGAGATGGCACGGATTTTCGGCTACGCCAGCAAGGACGAAATCCAGAATATGCCCGACTGCAAGGTGCTGGTCGCCGACGGCGAATGGGAGCGGATCGAGGCCTGCTACAGGGAACGCCTCGACGGCCGCGACGCCCCCGTCTTTTATGACCTGAAGGGCAAGAAGAAGGACGGCACGTTCATCGACCTCGAGAACCGGGCGTTCGCCATTCAGTGGGACGATCAGCTGGCGGTCTGCTCGATGCTGACGGATGTGACCCAGCAGCGAAAGGTCGAGGCCCAGTTGCGGCAGTCGTTGCGGCTGGAAGCCGTCGGCCAGATGACGGGCGGCATCGCGCACGACTTCAACAATCTTCTCACGATCATCATCGGCAACGCCGAACTGATCGAGGAGAGCAGCGACCCGGCGCTGCGGGCGCTGGCCGAAGTGGCGCGCAAGGCGGCCGAGCGCGGCGCCGAATTGACCGGCAGGCTGCTCGCCTTTTCCCGCCAGCAGCCGCTGGATCCGAAGGCGATCGATATCAACCTGCTGATCTCGAAGATGGACGGGCTGATCCGGCGCGCCATCGGCGGACAGCTCGAGATCAAGACCGTGCTGCCGGCCAATCTGTGGCACGTCTTCGTCGACCCGGCGCAGCTCGAAAACGCGTTGCTCAACCTTGCCATCAACGCCCGCGACGCGATGCCGGATGGCGGCCGCCTCACGATCGAGACCAGCAACATCCGCATGGATGAAGCCGCCGTCGCGGACCGTGGCCTTGCACCCGGAGATTACTTGCTGGTCACGGTATCCGATACCGGCACCGGAATGGACAGGGATACGCTGGCTCGCGCCTTCGAGCCGTTCTTCACCACCAAGGAGGTCGGCAAAGGCAGCGGTCTCGGCCTCAGCATGGTCTATGGCTTCGTCGCGCAGTCGCGCGGCCACGTCCGGATCCATTCCGCGCCCGGTCAGGGAACCAGCGTCCGGATCTATCTTCCAAGGGCAGCCGACGAAATCGCGCTGGCCAGGCCGGAAATCCGCGACGGGTCGCTGCCGCGCGGCAGCGAGAAGATACTGCTGGTCGATGACGATGCGATGGTGCGGGAAATGGTGGTGATGCAGCTGCAGAATCTGGGGTACCGCGTCGTCAGCGCGGTCAACGGCTCGCAGGCGCTTGACCTGCTCAAGCGCGAGGGCGGGTTCGATCTGCTGTTCACCGACGTCGTCATGCCCGGCGGGCTGAACGGCCGCCAGCTCGCCGGTGAGGCCCGCAAGCTCAGCCCCGGCCTGCGTGTGATCCTTTCATCGGGATACGCGGACACCGCCGTCCCCCATCAGGGCGGCCTCGATCAAGGCGTCCATCTCCTGAACAAGCCCTACCGCAGGAGCGACCTCGCAAAGAAGGTCAGGGAGGCGCTGACGTAGAAGCAGCGCAGCACGGTGAGATCAGGTCGCACTGGCGCCGCGTAATGCTTCATCCTTTCGAGACGCCTGGGCGATGCCTTTCTCCCCTCCCTCCACGCGCCCTTGCGCGTGGCGGGGAGGGGTCGGGGGTGGGGGGTGGTTCAGCGCATTCGACCAGCAGCGAATTTGCGGGAAGCGCCCCCCACCCCCGACCCCTCCCCACCGCTTCGCGGGAGGAGGGGAGAAGAATGTGCGCCGGCTCGGATGAGCTGGAAAGTGCGTTATCGAGGGTATTTCATCTCGACCAGCTCCGGAATTTTTCGGATCAGTCCGCCAAGCTCGCCGGATGTCAGCAGCAGAACGACATCATCCGGGCGCAGGACATCGCTTAATCCCTGCAACGCCGCCTCCGGGTCGGTGATCGCTTCGGCATCGTAGCCCGCCGCTCTGGTGCGGGCGACAATTTCGTCCTGGCTCAACTGGGCATGGGAGCCGGCGCCCTGGGACGCCGGTTCGAAGATGAAAATCCTGGACGCGCCTGCGAATACGTCATCATAGGCTGATATCGCCGACCTGTTTCGCCAGGTGAATGTATGCGGTTCGAAAACCACGATGAGGCGCCGTTCGGGGAAATGGAGTTTGGTGGCGACGATGGCGGATCTCGCCTTCTCGTACGACGATCCGAAGCCTTCGTAAACGGGCACGCTTGACGCGGGCGAGAGCAGTTCCATGCGGCGCTTCACGCCCTGGAATGTGCTGATGCCGGCATTCAACTCCTCCGGGGACAGCAGTTTCTTCTCCAGCAGCATCGCGCTGACGCCGATGATATTCTCGATGTTGTGATCGCCGAGCATGTTGGTCGACAGACGGGCGATCCGCTCAAAGCCCCGCATCAGGTCGAAGCCCGTTTCCGCGCCGCGTTCGATGTTTTCGGCATGCCAATGCGCCTTGTCGTCCAGTCCGTAGAACACAATGCGGCAGGCGAGACCCGCGGCGAGGGTGCGTGCGTGAGTCTCTTCGCTGTTGACGACCAGAAGCCCGTCGGCCGGCAATGAGCCGAGCAGGGTGCGAAACGGGGCGAGATAGTCCGCATGCGTCGGGAAAACATTGATGTGGTCGTGGGTTGCCGACGTGAGCAGGACGTTCCTTGCGTTATAGCGCAGGAATTTCGAACGGTTGTCCCAGTTCGATGCCGGATACTCGTCGCCTTCGAGAACGAATGTCTCGCCCTGGCCGCGATGGGCGTGCGTATCGAACCCGTTGGTGATCTCGCCGATGAAGTAGCTGGGGTCCCTGTTCGCGACCCTCAGGCACCACGCCAGCAGGGCGGTGCAGGTCGACTTGCCGTAGCTGCCCGCCGCAACGATGGTCTCCGAATCAGCGGTCATGTCGTGCAGCAGATCCGCAAACGATCGAACCGGCTTGCCCGAGTCCATCGCGGCGCGGACTTCTTCATTGCTCTCGGGTGTAAGTTTTGCGTTCTTGCCGATCACGATGACGTCGGCGTCATCAGGGATATTCTCTTTCCGGTACCCTTCGGCAAACCGGATCTTCTCGCTCTTCAGGTAATCGCTGACCGGCGGATAGAATCCTTCGTCGGATCCGGTAATCTGCACGCCGATCTGCCTGAGCAGGAGCGCCGTCGCGCTCATGCCCTTCCCGGCAATGCCAATGAAATGCGCCTTCGAAAAATTCATCGATCCCCCGTAGGGTGGGTTAGCCGTCAGGCGTAACCCACCATCTTGTTTCGCGAGCGGCGGGTTACGCCTTGCGGCTAACGCGCCCTACAATACCTGCACCTCGACCGAGCCCAGCCCGTCGAGCTCGAACCGGTAGCTCGCCTCGGCGTCCGGAAATACGGTTTTCATGACGGCGCCGGTCATTACCACCTCGCCGGCCTTCAGCCCCGCGCCCCGCGCAGCCAGTTGCGTGGCAAGCCAGGCGACCGAATTGAAGGGATGGCCGAGGATGTCGCGGCCGTGACCTTCGCCGATTGCTACCCCGTCCTTGCTGGCGCGGCCGGGCACATCGGC
This sequence comes from Bradyrhizobium sp., assembly GCF_030646015.1. Classification (GTDB taxonomy): domain Bacteria; phylum Pseudomonadota; class Alphaproteobacteria; order Rhizobiales; family Xanthobacteraceae; genus Bradyrhizobium. Next base: position 57,950 of record NZ_JAUSLT010000065.1, read on the forward strand.
GAGATCAGGCCATGTGGCCGAAAACTCCGACAGCACGATGCCGGCGTTCCAGGAATTGTCCGCCACCAGCGACAGCACATCGAGGCCGGCATAATCGGCGCTCCGATCGTCGACGATTTCGATCGCGGCGCAGACGCCGTCGATGTGCGGCGCGATCGTCTCGGCGGTGAACGGCGTGCCCGCCGGCACGTCCGACTTGAGCCGAACTGCGATTTCGAATTCCAGCCCGAGCCGCCCGTAATCCGCGCGGCGGACGGTAGCTCCCGACTGCATGACGCGTTTGGCCAACACGACGCCCGCGATCGGATGGTCGATCCCGCAAAAGGTCTGCATCGCGGCCGAGGTCAGTCCGACCTTGTAGCCGACGGCGTCGCCATGCGTGCCCCGCAGCAGCGTGACGAACCTCTGTTGGATATCATAGGCGTCCGCGACCGTGGCGGGCCGGTCCGGCGGAGCCAGCGTCTTGAATTGCACATTGGCCTGGTGTGCCGCGAGCAGCGTTTCGGCTGCGCGCCGGGCCGCGAGTTCGTCCATCGGTTCTCTCCCCTTCGCAAATCTTGGCGTTCACTTGGGGTAGATGATACCGGAAACTGGCGCGGAAAGCGCGTGTTCTCTCAGTCGCTTCCGCGGAAGCGGAAGATCAGCCGATGTCCTCCGCTCAACCGTTGCGGAAGGTATAGGCGTAACCGTTGATCGCCGGTGCGCCACCAAGATGGGCGTAGAGAACTTTCGATCCCTTGGGAAAATAGCCCTTCTTCACGAGATCGATCATGCCCTGCATGGACTTACCTTCATAGACGGGATCGGTGATCATGCCTTCGAGGCGGGCGCACAGGCGGATAGCCTCCTTGGTTTCCTGCGACGGAACACCATAGGCGGGGTAGGCATAATCCTCGACCAGAACGACATCCTGTTCGACAATTTCCCGGCCGAGTTCGACGAGGTCGGCGGTGTTCCGCGCGATCTCGAGTACCTGCGCCCTGGTCTGAGCCGGCGTGAAGGATGCGTCGATGCCGATCACCTTGCGCGCGCGACCGTCCCTGGCGAAGCCGACCAGCATGCCGGCATGGGTCGAACCGGTGACCGTGCAGACGACGATGTAGTCGAAGGCAAAACCGAGTTCCTTTTCCTGCGCGCGTACCTCTTCGGCAAAGCCGACATAGCCGAGGCCGCCATACTTGTGCACCGAGGCGCCCGCCGGAATCGCATAGGGCTTGCCGCCCTTCGCCTTCACGTCCGCGATCGCCGCTTCCCAGCTTTCCCGGATGCCGATGTCGAACCCTTCGTCGACCATTTCGACGTCGGCGCCCATGATCCGGCTCAGGAGGATATTGCCGACCCGATCGTAGACGGCATCCTCGTGTGGCACCCAGCTTTCCTGAACGAGCCGGCATTTCATGCCGATCTTCGCCGCGACGGCGGCAACCATGCGCGTGTGGTTTGACTGCACCCCACCGATCGAGACCAGTGTGTCGGCGTTGGAGGCAATCGCATCGGGAATAATGTATTCGAGCTTGCGCAGCTTGTTGCCGCCGAAAGCCAGTCCCGAATTGCAGTCCTCGCGTTTCGCGTAGAGTTCGACCTTGCCGCCCAGATGCGCGCCGAGGCGCTCCAGCTTCTCGATATGGGTAGGTCCGAAAGTGAGGGGATAGCGTTCGAACTTCTCCAGCATGCAAGGTGCCCTTCTGCCTGTTGCTCCGATGGGCCGGAAACTAACATTGTCAGCGAGAGAGGTGCTCTCGAAGTCATCGAGAAAATTGCTCTACTTGAAGAAGTTCTGTATATAAATGGCAGAAGTCTTCGAATCCATCGTCGAATAATGGAAGAATCTTCCGTGCACAAAAAACTTGATCGGATCGACCTGAAGATGCTGCGCCTGCTTCAGGGCAATGGCCGGCTCTCCAACGCCGAACTGGCGCAACTGGTCGACGTCAGTCCGGCAACATGTCACCGCCGTACCCAGTCGCTGTTCGAGCAAGGCTGCATCAAGAACGTTCGCGCGATGATTGTGCCGCAAAAGGTCGACAGGGGCGCGCTGGTCATGGTCGGCGTCGTTCTCGATCGTTCGACACCGGAGAGTTTCGCGACGTTCGAGAAAGCCGTCGCGAAATTGAAATTCATCCTCGATTGTCATCTGGTCGCCGGCGATTTCGATTATTCCCTGAAAATCAGGGTCAAGGACATGGCGGACTTCAACCGGATTCATGGCGATCAGTTGATCGCACTGCCTGGCGTTCGGCAGACCCGAACGTTCTTCGTCATGAAGGAGGTCGTCGACAACGCTCCGCTGGAGTTTTGATCCGCCAGCGATCTCGTCACAAAGGACGCACGGCGCGGCATCGTTGAGTCGAGCGCGTCCACCCAGGCTGTCATTCCCCCGTCATGAGCGCTTGATAGTCGGACTGAGTGAACAGTGGCCCGGTTTGTTCGGAACAGCCGAACATGCGGCCTCTGCTCTCCGGGGTTCGACATGTTATCGCTCTTGAATGTGTCCGTTACGTATCCCAACGGCGTGGTGGCGCTGCGGCCGACGTCAGCGGTGTTCCAGCGCGGCAAATTCATCGTCCTTCTCGGCACCTCGGGGGCAGGCAAATCGACATTGTTGCGCAGCCTGAACGGGCTGGTGCGACCGACTTCCGGCGAGGTTCGCGTCGAAGGACGCGGATCGATTTTCGCCAGCCGGGCCCAGTTGCGGGCGCATCGGCGGCGCACCGGCATGGTGTTCCAGCAGCATCATCTGATCGGTCGCCTGTCGGCGCTCGACAATGTCCTGACCGGGCGGCTGGCCGCGCATGGCGCGCTCCGCTCGATGTTTCCCCTGCCGCGCGCCGACCGCCTGCTGGCGCTGGAGGCGCTCGACCGGGTCGGCCTGGCCGACCGCGCGCTGAACCGCGCCGATCAGCTTTCCGGCGGGCAACAGCAACGCGTCGGAATTGCGCGCGCCATGGCCCAGAAGCCGGAGATCGTGCTCGCCGACGAGCCGGTCGCGAGCCTCGATCCCGCCACGTCGGTCCGGGTGCTGGAGGACCTTCACCGGATTTGCCGCGAGGACGGCATCACCGCGATCGTCAGCCTGCATCAGGTGGATCTGGCCCGCCAGTTCGCCGATCACATTATCGGCCTCGCCCAGGGGCGCATCGTCTTCGACGGCGCGCCGGATCAACTCGGGTCGCACACGCTCGATCATATCTACGCGACGGAACGCCAGAGCCTGGCGCAAGCCGCCTGATCGAACCCTTCAACAGGATGGAGAGACTACATGATTCAACGCCGTGATTTCCTTTTCGCATCCGTCGCAACCGGCCTCTGCGCGCTCGCCGGTCCTGCGTTCGCCGACAAGGCCAACCCCGACAAACTGCGCATCGCGCTGCTGCCCGACGAAAATGCCTCGACCATCATTCAGAACGCGCAGCCGCTCAAGGCGTATCTCGAGGGCGTGCTGAAGAAGCCGGTCGAGATCATCGTCACTACGGATTATTCGTCGATGATCGAGGCGATGCGGTTCGGGCGGATCGAGGTCGGATATTTCGGGCCGTTCTCCTACGTGCTCGCCAAGTCGAAAGCGCCGGAAATCGAGCCGTTCGGCGTCGGTGTCGAAAAGGGCAAGCCCAATTATCAGTCGATCCTGATCGCCACCGCGGACGGTCCGGTGAAGGAAATCGCCGAGATCAAGGGCAAGCCGTTCGCGTTCGGCGATCGGGCCTCCACGTCGAGCCATCTCGCGCCGCGCGCGCTGCTGGCCAAGCAGGGGCTGATCGGCGATGCCGACTACAAGGTCGTTCATCTCGGCCAGCACGATGCGGTCGCGCGCGCCGTCGCCGCCGGGCAGGTCCCGGCCGGGGCGCTGTCCGAATCGATCTACCGGATCCTGGTCGAGACCAAGAAGGTCGATGCTTCAAAACTCAGGCAACTCGCGCTGTCCGATCCCATCCCGAACTATCCGATCACACTGCAGGGATTTCTGAAGCCAGAACTCAAGGACGCGATCAGGAAGGCATTCCTCGACCTCAAGGATCCGGCCATCCTGAAGCTGTTCCGCGTCGAGGCCATCGCGGCGGCCACCGACAAGGATTACGACGTGCTGCGCGACATGGCGAAGGTGCTGCAGCTCGACATCGCCAAGCTGTAATGAAGTCCGCTTCGCAGACCTTCGACGCCATTCTCGCCGACCAGAGACGCTCCGCCCTGCGCGGGGCGGGGCTGGTCGGCCTGGTCGTCGCCGCCTGTATCGCCGCGCTTGCGGCAACCGGCTTTTTCGATGCGCAGCGGTTCATCGAAAGCGGGCCCGCGATCTCCACGCTGGCCTCGGAAATGGTGCCGCCCGATTTCAGCCGCTGGCGGACCTGGATACGGCCGCTGCTGGATACGCTGGCGATGTCGATCGCCGGCACCGCTCTCGCCGTGGTGTTCTCGCTGCCGCTGGCGCTTCTCGCCGCGCCCAATACCAGCCCGCATCCGGCGGTCTATCTGGCGGTGCGGACCCTGCTCGCCTTTCTGCGTTCGGTGCCGGAAATTATCCTCGGTGTCCTGTTCGTCGCCGCGGTCGGCTTCGGCGCCCTGCCGGGCGTTCTCGCGCTGGCGCTGCATTCGGTCGGCATGGTGGGAAAGTTCTATGCGGAGGCGATCGAGCATGTCGATCCCAAGCCGCTGGAAGCGGCCCGCGCCGCCGGTGCGACGCCGATGCAGGTCATCATGCACGCCGTGTTGCCGCAGGTGCTGCCGCAGCTGACCGATGTCACGATCTATCGCTGGGAATATCATTTCCGCGCTTCCGCCGTGCTCGGCATCGTCGGCGCCGGCGGGATTGGCTTCGAACTGATCGCGGCGCTGCGGCTGCTGAATTACGACCAGGTATCGGCCATCCTGTTGTCGATCCTCGCCTGTGTGGTGATGGTCGACAGTGTCGGCGCCTACTTGCGCAAATCACTCAAGTAACGGTGCACCGATGACGAAATCGCCCCTCATTGTTCTGACTAGCCGGGTTTTTCCGGAGACGCGCGCCGCGCTCGAACGCGTTGCCCGAATCGTCGCGAACGAGAATTCCGAACCGTGGAGCCGGGACGAAGTGATCGAACGGTGCAGGGAGGCGAGCGGGCTGATGGCCTTCATGACCGACCGCATCGATCGGGCCTTTCTGGAACGATGCCCCCGACTGAAAGTCATCGGCGCCGCGCTGAAGGGCTATGACAATATCGATGTCGATGCCGCAAACGAACGCGGCGTCCAGGTCACCATCGTGCCGGATCTGCTCACCGAGCCGACCGCGGAACTGGCGATCGGATTGATGATCGCGCTCGGGCGACATATCCCGCTCGGCGATGTCGGCATTCGTCATCAGGGCTTCGCCGGCTGGCGGCCTCAATTGTATGGCACGGGTATCGGCCATTCGACGGTCGGGATCGTCGGGTTCGGCCTGGTCGGCCAGGCCATCGCGCGCCGGCTCCGTGGCTTCGGCTGCCGCATCGTCGCATTCGACACGAGGCCCATCGACGAGGGCGCCGGCGTCGAGCGGGCGGCATTCGATGACGTCTTGAAGCTGTCCGATTTCGTGGTGCTGGGCCTGCCGCTGACGGAAACCACCACCGGATTGATCGATGCGAAGGCGATCGCCCGGATGAAGCCCGGGGCGTTGCTGGTCAACCCCGCGCGCGGGTCGCTGGTCGAGGAAGCCGCGGTGGCGGATGCGCTCGAGAGCGGTCATCTCGGCGGCTACGCCGCCGATGTGTTCGAATGTGAGGACTGGGCGCGGCCGCAGCGGCCGATGTCGATCGATGCGAGACTGACCGCACCGGGGGCGCGAACCGTGCTGACGCCGCATATCGGATCGGCGGTGACGTCGGCGCGGCGCCAGATCGAACTGTCCACCGCCAACAGCATCCTGCAGGCTCTCGCAGGCCAGCTGCCGGCCGGGCTCGTCAATATCAAGAACATGAAGACCGCAGCATTGACCGGATAAAATGCTGAACCTGACCCACGCCCGCACCTTCCTGACGGTGATCGCCGCCCGCGGCATTCGCGCCGCCGCGCGTCAGCTCGATCTGGCGCCGTCGACCATCGTGGATCATATCCGCCAGCTCGAAGAGGTTCTGGCAGCACCCCTGGTGTTGCGCCGGCGCGGCGGCGCGATGCTGACCGACCAGGGCGCGCGCTTCCTGCCGCTGGCGCGTTCGCTGGTGGAAACCGCCGGACGCGTGCGCGGCCTCGTCCAGCTTCCGACGCTGCGCGTCGCCGCATCGAGCAACGTCGGCACTTATTTGCTGCAGCCTCATCTGGCGGCCTTTCAGCGCAGCGCCGGCATTCCGGTCGAGCAATGGATCGGATCGAACGTCGATGTCATCGCCCGGCTGGAACGCGGCGAAGCCGATCTCGCCGCCATGGAATGGTGGGACGGCAGGGAAGGCTTTGCCGCACGCACCTGGGCGCGCGAGCCGCTGGTCGTCATCGTCGCACCCGATCATCGCTGGGCCGGGCTCGGCTCCCTGTCCGTGGCCGAGCTGCAGGGCGAACCGTTGCTGGGCGGCGAATCCGGCACCGGAACCGGGCATCTCCTGCGCAGCCAGCTCGGACCATCCGCGAATACCCTCACGATCGTCGATGGCTTCGGCAGCACCGAGGCCGTCAAGCGCGCGGTCCGCGCCGGTGGCGGCGCGTCGATCGTCATGGAGTCCTCGGTCGCCGACGAAGTCGCCGCCGGGCGGCTGGTCGCGCTCCGTATCGAAGGCGTCGACCTCGCCAAGGAAATCAAGCTGATCGCTCCCGACACGCTGCCGCCGACGGCGCCGGCGATGGCATTGTTCGAGGCGTCGCGGGGGTGGGGCGGGGCGATGCAGGGCGCTTTGAATACCTGACGTCGCGCACGATCTCGCGCCCTATTGTGCCTTTGTTGACGTCTTTTTTCCTTCATTTTTTATGATGGCCCAGCGCGAGCATGTAAAGGACGAGCAACCGACACATGCGGTAACTCCTGCACAGGTGCAGTAGTCCGGCGCAGCCGCTCCTGACGGCAGGTTTCCCCTGCCTGTTACACACGTGGCTTGATAATACACTTTTTCTCTCGCTTCGCTCCCGGTCGTGGCCAGGAAAGAAATGCCGAGTATTGTCAGGAACAGGAGTGAGATGTTCCTGGGCGTGATTGCCTTACGTCGATTCATTTCATTTTTTCCTTTGGGTGGCCACCAGCATCCGAACTCCAGCCCGTTGAGGCCCTTTCGTTCAGCGCTACGGTGACAGTGCACTAAATGAGTTGCCGCGTCTCCGGCTGTGAAGCCGCGATCTACACAGTCTTCGAGCAAGAATCCTGACTGATTACGGTGACAATGCACTCAATTGACTCGGTGAGGTCCGAACGCGCGACGCCTCAATTGAGTGCACCGTCACGGTAATTTCGGATTCATGGCGATCAGTTGATCGCACTGCCTGGCGTCCGGCAGCCCGACGAACCGCAAGGCCATCGCGTCGATTGATTCGGCCCTCTCTCTGTTCGAGGTCGACCGGATTCGATGGGAGGTTCCAATGAACAATGTCGCGACAGAAGAGGTGAAAATCAAGCCCCTCCTGCCCAACGGACGTGGTCGAGAGCACGAATGGCCAGAACGGTGAGTTGAAGGCCTCGCGCACCGCGGTCTTTCGGCTCGGTCCAGACTGCTCAAGCGGCGACCCTTGGTCGGCCTTGACGTCTTCGCCAAATGCGAGCGCGAAATGCGAGCGGCGGACCAATTGCTCCGTACGTAGGCGCCCCGTATCCGTGGTTAGGTTGATCTTGGGGCTTCCAGTACCAACACCCAATACCCGAGCCAAATGTTCCGCCATTTCGCCTTGGGTGTTCCGCTGCAGAACGTTCTTGCCAACGTAAAGGTACTCGTCCGCAACCGCCTGAAAATGTGCGCGCTCGCAATAATCAATCGCGCCACGCGCATATCCACGTCTCGCCTGCGCCGTGCGTTCGACAATGGCACGAACTGTTCGTCTGTTGAAGTAACTGCGGAGTTCTCCGAAGCACAAGTCAATAAGCTTCTCATGAACCTCGCCGGCGTTATCGGGGAAAGTCGTCCAAAACGCGCGCAGTAAAGAGACGGCTGGCGAGAAAGCAGCGATGCGCGCGAGGTGCGTCAGCCGTTCTTCCGAGATTCGCAGCGTTCCTTGTTCGCCCATCCAGCTGGCAAAGGTGTCAACATGCTCAGCGAAACGCTCCGTCATGTCGTCACCGTTGTATGCGATGCTCTTCTCGAGAGCGCGGCGTATGGAAGAACCCGAGCGTTGTTCAAGACGAGCTACAACTTGCCATATCGGCGATCGGCTCGTGGTGGCAACCTCCACGCCAGCTTCTATGAGCGCCTGTTTCAGGGACTTCCGTGTTCGCCTAAGCAGGTCCTTGGCCGTGAGGTCGTCGCCCGCGATGGCCGAAGGCTCAATGAGCCGGGCCAGCGCCGGAGACGGCAGACAGACATCGAAGATATGGAACGAGCCTTTTTCGGTAAAGCGCAGCGGGGGCCGGTCGTCGCCGTCCCACAGCCGCCCACGTGGAGCAATCCGTTGTTCGGCTTCATGACTCGTCAGCAAGGCGATGGCCTTCGGCACAAAACGCCAACCAGAGAAGATGAGCATCTTCGTCGGATCCGCATCTTGGAAGAATTCGTCGCGGTAATAGGTATAGGTCGGTCGCGTCCACAAGAACTTCCACTGTGTACCAGGAGTGCCAAACACTGCCCGAAACAGCTCGCGGAACCGTAGGTTCCGTCGTGCCAATCCGCCTAGCTTCGATGGCGGCTCCACGACACCTAAAGGCACAATGGCCTTCTTGCGCTTTGCCGCCGTCATCGGGGCGTACTGTGCATCCATGAACGTAAACGGTGCCGGGCAAGACTTCCAGTACTCGGTTATGTGCTGGGAGGTATCGACCTTGTCCAGCAGAAACCTCCGCAGGCGGATGTAATCGACCACTTCCTCTTTCTGCGGTACGGCAAACGCATCTCCTGTTGGCCGTATTTCCTGTATTCCTTTCGTTGGGTCTTGAATGTACGCGTTCCGCTCGGTCCTGCAGATCACCTTGCGAAGGCGTTTTTCAATACGGGCCCGCAGCGCCAGCAATTCGGGGTCGTTACCTTGCAGGAACGCTCCTACCTCAAGACGTTCTCGAAACGCCTTGAGATCGCCCCGAAGTCGCGCGACTTCCTGTTTGCCTTGATCCGCGAAAAGGAACCGAACGGTGTCCAAAAACTCGTCGTAGTGGCCCTGACCTTCATGATCCAAGGCCAGCATGCGGTAGGGCGTAGCGGAAAGAATGAGGACGCCAGGACGGCGGTCGAAGAGACGCGCCGCGATGGACTTCTTGCTGCCCGCCTCCTCGATTACTTCCCTAAATCGTTGGACCTCATCGAGTATGACGAGATGAGGCTGAAGATCGTCGAGTAAAATGCGTTGGGCAGCGCTGCGAAGAATCCCGACAATACGGTTACGGCGCTTCCTACTCCCGGCATCATTCGGCTGAAATTGATCGACCTCATTTCGCAACACGTCAGATAACACCAGAGTCGAACCTTCCACCTCGATCGGCTTCCGCCATTCCTCGGCAATCCTTTGCTGCAGACCGGAACGCAGCTTCCTATTGAATTCCAATCGCAGGACGCTAAACCGCGTGGTCGCCTTCCAGCGTTCTTCTCCGGCACCACATCGGAAGTATTCGCGCCATTTCCCTTTGCGAATGTCCTGGCGGAGCACGCGGTAGGTCAAGAAGAGCAGCAACTGCCGTTCCCACGCCAGTCCGGTACCCTCCGTTAGCGACGTGCCGGGTGTGAATGAATAGAGCTGAAGGTCGTCGGTTTTCTTGGCGCTCCACGCCAGTTGCGTAATCCTTCGCAAGGAGGGAGGTGCGTTGGGTGCTAACTTCGTCCGGTTCTGGTCAGCGATTTCGGAATTCGAACACAGATAGACTACGGTCAAATCTCGGCCTCGGCGGCGGCGCATGAGCTCTTCGATCACACCGCGCGCAACAACCGTCTTGCCCAGCCCTACTTCATCAGCAAGAAGAAAACGGCGCGATCCACCGGTGTCGGTCAATCGCTCGCAGATTGTCTCAACCGCCGCGCTCTGAAACTCCGCGAGCTTCACATTAGACACTGGCGTTTTCCTCCTCGAGCGAACTGCGGAACACTGCCCAGAATTCGCGGAATGTGCTCATGTTCGCGGTATCTCCACTAGCGGCCAAGACGGCCTCGACTTCTTGAGTACGACTTGGATCAGCCGTGCACGCTTCAAGGATTCGCTCGATAGTCGCTCGCCTGAGCAGTGGTTCACCCGACTGCCCACTCCCGTATTGCCGGTTACCCGAGGAGCGTGACGTTCCGCCGGGCCGGCCGGCCAGAATGTCCAGGAGCAGGCTGCGAGCATCAACTCCCTCGAGAAGCCGGGCGTTCACAGCATTGTCTCGGTCGTCCGCGTCCCGAGCGCCTAGGTTGAGCTCGAACTGGATGACGAATGGCAGCTCGATGTCCTTGTGGTCCACATTCGAGATGACGATGTAGGCAAATGCCGCGACGTCCTCGAGTTCAATTCCTGTGAACAATGCGCCTGAGCCGTAAACTAGACGGTAGTCCGCCCGTGACGCGTGATCTCGCTGAAGCAGCGGAACAATCTGTGCGCACATACCAGCGGGCCATCCCTCAGCGCCGGCTGTGGACGGCTCGAGCAACCGCAAAGTCCTCGTGTTTGAGTCGTATTCGCCGCGAATCTGGTCGGCGTGCAGGAGGCGCTTGAAGGTCTCTAGGCGTTTGGTGACTTCCTTCTCGGGATCGGCGACTTCCGGCTGTCGCACGTACTCGTCGAACCACCTATCGCCTCGATTCCCTGGGCGCAATGCGGATGACACTGTTGGCACAGTCACGAACTCGCTCGTGCTCCAATTTTTCAGAGGGTCCCTAGCCTCATCCCACCATTGCTCGAAGACCGGTTGCACAATGTTCGTCGCGCTCTGGATCCCCAGCTTGTCGAGCTCTTCGATTAAGAGAGAGTAGTATTGGAGCGTCGCTCCTCGAACAAGAAGGCTCATATTTCTGGCGTGCCCAAGCCAGACACGGAGTTCCCGCGAGGCCTTCGGGCAGTCCCATGGCCACTGAATGCCAACTAGGCGGTGCGCGAGCATGTGCGACAACAGTGAATCGGGGAATCTCGACGTGAACCGCTTGTGCAGGTCTAGGGCCTCCGCCTTCGTGAGCTTGAATGTCTCTCCGGACTTCACCAGCCCTTCCGAATTTAGGAACCTTGCCGGCGGAAGATCGGCGCACCAATACTGGGCGCCCTCAGGCCCCTGTGCTGTCTTGTCGTCGTCTTGATAGCCACGATGACTGCGCCGGATGTCGTCGAACTGCTCCTGATACGCGCTTTCAGAGAGGCTCGATGTGAATATTCCAAGCTTGCGCAGTCCGCTCCAGTAGATAAGTGAAGGGAACTGCCTCAGGTCAATCCCAGCTTCCCGACCTATGACCCCCACGGTTTCCTTGGCGGCGAGAACGTCCCTCAACTCATCCTGTCGCTGTCGAGCGAGTTGAGATACCTGGCTCGTGTGAACGCCTTCAAGTTCGATCCGCCTATAAATTCCAGCGACGAAGTAGAAATATCGAGCGGATCGCATCAGCGTGGTGGTCGCCGGATGCAAAAGATCAGAAAAGCGTCCCAGAAGAGCGAGGAAACCGAGTTCGTCGATAACGCCTTCTTCTTGAAGCGATCGAATGAAATTGCGCGCTTGCGAAAGATCGTCAGCTCGAAAGTCGAGCCAAGTCACTGCGTCGTGCTTCATACGGGACTCCATAGGCCGCTGCCTGGCTCCAAGCAGCTAGTGAGCAGCGATCTTGTAAAGCTTGCTGACGATGATTGCCTTATTCTTTTTTCTTCCCGGCCTGCTCAATGTTACCAATGAGAGCTTGGCCGCCGTCCCCGACGTCGACTCGTTCGATACGGATGATCGAGAAGGCGCGCGACAACCCGGCTTACCGCGGTCGCTGCCGCCAAGACACCACGGTCGCGATAGGCGCCACCAAGGCAGTCCAAGGACTGCCATCGTGTCAGTTGAGTCTGCTGATAGTGCTGTGGCTGACGTTGTAGGACCGCGCTATGTCAGTCAGCACTTCTCCCGCGTCTCGACGAGCAATAGCCTCTCTTCGCTGATGATTGGTCAACTTTGGTTTGCGACCGAGGATAACGCCCCTAGCTTTTGCGCGTTCTCGGCCTTCCCCGGTCCGCGTCCGGATCAGTTCGCGTTCGAATTCGGCGAGACCGCCCAAAACGGTTAGCATCAAGCGACCGTGCGCCGTCGTTGTGTCTGCCCAAGTATCTCTCAGTGACTTGAACCCAGCCCCTCTCTCGGCGATCGTCCCAAGCAGATTAAGGAGATCCCGAGTAGACCTCGCCAATCGATCAAGCCGGGTGACGACCAGCACGTCCCCCCTTGCGAGATTCTCCATCAGGCGGGTTAGCTGCTTGCGGTCAGACCGAGCACCGCTAATTTTCTCCTGGAATATCTTCTCGCATTTCGCCGCTTTCAGTTCGGCCAATTGGGCGGCCAAGGACTGACCGTCGGTGCTCACCCGCGCGTAACCGTAGACCGCCATATCGCACTCCATTTCGCACATATAATATGCACAACATAAACCCGCGTTCTATAAGGGTCAATGATTTTGTGCATAAATCATGATTTTTGCACGGACGACCTGATGCCTTCTTGAATGTGAATCGGCATGGGAGCGCGCGTCGGTACTTCCGCTAGCGGACCCGATCTGGACATCCGGCCTGCCAACATTCGAGCCAGAAACGCAAGGAACGCTGGGCTTCGATATCGACTGCAATCTCCCGCTGAGGGAATTTCGGAGTCGCAGGGATGCTCCCGTCCGGCGCAAGCCAACCCTGTCCTCATAAAGTCAAGGCCGCACCGCCGGGCTTTCCATGGGCATGCCGCGCGCGCGCCACTTCACGAAGGTTTCCAGTGCGATGTATTCCGGCGCACCGTAGACATACGCCTCCGCGCGCATGCCGATCATGCAGTTGCGCAGACGTCGCTGCAGCGAGCCGAGAGCCTGCCATTCGAGACGATAGAGCGGGTAGCCGGTCGGGTGCGCCTGCGGCACGGGGATGCCCGCCAGTTTCTGGCCCCAGTTGTCGTCGTGGCATTGCGCGCAAGTGAGGTTGAGCTGTCCCTGGCGCGCCGTGAACAGCGACCGGCCCTTCTCGATGAACGGCCTCAGCCGCTCGTCGCTGCTTTCGATCGGCATGCCGCGCGACTGCCGCGCGATGAAGGCGGAGAGTGCCAGGATATCCCGGCTTTCCCGCGCGGAGGCCGGTGCCTTCTGCTGTTCGGTGCGGCAGATGTTGATGCGGCCCTCCAGGTCGACCGGCTCACGCCGCTTCTCGTCGAACGCCGGATGGCGCGCGGCCACACCCTTCATGCTTTGGGTCGCATCGCCGTGACAGTCGGCGCAGGAGCGGTTTGCCTCGCCCGTCTCGCGCTTCCACAGGGCTTCGCCCTCGAGCACCCACAGCATGCCGGGATTGGACGTATCCTCGTCCTGCATCGCCCTGGTGTCGGGACTCATCAGTTCGTAACTCGACTGGCGCTGGTCGTGCGGGATTTCGGCGGACAGCGCAGGGGCTGCAATGGCCACTGCTGCGGCGAGGAAGGTGGTTCGCAGCACGGTGCCCTCATTCCACCGTTATCTTGGCGGATTCGGTCGCCGCATAGCCGTTGTCGCCGGTCCACCTGAACTCGATCGTGCCGCTCTCGGTCGCGACAGTATGAAAGGTGATGAACGGGTTCGCCGATAAGGCGGGGAAAAGCTCGGCGCGGAAAATCTCCTCGCCGTTGTAGGTGGCGACGAAACCATGAATGATGTCGCGCGAAATTCGCTCCCCGGCCGTCGTGTAACGGAAGCCCGTCTCCATCACGTGTGAGATCAGCGTCTTGATGGCGATGATCTCGCCGCGCCTGGCCCTGGATGGAACGTTGATGAGTGCGCGGGTCATATCCGTACTTCCTCCAGGCAGGCGCCGAGGGTGACGATGACCTCGACGGTGTCGGACCAGAACGAGCCGTCGTTCATCTCGCCGATCGCGACCACTTTCTGGGTGTCGGATAGCCGGATGCGGGTCGAGATGCTGGCGCGGCCGGCGCGCGGGCCGAGATAGACGCTGATGACATTGGGCTGCGGGTTGTGCTCGTTGAAGATGTGGATCGCCTTGCAGTGGTCGGCCGACGTCATCGGGCTCTCGACCGAAACCGAACACGCGACCGTGTTGCCGTTCTCGACCAGCGGCGGCAGCTCGAGTTTGACCCTTCCCGGCTGGATCCTGGCGTTGCCAGCGACCTTGGCGATCGCAGCCTGCATTTCGGTAGGGGTCGATCGGGCCGGGCGCACAGTGATCACGACCGTTGCTCCGGCGGCGGCGAGCCCGCCGGCGAGTTTGAAAAGATCTCTCCGCGTCGCGCCCGAGTTTTTCGCTTCGGCCATGGCTTCAATCCCGCATCGTCGCAAGAAACGCCACGACGTCCTCAATCTGCTCCGCTGTCAGCACTGGTCTATCACGGAAGGGGGGCGCCACGCGATGCAAGCCAACGATACGATAATATGGAGGCATGATCGTGTCCGCATTGAGCCGGCTGGCATCGACCATCCGCAGCCGCAACTGTCCTTCCGACCAGCGCGCGCCAGCGTTCCTGAGGTCCGGAGCAAGGGTGCCCTGGAACTTCTCCGCCGGGAACGGGCCGGAATGACAAAGCAGGCACAGCCCTACCTGGCGATTGGTCACGATTGCGCGACCGCGTTCCGGGTCGCCTTTAGCGTCCGTCAGTGATTCCACGATCGCGTCGCCCTGCACGGTGAACGGCCGCAGCGGTTCCTGCGCAGACGCCAGGCCGCGACAGGCCACGCCAAGGGCAAGGATGACCAGCCAACGCGCGGCCAAATGCGCACGCTCCTTCAACCGAAGACCTCGTTCGTAATCGTCTTGAACCAGCCATCGGCGAACTTCGCTTCCAGCGCGCGCGTGGAGTGCGGCGCATCCGTCGGGCTCACGCCGCCGGCGCCCTCGACGTCGGTCAGCATGCCATTCACCGGGCGATAAACGCCGGCGACCGTTATGCCGTAGTCGGGCGCGACCAGGCTGTAGCAGGTATTGATCAGCTTCGGCTCAGCCGGCTTGCGACCGGCGAGCAGCGCCGCGACGGCGAAGGCGCAAGCCTTGGCTTGAGCATTGGCGGAGAAAGCCGACTTCGGCATCCCGCCCGCGATCGCGGCGTCGCCCACGACGTGGATACCGGGCACGAGCCTGGATTCGAACGTGGCGGGATCGATCGGGCACCAGCCGGTGCGGTCGGTGACACCGGCCAGGTCGGCAATCCGGCCGGCCTTCTGCGGCGGGATAACGTTCGCGACGTCAGCCTTGTACGTTCCGAAATCGGTCGTCAGGGTCCTGGCTGTCACGTCAACCGACGTGACTTTTCCACCCTTCGAGAGGCCGACCCATTCGAGATTGGGATAGAGTTCGGCCCAGGCGTTCTGGAACAGCCGCTGCTTGGAGAACTGGTCCTTGGCGTCGAGCACGATGAGCTTCGACCTCGGTTTTGTCGTCTTGAGGTAGTAGGCGATCAGGCTCGCCCGCTCGTAGGGGCCGGGCGGGCAGCGGAACGGGTTGGCCGGGGCGGAAATGATGACCGTGCCGCCGTCCGACATCGCTTCGAGCTGGCGCCGCAGCAACAGCGTCTGCTCGCCAGCCTTCCAGGCATGCGGCATTTGCTCTGCCACCGCTTCATCGTAACCGGGCAGTCCGTCCCAGCGGATATCGATGCCGGGCGCAACCACCAGCCTGTCATAGTCGAGACGCTGTCCCGTGCTCAGCGCGACGGTCTTTTTTTGCGGCTCGACTCCGGTTGCCGAGGCGAAGACGACGGCAATGCCGCCGGCGGATATCCTCTCATATCCGAACTGTTGCGCCGGCAACTCTCGCAAGCCGGCGATGACCCCGTTGGAGAACGGGCACGCCGTGAAGATGCGGCTCGTCTCAACCAGCGTGATCGCGATGCGCGGATCGGCTTTCCTGAGCGCGCGTGCCGTGCTGGCGCCGGCGAAGCCGCCGCCGACCACGACAACGCGCGGAGCGGCCTGTGCGATGGCTGGCAGCGGCAGCAGCGATGCCGACGCGCCACCCACGGTCAGCTTGAGGAAGTTCCGTCGGCTGTGCTTCGGGGTCACGGCGTCACCTTCAGCGTTGCTCCGCATACCAGGCCGCGATGGCCTCGATTTCGTCGTCGGAAAATCCCTTGGCGATGCGGCCCATGACCGTGGCGCTACGCTGCCCGGCCCGGAACGTCTTCATTTGTTCCGAGATCTCGGCTGCATTGCGACCATTGAGCCGCGGGATGGGTGTATCGATGCCGGTATTGGCCGGATGGCAGCCCGAACAGGAACTCGCACCGGCCGGAGATTCGGGCGCTGCCGCCATTGCGCCGATCATTGGCGCCAGCAAAAACGCAGCGGCGGCGAAAAAACGCGGTGCGTTCATGGCATTGGGCTCTGGAAATCGCAGACTCAAAAGAATGCGGCGGCCCCTGAGGGCCGCCGCACCGACGGCTTACACCATCGTGATGCCGTGATTCTTCAGCGGAATCGAACGGATGCGCTTGCCTGTCGCGTTGAAGTAGGCGTTGAGCACGGCCGGCGCCGCGACGCAGATGGTCGGTTCACCGACGCCGCCCCACGGATCGGTGCCGCCGCTCGGCATGATGATCGACTCGACCTTCGGCATCTGTGCGATCCGCATGGAATCGTAGGTGTCGAAATTGGTCTCGACGATGCGGCCGTCCTTGACCGTGCATTCCTGCAGGAACAGCGCGGACAGACCATAAACGAACGAGCCGGCCACCTGGCGGTCGATCTGTGCGGGGTTGACCGCATAGATCGGATCGGTCGCCGCGACGATGCGGTGCACCTTGATCTTGTTGCCATCGGTAACGGAAATCTCGGCCGCTGCCGCCACATAAGCCGCGAACGCCTTCATATGCGCAAGGCCCCGATAGATACCTTTCGGTGCCGGCTTGTCCCAGCCGATCTTTTCGGCCACGGCGTTGAGCACCGCGAGGTTCTTCGGATGCTTGCCGAGAAACTTGCGGCGGAACTCCAGCGCATCCTGTCCGGCCGCATGGGCGAGTTCGTCCATGAAGCATTCCATGAAGATGCAATTCTGGTTGATGTTCACGCCGCGCCAGAATCCGGGCGGGACGTGCGGGTTATGCATTGCATGGTCGATCAGCAGGTTCGGGATGGTGTAGCCGAAAGCGTGTTCGCCGGATTCGAATACTCCCTGGAACGCCAGCGGATCGCGTCCCTTCTGCTGTTCGACGATCGCCGGTCGCACCGCCGCCAGGATCGACTGGCCGGACAGCCGCATGTGCATGCCAGTCAGGTTGTTGTCCTTGTCGAAGGCGCCGACCAGCTTGCATTGCATGACCGGATGATAGCGGCCCTGCACCATGTCTTCTTCGCGCGACCACAACAGCTTGATCGGCGTGCCGGGCATTTCCTTGGCGATCAGAACGGCCTGATGCACATAGTCCTGGAATGCGCCGCGCCGGCCGAAGCCGCCACCGAGATTGATCTTGTAGACTTCGCACTTGTCGGCCGGCAGACCCGATGCGGCCAGCACCGCCGCGAAGGACGCCTCGCCATCCTGCGTCGGCACCCAGACTTCGCACTTGTCAGCCGTGTAACGCGCGGTGGCGTTCATCGGCTCCATCGGAGCGTGGTTCTGGTAGGGATAGGAATAGACGGCCTCGACCTTCTTCGCCGCGGAGGCAATGGCGGCCTTGGCGTCGCCGCTCTTGTTGCCGACAAACCCCTGTTCGGCATCGAGCCCCTGCTTGAGAGTGTCGGCGATCGAACTGCTTGAAACCTTGGCGTTGGGTCCCTCGTCCCAGACTATCGGCAGCGCGTCGAGCGCAGTCTTGGCATGCCACCAGGTATCGGCCACGACGGCAACGCCGGTATTGCCGACCTGCACGACCTTCTTCACGCCCTTCATGCCGGCAACCCTGGCGGCGTCGAAACTCTTCACCTTGCCGCCGAAGACCGGGCATTCCTTGATCGCCGCGTTCAGCATTCCGGGGAGTTTGAGATCGCTCCCGTAGATCTGCTTGCCGGTCACCTTGTCGGCGGTGTCGAGCCGCTTGAGCGGCTTGCCGGCGATCTTCCAGTCCTTGGGATCTTTCAGCTTCGGCTTGTCCGGCACCGGCAGCTTCGATGCGGCTTCCGTCACCTTTCCGAATGTTGTCTTGCGGCCATCCGGTCCGGTAATGATGCTGTTCGCAGCCGAGCATTGTTCGACCGGAATTTTCCACTCGTTCGCCGCCGCCTGGATCAGCATCATGCGCGCGGCCGCTCCGCCCTGACGCACATATTCATGCGATTCGCGGATACCGCGACTGCCGCCGGTGGAATACGAACCCCAGGCGCGCTTGCGCGCGACGTTCTGGCCAGGAGTCGGATACTCGGTCGAGACCTTCGACCAATCGCATTCCAGTTCCTCGGCAACCAGTTGGGCGAGGCCGGTGATGGTGCCTTGGCCCATTTCCGAGCGCGCAATACGGATGATGACGCTATCGTCCGGCTTGACCACGACCCAGACGCCAAGTTCAGGCTCGCTCGCGGACGCTTGCGCGGACTTTGGGCCGAACGGCAAGTCGAAGCCGATGGCAAGTCCGCCGCCGGCCGCCGCGCTGCCGATGACGAAGGAGCGACGCGAAATCTTCGAAAGGTAATTCATGGCTGTTCCCTCCCTCAGGCCGTGGCCGCTTGATGGATGGCTTCGCGCACCTGCTGGAAGGTGCCACAGCGACAGATGTTGGTGATCGCCGTGTCGATGTCCGCGTCTGTCGGCTTCGGCTTGTCCTTGAGCAGCGCCGCCACCGCCATGATCATCCCGGTTTGGCAATAGCCGCATTGCGGCACGTCGTTGGCGATCCAAGCCTGCTGCACCTTGTGCAGTGCGCCATTCGCACTCGCCAGTCCCTCGATGGTGGTGATCTGCTTGCCGACGGCTTCACTGACCGGCACGCCGCAGGAGCGGATCGCGACGCCGTCGATGTGGACGGTGCAGGCGCCGCATTGTGCGATGCCGCATCCATATTTGGTGCCGGTCAGGCCGGCATTCTCGCGGATCGCCCATAGCAGCGGCGTATCCGGCTCGACGTCGAGATCAAAAGCTTTGCCGTTGATCGTAAGATTTGCCATCGCGCTTCCCCTGATTGGCTCAATCATCCGTTGATCCTTGGGGATGTTGGACCGGAAACTGGAATTGTTCAAATGAATAGTCTGCGCTGCAGAAGGGAAGACACTTTGACGTTGCCCGTTGCACCGTGGAGCGGCTGATGCGGGGCATGGGTTTGCAGGGCGTGATCCGCGGCAAGCGATCTGCCTATCGAGCAGGCCGACAAGTTCACACTCATCTTAAACCTGAAAACGGCGAAGCAGCTTGGCATCACGGTGCCGTCAGCGCTGCTGGCGCAGGCCGACGAGGTGATCGAGTAACGCCCTTTTTTGCGGCGCGAAGTGAAGCGATTGGCACGAACCGGACCAACCCGGCCGGTCTGGTGACGTCCGTTCATAGGGGCAGACCGGAAATGGCTGTCAGGGGGTCAAACCGGCGCGATTGACCCGAACCGGACATGGGACGTATCGGCAGCGCGCCCGGATACGTGGTTCCCTGTTCATTGCTTAACGCAAAGTGCTAGGCTGTGTTAGCGCAAAACCCCTGGGACGCAAATGGATCGACGCGAATTCATCAGGCTCGTTGGCGGTGCGGCAGCTATCGGACCGCAGGCGGCGTGGGCGCAAAAGGCGCCAGCCGTCATCGGGTTTCTCGGCAGCCAGGCAGCGGCACCGCCACCCATGGATCCCCAGACGGTTGCCTTCAACCAAGGCTTCCTCGACCACGGATTGATCCAGGGCCGCGACTTCACCCTCGAACAGCGCTTCACAGCAGGCGACGATGGTCGCTTTCCAGAGTTCGCGCGTGATCTGGCTCAGCTAAACGTGCGCATGATCCTGGCGAACACCCCCGCGGGGGTACGAGCGGTGCAGCACCTCGATCCACACATGCCCGTCGTCATGGTTATTATGAATGACCCGGTCGGAGCTGGTCTGGTAGCGAGTCTTGCTCGTTCCGGTAACCACACCACCGGCACAGCGAACTTGAATGAGGACGTAACGCCCAAGCTGCTTGAATTCCTGCGGGAGATTGTTCCCAACGCGCGCGTCCTCGGTGTTTTGTTCAACCCGCTCAATCCTACCAACCCGGTCATGTTGGAGAATCTCCGAGGAAAGGCAGTTTCCTTCGGAGTCAAGGTGCTGCCCATTGCATTCAAACCGCGCGACGATCTTGATGCATTATTTGCGGAGCTTGGAGCGCAACGCCTGGATGCACTTCAGATCATAGGAGATCCCGGGATTGGTGACTTGAAACATCGCATTACCGCGCTCGCATCGGCGCATCGTCTCCCGCTGTTTTCAAGCAGCGATCTGATCGTTGAAGCGGGTGGCCTCGTCAGCTATGGCGCATCGGTGAACAAAAGCCTTCGCCGCACGGGCTATTACGTGAAGAGGATTCTGGACGGAGCGAACCCTGCCGATTTACCCATTGAACAGCCGACGGGACTTGAGCTGATCATCAACCTCAAGACGGCCAAAAAGCTCGGTATCGAAATCCCCGCGACGCTGCTCGCACGCGCCGACCGGGTGATCGAATAAGCTGGTTCATTTCCGCTGTTGGCACCCTTGAGACATACCGATCGACGCTGACGATGTCTGTTCCTCGGGGGTTTACGGAAGTGACGTTTCCGGGGTGTCAGGGCAACTTTGACCCGGAACGGACCTCAAAGCTTCTTGATATACGTCAACGATGCCTGGCTGCATGAAGGTATTGTTTTTCAGCGGCGGCGATAACGCCCGCTCGCTGGGATCATCATATGGCAGACTGGCAGCCAATAGAGACGGCTCCCTTCGATGAAGACCTCCAGCTTTGCGTCACTGAGGGTGAAGAGTTTCATCCCCTCGTGTTCCCATGCCGTCGAACCAAGGATGGATGGCTTCACGGACTTACCAACAAGCTGGTTCCAGTCCGTCCGACCCATTGGCGATTTTTTGATTCGGAATCGGCTAATTGACGAATGTCGCGCACCAGACTTAGACTGCTCACATCACCGCCCTAGTCTCGGCTGCTATTCGTGCAGCGAGTTCCGGTATTGCTCGCGCCTAGTCCAGCGAGGTCGCTATGCCCGATTTCGTCTTCAGGGCGAACATCGCCCATTTTGAAAACCTCTTGGTCACGGAAACGGATGCCAAGAAGATCGCAACAATCCGCCAACTGCTTGCCGATGAGAAAGCCAGGTTGGCTGACTTCCATGCCACTAGGCGAAGCTCGGACGCGGCAGAGTAGGGCTGGATAACGTCCGCTGGAGAAGGGCCATGGGTAGGTCGGAATCTAAAACCACGACTGTCGCTCATTGGCACTTTTCGGACATGGCGCAATGTCCGACTTGAGTCCGTTATGCGCTCCATAGCGGACATCGGCTAACATTCCAGGTGTTCGATGTGCGCTAGGTGTGACTTCCGCGCGCTGGCGATAAGTTGGTCGAGGGTCGACGCGGCCGTGCATCCAGAATCGCCGTGGCTTCGAACGATGCCAACGAAGGTCGCCATCTACAACTCACCTGAGATTCCCCGCGCGTGCCTTGACGGGATCGAGCAGCGCCCAGTCGCCCTGCTCGAGCGTGTAGCCCTTGGGGAATGGCGCGCGAAGCTCCAGCCCGAGCGAGCTCAGCACGCGGTCGTCGCGATAATAGCATTGCAGTACCACGCGGACGAGTGTCGCCGCGGCGGCGCCGCCGGTGGCACGGAACTCGTTTGCTATCGCCTCGCGTTGGGCCGTATCAAGTTCGGCCAGAGGCTTGCCGGCGAGATGCGCGAGATGATCGAGCGCGTGCGTGACCAGCGCGGCGTCGCGGCTGAGCGTCGCCAGCATGTCGGCCTGGATCGCGGGATCGTCCGCGCCGGGCACCTTATACTCGTCGCTGGCGGGAACGATCATCGCAGCGATGGTTTGGAGATCGTCGCGTTGGAGGGAAGTCAGTTCATTTGCTGCGGACATGGCGGTCTCAATCGAAGAGGTTGGCAAGGCGTTGCTTCATCTGGTCGGCGACGTAGAGCGCGATCGCCTGGATGGTCGAGGTCGGGTTTACGCCGCCTGACGTCACGAACACGCTGCCGTCAACGATGAAGAGATTCTTCACGTCATGCGAGCGGCCCCATTCATTGACCACGGAGCGCGCGGGATCGGTGCCCATCCGCGCCGTGCCGAGCAGATGCCAACCGCCCCAGGGAATCGGGTTGTTCATGCAGATGTCGGTCGCACCCGCAGCTTCGAGAATCTCGCGGCCGCGCGCCAGTCCATGATCCATCATCTTCCGGCTGTTCTCGCTGATCGTATAGTCGATCTTCGGCGCAGCAATGCCGTGGCTGTCCTTCAGCACTGGATCGAGCGTGACGCGGTTGTGCTCCTCAGGCAGATCCTCGCAGATCGCGGAGACCGCGAGGCGATGGCCGTTGAGTTTGCGAAACACGCGGTGATGGTCCGCGCCCCACGGCAAGATGCCCTTCTGCTCGCTCGCGACCGCTTCGAACACTGGCCCGGCACCGCGGCCGAACTGGATGCCGTAGCCGCGGACGAAGCCGCGCGAGACATCCGTGTCGTAGAACTCCTTGCTCCATAGACAGGTCGGCGGCGCGCGGTTAGAGTCGGTCGGCTCCTTCACGAAGCCGTAGATCTGCGCATAGGGATGGAACATCAGGTTCTTGCCGACCAGGCCGGACGAATTGGCCAGCCCGTTCGGGAAACGGCCGGAGACCGAATTCAGCAGCAGCCGCGGCGTCCCAACGCCATTGCAGGCGATGATGACGACCTCAGCCGGCTGGAATTGTTCGACACCATCCTTGTCGTAGTAGACGACGCCCGAGGCCATGCCGTGCTCGTTGGTCAGGATTTCGCGCACGCGGCAATGGGTCTTGACCTCGACGCCCGCGCGGATCGCGTGCGGCCAATAGGTGATGTCAGTCGAGGCTTTCGCGCCCTGCGCGCAGGCTGGCGTGCAATGGCCGAGATTGATGCAGCGCGCCCTGCCCTCATAATCCATCGTCGCGACCGTGGTGTCCGACGGCCACCAGTGCCAGCCGAGCTTGTTCATGGCGTTGCCGATAAGCGGGCCGGAGAGTCCGAGCGGCTGCGGCGGCATCCGCGGGTGCGTCAGCGGCGAAAGCGGGTCACCCGACAGGCCCGATACGCCCATCATCCGGTCGTTCTCTTCGAAGAACGGGGTGAGCGCGTCGTAATCGATCGGCCAGTCGTCAGCGACGCCGTCGAGCGTCTTCACCTTGAAGTCGCTTGGATGAAGCCGCGGCCAATGCGCGGTATACATCACCGTCGAGCCGCCAACGCCGTTGAAGTTCACGACCTTGATCGGCGAGTTGTCGTCGTTGATCGGATAGTCCTCGGGCCGGCCGCGGACGTTCGGGCTGGTCGACCAGTCGCCGTAGAACTTCGCCTCCCAGTCGCGGCCGGTGCTAGGATATTCGGCAGGATTCATCCATCCGCCCTGGTCGAGGCAGAGGATGTGCATCTTGGTTTCGGCAAGGCTCCAAGCCACGGCGGCGCCGGACGCACCAGCGCCGATGATCAGGACGTCAACGGGATCGTGCTTCATTCTTATTCCTTGACCGCGATTCTCCAGATGACTCCCGATCTGGCATGGATACTCGTGTTTTTCCGGCCTTCCCGCAAGACAGAAACCAAGGCGCCCATGGGGTGGGCGATTTACTGCGACGTTGTTAAACTCGGCGGTTTGTATGGATCGAAGGCTGCGGCGTTCGAGGTGGCAACGGTAGCAGATTCTCTGTTCAAGAGGGATCTGGCGTTCAGGTCAACGTGCCGGACGAGCCAGGCTCAGACGAGATACCGAGCAAGTGGTTTGCGGCGATTAAGTAGGCACTTTTCGGACATGGCGCGATGTCCGACTCGAGTCCGTTGTGCGGGACAGAGCGGACGTGAGCCGGGCCTTCCCTATTCGCGATGAACAATGGCTCGGCCTACGGCTGCGATTGACGCTTACTTCGAGATGAAGGTGGCTGGAGCAAATCCAGGTGGCTGACGCCCAGCGCTTTCGCCAATTCGTAAAGCGTCACAATAGTTGGATTACGCCGCCCGGTCTCAAGGCCGCTCACATACTGCTGGCTAAACCCTGAGACATCGCTGAATTGCTCCTGCGTCAGGCCCCTTTCGAGCCGGATCCGCTTTACGTTCTGAGCGACTAACTTGCGCATATCCATGCGCACAAGGGAAAACGATTACATATTTTAAGTTTACCAACTATAGTATGTACGTGGAAACCAACGGATCAACGCTTTGGGCTCTATTTGAAGTAGTCGCAAGGAAGAACCATGACCGCTCTTTCACTCATGCCTGGAAAAGCGACTTGGCGCGCTCGGCACGTTCAATATTACGCTGGCGACTGGGCTTCAATCCAAACGGTACTACCTGAGTTCGACTTGAAGCCGTTTACTGCTGGCCCCGACGAGCCGCCTAATCCGTTCCTGAAGACGGTCGTGCGGAGACCGTTGTCCGCAGCGGAGCGTCCCTTGCCCGTCGGTATCGTCTCCCACACTTATTCGCTCGCTCCTCACCGTGACGTCGCCGGCCTATGCCGCCGCGGAGTCATGGTTGCCGGCATTGAGCCGGACGATCTGCGCTACGAAGTCGGATTGTCGGAGCTAGGCGAATGGATGAACTTCCGCATTTATTTTCCAGATTCCTACAGCTTTATAGATGCACATGGCAGTAATTTGGATCTGAGGCTTGAATGCTTCAATTCCGTCGACGGATCGTCATGCCTCATGATCCTTTTCGGCTGGTACCGATTTATTTGCTCAAACGGTCTTGTCATCGGCGAGACAAAAATCGAAATCAACGAGCGCCACGGCCAGCAACTTGATTTGGCGTCAATACCCGGTCGGATTCAGCCGGCTTTAATTGCGGTCGAAGCCGACCGCCGCAGGATGAAGAAGTGGCAAGGTCAGAAGGTTGCCATCACCGACATAGCGACTTGGGCCAATAATAATGTGTCGAAGGATTGGGGAAAGAAAGCCGCGGCTCGCGTCTTCCACATTTGCGATGCTGGCAAGGACATCGAAATCGGTGATCCATTTGCAGCGGGCGCCGCGACTGAGAAGCCGATCCGATACTTAAACCGCGTGCCCGGTTGTCCAGAACACGCCGCAACCAAATACGACGTGTCGCAAGCGATGTCATACGTTGCGACGCATAGGAACAACGCCGAAGAGCGTGTCACACGGCAAGCCGCAATCCCGCACTTATTGGATCGCCTTCCGCAGTGGGCTGAGAACAGGCCAGGCTTTGCCAACTGAGGTTCATCCGCTCAACTGACGCATCGGAAACCCTTGGTAGGGATGGCAACCGACGCTTTGGATTGCTCCTTAGCCGGTTAAACCTTCTAAGAACCGCGAAAGTTCGAATGCAACACGCGAGTTCCCTTCGCTAGGGGGCTGTCTGAAGATGTTTCGGATAATTGGCCTTCAGTCGATTCAGCTCGTCTTGTTCGGCAACGCTGATGCCTTGGCCGATTTCCTGCAACGTCAATTTGAACAATCGTTGGCGGTCGCTACCCTCGGGACTTTTCTGATAGGCAGCTAGTTTTGCCGTCAAGATCGCTTCTTCTTCGTCTTCAGCGCCCTTTAGATTGCCGCCACCACACGAGGGGGGCGACAGGCGTTTGCAGTTTAGTTGGTGTAGTCGGTTACTATCTTTTGCTGCGTCACCTGGTCCGTAGCCCGGCGGACACACAAACTCCCCAGCCCTTTTGCTGATGAGAGCGCGTAGTTCGGTTTCCTCCGCAATTTGGGCAGCTGTCAGGGGGCCTCCATTCTCGCTTGGCCCGAGTCGCTTTCTCAGGAGAGCTGCGAGACGATGTTCCATGTCCCGAAATGTCTTTGCTTCCGCGAGATCGATGAACCCGTGCGTTCCTGCGCCACTACCATGGTCGCCGGCGCGGTCTCCTAGCGAGCCAATGTTCGGCTTTTCATGCATCAAGGGCGCTGCGGCGCGGGCGACCTGGACTCGAAGCCCAGTTGGGGCGGTTGGGTCCCGCATCACGCCGAGCAGGAACTGGAGCGGCGTAGTCGCCGGATCCACGGAGGCCGCCGACAGGGCGGCCTCTTTGAGAGCAGTGCTCCTGTTGGGAGTGCCCCGCCGCCGACCCCCGCGCCGCTCACCTGGTTTCGATCCCCTGGGCATCGCTACTTTTGCTACTTTCGCTATTTGAATCGTACCGTGGGTTCTGGTGGCAGATCGTCGTACAGACTACGCGGGCATAATCTATTCTAAAGGTCCCATGCGAAAATGCGTCCGTGGGCGACCGGACATTTCCAAAACCTTTTGAGGGTGCCGGCAGCCTTGCGAAGGTTGACGACCTCGGTGCCCATGGCGACGACTTCTGCGTCGGCAATCATCCAGACCAGGCCCATGCTGTCGTAGCGATTCGCCGGATGCGTCGGATGGCAGCCGAATATATCCAGGGTCGACCAGCCCAGCGCGGCGGCTTGTCGGCCCCACAAGGCAACGAAGCGATTCGCATCCTCTTGGAGTCGCAGCCATCGCTTCGGTTCGATCGTGATGGGGCAGGTCTTTTCAGCGATGCCCAACAAGCCGGAAGTCCAGTCGGTTGGGATGTCGGTCAGCGGCTGGTTTACAGAAAGTGGTGGACGGGCCTCGTCTGCCTCACATTGCAATGAGGCGATGGAGCGGAAAGAAGAATTAGCGTTTTCCGCTGGCCGTGCCGCTAAAGTTGCTAAACCTGCTAAAGTAATCGACCGAGCCATGTTGTCCGCGTCTTCTTTAGCGACTTTAGCGACTTTAGCGGACGTCTCCGCGCCCAAATTTTCGTAAGGGTCGAATTTCCGATACGGGCTCATGGGCGATCCTCCGGCACGATCAGCCATGCGTCGCGACGGCGTTCTCCCTTTACAATCGTGATGCCTGGCAGTTTGACCAAGTTCCTGTGCGTTTCGAGTATCCGCACGAGGCGCAGAGCGGTCTTCCGGTCCCTGATGGCATTGGGGCCGGATTGATAAATGTCGGGCAGCGAGACGTTGGGGTCATCCCACGAAACGAGCCAGTCGAGGAGCTGGGCGGCAAGGCGCAGTTCGCGGTCAATCTTGGCACCTTGGAAAAGGCGAAGCGCTTCGCTCGAATAGTGCTGCGCGAGAACAATTCCGCGAGCCATAAACTCCTGCGCGACTTCGGTGGCGGTGGGGTCCTCGACCAACGTCAGCACGACGGCGAGCCGGGCCGCGTGCTCGGGCAGTTTGTTGGCAAATCCGATAATCGGTTCGAGGGCACCACCGGGGCCGATTTGACCTTCGACATGGTCCGCGAAGGTGCGCCAGACCTTCGTGGCGCCGTCGCTCAGTCGTATGATCCGTGGTTCCAGAACGTTGCGAGTGTTGGTTGCGAGCGGAAACGGCCGCTGGAGAATATCGTGCAGGCGGCGGTCGTATGCCAACAGCTTATTCTTAGTTTCGGGAGCGGGCTCGCGAAAGAACCGGCGGCCGGAGTGAGACTCGGGTGCGGTGACCAGACACCGGGACAGCATCCCCTGATCGGCCAATTCGGTGTCAGCGAGCATGATCGTCGCGACGCCGGGCTGGACCATCAAATGCAACGACACCCGGCGCCCAGTAAGAATTGTAACCCCGTCGCCGACGCGAACCCGCTTGATCGTCTCGCCGTCCCAGACACAGGAAAGTCCCGCGGCGGTTTTCAGTTTGTTTTCGGCGCTCATCGCGTGACCAGCGATGAATTGTCCGCCCTCGGTGGCGAAGATGCCGATGCTGGGTTGCCCGTGCTCGAGGGCGCGGCACAGTCCCTCGAAGGTGGGCTCCTGGCATGTAAACAGCGGGGAGAGCGGAGCTGCGGGTTCCGGTCCCAGATTGTTCAGCGCCGCTTTGATGGCAGCGAAATCCCCTTTGTGTGAATTGCACGCTTTCCTCCGCGCAGCGTCCCAGGCGGCCTTCGCATTGTTGTAGCCGGGCAACTCGGCGTCGTACGTTTCGCGCAGGATTTCTTCATGCTTGCGGATCGGTGCAAGCGCGAGGGAGTCGGTGGCGGATTTGCGCTCGCCCGATCCAGCGACCGTCAGAAAGAAGTTAGAGATCGGCTTGATCTGACCGGTCGGCAGCTCGACATCCGCGATGCCCTGCACTGCGAGCGTCGCCGCGGCCAGAACTGCCTGGCTGCACATTGCCCAGGGAGACTGCACGGCGTCCTGAATGGCTTCGGCGGCGGGGCCTAACACGTCGCCCAACGCCTCAACGGGAAATGCCTCGGGCGGCGGCAACGCGCGCAGCAGCGGCAGCGGGCGCTCGACCCTGAACTCGGCCTTGATGACGCCGTTCATGCCACCGCCTCCAGCTTGTGTGCTGGGCCCGGGTCTGCCGAGCAGCGCACGAGGATGCGTGGCCTGGCACCGCCAACCGGAAACATCCCAACCAACTCGATCCGGTGGCTCTCGTCTTCCGCCAACAGGAGCGGAACTTTCTTGAGCACGATATGCGCGAAAGTTTTGCGGACGATCACGATCCCTTCGCAGCCAGCGCGCAGCCAACCCAGCGGTGACCGGAACACAGGCAAGCCGGTCGAACTGTTTTCCATATGATCGCGGATTTTGTATTCACCCAGAGCGAACCCGACGCCCAGCCAAACCGCGAGGCGTCGTGTGGCGGGGTGCCACGCGACGGCATCGATAAGGCCATTGTCGCTGATCACGCCCATGGTGAGGACCTGCTCGCCGCGGTCGTCGCCTTCATCGGCGAATTCAAAGTACTCGCCGTTGAACAGGACCCAGTCGACTTGTGTCGACCAGGGTCTGAACAGATCGATTGCCACGACGCCGTGCTCGCGAAAGCGATCGATCTCGGATTGGTTGAGATTTCGCCCCCTGCTGAGTGCCTGGAAAGCCATCTGCTGGAGTGGGGGCGCTTCCAGGAGGCGCGCGATCGGGTTGTCGGGAGCAAAATTGATCATTTCAGTGCTCCTTCACGGCAGCGTTCGCAAGCAGTGCGGCGCGAACGTGAGCGACGGAAAATCCGGACTGATGGCTGACGCGCCGTGCATAACGGTCGGCCGCTGACTCGAAATCGTTGGCGCTGATGAGGTTGTATTGATCGGGTTGTTTGGTGTAGAGTTGGACGTTCATAGTGATGCCTCGATCCGCCCGGCTGCGTCTGAAGCGCACGCCGGGTTATCTTTAGGAGTTACTGGATTTGGTGATTTTCGAATTGACGGAGGGGAGGCTCGCCAGCCAAGCGTTGAGGTCCGCATCAAAGATCAAGGTGCGGCGACCGGCTTTGCGCATTTTGAGATTGCCGGCCTTGATCTCTTCATCGATGAAGCTGCGGCCGACGCCGGTGAGCTTCGTGACATCGTCAATCGAGTGGGTGAGTTTTCGGCGTTCGCTTTGCATGTCTCGTCTCCGACCACGTCCGGATGGACGTCCAGGTGCGGAGAAGACAGCTCCAGATGGTGAATAACGAACGAGGCGGCTCTAGTCCGGTTTGATTTTCACCAGTCCATGTGGTTCAGACTTCAGCGAATCAGTAATCCAGCTGTCTTGCTGCTTTTTTGTCCCCTTTAACGGGTAGTCTCCGACGACTGCTCGCAGCAGGCTACCAGGGGGCGGCGCCATCTTAATGATCTTGACCCAACGAGCCCAGAATGCCGCTTGGCGTTTCGAGGCATCATCTGAGGTCGACGAGGGCCTATTCTGTCCTTGGTTCGGAAATCGCTCCCATCTCGCTTTGTCATTTGCGATCCTTTTTACGGCGTCGCGCTCGCTCAGTCCCTCCTGCAACAGCACCTGCATCATTTGATAGAATATGAGGTGCTGTTCAGCCGTCCATTTGGCGGCGTTTTTATTTTTTTGACGCTTGGGCGTTGTCGATATGCCGCCCACGCCATGATGAATTGTCGCTAACAAGAAAAATGCTTTTCTCCAAACATCGGGCTGCTCCGGATCGACGTGCATTTCTCGCAGCAATTGCTCTATTTGCTGATCATTTTTGCGACGCAAATTCAAAACGGTGTCGGCGTTGATTGCTCTTGCATCTTGGACAATGTCATCAAGATTATGAGGTTCAAATTGCGTTAGGCGGGCGGCCTGCGCTTCTCTCCAGCCGATTGAAGGTATCAATTGGAAAGAGTCTTTCGCAAGCCCTTTAGGTTTTCGAGACACTGCTATCGGTCCTTGGAGGGCGGAGAGGAAAGTCTTCGGCTACCGATGGCCGCTACGCGCGTAATTTGATGATGCTGGCTTCTTCGGTAATGCCAAGATTCGGAAAATTCGACCGGATCGTCTGTGCACCGTAGCTCGGCGCCAGACGGGCGAAGTGCTTCTCGGTCATGCGGGTGTCGGCATGGCCGAGCTGGGCGGCGACCACGCCCATCGGCGCCACTTTGGACCTCAATTTGATTTTTGCGACCAAGTCGGCCCTCGAACGCTGGGGGGTACCTTGTTAGGCTCGTAACGACACAACCCGACCAAGGTTGCGAAACTCGTCGAGATAGTTGGCCCACGCGGTCATCATGCGGACACGCTCCGCCCAATATTCCGCGGCGTGAGTGTAGGCTCCACGAACCTTGTCTTCTTCCTGGTGAGCAAGTT
The DNA here is from genome assembly GCF_030646015.1 of Bradyrhizobium sp. Classification (GTDB taxonomy): domain Bacteria; phylum Pseudomonadota; class Alphaproteobacteria; order Rhizobiales; family Xanthobacteraceae; genus Bradyrhizobium. The sequence goes on from NZ_JAUSLT010000065.1 coordinate 88,764, forward strand.
GCCGCTCGATTGCGTCCGGATTCCATTTTCCAGTCTCATTGAGCCGCGTCGACGCCATCGAGCGGAAGCCGTGCGTCGTCATTTCGGTTTTGTCGTAGCCCAGCCGGCGCAGCGCCGCATTGAGTGTGTTTTCGCTCATCGGCCGATGCCACGAGCGAACCGAAGGGAAGAGAAATTTTGAGTTGCTGGTTATTTCCATTAGTTCGCGCAGGAGAGCTAACGACTGTCGAGCAAGGGGGACGCGATGCTCGCGGCGCATTTTCATCTTTCGTGCTGGGATGCGCCAAACCGCTTCGGGAATATTGAACTCGGCCCACTCGGCCGTTCGTAATTCGCCGGGACGTGCAAATAAGAGTGGTGCCAACTGAAGCGCAATTTTGGTGGTAGGTTGCCCCTCGAAGCCGTCTAAGGCGCGCAAGAGCGCGCCGATCTGGCCGGGCTCAACAATGGTGGCACGATGGGTAACGGTCGGGGTGATCAAAGCACCGCGCAAATCCGCGGACGGATCACGTTCTGCACGGCCAGTAGCGATCGCGTAGCGGAAAACCGCGCCCGCCGTACTGCGGACCCGGCCGGCGGTTTCGTAACGGCCGCGTTTTTCGATCTTGCGAAGGGCGTCCAGCAATTCTGGCGCCTTTATCTCAGCGATGGGGCGATTGCCGAGCTCAGCATTTGCAAAATCGAGCAACCATTTTTTCTTTTTAAGCGTCGCCGCCGCGTCGCCTTCGGCCTTCCATTTGTCGAAAAGTTCCTCGGCCACGGCTGCGAAAGTGTTGCGGCGGGACAATCGAGCAGCGCCGCGTTCGGCTTTGCGCTCAACCGACGGATCAGATCCTTGGGCAAGCAACTTCTTTGCCGCCTCGCGCTTGGCGCGTGCCTCGGACAGAGATGTTACCGGATACGGTCCCAAGGCTAATAGCTTTTGCTTGCCGTCAAACCTGTAAGCAAGCCGCCACAGTTTGGCAGCGTTCGGCTGCACCAACAAATAGAGGCCGCCGCCATCCGATAATTTGAACGGTTTCTGGCGCGGCTTAGCGTTACGGAAGGCAATATCGCTTCGAGCCGGCATCGCTAGTTCCCGTGAAAAGGGCGATACCAACACACCCTTAGGATACCAACACTAATACCAACAAAATCGTCGGATACCAACGGAAAGTCTCGGATGTCCACGAACATCGAACAGACGTTTTGTCCCGTCGTTGCTGGCTAAGTTGGACATCGGCGGACGCGTGCGGATTAGCCCTTGGTGCCCCTGGCCGGAATCGAACCAGCACTCCTTGCGGAACTCGATTTTGAGTCGAGCGCGTCTACCAATTCCGCCACAGGGGCATTCGCGACGCCGGCCGGAAGGCGTGGGGTCGTGAAGCCGGCGGAATATAGCGGCCGGGGAGGGCGGGTCAACCCGTTGGTTTTGAAACGGGTTTCGAGCGTCTTCGTTGTCCGGAACGGCGTGCCGAGAGCCATTCAGCGGGCCCAAAACACTCCCCTGTGATCGCGCCTCGTCTCGACAGCGCCTCGGCTGCGGGATACGACGCTTTGGCACAGGAGACGACCGTGACGCTGAATGCCACCGCAAGCCAGTCGTATGCGCCCGCGCGGGTCAATCCCGCATTGACGGCCGCGCTGGCGATCACGGCTATCGCCGCGGCGACGCTGGCGGGGGCGTGGTTCTTTCAGCTGGTGCTGGACATCCGGCCCTGTCCGCTCTGCCTCGAGCAGCGCTATGCCTATTACCTCGCGATCCCGCTCGGCGCGCTGCTGGCGTTCGCGGCGGCGAGGGATACGCCGCGCTCGGTGCTGCTGGCGGGGCTCGCCATTCTCGCCGCGGCCGCGCTCGGCAATGCCTGGCTCGGGGCCTATCACGCCGGCGTCGAATGGAAATTCTGGCAGGGGCCGACCGATTGCTCCGGCCCGGTGGTCAATCTCGGCAGCGCCGGCAACCTGCTGGAGCGGCTCGAGACCACAAAAGTGATCCGCTGCGACGAGGTGCAGTGGCGCTTTCTCGGCCTGTCGCTGGCCGGCTACAATGTGCTGATCTCGCTGTTGATGGCCGCGATCGCGGGCTGGGGAATCTTCCGGCTGCAGCGCCGCTGAGGCCGGGGGCCTGCCCCGCCATAGCTCGAAGAGCGGCGGCGGGACCCGACGGGCAAATCACTTCGGTTTATCAGAAATCAAAGTCAAGCCCTCGAAACAAAAATATTTCGCTTAACACGTCGGGCAAATCACCTTTAGTGATTCGCCCGTCCCGCCCGAACGAGGGGCGTTGCGCACGTCACGAACGCGCGGTGGGATGCGATGGACGCGACAGCGTCGGGCGCGCAAGGGATTGCAGGGCGGAATGAACTCCGTGAGCGATCGGCCGGCGTGCGGACGAGCGGCGCTGCAAACCGTCTTCGCTGGAACTTGCCGGCACGCATGAGGACCGGCGAGAGCTCTGGCGGGACGGGCGCGGACGGCGAAGTCGTGTGGGCCTGACGCCCCGACGCTGGCGTCAAGTCCTGTGGAGATGTTTCGAGCCCAACCGGGCTTCGCAGGCATCGTCAATCCGCAGGGCGATGGTGGCAAGAAAGCCCGGTCACCAGGGTGATCACGTATAAGCCGTAACCCAT
>NZ_JAUSLT010000146.1 GCF_030646015.1 Bradyrhizobium sp.
CTGCCCTGTATGCTCGTGTGCAGCTTTTTTTGCACGACTTCGCACACGAGACCGCGGGTGCAGCGCGCATCCGGCATTCCCTGCTCCCTCCTTCTTGAGGGACAACGACAGGCAAACCTCGGGCAAATCGTGCCGCGAGAAGGCGGCGGTGTATCTGCTGTTTGAAATTAGAATCGCGATATAAACGTCGTCGTCCCGGACAAGCGAGCGCAGCGAGCGCTGATCCGGGACCCCAGCGATGAGCGCAGTTGCGCTCATCGCGGCGCCGCGGCGGTCATTACTAGCCTCGCTGTTGGACGGCTTTCGCTCAACAAACTCGCGGCGGTGATTATGGGTCCCGGCTCGGAGGCCGGGACGACGTGGTGAGAGAGCGGAGCCAAACCTTACGCCGCCCCAATCATTAAACTTGTAACGTTTGCACTAGCTCCGCATTCATGATGCCCATTAAGCCCCGAAGAACCCCTCGTCGTGTAGCCTTGGTTGCAAGTTCGCCGACGCCATACCGAGGATCCATGACAGCTCCAGCCATCAAGTCTTCGTCCAAACGCCGGCTGCTGCTGGCGTCGGACCGGAGCGATCAGAGCAGCGAACTGGCCGGCATCCTGCAGACGGTGAGCGAGGTCGATACCGTCTCGATGGCCGATCTTCCCGACGCGCCCAGCCAGTTCGCGGGTGTCGTGGTCGACATCAATCTGCGGTCGCCCGAATGCGTCCAGCTGGTCCGCAACAAGCTGCGCTCGGAGCCTTACCGCGCGATGCCGCGGCTGTTCGTTCTGGCCGACGCGCTTCATCATGGCTCGATGCAGGCCTGGGCGCTCGGCGCCACCGATACCATCGCGCGGCCGTTCGATGCGCAGGCCATTCTGCAGCGCATCCGCGCGGCGTTTCCGGACACCCATGGCTACGACGCCACCGATCGCGGCAAGGCGCTGAACCGGGGCGTCGAGGCCGCGCATGCGGTGCTGGTCAAGATGTTCGAGAAACTTCCCCAGGGCATTCCCTTGCAGTTCAGCGACATCGTGGCGGCCGAAAACAGGATTCTCAAGGCGATCAAGCACTCCTCGCTGCGCGAATGGCTGACCACGGTCGGCTGCCACCACACCGACACCTATCGCCATTGCCTGTTCGTCACCGGATTTGCCGTCGCGTTCGCGCAGCACCTCGGCATGCGTGAAGACGATCAGCGCCGGTTGGCGCGCGCCGCCCTGCTGCATGACGTCGGCAAGGCTTTCATTCCCGTTGATATCCTCGACAAGCCGGGACCGCTGACATCGGCGGAAGTGACCGAAGTCCGCCAGCATCCGCGCCGCGGCTTCGACGCGCTGGCGGCCCAGGGCGGCTTCCCGCCGGAAATGCTGGACGTGGTCCTGCATCATCACGAACTTCTCGACGGCTCAGGCTATCCCAACGCCCTGCGCGGTAATCAGATCAGCGACATCGTGCGGCTGATAACGATCGTCGATATCTACGCCGCACTGGTGGAGAAGCGCGCCTATCGGATGCAATATACCCACGCCGGGGCGTACGCCATGATGGAGGAGATGGGGGACAGGCTGGATCAGCATCTTCTCAAGGCGTTCCGCCCGATCGCGTTCGGGTATCATTGACTCCCCTCCCTCCACGCGCCCTTGCGCGTGGCGGGGAGGGGTCGGGGGTGGGGGGTAGCGCGGCAGACTCGCTGTCAGTCGAACACGCTGCGTGTCAGTAGCGCAAGCAGCGAACACCGAGTCTGCGGAAGCACCCCCACCCCCGACCCCTCCCCGCCGCTTCGCGGGAGGAGGGGAGAAAAAGCGCCCGTCACCCCAGCAGCTTCCGCAACTCCGCCTTCGCCACCTTCTCCAGTGTCGAGCGCGGCATGTCGTCGACGAAGTGGATTTCGCGCGGCACTTTGAAATCGGCCAGCGCGCCGCGGCAGGCGGCCATCACGGTGTCGTGCAGGTCCGCGGGCGCGCCCTCGACGCCGGCGGCGGGAATGATGAACACCACCGGCACCTCGTCGAGCATCGGGTGCTTCTTCGCCACCACCGCGGCCTCGCGCACGCCCGGCACCACCGCGATCACCTGCTCGATCTCGGAGGCCGCGACATTCTCGCCGCCGACCTTCAGCATGTCCTTGGCGCGGTCGCCGAACTTTACAAATCCGTGGTCCAGCAGAGTGACCCGGTCGCCGGTGATGAAATAGCCGTGCTCGTCGTAACTCTCCCGCGTCGCCTTCTCGTTGTGCAGGTACTCCGCAAACAGCGACAGCCCGGGAATGCCCTTGATCAGCAGGTTGCCGGTGTCGCCGACCGCCGTCGGCGCGCCGTCGTCATCGGTAATCCGGATGGCATATTCCGCCGCGGCGCGGCCGATCGACATCGGAATATTGGGCTGGTCGACTTCGCCGACGATGCCGTGGGTGATGGTCTCGGTCATGCCCCACCAGCCGATCATCTTGATGCCGAAGGCGGCGAACGCCGGCGGGTCGTTGATCGCGGTGCCCCACAGCCGGAACTTGTGGTTCTTCGGGATCTCGTGTTCGAGCAGCGCCTTCATGCAGAACGGGATCGTCGAGGTCCAGGTGCAGCCGTGCTGCAGCGCCACGCTCCAGAACCGGCTCGCGGAAAACCGTGGCTGGATCACGCAGGTGGCGCCGACCCACAGGCTCGCCAGCATCGAATAGGCCAGCGCATTGGTGTGGAACAGCGGCAGATAGGTCTGGTGCACGTCACCTGCGTGCAGGTCCTGGTGGGCGGCGTTGATCTTGGCGCCCCACAGCGCGTTGGCGTGGGTCCACAGCACCGCCTTCGGGCGCGACGTGGTGCCGGAGGTATATTGCACGCTGCAGGGGGCCAGCGGATCGGTGGCGCGGCGCGGCCGGTCGGCGCTGTCGGCGAACAGCGCTTCAAAGCTGTCGCTGCGCCGGGGATTGAAGCCTTGTGCAGGGGCTGCCCCCGAATCGTGCGAGATCACCGCGAGCCAGCGCAAATTCCGGCAATGCGCCGCCACCATTTCGGCATAGGCCGGCTGGGTAATCGCGGCCACCGCGCCGCAATGATTGGCAAAATATTCCATTTCCGCCGGCGCCGAGCGGGTGTTGGTGGTCACCGCGATGGCGCCGAGCTCGACGCAGGCGAACCAGGCCAGCATCGCCTCGATGCAGTTGTCGAGATGGATCAGGACATACTCGCCGGGCTTGATGCCGCGCGCGACGAGCCCCGCGGCCAGCGCGCCGACCCGCTCGTGAAACTCGCCATAATTCCAGCTCCGCGCCGGCGCATCGAACGGCGCCCAGACCAGAAACGGATGGTCGCGCCGCGTCTCGGCCCGCATCCGCAGCAGCCACGGCACGTCAAGCCCCGCGAACGGCCCCACGATGCCCGGCGCTGCCTGTGAATTTCGCATGGATCCTCCCACGCAGCCTTGCCGGCTGCTTCAGTGTTGTTGGTTGGGAGTAGTTCTGCCATCGGATGGCGCGGTGGGCAAATCCCGTCCCGTCAGCGCGCATCGTCTTCATACGACGAAATCTCGATCAAACTGCCGTCGGGATCCCGGCAATAGACTGACCGCAGCGTGCCGCGGGCGCCCTGTTTCGCGACCGGGCCTTCCTCGATCGCCACGCCATGCGCCTTCAGATGCGCCACCACCTCGTCCGGCGCGCTCGAGGTGAGAAAGCACAGATCGTCGCTGCCGGCGGTTTGATGGTCCGCGGTGAACCACTCCACCTTGTCGGCGTCGCGCGGCCGCACGTTGATTTTCTGGTTCCCGAACTTGAGCGTCGTCCGCGGCGCCTTGCCCGGGCCCGGATCGAACACCTGGACCTCCATGCCGAGGATCTTTCGATACCATTCGGCGGAACGCGCCACGTCGGCGACATTGATCACGATGTGATCGAGTGCGTTCACCATGACGGCCATGCATTATCCTTTCGTCGCGTCCAAGGGCGATCCGCCGCACTGGCCGTCACCCGCTTTGTTTGTTACAACGCGGCCCGTTGTCAATTCAACAGGTGCGGACCGCGCGATACGATGCGGCCGCCGGGAGAAACTGCATGACCTCACGTCGTACCGCGATTTGTCTGATCGCCACGGGTATTTCGATCGGCATTTCGGCAATCGCCTCGATCGGCAGCGCCGCGGCGCAGGATTATCCGACCCGGCCGGTGAAATGGGTGGTCGGCTATCCGCCCGGCGGCGCCACCGATATCATTGCGCGGCTGATCGGCCAGCGGATGTCCGAGCGGCTCGGCCAGCAATTCGTGATCGAAAACAAGCCCGGCGCCGGCAACAATATCGCCACCGAGTCGGTGATCAATGCGGAACCCGACGGCTATACGCTCCTGTTCGTCAATCCCGCCAACTACATCAATGCCTCGCTCTACGCCAACCTGAAATTCAACGTCGTTCGCGACATCGCGCCGATCGCGGCGTTCAATCGCGTGCCGAACGTCATGACGGTCGCCAAGGACGTGCCGGCCAAGACGGCGGCCGAGTTCATCGCCTATGTGAAGGCCAACCCGGGCAAGGTGAATCTGGCGTCGTCGGGCAACGGCACCTCGGTGCATCTGTCGGGCGAAATGTTCATGATGATGACGGGCATCAAGATGCAGCATATTCCCTACCGGGGCGCGGCGCCCGCGATCACCGACATGCTCGGTGGCCAGGTCCAGCTGATCTTCGACAACATGCCCTCGATCCTGCAGCATATCCGCGCCGGTTCCTTGCGCGCGCTGGCGGTGACGTCGACGGCGCGATCCTCGCTGTTGCCCGACGTGCCCGTTCTCGCCGACACCATTCCGGGCTACGAGGCGAGCGCGCTGTTCGGCGCGGGGGCGCCGAAGAACACACCGAAGGAAATCCTCGAGAAGCTGAACAAGACGTTCAACGAGGTGCTCGCGGAACCCGCGATCAAGGCCAAGCTGTTCGATCTCGGCGGCGAGCCGCTGCCCGGGCCGCCGGAGGCTTTCGGCAAGATGATCGTGGCCGAAACCGAGAAATGGGAGACGGTGGTCAAGGCCGCCGGCCTCAAGGTCGAGTGATCTGCGTCACGGAACCTGGCGGGCGTGATCTGGTTTTCTAGGCGACGACACACCCCAGACGAGGAGACCAGATCATGCGCTATGCAACATTGGCACTGTTGGCGGCGGTGGCGGCAGGCGCCGCCACCATGGCCGGCCCGACGCCCGCCGCGGCTTACGATTACCCCTATTGTGCTCAGGGCAGGGGTGTCGGCATTCCCGGCGAGTGCTCCTACCAGACCTATGCCCAATGCATGGCGAGCGCTTCCGGGCGCGGGCTCTACTGCAACGTCAATCCCCGTGCCGCCTTGAATCAGCAGCCGCGCGGGCGCGTCTACCGGGGTTATTGAAATCCGGGATTAGCTGTCATCGCCGGTCACCGGCTCGCCAAGGCGAGGCCCGGTGACGGCGTGTGACCGGATCATGCATGCTCCCCAATTCGTGAAAAGCCGCCGCACTTGACGCGGCTTTGGCGTCGTTATACTAAACCTTATGGTTAAGTATAACGATGAGCTCCTGAACCGCACCTTCGCAGCGCTTGCGGATCCGACGCGACGCGCGCTGCTGGCGCGGCTCGGCAGCCGGGACAGCATCTCGGTGAGCGAACTGGCGCAGCCGTTCGCGATGTCGCTGCCCGCGGTCATGAAACATCTCGACGTGCTGTCGGACGCCGGCCTGGTCGCGCGCGAGAAGACCGGGCGCACCGTGGCGTGCCGGCTCACCGCCAGCCCGATGGAGCAGGCGATGGAGTGGCTCAATCGCTACCAGCGCTTCTGGTCCGACAATCTCGCCCGCCTTGCCGCATTCGTGGAGGAAGACACCTCCTTGGAGAAAAACCCATGGCCACTCCATCAGCCGCTGCCGGCAACGCCGGGCTCGCCAGCCGGCCGAGCCTCACCCTCAAGCGTCGTCTCAATGCGATCCCCGAAAAAGTCTACGCCGCGTGGACCGACCCGGAAAAAATAGCGCGCTGGTTCGGGCCCGCGCAGGTCAAGGCCGGCTCGGTGCGGGCGGACGTCGACCTGCGCGTCGGCGGCCGCTACCGCATCAGTTTCGAAGGCGGCGATGGCGAGTATTTTCAGGTCGACGGCGTCTATCGCGAGGTCGTGCCGAACGCGCGGATCGCGTTCAGCTGGGCGTGGCACTCGACGCCGGAACGCGAATCGCAGGTCACGGTGTCGCTGCAGCCCGACGGCAGCGGCACGCTTCTGACGCTGCACCATGAACAATTCTTCAACGAAGCCGCGCGCGACGGCCATGCGCGTGGATGGGACGCATTGTTCGACAAGCTGGAAAAGTACCTCGCCTGAAGCAAGGAGGAGCCAGCCATGCAACCGCACAAGATCGTTTCGCGCGCGGAATGGATCGAAGCCCGCAAGGCGCACATGGCGCATGAGAAGGAGTATACCAGGGCGCGAGACCGCCTGAGCGAGCAGCGGCGTGCGCTGCCCTGGGTCAGGGTCGACAAGGCCTATTCGTTCGACGGTCCGAACGGACCGCAGACGCTGGGCGACCTGTTCGCCGGGCGGAGCCAGCTGGTGGTGCAGCACTTCATGTTCGCGCCCGACTGGACCGAGGGCTGCAAGAGCTGCTCGTTCTGGGCCGATGGCTTCGAGCGCATGATTCCGCATCTTGCAGCCCGCGACACCACGCTGGTGGCGATATCACGCGCGCCGCTGCCCAGGCTTGCCGCGTTCAAGGCGCGGATGGGCTGGACCTTCGACTGGCTGTCCTCGGCGGCAAGCGATTTCAACTACGACTTCGCCGTCTCGTTCACGCCCGACCAGATCCAGTCGGGCGCCAAAATCTACAATTTCGGTACCAGCGGTTTTGGGGTCGAGGAAGCGCCGGGGATCAGCGTGTTCTTCCGCGACGATGCGGGCAATATCTTCCACACCTATTCCTGTTTCGCCCGCGGCCTCGACATGATGAACGCCGCCTATCACTATCTCGATCTGACGCCGCTCGGCCGCCACGAAGAGGGGCTCCCGTACCCGATGGACTGGCTGCGGCTACGTGACCAATACCAACCCGCCGCGGTTCAGGCATCCTGTTGCCAAAGCTGAATTCGTCATCACACCGATAGAGAGAAATACCGATGCCTTACGTCGACGGCTTCATCGTCGCGGTTCCCAGGAAGAACATCGCGGCCTATCGTAAATTGTCCACCAAATGCGGCAAGATCTGGCGCGAATTCGGTGCGCTGGACTACCGGGAATGGGTGGCCGACGACGTCAAGGTCGGCAAGCTCACCTCGTTCCCGCGCGCGGTCAAGCTCAGGAAGGGAGAGGTCGTGGTGTTCTCCTGGATCACCTACAAGTCGCGCGCCCAGCGCGACAGGATCAACGCCAAGGTAATGGCGGATCCGCGGCTCGCGAACATCATGGGTTCGAATTCGCAACCTCCGTTCGACGGCAAGCGGATGATCTATGGCGGCTTCGAAAGCCTGGTCAAAGTCTAGCGCCGCGTACCGCCGCGCGGAATTCTCAAGCCTGCGGATAACTCGCCGCCTGCGCTGGACGCCGGCGCCGGGGCCACGCTAATCAAGCCTCAACGATCGCGCATAACAACAAGAACCGTTGCGGTCCAAGGCGCTGGCGTGAGTTTGCAGGTTACCATTCTGAAAGTCCTGGCCAGTCACGACAGCGGCCGAGCCACGCTCGCTTCTCTCAACCGGGATATCGCGATCCTCATGGCCAGCGGCGCGGAATGGAGCGCGCGGACCAGGCGTTTGGCCGCGCGGGTGGCCGCCATCGATATTTTCGGCAGCGGTTACGTGCTGCGCGACGCCGAGGGATGGCAGATCACCGAAGCCGGCAGAAAATTCCTCGACGCGCTTGAAGCCATCACCCAGGATAACCAGCCGCCGGTTCTGATCCGGCGCCCGTCCGATGTCCCCGAGTCGCCCCGCCCGGAAGGCACGCTGATCGTGATCGGTCACCGCTTCAAGAGCCGGATCGGGCGCCACCGCGATGCGGCCCCGCGCAATCCCAGGGCGATCTAGTAAGCAAAGGCGATTCAGGCAGCGGGCCTGGCCTGCTCGCCGGCGATGGCGCGATCGATGGCGTCGATCAGGACCTGGGTCTCGATGAATTTGAGCCGCGCCCGCTCCGCCTTGTCACGATCGAACGGGGCGGCCAGCGTCTTGGCAAAGGCGTCGCGGTCTTCGACCATCCGCTCACGCGCCTTTTTCAGCGTCTCAAGTCGCTCGCTCATGTCGGCATCGCTTTCTGGTTGGTCCGAAAACGCTCCGATTTACTGGCGCACCCGACACGATTCGAACGTGTGACCTTTGCCTTCGGAGGGCAACGGTGGGTACATTACCTCCGCTTACCCGAAATCACTTGGCATTACTAGAGGCGAGTTATAAGCTGAAATGGGGGTGATTTGAGGGCAACGGACGTTTCCCGATATTTCCCCGGTTTTCCGGCCTGTGCTTACCCGGTGCTTACCCGATGCCAAAGCTTACCAAAAGGATCGTAGACGCTGCTAGGGCAGCCAAGGGTGAGTTATTCCTCTGGGATGACGAACTGCCCGGGTTCGGGCTGCGGGCCAAGGCAAGCGGCGCCAAGTCATTCCTGGTGCAGTACAGGAACGCCAACGGGCGCAGCCGCCGACTTACTGTCGGGCGATATGGCGTCCTGACGGTTGAGGAGGCCCGCCGGCAGGCCAAGCTGGCCTTGGCGGAGGTCGTGAAGGGCGCCGATCCGGCAGAGAGCAAGAAGCTCGCCCGGGGCGCCATGACGATCGAGGAACTTTGCCGGGAATATCTGGCCAAGGCAGAGGCGGGGCTGATCCTCACCCGCCGCGGTGAGGCCAAGAGCTCCAGCACGCTCTATACAGATACCGGCCGGATCAATCGGCACATCATTCCATTGATCGGGAAGCGGACGGTCAAGGATTTCACGACCATTGATGCTGGGAGGTTCCAGCGCGATGTGATCGCCGGGAAATCCGCCGCCGACATCAAGACGAAGTTGAGAGGACGAGCCATTGTCACCGGCGGGAAGGGGACGGCTGCTCGAACGATGGGACTGCTTGGCGGGATTTTCAGCTATGCGGTCAGTGAGGGATACCGGCCGGACAACCCCTGCAACGGCATCGTCCGCCCAAAAGACGGAACTCACGAATGGCGCATGGATGACGCCGGGTATCGTCATCTCGGCAAATGCCTCGCCGCGGCGGAGGCGACCGGACATCATTGGCAGCGCGTGCTGGCCAGCAGGGCAGCGACGTTGACGGGCTGTCGGCTGGACGAGATCGAGGGACTGCTCAAAACGGAAGTTGATAGCGGCGGCATGGCGCTCCGCCTGGGCGACACAAAAACCGGCAAGAGCATCCGCCCGGTTGGGTCCGCGGTGATAGCCGTCGTGAAAGCGGCCTCAGCCAAGTCCAAATCCAAATATGTCTTCCCCGCGATCACGACCAACGCCAAGCATCACACTGGCCTGACCCGATGGCTTCAGAAAATAGCGGCCAAAGACGTGCCTGGGATTACTAGCAACGGCTTGCGCCATTCGTTCAGCTCGACTGCGGAAGACCTGGGCTATTCCCTTCCGACCATCAAAGCTTTGGTCGGCCACTCCCGCGCGAGCGTGACCGAGGGCTATATCCATAAGATCGATTCTGCGTTGCTCGCCGCCGCCGATCGGATCGCGCGGTACATCGACGATGCCATGACAGGACGTAAACCAAACAAGGTGGTCCAGTTTCGGATGCCTGAGCAAGAACCGGCGCGGCTAGGGTAGCTCCCGAAGAGCAGGTCTCCGCACCAGCCTGCCGCGTCGTCACGTCTGCGGACGCACGAGCGGAGTGTACACATGTCCAGCAAGGCGCGGGAACCATTGCAGCAGCCAGAAAATCTCAAACGCTTTGACCCTCTCAATCTGCCGCATTGGACGCTGCCAATGGCGCTGACGTGGATCATCTGGCGGGACCTCGATCGGGTCCGCGGTCAGTATGAATCTTACGACTGGCATCTGCGAGATGCGAACCGGTTGAAAGATTCCGATGACGAATTTGTTCCGAGCCTGCCGCCGACACGGCTGAAGCATCTCGCAGATGTTCTGCTTGAGACTGAGGATTCCGATCTTCCGCAGAACTTCATCGTTCGCGGTCCTGCCGCACGAGACGACCTGTGGCTTAAACTTGGCTCGGGTATGATCGTGGCGACCGGCATTCCGGTCGACGGGGGCAGCCGCCGCGCCATCGACGGCTCCGAATGGGTGGATCTCGATTCCTTCGTTACCGACGGGCCCAACTACTGGCCGGTCGATGCAATCGGCGCGGGTCACGGTGACGGGATCCGTTTCAAGTCGGTGCGTGTCAAATCCGAATCTGTTGTGGCGACCTGGGTTAGAGTGGATGCAAGCAGAACTGCAGCGCCGCCGACGCCAAGGGGGCGACGCCAAATTTATAATTGGGAAGAGGCGAAACAGTTTCTGTACCGACTCATGGACGAAAAGGGGGACTACGCCGAGGAGGACCAGGCCGACGACTGGTGCCGGCAGGCTGACGCCGAGAGGGCCGTGGTCGGACATATGACGACGGACAACAAAGGACCATCAGAAAACACAGTCCGAGTAAACGTCGTGAAAATTGTCGAGAGCTGGCGTGAATTGCAGCGCATAGAGAGGGCCCGTAATTCAGCAGAGTGATTGCAGGCCTTTATCGGCCTTAGCAAGCTGAATATCTGAGGTGATAGCCCTACTATCCTTGCATTGGCGGAGATTGCTCCGCGATGATGCGAGGCGCAGATGGATACCATCCGTACGGAAGCCGCTAAATTGGAGCGCCTGCTAAGGCGAACTGAGGCAGCAAAATACGTCACAGATACTTATGGATTTCCTTGTTCGCCAAGGACACTCGCCAAATTGGCGTGTGTAAGTTCTCGAGGGCCGCCGTTCAGGCTGGTTTCCCGCTGGCCCTTGTATCCCGTGTCTGGCCTCGACGAGTGGGCACGGAGCAAGATTGGACCGTTGGTTCGATCGACCTCTGAAGTTCGCCGCATCGCTTAACCCCCAAACAAAAGCCCAGCCACACGATCCAGTCTTGCGAGGATCAGTCGTGTGCGCCGGGCTCAAAGAAAGAGTTTTCGATGAAGTCAAACAATATACGATCTGGAGACAGATGTCACGGTCTTGCAGGCTTACCCTTGTTCGATTGGCGACAAACGTTGCCACGTCGGCCGCCTACTCCAGCTGGCGCGTATGTGACCCGGAAGTTCGGCGTCCCGATTGCGATCGCGGATGTCGTCGCTGCCCTCGCCGGACTCGGCTGCAATCGGGAGGGCGCTTGATGGAGAGCAACGCCGAAACGAGATCGTTGATTTTAGGCAGCAGCATGAATAGCCCTTCCGAGGCTTACATCAGGGCTGCGGTTGACGGCGAGGTCACAATTGCCGCGAAGGCTCAATCATCAACACGCAATTATGCCTTGAACCGCGCCGCGTTCAAGTTGGGTACAATCCCCGGAGTGACGACGGACACCGCCATCGGCGCGCTGATGTTGTCGGCTGACGCTAACGGATATCTTAAAGAACATGGAGCGAAGGCGACCCGTAAAGTTCTTGAGAGCGGGTTCAGGAGCGGACAGACCAACATTCGGCCCGTCCAATCTTTGCCGAGACTGGTTACGCGATCCAGCGCCGCCCGCCCACCACAGCCAGCCGTCTTATCGGCCATCAAAGAGGCGGCAGATACGAGCCTACCGATGCGAACGGCACCAGACCAGGAAGGAAAGCCGTCGTTTCATACCTGGGCGGCCGACGGTCCACCGGTTCGATCAGACGAGAAGCGCCGGCATATTTATTGGCGCGACGCTCTTCCGGTTCGGATCAAGGTGATGAACAGCGGCGGCGGTGCAGTTAATTGGTACCGCGTTCAGGATGCTCACGGTACCCTCGGCTGGCAGGCAAGGAAACCTGACGGGTTTATCGAGGTGCCCTATGTCGGGGGAGCCGATTCTTTCGATCGAGAGGTGATCGCTGATGACATCTATTGGCCGGAAGGCGAGAAGGATGTGGATACCCTTATTCGCATCGGTCTTTGGGCAATTACATTTGGCGGCACCGGCGACGGGCTGCCGAGTGGCTGCGCGGGATGTTTTCCCGGGCGCAATGTCATTGTTCTCGCCGACAACGACACGGGCGGCCGCCAGCACGCAGAGAAAAAGGCAGCCCTTATAGCGCCGGTAGCGGCAAGCGTTCGCGTTGTCCATTTTGCCGAGCTTTCTGAAAAAGGCGATGTCTCCGATTGGATCGCGATGGGGCATTCCGCCGACGATCTGCGCCAACGGGCGGCGGCGACGACCATCTGGCTTCCGCCAGTGGTTACGACCCCAAACAATGCGCATCAGGCGGGCCGCCGCCTTCTCAGCCATCGCGCCAGTGACATCCAGCCGGAGCGCTTGGAGTGGATCTGGCGCGGCCGGATCGCGCGCGGAAAAGTAATGCTGATCGGCGGCCCGCCCGGTCTCGGTAAAAGTCAGGTGACCGCCAACATCGCCGCTACCGTCTCTATCAGCGGGGGCTGGCCGTGCAACGAAGGGCGCGCCCCTGAAGGTGATGCCATTATCTTGAGTGCAGAAGACGGTATCGCCGACACCATTGTTCCGCGACTGATTGCGGCCGGTGCCAACAGAGACCGCGTCCACATTGTGGTAGCGGCGACCAAACCCGACGGGACCGGACGGAAAACGTTCTCCCTTAAGACGGATGTCGACCTGCTGGAGAGGTTGGCCGCCCAGATCGGAACCGTGCGCCTGATAGTCATCGACCCCATCAGCGCCTACATGGGCGGTGCCGACGGCAACGGGAACGTCGAGACACGCGAGGTCCTTGAACCTTTGGCCGAGATGGCAAATCGGCTCGGTATTGCTGTTGTAGCCGTCACCCACCTGAACAAAGGTGGTGCTGGCGGTCAGACAGCCCTTAATCGG
Source organism: Bradyrhizobium sp. (assembly GCF_030646015.1). Lineage (GTDB taxonomy): Bacteria > Pseudomonadota > Alphaproteobacteria > Rhizobiales > Xanthobacteraceae > Bradyrhizobium. The sequence continues at coordinate 12,935 of NZ_JAUSLT010000146.1, forward strand.
TTTGCGGGCTCGATTGCCTTCGTCGCCGCTGCGCGATCTGCCTACTTGATCATCGAGGATCCTGAGGATGAACACCGTCGGCTGTTCCTAGAAGCCAAGAACAACCTTGGCCCGAAAAGCAGAGGGCTCGCGTTCCGCGTCGAGCAACGTTTGGTCGGCGATGATATTCTGGCGTCCAACATCAGTTGGGAGACCGACCCTGTGATGGCATCGGTAGACGAGGCCCTGTCGGCCTCTGAAAACCGAGGAGCTAACGAGGGCCGCACCGGCAAGGACGACGCCGCTGACTTCCTTCGTGCTGTTCTCGCGGGCGGAGCAATGCCTGTTCTCGAAATCGAGCAGGAAGCACGCGCCGCTGGATTGCTTGGAGCCGAAAGTTCGATCAGCCAGAACAAGGCATTCCGCTCCGCGCGGATCTTGCTGGGCGTCACGCCCAAACGAACGGGCGGAACCGGGGCTGCCGGCAAATGGGTCTGGGAACTACCCCCAGCGCCTAAGATGCCCGCTCCGGGCTTAGATGCCCTGCATTTAGAAGGGCATCTTAGCGGGTCAAGGGCATCTTAGCGTTTGAGGAGAAACCATGGCTACCGGCGGTGACGGTCCATCAGGACCGGGAAACGGAAACTACCGACAATGGGGCGCGGACAAATCGCGGATGCCATCCGCTATGTCATGCCGCCGGACGCGAATCACTGACGAGCGGTGGCGGTGATGGCTTCCAAAGAAGACGCGAGGTGGTGGTTCTTATGAGCAAAACAAAAAATGTTAGTCAAGATGATCTGGTATTTGGCCTTCCACCTGATTTCGATTTCACAACGATCAGAAATTCCGAGGATGCAAAGTTCCTTATATGGGATTTGCCTAACCCTGATCGCGGGAACGCCGCGCGCGGACTCTACCGCGTTCGCAGGACAATCGGTGGCCACGTGGCTTACACTGGGATGATTGCGGCTTGGGGGCACGACCATTCGCATGTTGGGAAGGCCTTTGGCTCCGGCTTAAAATTTGCCCGGGCGCTTAAAGCGGTAGCCCCGCCGCATTGCCAAACAGGGCAGCTCCGGGCTTGGCGGGGCGTCTTGCTTAAGGAAGGGCACCCATTCGATGCCGCACTCGCCCCATCATGGACAACCGATAGAGACACCGCCGCGTGGTTTGCCATGCGTTTTTTCTACGAAGATGGGTCGCGCCCCTTTGTTTACTACGCCGATTTCGAATCGGAGGACGTCGTGGCTCTCAACGAGAGCCGGGGCGAAGGAGAGGTCATTGTCCATCAGTTTCGGCAGGTATTCGTTGATCAGGACGGAACTCCCGCAGCTAAACTAGGTAGGTTCGCCGTGCCGAGCTCCACTGCGCTATCCGCTTGGCGAGAGGGTCACCAGCGGACATTGCAGCGCCGCCAAAAAGCATCGCCTGTATTAGTCTGAAGCCATCAGGACGCATGCATTCTTGGACCGAAAAACAGTGCCGCCAGCTCTGGGACGATAGGAGCCTCATATTCATGGACGCTAAGATGTCCTTGCCAACTAAGATGCCCTCCAAATGCCAAGGGCATCTAGACTAGGGATCACAGGTCTCAGTTGAACGACGGTGAAGCCCCACTGAGCCGCAAGATCTTGGCCTCCACGTAGGCGCTGGGGCCGTCTATCGAGCCCGCTGGTGCGATAAGGACTTGGGCCGCCTTCACACAAGGCTCGGCCGATTGCGAACGGTCCTCAGGGCCGTCTAGCGCCGAGGGCATCAGCCGTGGTGAGGGGCAGGGGTCGTACTTGTTGCTCGTGGTGCCGGTGATCGTGGATGCGACGGAGATGGATGATTTCGGTACGGACGGCAGCGTCGAGTCCGGCATGTCAGCTATTGGGGGGTGAGCGGACCCATTTCGGAGGCGGGCTGAGGTCTCAGTTTGATGCTGTGGACGGCTCCTCCACCGGCACATCGGTGCCATGGATGTGGGCGCTGTTAGGGCTCCCACGATTCAGAGGAGCGAGCCATGCAGACGATAACAACAATCGGTTTAGATATCGCCAAGT
>NZ_JAUSLT010000094.1 GCF_030646015.1 Bradyrhizobium sp.
ATAGAGGATCCGCTCGAGCTGCTTGAGCTGCATGTCGAGCAACAGGCCGATGCGCGACGGCAGCGACTTCAGGAACCAGATGTGCGCGACCGGGGCGGCGAGCTCGATATGGCCCATCCGCTCACGGCGGACCTTCGACACGGTGACTTCGACACCGCACTTTTCGCACACGATGCCCTTGTATTTCATGCGCTTATACTTGCCGCACAGGCATTCGTAATCCTTGATCGGACCGAAGATACGGGCGCAGAACAGGCCGTCACGCTCGGGCTTGAACGTGCGGTAATTGATGGTTTCCGGCTTCTTGATCTCGCCGTAGGACCACGACAGAATCTTCTCCGGAGACGCGATGGAGATCCGGATCTGGTCGAAGACCTGAGCCGGCGTCGTCGGGTTGAAGAGATTCATAATTTCTTGGTTCATGGTCTTCTCCTCGCGTGCCGATCGTCACCGGCAGCAAATTCGAAATTCTTTTTGACGCCACGCGTTTCGCCCAACGTCCGAGCGAAGCGCGGATGCCCGGCGCAAAGCGCCGGGCAGATCGCTTTTTGTGTTACTCGGCCGCCTCGGATGTCGCGCCGCCCGCCTTGGAATTGTGCAGGTCGACGTTGAGGCCCAGCGAACGCATTTCCTTGACCAGCACGTTGAACGATTCCGGGATACCGGCTTCGAACGTGTCGTCGCCACGCACGATCGCCTCGTACACCTTGGTACGGCCGGCGACGTCGTCCGACTTCACGGTCAGCATTTCCTGGAGCGTGTACGCCGCGCCGTAAGCCTCGAGCGCCCACACTTCCATTTCGCCGAAACGCTGTCCGCCGAACTGCGCCTTGCCACCCAGCGGCTGCTGGGTAACGAGCGAGTACGGCCCGATCGAACGCGCATGGATCTTGTCGTCGACCAGATGGTGCAGCTTGAGCATGTAGATGTACCCAACCGTCACCTTGCGGTCGAACGTGTCGCCGGTGCGGCCGTCGAAGACGGTCGACTGGCCCGACGCGTCGAGACCGGCAAGCTTGAGCATCTCCTCGATGTCGGCTTCCTTGGCCCCGTCGAACACCGGCGTCGCGATCGGCACGCCGTGGCTGAGATTGCGCCCGAGCTCCATCAACTCGCTGTCGTTGAGCGATTTGATGGTTTCGTCATCGCCGTAGATCTTCTTCAAGGTCTCCTTCAGCGGCTTCAGGTCCTGCTTGGCGCTGGCAAGGTAGGCATCGATGGTCTGACCGATGCGCTTGCCGAGGCCGGCGCAGGCCCAGCCGAGATGGGTTTCAAGAATCTGACCGACGTTCATGCGCGACGGCACGCCCAGCGGATTGAGCACGATGTCGGCGTGGGTGCCGTCTTCAAGGAACGGCATGTCCTCGATCGGAACGATCTTGGACACCACGCCCTTGTTGCCGTGACGGCCGGCCATCTTGTCGCCGGGCTGAATCTTGCGCTTCACCGCGACGAAGACCTTGACCATCTTCATCACGCCGGGCGGCAATTCGTCGCCACGCTGCAGCTTTTCGACCTTGTCGAGGAAGCGCTGTTCAAGGCCCTTCTTCGATTCGTCGTACTGCTTCCGCATCGCTTCGATTTCGGCCATCAGCTTGTCGTTGGGGGACGCGAACATCCACCATTGCGAACGCGGGTGCTCGTCGAGCACGGCGCGCGTGATCTTGGTGTCCTTCTTGAAGCCCTTCGGACCCGCGATGCCCTGGCGATTTTCCAGAAGCTCCGCCAGGCGGCCGTAGACGTTACGGTCGAGAATCGCCTGTTCGTCGTCGCGGTCCTTGGCCAGACGCTCGATCTCTTCCCGTTCGATCGCCAGAGCGCGCTCGTCCTTGTCGACGCCGTGCCGGTTGAAGACGCGGACTTCGACGATGGTGCCCTGCACGCCCGGGGGCACGCGGAGCGAGGTATCGCGGACGTCGGAGGCCTTTTCACCGAAGATGGCGCGCAGAAGCTTTTCTTCCGGCGTCATCGGGCTTTCGCCCTTCGGCGTGATCTTGCCGACCAGGATGTCGCCGGCGCGGACTTCAGCGCCGATGTAGACGATGCCGGCTTCGTCGAGTTTCTTCAGCGCTTCTTCCGAAACGTTCGGAATGTCGCGGGTGATTTCCTCGGGGCCGAGCTTGGTGTCGCGGGCCATCACCTCGAATTCCTCGATATGGATCGAGGTGAAGACGTCGTCCTTCACGATCCGCTCGGAAAGCAGGATCGAATCTTCGAAGTTGTAGCCATTCCACGGCATGAACGCGACCAGCACGTTGCGGCCGAGCGCGAGTTCACCGAGATCGGTCGAGGGACCGTCGGCGATGATGTCGCCCTTGGCCACCTGGTCGCCCACCTTCACCAGCGGACGCTGGTTGATGCAGGTCGACTGGTTGGAGCGCTGGTACTTCATCAGCCGGTAGATATCGACGCCCGACTTGGTGGGATCGAGATCGTCGGTGGCGCGGATCACGATACGGGTGGCGTCGATCTGGTCGATCACGCCGGTGCGGCGCGCGGCGATCGCGGCGCCCGAATCGCGGGCGACCACGCCTTCCATGCCGGTGCCGACGAACGGCGCTTCGGCGCGCACCAGCGGCACGGCCTGACGCTGCATGTTCGAGCCCATCAGCGCGCGGTTGGCGTCGTCGTTCTCGAGGAACGGGATCAGCGCCGCGGCCACCGAAACCAGCTGCTTCGGCGACACGTCCATGTAGTCGACCTTGTCCGGCGTGATCATCAGCACGTCGCCGGAGTGGCGGCAGACCACGAGGTCGTCGGTGAAGCGGCCCTTGGCGTCGAGCGCCACGTTCGCCTGCGCGACGTGATAGCGGCCCTCTTCCATCGCCGAGAGGTAGACCACCTCGTCGGTGACGCGGCCGTCCTTGACCTTGCGATAGGGCGTCTCGACGAAGCCGTACTTGTTGACGCGCGCGAACGTCGCCAGCGAGTTGATCAGACCGATGTTCGGGCCTTCCGGCGTCTCGATCGGGCAGATGCGGCCGTAATGCGTCGGATGCACGTCGCGCACCTCGAAGCCGGCACGCTCGCGGGTCAGACCGCCGGGCCCAAGCGCCGAGAGGCGGCGCTTGTGGGTGATTTCCGACAGCGGGTTGGTCTGGTCCATGAACTGCGACAGCTGCGACGAGCCGAAGAATTCGCGCACAGCGGCTGCGGCGGGTTTCGCGTTGATCAGGTCCTGCGGCATCACGGTGTCGATATCGACACTGGACATGCGTTCCTTGATCGCGCGCTCCATGCGCAGCAGGCCGATGCGGTACTGGTTCTCCATCAGCTCGCCGACCGAGCGCACGCGCCGGTTGCCGAGATGGTCGATGTCGTCGATCTCGCCCTTGCCGTCGCGCAGGTCGACCAGCGTCTTGATGACGGCCAGGATGTCTTCCTTGCGCAGCGTGCGATGGGTGTCGGGCGCGTCGAGTTCGAGGCGCATGTTCATCTTGACGCGGCCGACCGCGGACAGGTCGTAGCGCTCACTGTCGAAGAACAGCGACTGGAACATGGTCTGCGCGGAGTCGATGGTCGGCGGCTCGCCGGGACGCATCACGCGATAGATGTCGAACAGCGCGTCTTCACGCGTCATGTTCTTGTCGGCGTTCAGCGTGTTGCGGATGTAGGCGCCGACATTGACATGGTCGATGTCGAGCAGCGGCAATTCCTTGTAGCCCTGCTCGTTGAGCGCCTTCAGCGACTTCTCGGTGATTTCCTCGCCGGCCTCGGCGTAGATTTCACCGGTTTTCGGATTGACGAGGTCCTCGGCGAGATAGTTGCCGACCAACTCTTCATCCGACAGGCGCAGCGCCTTGAGGCCCTTTTCCTGCAGCTGGCGGGCGGCACGCACGGTCAGCTTCTTGCCGGCTTCGAGCACGACCTTGCCGCTGTCGGCATCGATCAGGTCGTTGATGGTGCTGTAGCCGCGGAAACGGGTGGCGTCGAACGGCACGCGCCAGCCTTCCTTGGCGCGCTTGTAGCTGATCTTCTTGTAGAAGGTGCTCAGGATGGTTTCGCCGTCGAGACCGAGGGCGAACATCAGCGAGGTCACCGGAATCTTGCGGCGGCGGTCGATGCGCGCGAACACGATGTCCTTGGCGTCGAATTCGATATCGAGCCAGGAGCCGCGATAGGGAATGACGCGCGCGGCGAACAGCAGCTTGCCGGACGAATGGGTCTTGCCCTTGTCATGATCGAAGAACACGCCGGGCGAACGGTGCATCTGCGAGACGATGACGCGCTCGGTGCCGTTGACGACGAAGGTGCCGTTCATGGTCATGAGCGGGATATCGCCCATGTAGACATCCTGCTCCTTGATGTCCTTGACGGACTTGGCGCCGGTTTCCTCGTCGATATCGAACACGATCAGGCGCAGCGTCACCTTGAGCGGCGCCGCATAGGTCATGCCGCGCTGACGGCACTCGTCAACGTCGTATTTCGGCGGTTCGAATTCGTAGCGGACGAATTCCAGCATCGAGGTGCCGGAGAAATCCGAGATCGGGAACACCGACCGGAACACCGCCTGCAAGCCCTCGTCCAGCCGGCCGCCGACGGGTTCATCGACCATCAGGAACTGGTCATAGGACGCCTTCTGAACCTCGATGAGGTTCGGCATCTCCGCGACTTCCTTGATGTGTCCGAAGAACTTGCGAACCCGTTTGCGACCCGTGAATGTCTGCTGCGCCATCGTGGCCTCTCATTTCGTCGCCCGTGAGGGGCGAACCTTCCGAAGCGCGACTGCCATCGCCCCCGGGTTGAATTTCCCAAACATTCCGAAAGTCTGAAGTCTCATTTCAGGATTTAAATCCCAAATCGAAGCCCCGCACCTTCAAAACGCAAAACGACGCGCGGGGCGCTTCCGCACCCGCCCGTCTCAACCTGCTTAGTTACGGACCGAAAAAGCCCGAAATTGCCTGTCTCCCAACGGTCTGCGCAGAAGCGTCACCGTTCCCGCCGCCAACCGTGCTTTCGTGCTGCCGTCCCGATATGGGATGACAATCGTGGAGATTCGAGGGTTAAACCTCCGAATCCCCACACATTCTTGTGTACAACATGGAACGGATCGTTCCGTCCCACGTTTGCGATCCCCTGGTCTGCCGATGCTCGCCCGGGAATGTCGCTCGCGTAACTGCGCTACTTGAGCTCAACCTTGGCGCCGGCCTTCTCGAGCTGGGCCTTGATCTTCTCGGCTTCGTCCTTGTTGACGCCTTCCTTGACGGCCTTGGGGGCGCCTTCGACGAGGTCCTTGGCTTCCTTGAGGCCCAGGCCGGTGATGGCGCGGACTTCCTTGATGACTTCGATCTTCTTCTCGCCGGCGGCGGTGAGCATGACCGTGAACTCGGTCTTTTCTTCCGCGGGAGCAGCGGCGGCAGCGGCCGGACCGGCCACCGCAACGGCGGCAGCGGCGGACACGCCCCACTTTTCTTCAAGGAGCTTCGCGAGCTCGGCAGCTTCGAGCACGGTGAGGCTGGAGAGGTCGTCAACAATCTTCTGTAGGTCGGCCATTGATCTGTTTCCTTAAGCGAATTCGGTTCGAACCAGGTTTGATGTTTGCGAAGGGCGTCAGGCCGCTTCGCTCTTTGAGGCATAGGCCTGAATGACGCGCGCGAGCTTGGCCGCGGGCGCAGTCGAGAGCTGAGCGATCTTGGTCGCCGGCGCCACAAGGAGGCCGAGGATCTTCGCGCGCAGTTCATCGAGCGACGGCAGGGCGGCGAGCGCCTTGACGCCGTTCACATCCAGGACGGTTTTACCCATCGATCCGCCGAGAATGACGAACTGCTCGTTCGCCTTGGCAAATTCGATGGCAACCTTTGGCGCCGCTACCGGATCGTTGGAAGTCGCGATCACGGTCGGTCCCTTCAGCAGGGAACCGATGGCAACGACGTCTGTGCCTTCAAGAGCAATTTTGGCGAGACGGTTCTTCGAGACCTTCACCGACGCACCCGCCAGCTTCATCTGCGTACGCAGCTTCTGCATCTGGGCCACGGTGAGGCCGGAATAGTGGGCGACGACTGCAACGCTGGTGGTCTTGAACACACCGTTCAGCGCTTCAACCGCGTCCTTTTTTGCCGCTCTTTCCACAGCAAGCTCTCTCCGGTTGGCGGTCTGCGCCTTAGAGGCAGGACCGCCGGGTTGCACCCATCGTCCCGCCCAAAACCTGACCTCGAGACCACTTTAGGCCTCAGGACACGCCGGGCACGACGACATTTGAAAAGCCTGCCCTCCCGCGCCTGATGGGCACGGGGTGTCGAGGTTCGAACCATTACCCGCTGCCGTCGCGCGAAACGCGGCGTAAAGCGAAATCCGGTCTTCACCCGTCTATGCAGGCCGATGGATTAAGCCGTTGAAGAAACTTGCGTCTCATCGCGGGCGCCTGCAGTCTTGGACAGGATCGAGATCATTCGGCGAGCCGAAAGACCCCTGCCCTCATCCCTCCCGAAATCGACGGGTTTTCCTTCCTTTCGAGCAATCCATGCGGATGTCCTGAAAGGAATGATCTCCTAGCGTATCGGGTTTTCGGAATGCGAGCACGGACGTGCCAGCAACAGCCAGCACGCCCGGAAGCGATTGTTTAACGAGTCTTTTCCGGCTTGCCAAGTCTTTTCCGGCTTTAGAGTGCAAAATGCGGGCCGCGGCGAACAGGGTGAAAAACGGCCGAAACCGCGCAGCTGGCGACCCGTATCAGCCCAATCGGTCCTGCATTCGACGAATCGGAGGAAAAGACATGGCCAAGCCGGGCGATACCTACTTCAATCCGGTCACGCGGACAAAGCTGGTGTTTGTCACCACCAGCGCTTCATCCGGCGGAAGCGAATTGGCGATCGAATGGCTCGTCCCCCCGGGCGAGCGGCTTGCCGCCGCCGCGCACTGCCATGCCGGGCCTGAAGGTTTCGGAATTGAGCATTTCGACCTGCTTGAGGGCAGCGCGGCCTGCCGGATCGGCCGAAAGGAATTTGCGGCCGGTGCCCCGCACACCTTCACCATCCCGGCCAACACGTCCCACGTCCATCCCTGGAACACAGGGACGACGAAGATGCACATTCGACAACGGATCACCCCGCCGACGCCGGAGGCCCAAATCCTCGCCGGGGTCGAACGATTTTTCGAGACCCTGACAGCCTTGAGCCAGCAAGGACGCGCCAACCGAAAAGGCGACATTCGAAACCCGCTGCAAGGCGCACTGGTCCTCGCCGACGGGCTTCTCCCCGTCACCTACATTGCCGGCATTCCGCTCGGCGTGCAGGTCCGGTTGCTCAATGGATTGGCCGGTGTCGCCCGCACCCTGGGTTACCAGGCCCACATCATGCCCGAAAAAGGCATTGCGGCCTGAAGGGATGCCGCCGGCCTCTCAGCCGCCCCGCACCTCATAGGGTAGCGGCTTGCCGGCAAAGTGCGCATCGAGATTGGCGATCACGCAGTCCTGCATCGCCGTGTGCGATTCCAGGGTGTGGCCGCCGATATGCGGGGTCAGCACCACGTTCGGGAGCGCGGTCAGCGCATCCGGCGCATGCGGCTCCTGCTCGAACACGTCGAGGCCGGCGCCCGCGATGGTATTGTCGGCCAGCGCTGCGACCAAAGCCGGCTGGTCGATCACCGAGCCCCGGGAGATGTTGACGACATAGCCGTCCGCCCCCAACCTTTTCAGGATCCGGGCATCGACGGCGTGGTGGGTGTCGGCGCCGGCGCGGACCGCGATCATCAACACGCTGCACCAATCCGCCAGCGCCTCGAGGCTCGGGAAGTATTGATAGGGCACGTCGTGCTTGTTGCGGCTGAAATAGCCGACCTCGGTCTCGAACGCCGCCACCCGGGCCGCGATCTTGCGGCCGATCTCGCCCATGCCGTAGACGCCGATGCGGCGCCCGCGCATGCCTGCCTGCGGCCGCATCATCGGCGACGGTTTTGCCGATGACCAGCCGCCGCTTCGGACATAATCGTCCGCCGGCAGCAGCCGCCGCGTCGCCGCCAGCATCAGGATGACCGCGATATCGGCGACCGAGGCAGCATTCGCGCCCGGACTGTGGGCGACCGCGATCTTGCGCTGCGCCGCGGCGGCGAGATCGACACCGTCATAACCGGTGCCATAGCAGACGATGACGCCGAGCTTCGGCATCAGGTCCATCGCGGCTGCGCCGAGCGGGGTACCGCCGGCCGTGACCATCGCGGTCACCCCCGAAAGCTGGTCCGCCGCGAATACCTCGCCAAGCGGCTTGCCCCCCGTTTCCATCAGTTCGAAGCTTTGCGCGAAGCGCACCATCATCGCCTTGGGGAAACGGGAATAGATCAAGACTTTGTTGGACATCGGCTGAATTCCTGAAGTCAAAAGACAAAGGGCGGAACGGGTTTCCCCGTCCCGCCCTTGAAATGATTGTCGTCGCGCGGCCTTTAGCCGAGCAGCGTGCCCGGCTCAACCTTCACGCCCGGCCCCATCGAGGAGGAAACCGCGACGCGCTGGATGTAGGTGCCCTTGGCACCGGCGGGCTTCGCCTTGGCTACGGCATCCGCCAGCGCCTTGACGTTCTCCACCAGCTTGTCTGCCGTGAACGACGCCTTGCCGATGCCGGCCTGCACGATGCCGGCCTTCTCGACCCGGAACTCGACCGAACCGCCCTTGGCGCCCTTGACGGCGTTGGCGATGTCCATCGTGACCGTGCCGATCTTCGGGTTCGGCATCATGCCGCGCGGTCCCAGCACCTTACCGAGCCGGCCAACCAGCGGCATCATGTCGGGAGTGGCGATACAGCGGTCGAAATCGATCTGACCGCCCTGCACCTTCTCGACCAAGTCCTCGGCGCCGACGACGTCGGCTCCCGCGGCCTTGGCTTCGTCGGCCTTGGCGCCGCGCGCGAACACGCCGACGCGCAAGGTGCGGCCGGTGCCGTTCGGCAGGGTCACCACGCCACGCACCATCTGGTCGGCGTGACGCGGATCGACGCCGAGATTGATCGCAATCTCGACCGTCTCGTCGAACTTCGACGTGGCGCGTTCCTTGACCATCTTGATGGCGTCCGCGAGCGGATAAAGCTTCTCGCGATCAACGCCCTCGCGGGCCTTCTTCAAGCGTTTTCCGATTGCCATGACCCGTTACCCCGCAACTTCGAGACCCATCGAACGGGCAGAGCCCTCGACCATCTTCATGGCCGACTCGATGGAGTCACAATTGAGATCCTTCATCTTCTTCTCGGCGATCTCGCGCACCTGCGCTTTGGTCACCGCGCCGGCCTTGTCGCGGCCCGGGGCTTTCGACCCGGACTGGATTTTGGC
>NZ_JAUSLT010000095.1 GCF_030646015.1 Bradyrhizobium sp.
AAAGGCCCGATCTGCCATGGCAAAAATCAAGGTGACCAACCCCGTCGTCGAACTCGATGGCGACGAGATGACCCGGATCATCTGGCAATACATCAAGGACAAGCTGATCAACCCGTTCCTCGATATTGACCTGCAGTATTACGACCTCGGGATGGAATACCGCGACCAGACCAACGATCAGGTCACCATCGATGCCGCCGAAGCCATCAAGAAATACGGCGTCGGCGTCAAGTGCGCCACCATCACCCCTGATGAAGCCCGGGTGAAGGAATTCGGCCTCAAGCAGAGGTGGAAGTCGCCGAACGGCACCATCCGCAACATCCTCGGGGGCGTCGTGTTCCGCGAGCCCATCATCTGCAAGAACGTGCCGCGGCTGGTGCCGGGCTGGACCAAGCCGATCATCATCGGCCGTCACGCCTTCGGCGACCAGTACCGAGCCACCGACTTCATGTTCCCCGGCAAGGGCACGCTGACGATGAAGTTCGTCGGCGAGGACGGCAAGGTGATCGAGCGGGAAGTGTACAAGGCTCCCTCCGCCGGCATCGCGCTGGCGATGTACAACCTCGATGATTCGATCGCCGATTTCGCCCGCGCCTCGCTCAACCAGGGCCTTGCCAAGAACTATTCGGTGTACCTGTCGACCAAGAACACCATCCTCAAGGTCTATGACGGCCGCTTCAAGGACATCTTCCAGGACATTTACGACAAGGAATTCAAGTCGCAGTTCGAAGCCAAGAAGATCACCTACGAGCATCGCCTGATCGACGACATGGTCGCCGCCGCGATGAAGTGGTCGGGCGGCTACGTCTGGGCGTGCAAGAACTACGACGGCGACGTGCAGTCCGACACCGTGGCGCAGGGCTACGGCTCGCTCGGCCTGATGACCTCGGTGCTGATGACGCCCGACGGCAACACCGTCGAAGCCGAAGCCGCCCACGGCACGGTGACGCGGCACTACCGCGAACACCAGAAGGGCAAGGAGACCTCGACCAACTCCATCGCCTCGATCTTCGCCTGGACCCGCGGCCTGTCGCATCGCGCCAAGCTCGACAACAACGAGGCGCTGGCGAAGTTCGCGCTGACGCTGGAGAAGGTCTGCGTCGACACCGTCGAGGCCGGCTTCATGACCAAGGATCTGGCCCTGCTGGTCGGCGCCGACCAGCGCTGGCTCTCCACCACCGGCTTCCTCGACAAGGTCGCGGAGAATCTGACGAAGGAAATGGCCTAAGAGATCGGCGGCCTAACGTAGGCTTCCCCTCCCTCAACGTCATTGCGAGTGCAGCGAAGCAATCCATCTATCCAAGCAAAGGAAGAATGGATTGCTTCGTCGCATCCGCCTTCGCCCGAAGGCGGGCTTCGGCGGACAAGAGCTCCTCGCAATGACGCGCGGGGAACGCCGTGCTTTCGCCCCAAAGACCTTGCGTGGTCCGCTCGTAATTTCCAAGGGCCACCATGCGGCGGATCGTTCGGTTTGGACTGCTCTTCACCATCCTCGTTGCCGGCGCGATCGCGCTCGGCAACAGCTCGCTCTGGGTTTCGCCGCAGACCACGCGCACGTTGCTGGCGCATCGCGGGCTGGCCCAGACCTATCCTGCAACGGGCCTGACGGCGACGACCTGCACCGCGGCGCGGATCTTTCCGCCCGAGCATGCCTTCATCGAGAATACCCTGCCCTCGATGCGCGCGGCCTTCGCCGCCGGCGCCGACATCGTCGAACTCGACGTTCACCCGACCACTGACGGCCAGATCGCCGTCTTCCATGACTGGACCCTGGACTGCCGCACCGACGGCCACGGCGTCACGCGCGAACACAGCCTCGCCGATCTGAGAAAGCTCGACGTCGGCCATGGCTACACCGCCGACGGCGGCAAGACCTTTCCACTGCGCGGCACCGGGATCGGCCTGCTGCCCTCGCTCGACGAGGTGCTCGGCGCCTTTCCCGACAAGCGCTTCCTGATCCACATCAAGAGCAACGATGAAGATGAGGGCCGGCGGCTCGCCGAACGCCTCAGATCGCTGCCGCAGCAACAATTGCAGCGGCTGATGATCTATGGCGGCACGCTGCCGGTGGCGGCCGCGCGGCAGGTGCTCGACATCCCCGCGATGTCGGGGATCACGCTGAAGCGCTGCCTGATCCGCTATTTCCTGCTGGGATGGTCCGGTTACGTCCCGCCCGATTGCGAACGCAGCGTGCTGCTGGTGCCGGTCAATTACGCGCCGTGGCTGTGGGGCTGGCCGAACCGGTTTCTCAACCGGATGAACGATCATGGCTCCGCCGTCTTCATCATCGGACGGCACGACGGCGAGGATTTCTCCAGCGGGATCGATCGACCCGAAGACCTCGCCTTGTTGCCATCAGGCTTTGCCGGCGGCATCTGGACCAACCGGATCGACCGGATCGCGCCGGCGCTGCCGAAGCGCTAGAGCAAAAGCGCATCGCAAAGCGATGCTCTCGAACGATGCAGTGTTGAGTTCGATCACCACCGGCGCAACCGCCACTTTCCGCGCGCGACAGGCACTCAAGCGCGCGGCGCGGGTCTGGCCGGCACAGCGTAGAGCCCGGAAAAGACAATTCCGAGGAAGATCGAGAGCGTGCCGACGCTGATGGCGTTCATGGAGAGCAGCGCGGCATAGGCGTCATCCCGATAAAGGTATGGCGGCGCGCCAAAATTTCCGTGCAGGAGCAGCCAGGCGGCGAACGGCGGCGCCGCCAGCAGCAGCATCCAGATGCGTTCGCCCACGCCGAACAACAGGCTCGCGAGCGCGATGCAGGGGATCAAGAAGAGTTCGGTCCCGGATTTTTCTCCAAGCACCCAGGTGCATGATACCGTGTGGATCGTTCCGGCGAGCGACAGAACTATCCTGCCCGCCAGGGGATGACGGCGCGCGATCGCAGGCACCATGAGGAATATCGGAAAAGCAAGCAGCGTCATCAGCAGCCATGGCATCCCGTCGCTGCCGGCCAGCGCGATCACATAGAGCGGATAGAATGGCGCATTGCCTGCCAGCACCAGCGCTACCTTGTTGCCGGCGGCTGCGAGCGGTTCGTCGTTGGCGGCATAGGCGCCGATCCGATCCGAAACTCGCTGCAGATAATCAGGGATCATTTGGCCTCACAGGCAAGGATTCGCCGCGCGCTATCCGTCTATCTCAGACCATTGTCTTGGCAGCAATTCGATCAGCGGGTCGTCCAATTCGCCGGAGGGAGGTTCGATGGCCTGCGCCATGTGTGCGGTTTTCAACGGTCGCGACGGTATCGAGCTAGTGTCGCGGCGAGGTTCCGCATCTTCAAAAAGTCCAACGAATCCAATGTGTTGCTTTCTATGCATGGGGTTGTTTTCGCGATTTTGTGCAGAAACCGTTGCCCAAGCGTTAGGCCGGCCACGCTAGACGACGACGCCACCTTCGTCATCGGTTTGCGTTGCCTGCGCGATTTCATCCAGGGCGATATCGCCCTTCTGCGCCTGCGCGGTATCGGCGAGCCGGGCCCTGACCACTTCCTGGACATGCGCGGCAAGTTTCGGCGCGCGCGCAATCAGGGCGTGAAAATCCTGCGCGTCCAGCGCCAGCAGGTTCGACTTGCGCAGCGCGGTGACGGTGCCGCTGCGCTGGGTCCGATGCAAAAGCGCGATCTCGCCGAAGAAACTGCCGTCGGAGAGCCGCACCCGCTGCGCCGGCAATTCGATCTCGACCTCGCCGGCGGCGATGAAATACATCGACGAGGCCGGCTCTCCCCGCCGCACCAGGATTTCGTCGGTCTCGATGGTCTGGGTGCGCAACAGCCGCATGATATCGGCAATTTCGGCGGCGCGCAGATGCGCAAACAGCGGCACCCGGGCCAGCATGCCCCAGGTCACGATGAAGTCGTGACGGCGGACTTCATTGGCGAAGGCCCCGGAAATGATCGCTACCGGCAGCGCGATCATCATCAGCCCGCCGACGATGGCGAAGCTCGCGACCGTCTTGCCCATCGCCGTCACCGGGACCACGTCGCCATAGCCGACGGTGCCGAGCGTCACGATCGCCCACCACATCGCGAGCGGAATGCTGCCGAACTTGTCGGGCTGGGCGTCATGCTCCACCGCGTACATCACGGTCGCGAAGGTGAGCACCGCGCCGACCAGGATCACCAGGCATCCGAACAGCGTGCGCCGCTCGGCATGGACCGCCGCCAGCAACGAGCGCATCGCGGTCGAATAGCGCACCAGCTTGAAGAACGGCAGCATGCCGACCATCACCAGCATCGGGCGCTGGTTACCGAGCAATGCTACTCCGGACGGCAGCACCGACAGCAGGTCGATGATGCCGAGGCTGGAGGTCGCGTAGTCCAGCCGGGCGCGCCACGGGCTCATCTCCCGAACCGGCGCATGTCCGGCCACGCTCCAGAACCGCGCCGCATATTCGAGGGCAAAGATTGCGAGCGAGGCGATCTCGATCGCCATGAGTAGCCGGCCGAACCGCGCGTTGATCTCCGGAACCGATGCCAGCACCATCACCGACACGTTGACGACGACGATCGCGATGATCAGATGCGCGAGCCGCGCGCTCGCCGTGTGCGGAATGTTGTCGTGTTCGAGGAGATCGTAAACCCGGCGGCGCAGATCGTGACCTTGCATCGCGCTGTTCCCCGGATTGAGCCTGTCAGGCGCCGCCCATCGCGTTTTCGATCGCCTGAAGCGCCGCA
This sequence comes from Bradyrhizobium sp., assembly GCF_030646015.1. Classification (GTDB taxonomy): domain Bacteria; phylum Pseudomonadota; class Alphaproteobacteria; order Rhizobiales; family Xanthobacteraceae; genus Bradyrhizobium. The sequence goes on from NZ_JAUSLT010000095.1 coordinate 4,685, forward strand.
TCCGCCTTGGCGCCGTCGGGGCCGCCGGCCTGCGCCATGTCGGGACGCCCGCCGCCGCCCTTGCCGCCGAGCGCCTCGGAGGCGATCTTGACCAGATCGACCGCGCTGAAACGCGAGGTCAGATCGGGCGTGACGCCGACCACGACGCCGGCCTTGCCGTCGGCGGTGACGCCGACGATGGCGACCACGCCGGAGCCGAGCTGCTTCTTGCCGTCATCGGCGAGGCTCTTGAGATCCTTCATCTCGATGCCTTCGACCGCGCGCGCCATCAGCTTGACGTCGCCGACCTGACGCACGCCGGCAGGACCGGCCGCAGCACCGTTGCCGACGGAAGTCCCGCCGCCCATCGCCAGCCTCTTGCGAGCCTCTGCGAGGTCACGCTCCAGCTTCTTGCGGTCCTCCATCAAGGCGGCGATGCGCGCCGGCATCTCGTCGAGCGTGGTGCGCAACTCGCCCGCCGCGGTCCTGGCCAGCGCCATGGTGTCGTTGGCGTGTTTGCGCGCATGATTGCCGGTCAGCGCCTCGATGCGGCGGACGCCCGAGGCGACCGCGCTTTCGCCGGTCACCGAGATCAATCCGATATCGCCGGTGCGGCGCACATGGGTGCCGCCGCACAATTCCACCGACCAGCCGAGCGCGTTGCTGCCATGCTCGCGCGCGTTTCGGCCCATCGTCACCACGCGCACTTCATCGCCGTATTTTTCGCCGAACAGCGCCCGCGCCCCGGCATCGCGCGCGTCATCCACCGCCATCAGCCTCGTGGTGACCTCGTCATTCGCCAGCACCACTTCGTTGGCAATGTCCTCGATGCGGGCGAGCTCTTCCGCCGTGATCGGCTTCTGATGCACGAAATCGAAACGCAGCCGATCCGGCGCCACCAGCGAGCCGCGCTGGGCGATGTGATCGCCGAGCACCTGACGCAGCGCCTCGTGCAGCAGATGCGTCGCGGAGTGATTCGCTCGGATCGACGAGCGGCGAGTATGATCGACTTCGAGACGAACCGAATCGCCGACCTTGAGCACGCCAGATTTCATCCTGACATTGTGAATAAAGAGATCGCCAGCCTGCTTGTGCGTCATGAGCACATCCGCGACAATTTCACCGTCAGTAGTTCGCTTCAACCAACCCGTGTCGCCAACTTGACCACCCGACTCTGCATAAAATGGCGTTTGATTAAGTACCACTTCACCACTTTCGCCGGCCTTCAGTTCGATAGCTTCCGGCCCGCCGCGTATAATCGTTTGAACAATGCCTTCGCTTATCTCCGTGTCGTAGCCAAGGAATTCAGTTGCGCCGTATTTTTCACGCAATGGGAACCAGTAATTTTCTGTCTTTGTGTCACCTGAACCAGACCAAGATGCACGCGCCTTGGCTTTCTGTCTCTCCATTGCGTCCGTAAAGGAAGCTTGATCAACGCTGATGCCGCGCGACTTCAGCGCGTCCTGGGTAAGATCCAGCGGAAAGCCATAGGTGTCGTACAGCGTGAACGCAGTGTCGCCGTCGAACATGTCGCCCTTCTTCAGCGAACTGCTCTTCTCGTCGAGGATCGACAGACCGCGCTCCAGCGTCTTGCGGAAACGGGTTTCTTCCAGCCGCAGCGTTTCCTCGATCAGCTTTTCCGCCCGCACCAGATCCGGATAGGCCTGGCCCATCTCGCGCACCAGCGCCGGAACGATACGATGCATCAGCGGATCGCGCGCGCCGAGCAACTGCGCATGACGCATCGCGCGGCGCATGATCCGGCGCAGCACATAGCCGCGGCCCTCGTTCGACGGCAGCACGCCGTCGGAAATCAGGAAGGCGGAGGAGCGCAGATGGTCCGCGATGACGCGGAACGACGCTACGGTCTGCTCCTCCGGTCCGGTTCCGAGCGCTGACGCGGTGGCATCGATCAAGTGACGGAAAAGATCGGTCTCAAAGACGCTGTCGACGCCCTGCAGGATGCAGGCCATCCGCTCGAGCCCCAAACCGGTGTCGATCGAGGGACGCGGCAGCGGCTGGCGCTCCTCCTTCGTCACCTGCTCGAACTGCATGAAGACCAGGTTCCAGAATTCGAGGAAGCGATCGCCGTCCTCCTCCGGGCTGCCCGGCGGTCCGCCCCAGATGTGCTCGCCGCGGTCGATAAAGATCTCCGAACACGGGCCGCAGGGGCCGGTATCCCCCATCGCCCAGAAATTGTCCGAGGTCGCGATGCGGATGATGCGGTCGTCCGAAAAACCGGCGATCTTCTTCCAGTGGCGCGCCGCCTCATCGTCGTCGTGATAGATGGTGACGAGCAGCTTGTCCTTCTTCAGCCCGAAATCCTTTGTAATCAGGTTCCAGGCGAGCTCGATCGCGCGCTCCTTGAAGTAGTCGCCGAACGAGAAATTGCCGAGCATCTCGAAAAAGGTGAGATGGCGCGCGGTGTAGCCGACATTGTCGAGGTCGTTGTGCTTGCCGCCGGCGCGCACGCATTTCTGCGAGGTGGTGGCACGCTGATAGGGCCGCTTCTCGACGCCGGTGAAAACGTTCTTGAACTGCACCATGCCGGCATTGGTGAACATCAGCGTCGGGTCGTTGCGCGGCACCAGCGGCGACGACGGCACGATCTCGTGACCCTCCGCCGCGAAGTAGTTCAGAAATGCCGACCTGATCTCGTTAACGCCGCTCATGTCCGTCCAATCGTAAAAAGCCCGGGATTCGCTGCAAACGCGCCATCGCACCGGCCCAAGTAACAAGCCAAGTACCAAGCCAAGTACCAAGCCATGGCTTTTAGACAAGGGGGATGGCGCTGTCCAGAAAGTGTGCAACAAATCAGCGGCTTGCCGCAGCAGCACAAGGTTCGTTGATAATTGCTGCGGCTGCGTTGACAGCCTTGCCGCCGCCGTGGTTTTCTCCCATCTGTTCAAGATAGTCACGTCGGGAGAGATCGGCTTAAGCGCCGGCGCCGAAGGAGCAACCGCCCCGGAAACTCTCAGGCAAACGGACCGCGTGACTTGCTAGCATCTGGAAAGAGACGCCGCCGGGGCCAGTCCCGGGATGCGTCCGCCGACGGGATAATACTCTCAGGCACAGCGACAGATGGGGCTTCGACGGGTTTGCGAGGAATCCTCCTCGGGAACCGCGAGGGCCCCATGATGCTTGCGCGCGAAACCGAAACCGCATTGAAAACCACCCCTTTGCATGCGCTGCATGCAGCCAGCGGCGGCAAAATGGTGCCGTTCGCCGGCTACGACATGCCGGTACAATTCGCACCCGGCGTGCTCAGGGAACACCTGCATACCCGCAACTCGGCCGGGCTGTTCGACGTCTCGCATATGGGACAGATCGAGCTGCGGGCGAAATCCGGCAAGGTCGAGGACGCCGCCCTGGCGCTGGAGCGGCTGGTGCCGCAGGACATCCTCAGCGTTGCACCGGGCCGACAGCGCTACGCCCAGTTCACCAATGAAGCCGGCGGCATTTTAGACGATTTGATGGTGGCCAATTTCGGCAGCCATTTGTTCCTCGTCGTCAACGCCGCCTGCAAAGCCGAGGACGAGGCGCATCTGCGCGCTCATCTCCAGGACAGCTGCGTCATCGAGCCGCTCCCCGACCGCGCGCTGATCGCGTTGCAGGGACCGACGGCGGAATCAGTACTGGCCAGGCTTTGCCCCGAAATATCAGCGATGCGGTTCATGGATACGGGGCCGCGCCGTATCGACGGCATCGACTGCTTCGTCTCGCGCTCGGGCTACACCGGCGAGGACGGCTTTGAGATTTCGGTTCCGGCCGAACAGGCGGAAGCCTTCGCGAGAACGCTGCTGGCGAATGGCGACGTGATGCCGATCGGGCTCGGCGCGCGCGACAGCCTGCGGCTGGAGGCCGGGCTCTGCCTTTATGGCCACGACATCGACACCTCGACGACGCCGGTGGAGGGCGCGCTGGAATGGTCGATCCAGAAGAGCCGCCGCCATGGCGGCGCCCGCGCCGGCGGTTTTCCCGGCGCCGACACGATTCTTGCGCAGCTCGAAAAAGGCGCGCCGCGCCGCCGGGTCGGATTGAGGCCGGAGGGCCGCGCCCCGGTGCGGGAAGGCGCGCCGCTATTCGCCAATGAGACTTCATCCGAACAGATCGGCAAGGTCACCTCGGGCGGCTTTGGCCCCAGCCTGAATGCGCCTGTCGCGATGGGCTATCTGCCGGTTTCGCTCGCCGCCGCGGGCTCGCTGGTGTTCGCCGAATTGCGCGGAGCGCGGCTGCCGCTGCGGGTCGCCGCCATGCCCTTCGTCCCCAACACTTACAAACGTTGAACCTCAAAACACTGAAGGATCCGTCATGACGACGCTCTACACCACCGACCACGAATGGCTCCGGATCGAGGGCGACGTCGCCACCATCGGCGTCACCGACTACGCGCAGTCGCAGCTCGGCGACGTCGTGTTCGTCGAACTGCCGAAGGTTGGACGCAGCCTGAAGAAGGCCGAAGCCGCCGCCGTGGTCGAATCGGTCAAGGCCGCCTCCGACGTCTACGCGCCGATTTCGGGCGAAGTGCTCGAGGTCAACGACGCGCTCGCCGCGGAACCGGCGCTGGTCAATTCCGATGCCGGCGGCAAGGCGTGGTTTTTCAAGCTGAAGATTTCGGACAAAAGCGAACTCGGCGGCCTGATGGACGAAGCCGCCTACGCCAAACACACCGCGTGAGCCGCGAGGGTATGATCATGAACGCGCCGCTTAAACACACCGACGAGCCCGCCGCCACCTTCGTGCGCCGCCACATCGGCCCCTCGCCCCGCGACGTCAGCGCCATGCTGGAGACCGTGGGCGCGAAAAGCCTTGATACGTTGATGGCCGAAACCCTGCCGTCCTCGATCCGGCAGAAGGCGCCGCTCGATCTCGGCACCGCTTTGAGCGAAACCGAAGCGCTGGCGCATATGCGCGAACTGGCGGCGCAGAACCAGGTCTTCACCTCGCTGATCGGCCAAGGCTATTCGGGAACCATCCTGCCGGCGGTGATCCAGCGCAATATCCTGGAGAACCCGGCCTGGTACACGGCCTATACGCCGTATCAGCCGGAGATCAGCCAGGGCCGGCTGGAAGCGCTGTTCAATTTCCAGACCATGATCTGCGACCTCACCGGGCTCGATGTCGCCAACGCCTCACTGCTCGATGAAGCCACCGCCGCGGCGGAAGCGATGGCGCTGGCCGAGCGCGCCGCCCCGGGCAAGGCGAAGTCCTTCTTCGTCGATTCCGAGGTTCATCCGCAGACGCTGGCGGTGCTGCGCACCCGCGCCGAGCCGCTCGGGTGGAGCCTGATCGTGGGCGATCCCGCCGTCGATCTCGACAAGGCCGAGGTGTTCGGCGCCCTGCTGCAATATCCGGGTACGTCGGGCGCGGTGCGCGACCTGCGGCCGGCGATCGCGGCGGTGCGCGCCAAGGGCGCGCTGGCCGTGGTTGCCGCCGACCTTCTGGCGCTGACGCTGCTGGCGTCGCCGGGCGAACTCGGCGCCGATATCGCGATCGGATCGGCGCAGCGTTTTGGCGTGCCGATGGGCTATGGCGGGCCGCACGCGGCCTATATGGCGGTGCGCGACGCGCTCAAGCGCTCGCTGCCGGGGCGCATCGTGGGCCTGTCGATCGATTCGCGCGGGCAGCCGGCCTATCGGCTGGCGCTGCAGACCCGCGAGCAGCATATCCGGCGCGAAAAGGCGACCTCCAACTTCTGCACCGCGCAGGTGCTGCTGGCGGTGATCGCCTCGATGTACGCGGTCTATCATGGCCCGGAAGGGCTGACCCACATCG
>NZ_JAUSLT010000102.1 GCF_030646015.1 Bradyrhizobium sp.
ATGGCGGCTTCATGTTCGGCGTGCAGGAACTGGCGACCGCCGTGCAGTTCAACATCGGCGTGGTGACGCTGGTGTTCAACAACAACGCCTATGGCAATGTGCGGCGCGACCAGCGCGAGCGCTTTGCGGGCCGCGTGGTGGCGTCCGACCTGGTCAATCCGGATTTCGTCAAGCTCGCGGAGTCCTTTGGAGTGGGTGCGGCGCGCGTCACCGCGCCGGATCAGTTTCGTGCCGCGCTGGAAAAGGCGCTGGCGCATGGCGGGCCCTATCTGATCGACATCGAAGTGCCCAGAGATTCGGAAGTGACGCCGTGGACGTTCATTCACCCGGCGAAACCGTAGTGACTCTTCTCCCCTCCCGCCACGCGCAAGGGCGCGTGGAGGGAGGGGAGGAAGTCACACTCTCCGCATCATCATCCCCTGCTGCGCGCACAACGCCGCGATCGCCAGCAGGCCGGCGCCTGCTACCGCCCAGCATGCCACCGGCGCCCACTGCAGCAGCGGCGCGTATTCCGGCAGCTTCTGCAGGCCACCCGCGACCGCCGCCATCCGGGCGAAGGTCGCCAGCGCCAGCGCCGAGAACACCAGCCCCACCACCTTGCCTTCGGCGCCGGTATCCCCGATCGCCAGCGCGGCTGCCACCGCGCTCATCAGCATGCAGCCCCACGCCGCGCCCGCGATGAACTGCGCTGCTATCAGCATGTTGAGACTGCCTGCGAACTCCGCACCGATCACCGCCAGAGCGCCCAACAGGCCGGCGGCACCCATCACGATCAAGCCGCCGCGATGTTTCACGATCACGCTGGCCGGAAACATCGCGATATTGAAACCGATCCAGAACACCGGCATCAGCCATTGCAGGTCATCCGGTTTGGCAAACCGCAGGAAGAACGGCCCGCTGTTGATGCTGAAATGCAGCTGGTAGCCCAGCGAGAGCAGCACCATCGATCCGATGAAGAACATCGGCATCTGGCCGAGCGGTTTGGCCGGTTCGACCGGTTTGATCGGCGCGGCGGGTTGCTGCGCCAGACCGCGCTCGACTTTCGACAGCGCCAGCGCGGTAATCAGCAGCACCACGCCCGAAATCACGAAGGGAATCCGCGCATCTTGGTTGCGCATGATCACGCCGAGATAGGGCGACACCGCGCCGGCCAGACCGTAGCCGAGCATCGCCAGCGCCGACAAGAACGGGAGCGCGGGTCTCGCACCGTATTTCCCCAGCAGCGTGAGCGGCGGGGCGCGCAGCGCCGACGAGGTGACGACCCAGATCAGGATCAGGACAATGAACCAGACCTGCGCGCCCGGGCCTGTGCCGGCCACATAGGGCAGCGCGATAAAGGCCGCGCAGGAGATCGCGGTCGTGACGCCGACGAACACACCGAGCCGGCCGACGAAAGGCGCGATCTTGTCGGCGGCGATCCCCATCGCGGTATCGGTGATGGTGAAGATCGCCTGGTCCAGCATCAGGATGAAGATGACGTAAGACGGCGCGATCCCGACCTGCGCGCAGAGTTTTGGCAGATAGATCACATAGGTGGTCCAGCCCAGCGTGAACACCAGTTGCAGGACCGCGAGATAGACTCCGGTGCGGCTGCCAGCGCCCGTGTCGGCCGATGCTTTGCTATCGCTCATGGTTGTCTCCCCAGCGGGGCAAGCATAGACCGGCGGGGGCAACAATGGGAAGGCGGGCCGGCCGTTCTTCCCTTCTCCCCTTGTGGGAGAAGGTGCCCTCGCGAAGCGAGGGCGGATGAGGGGTCTCTATCCGCGGAGACAGACCCCTCACCCGTCCGCGATGCTGCGCATCGCGTCCACCCTCTCCCGCAAGGGGAGAGGGGAAGAAAGGCGCCCCTCGCCTCACCGCGCTTTCCGAAACGTCAAATTGATGCGCTGGCGGCCCAGCAAGGCGTGCTCGCCGTCGGCGAGCGGGGCGATGCCGTGGAAAAACAGCCGCGACGGGCCGCCCCATACCACGATGTCGCCGTGCTCGAGCCTAAACCGGCGCGGTTTGTCGCTGCGCTGCAAGCCGCCGAACAGGAAGACCGCCGGCAGGCCCAGCGAGACCGAGACGATCGGTGCGCTGAAATCGTCCTCGTCCTTGTCCTGGTGCAGCGACATGCGCGCTCCCGTATGGTAGCGGTTGATCAGGCATGCGTCCGGCGCAAAACCGTCAAATCCCGCCTCGGCCGCCGCTCGCGCGGCCAGCACGCGAAACGAGCGCGGCATGGCGGGCCACGGTGCGCCGGATTCCGGATCAACACCGTCGTAGCGATAGCCGCTGCGGTCGGTGACCCAGCCGGCGCTGCCGCAATTGGTCATCGCCACCGACATCGAATGGCCGCCCGGCGTCACCATGTGACGAAACGGCGCCTGCGCCACGATCTCGCCGATCGCAGCGATCAGCTCGGCCTCGACCGGCCGGGCGAAGCCCCGCAGCAGCACGGCGCCGTCCGCCATCGCTTCGCGCGACGGACGCAGATCGGGAACGCTTTCAAACAGATCGGCCGTCAATAGATCCGCACTCATTTTGCATCGTGAAAGATCACGCCAACGGTATGGCGGTGACCGGAGCGGAGCCGGCTGACGCCATGGCGCAGATTAACCCGATAGAAGCCGCGCGTCCCCTGCACCGGCCGGTGGTGCACAGCAAATGCCACCGCATCGCCCTGGGTCAGCGGCACCACTTCCGGCCGCGACTGCATCCGCGGCCGCTGCTCGGTCAGGACGAACTCGCCGCCAGTGAAATCGCGGCCCGGCTCCGACAGCAGGATCGCCACCTGCAGCGGAAACACGTGCTCGCCATAGAGATCCTGATGCAGGCAATTGTAGTCGCCGGCGCCATATTGCAGCAGCAGCGGCGTCGGCCGAACCTGCCCTGCCTCATGGCAGCGCTTGAGGAAGGCGTCGTGGTTTTGGGGATAACGGATATCGATCCCCATCGCCTCGTTCCAGCGGTTGGCGACGCCGCAGAGTTTTGCATAGAGCGCCGGGCGCAGGCCCGCGATCGGATCGGGCAGCGGGTAAGAGAAGTATTTATACTCGCCGCGGCCGAAACCGTGGCGGCCCATCACCACCCGGCTGCGAAAATTTTTGTCGTCGGGATAGAGCCTCGCGAGGTCGCCGCATTCCTCCGGCGAGAGCATGCCCTTGAGCACGGCGCAGCCCTGGGCGTCGAGATTGGTTGTGGCCTGCGTCCAGTCGATAGCGTCGACGCGGGCGGCGATGTCGGGGGAGGGAGCGATTGCCTTGAGATTTGATTTCATGCCGGCGAGTTTTGCAGAGACTGCCAGTTCCCACCACCCGATTTCCGGGAAGACTCCCTCGTCGTCCCGGCAAACGCCGGGACCCATAACCACAGGATAACCGGGCTACACGAAAATCGTCGAACAGCCTTTCCTAACGAGAAGCCGCGGCGTATGGGTCCCGGATCAGCGCTCGCGTTGCTCGCTTGTCCGGGACGACCGCGGTGAAGGCCGCGCCGCCCTTACCCCAGCACAGGCAGCACGGTCACATCATACGCATGCCGGATGCTGCGCTTGAGCACGGGATCCTCGAATTCGTATTCGAAACGATCGGCCGGGCGGATGCCGCCCTTGGCGGCAAAGGTGCCGCCAAACATGGCGCAACCGTCGGGCAATCCCTTGTCGCCAAAACCGCGCTGGATCAATTCCTTCACGGAAAGCATGTGATCCAGTGTGCCTTCCTGGTACAGCACGCGTTCGCCTGATATCCAAGCCCAGGAGCGCAGGGTCATCTGGTCCCAGTGGCCGATGACATCTTCCAGTTCCCACAAGACAGGCGCCATCACCTTGTCGCACATCTGCTTCGATACGGTGACGCTGTAGGCTTCCACCTTGCGGTCGGTGTGGTCGGAGCCGAGGCCGACCAGGATGCGGCCCTGCCAGCCGATCAGCACGAATTCGACCTCGCCGCTGGAATCCGGCCCGCAGACTTCGATGCTGTCCGTGGTGGTCAGCCGCCGCGCCGAGACGCGGTAATAGATCGGCGTCGAGGCCGGCCGGGCGATGCCGATCGCTTCCAGCTCGGCGATGTGCTTGTCGCGCGCCACCGGATCGCGACCGGTCCAGCCGGCGATCACGGCCTGCCGGATCGGCAACGTCAGCGGCGTGCCGGCGCCTTTGTCCTGGAGGGTAAAGGTGAGATCAAACACGAATGGCGTCCTCCATGCCGGCGGCAAGTTCAAGAATGCGGCGATCCGACCCGCCCGATGCCGCCAGCATCAATCCGACCGGCACCTCGCCCTCGCGATGGCAGGGCAGCGAGATGGCGCAGCCGTCGATCATGTTGATCAGCGTGCAATTGCGCAGCGACAGCAGGTTCGCTTTGGTAAAGGCCTTGTCGTCGGCAAGATCGGCGATCACGGGCGGCGTATTGGCGGTGGTCGGCATGACCAGCGCGTCATAGGGCGCGAGGCGGATCGTGGCGCGCTCGATCATCGACTTCCGCGTTACCAGCAGATCGATGTAGTCGGCGGCGCTGATGCTTTCGCCGCGCATGATGCGCAGGGAGACGCGGGGGTCGTAGACGTCGCCACTGCTTACGATCAGATAGCGATGCCACGCAAAGCTCTCCGCGGCGGCAAAGCCGCCCTTGGTGTTCATCACTCCGACGTCGAGGAATTCCGGCACCTCGATCCGCTCGATCAGCGCACCTTGCCGCGACAGCGTCTCCAGCGCGCGCTCGAATGTCCGCGCGACTTCATCGTCGAGATCGTCGAGCGCCACCGTGGTCGGCACCGCCAGCCGCATCCCCTTGATCGGGCGCGGCTGTAGCGGCACGAAGGGCTCGTCGGCGAGCACGGCATCGAGCGCCGCACAGCACGCCACCGTGCGCGCCAGCGGGCCGATGCTGTCGAGCGTCGACGACAGCGGCACCGCGCCGTCGAGCGGCACCCGGCGCTGGGTCGGCTTGAACCCGACGATGCCGTTATAGGCCGCCGGAATCCGGCAGGAGCCGCCGGTGTCAGTGCCGAGCGCGCCATGCGCCATGCCATCGACCACCGACACCGCCGCACCCGACGACGATCCGCCGGGCACATGGCCGACGCTGCGATTCCAGGCGCCCTTCGGCGTGCCGTAATGCGGATTGATGCCGATGCCGGAATAGGCGAACTCGGTCATGTTGGTGCGGCCGATCACCACGAAACCGGCCCGGCGCAGCCGCGCCACCGCGGATGCATCGGCCTCCGCCGGGGCTGAGTCGTCGAGCGCGCGGGAGCCTGCGCGGGTCACCTGGCCCCTGATGTCGAACAGGTCCTTGATCGAGACCGGAATGCCGGCGAAACGCGACGGCGCCGCCTTGATCTCACGCAGCCGGTCCATCGCCTCGGCGGCCTCGATCGCGGCTTCGGCGTCGACTCGGACAAAAGCCCGCGCCCCCTCGCCCGCGCTATCGGCGATTTTGGCGAGACAGCCGTCGACCAGCTTGCGGGCGCTGGTGCGGCCGCTGGCCAGATCGTCGGCCAGTGCGGCAAGGGTCGGGGCGTTCGGCATGGCGCGTGCTCGCTTCATCCAGGTTGCGGTACTGTTATGGAGCACGGCGCGCGGCCGATCAATCCTCGAGGCAAGCGCGCTTTGGCGGTGGCATGCAAGCTCTCCAGGCGACCGATAGTGCGCGTGCCGGAATACGCGCCATGCAGCGGCGCGGCTGGACCGTTGACGCCAGATGGTCAATGTCGCATCAAGATCGCAACAAGCGGGCCGGGCAGCCCGACCCCCAACGGAGGAAATGACCGATATGGCAGAGCCAGCGCGCGCGCGACCGAAACCGACACCGGAAACCCAGCATTTCTGGGATGGCACCGCCGCCGGCGAACTGCGGCTGCAGCGCTGCGACGCCTGCGCCAATGTCTATTTTCCGCCGCGCCCGTTCTGCCCGTCCTGCGCCTCGCGCAAGGTCAGCATCTTCAAGGCCAGCGGCAAGGGCACGCTGTACAGCTATGTCATCAATCACCGCCCCGCCGCGCCCGGCTTCACCCCGCCTTACGCCATTGCCGTGGTGGAGCTGGAGGAAGGCCCGCGAATGATGAGCAATATCGTCGACTGCCCGCAGACGCCGGAGGCGCTCGAGCTCGACATGAAGCTGGAAGTCGCGTTCGAGAAGCTCGACGACAAGATCACCCTTCCCCTGTTCCGTCCGGCGAAGGGCTAAGCACCATGCGCAGAAACGCAGTCGCCGTCGTCGGCGCCGCCGAGACCACCGAGCTCGGCGTCATTCCCAACATGTCGCAAATCCAGTTGCACGCCGATGCGGCGCTCAACGCCATTGCCGATGCCGGTCTGAAACTGTCCGATATCGACGGCATCGCCACCGCGGTGGAAACGCCGCAGCAGATCGCGCATTACCTCGGCATCAAGCCGACCTGGGTCGACGGCACCTCGGTGGGCGGCTGCTCGTTCATGCTGCATGTCCGCCACGCCGCCGCCGCGATCGAGGCCGGGCTGTGCAAGACCGTGCTGATTACCCATGCCGAAAGCGGCAAGTCGATGATCGGCAAGCTGCCGCGCTCGACGCCGCCGGACAGCCTGAACGGCCAGTTCGAATCGCCGTTCGGCGTCTACGGGCCGCCGAGCATGTTTCCGATCCCGGTGCTGCGTTACATGAAGACCCACGGCATCACCCATGAGCAGATCGCCATGGTCGCGGTGGTGCAGCGCGAATGGGCCGCGAAGAATCCGCGCGCCACCATGAAGGCGCCGATCACGGTCGAGGACGTGCTGAACTCGAAGATGATCGCCTATCCGTTTCGCATCCTGCAGTGCTGCCTCGTCACCGACGGCGGCGGCGCGCTGATCCTCACCAGCGCCGACCGCGCCAAGGACTTCCCGAACAAGCCGGTCTATATCCTCGGCACCGGCGAGAGCGTGGAAACGCCGATGGTCAGCCAGATGGAGACGTTCGACAGTTCGCGCGCCTTCCGCACCGCGGGTCCCCTCGCTTTCAAGGAGGCCGGCATTGCGCACAAGGACGTCGACCACCTCATGATCTACGACGCCTTCGCGCATCTACCACTCTACGGCCTCGGCGATCTCGGCTTCATGCCACATGAAGAGACCGGCAAGTTCATCGCCGACGGCAACACCCGCCCCGGCGGCAAGCTGCCGCTCAACACCAATGGCGGCGGCCTCAGCTACATGCATTCGGGCATGTACGGCATGTACGCGCTGCAGGAGAGCGTTCGGCAAATGCGCGGCATCGCGCCGGCACAGGTCAAGGACGCCAAAATCTCGGTCTGCCATGGCGTCGGCGGCATGTTCGCGGCATCCGGCACGATCATCTTTACGAACGAGAAGTAATCACGACTCCCTCTTCCCCCTCGCCCCGCTTGCGGGGAGAGGGCTGGGGTGAGGGGGACTCTCAACAGACTCGCACTCGCGGATAGTCCCCCTCACCCGGATCGCTTCGCGATCCGACCTCTCCCCGCAAGCGGGGAGAGGTGAAAGCAACAACTCACCGGGAGAACCCCATGACAAAATCACTGCAGGATAAAGTCGTCATCGTCACCGGCGCGGGCCGCGGCATCGGCCGCGAGATCGCGCTGCTCTGCGCCGCCGAGGGCGCCAAGGTCGTGGTCAACGATCCCGGCGTTGCCGCCGACGGTGCCGGATCGAGCGCAGCACCCGCCGAGGAAGTGGTCGAAGAAATCAAGAAGCGCGGCGGCACCGCGGTCGCCAATTTCGAGTCGGTGGCGGAAGCGATCCCCGCGAGCAAGATCGTGAAAACGGCGACCGATCATTTCGGCCGGCTTGACGGCGTCGTCAACAATGCCGGCATCCTTCGCGACATGATCTTCCACAAAATGAGCGTGGAAGCCTTCGAATCCGTCATCAAGGTGCACCTGATGGGCTCGTTCTACGTCAGCCACGCCGCGGCGCGAATATTCCGCGAACAGGAGAGCGGCTCCTTCGTGCACTTCACCTCGACCTCGGGCCTGATCGGCAATTTCGGCCAGGCCAATTATGCAGCAGCAAAACTCGGCATCGTCGGCCTGTCGAAATCGATCGCGCTCGACATGGGGCGCTTCAACGTGCGCTCGAACTGCGTCTCGCCATTCGCCTGGACCCGCATGATCGGCACCATCCCGACCGAGACCGAGGCCGAGAAGGCGCGGGTCGAGAAGATCAAGCAGATGGGCCCGGAAAAGATTGCACCGGTCTGCGCCTATCTGCTCAGCGACGCCGCCAAGGAGGTCTCGGGGCAGATCTTCGGCGCGCGCATGAACGAGCTTTTCCTGTTCAGCCAGAACCGGCCGCTGCGCTCGGTGCATCGCAGCGAAGGCTGGACGCCGCAGACGATCGCCGAGCACGGCATGCCGGCGCTCAAGGGCTCGTTCTACAAGCTCGACCGCTCCGCGGATATTTTTCCCTGGGATCCGATCTGATCATCGCATCGTAGGGTGGGCGAAGGCGCCTGCGTGCCCACCACCTTTCGCAAAGAGAATGGTGGGCACGCAAGCGCTTTGCCCACCCTACGAATCCCGCCACCTCCAGTTGTTTCCCAAAATTTCGCCCGCATTCCGCCGGAATACGGGCTACACTTGCCTCCCCAACAACAAAAAATCCTGGGAGGAAATCATGACAAATTGGACTGATCTGCCTGACCACCGGACCGAAGCGGGATCGAACCGGCTCGATCGCCGCACCTTGTTCAAGGGCGCGGCGGCGTTGGCCGCAACCGCCGTGACCGCGAAAGCCGCCACTGCGGCAACCGTAACGCCGTTCGGCCAAACCGGCGTTCCAACCACTGCAAGCCCGTCGCTGCCGCTTGGGCCACTGTCCGGGGCGCGCTATCCGGACGCCCGCCTGGAGTCGATAAAAAAGAAAGGGGTCTCGTTCGGGCCGACCGGCTTCCCGGCCTTCGCCGGCACCATGGCGGTCGAGCGCGTCGCCACCGGTTTTCGCTGGGCAGAGGGCCCCGTGTACTTCCCGGCCGGCCGCTACGTGCTGTTCAGCGACATTCCCAACAACCGCATCATGCGTTTTTCGGAGGATGACGGTCACATCAGCGTCTACCGCCAGCCGTCGATGAATTCGAACGGCAACACCATCGATCGGGAAGGACGCCTGATCACCTGCGAACATAGCGGCCGGCGGGTCACCCGGACCGAGCTCGACGGCTCGATCACCATCATCGCCGACAAGTTCAACGGCAAGAAGCTCAACTCGCCGAACGACGCGGTGGTCGCGGCCGACGGCACGATCTGGTTCTGTGATCCAGCCTACGGCATCGGCGGCTTCTACGAGGGCATCAAGGCCGACGCCGAGCAGGACAAGAAAAACGTCTACCGGGTGGATCCGAAATCCGGTGACATCAAGATGGTCGTCGACGATTTTGTGGAGCCCAACGGCCTTTGCTTCTCGCCCGACGAGAAGAAGCTCTACATCTGCGACACCGGTTTTACGGACGGGCCGGACAACCCGTCGCATATCCGCGTGTTCGACGTCGATCACGCGGCCGGCAAGCTTTCCAACAGCAAGGTCTTTACGGACATCCCCAAGCCCAGCATCACCGACGGGCTGCGCTGCGACACCGCGGGACGCCTGTGGTGCTCCGTCGGTTGGGGCGATCCGAACGAGGACGGCGTGCGCTGCTACATGCCGGACGGCGATCTGCTCGGCAAGATCCACATCCCGGAAACGGTCGCCAATCTGTGCTTCGGCGGTATGCAGCGAAACCGGCTGTACATCTGCGGCTCGTCATCGCTCTATGCCGTCTACACCAGTGCGCAGGGCGCGTTGAAGCCGTAAGGAAGGCGAATAGCGAGTGGCGAGTAGCGAATGGGGCCTGCTTCCATTCGCTACTCGCCATTCGCTATTCGCATCTCTTCCCTACCCGCTATTCCTTAACCCCGCCGAAATCCCGTTGATCGTGAGCTGGATGCCGCGCAGCACCTGCTCGTCGGGGTTTTGCGCGCGGTGTTCCTTCAACAGCTCGACCTGCACGTGGTTGAGCGGATCGAGATAAGGGAAGCGGTTGCGGATCGAGCGTTCCAGCAGCGGATTGCCCTGCAGCAGGCGTTCCTGCCCCATGATGTCCAGCAGCGTCTCGATCGAGAGATGCCATTCGCGCCGGATGCGGCCGAATATCTTTTCGCGCAACTCCGTGTCCGGCACCAGTTCGGCATAGCGCGAGGCGATCGCGATCGAGCTTTTTGCCAGCACCATGTCCATGTTCGACAACAGCGTGCGGAAGAACGGCCACTCGCGGTAGAGCTCCTTCAGGAACGGCATGCCCTTGTCGGGATGCTGGGCGATCCAGGCTTCCACCGCGCTGCCAAAGCCGTACCAGCCCGGCAGCATCAGCCGGCACTGCGCCCAGCTGAACACCCAGGGAATGGCGCGGAGGTCCTCGATGGCGCGGGTCTTCTTGCGCGACGCCGGCCGGCTGCCGATATTCAGCGTCGAGATTTCGGTGATGACGGTGGAAGCCCAGAAATATTCCACAAAACCGTCGGTCTCGTAGACCAGGCCGCGATAAGCCCCAAAGGCCAACTCCGACAATTGCTCCATCGCCTCCAGATATTCGCGCCGTGGCGCGCTGTGCTTGGGCTGCAGCAGGCTCGCCTCCAGCGTGGCGGCGGCGAGGATTTCCAGATTGCTGCGGCCGACTTCGGCGTTGGAATATTTGCTGGAGATGATTTCGCCCTGCTCGGTGATGCGGATCTGGCCGTTCACCGCGCCGCCAGGCTGCGCGATGATGGCGTCATAGCTCGGCCCGCCGCCGCGGCCGACCGAGCCGCCACGGCCGTGAAACAGCCGCAAGCGCACGTGATGGCGCTCGAACACCTCGATCAGGCCGATCTCGGCCTTGTAGAGCTCCCACCCGGAAGTGACAAAACCGCCATCCTTGTTGCTGTCGGAATAACCGAGCATCACCTCCTGCACCGCGCCGCAGCTGTCCACCAGCCTGCGGTAATCGTGCAGCGCCAGCATGCGGTCCATGATGCCGCTCGATGCCTGCAGGTCCTCGATGGTCTCGAACAGCGGCACGATGTTGATCGAGCTGCGGCCGGAGGGATGGACCAGGCCGGCCTCCTTCAAGAGCACCGCCACCTCCAGCATGTCGGACATGCCCTTGCACATCGAGATGATGCATTGGGAAATCACGGTGCTGCCGAACTTGGCATGGGCCTCGGCGGCGGCGTGGAACACCGCGAGTTCGCCCGCGGTCTCCTCGCTGTACTTGACGAAGGCGGAGGTCAGCGGGCGCGCATTGCGCAATTCGCCCGACAGCAGCGCGATCCGCGCCTCCTCGTTCAGGTCAAGATAGGACATGCCGGGCATCGCCGCATCGATCAGTTCGGCGACCGTGCGCTCGTGCACGGCGGAATTCTGCCTGATGTCGAGGCTGGCGAGATGGAAACCGAAACAATCCACGGCGCGGCGCAACAGCCGCAGCCGTCCGCGCGCGATCACGCCCGAATTGTTCGAGATCAGCGAGCGATAGAGAATATCGAGATCGGTCTTGAACTCCGCCACATCGGCATAAGCAGCGGCTTCGCCGACGGGCCGTCGGGTAATGCCGACATCCAGCTTCAGCGCGGTCGCGGTCAGCCGTGCGTAAATGCCCGATACCGCGAGGCGATAGGGCTCGCCGCTGCGATGCGGCGACTTGTCGGGCGAGCGTTCGGCGAGATGGCGCAGATCCTTGGAAACGTCGGCCAAGTGCGCCGCCATCGACAGCTCGGAGCCGAGCACGTGCAGTTCCTCGAGATAGAAGCGCAGCACCCGGCTCGACTGCAGCTTGAGCGTGCCGCGCATCACCTCGGCGGTCACGAACGGGTTGCCGTCGCGGTCACCGCCGATCCAGCTTCCCATCCGCAGGAAAGACGCCAGTTCGCCGCGTACGGCATCGCCCTCGTTCAGGCGGTCCTCCAGGGCGCAGTGCAGCCGCGGCACCTCGTGCAGGAAGGTGTAGTCATAGAACGACAGGCCGTTGGCGACTTCGTCGAGCACGGTGAGCTTGGTCCGGCGCAACAAATTGGTCTGCCACAGCGTCAGCACCTCGCGGCGCAGCTGTTCGTCGCTGGCTTCAATCTCTTCCGGCGTCAATTGCACCCGTTCGCGGCGGTCCAGCAGGGCTGCGACCTCCATCTCGCGGTCGATCGTGCTCTTGCGGCGGACTTCGGTGGGATGCGCGGTCAGCACCGGGCTGATCAGGGCTTCCGAGAAGAATTTGCGCAGGTCGGCGGCAGTAAAACCGGCCGCGCGGGCATGCGCCAGGGTCAGCGGCAGCGTGCCCGGGCGCGGTGTGCCACCAGCGGTCGAGCGCACCCGCATCTGCCTGATGTTGTTCTGGTCCTCGGCGATGTTGGCCAGATGCGAAAAATAGCTGAAAGCGCGCACGATGCGCACGGTCTGGCTGGTCGACATGCTGTCGAGGATCAGTTCGAGCTCGCGCCGCGCCGGCTTGTCGTCGTCGCGGTGGAACCGGATCGAGGTCTGCCGGATGCGCTCGACGAGATCGAACACGTCGGCGCCTTCCTGGTCGCGCACGGTGTCGCCAAGAATGCGCCCCAGCAGCCGGATGTCCTCACGAAGCCGGGCGTCCGCCTCGATGTCCTCGCTGCGGTTGGGACGCAAATCCGGGTCGGAAGGCACGATCTGGGGTGACATGGTCGGTTACTCCAGAAATTGCCCGGCAGTTCTGGAGTGTGCAAGTTTTTTGCCGCAGTGCAAGATAAAGATGGGAGCAACCGCTCTCGTCGTCCCCGCGAACGCGGACCCATACTCCGCAGCTTATCGGTTGACCAAAGGTGACTACTGCCGTGCCCGAACGCGAGGACACGGCGTATGGGTCCCGGATCCGCGTTCGCTTGCGCTCACTTGTCCGGGACGACAGGAAGTCAAATCCTCCTTCCCGCCCGCTCCCAATAGGGATCACGCAGCCTACGCTTGAAGATCTTGCCGGAATCCTCGCGCGGCAGGTTTTGCTGGATTTCGACGTGCTTTGGCACCTTGTAATCGGCGAGTGAGGCCTTGAGCTGGGTACGGATGTCAGCGACATCCAGCGTGACGCCCGGCTGCGGTTCCACCACCGCCATCAGCGCCTCGCCGAATTCCGCATCCGGAATGCCGAACACCGCGCAGTCGTGCACCCCCGGCACGGCATGCAGGGCGGACTCGATCTCGGCGGGATAGATGTTGACGCCGCCCGAGATCACCATGTCGCGCTTGCGGTCGCAGATGAAGACGTAGCCGTCCTGGTCGATGTAACCGACATCGCCTGAGGTAATGAACCCGTCGAGATCGATCTCGGCGCGCTTTTCCGGCTTGTTGTGATAGGTGAAATCCGGATTGCCGGGGATCCGCGAATAGATTTCGCCGATCTCGCCTTGCGGCAAAATCTTCCCATCGTCGCCGACAAAGCGCAGCTCCGCGCCCGGCGCGATCTTCCCCACCGTGCCTGGCTTCTTCAGCGCATCCTCGGAGTTCGCAAAAGTGACCGCGCCTGACTCGGTAGAGCCGTAGAATTCGTAGATCACCGGCCCCCACCACTCGATCATCGCGCGCTTGACGTCGGCCGGACAGGGTGCGGCGGCGTGGATGATATGGCGCAGCGAGGACATGTCGTATTTCCGGCGTACCGCTTCCGGCAGCTTCATCAGCCGGATGAACATGGTCGGCACCATGAAGATGGTGTCGATCTTCTCGCGCTCGACCAGCCGCAAGAATTCCTCGGGATCGAACCGCGGCATCAGCACCAGCGCGCCGCCGAGACGGCCGGCGCGCAGGCCGAACGAGTTCGGCGCGGAATGGTACAGCGGACCCGGCAACAGCGCCCGCGCGCCCGGCTTCAGGCCATAGATCATCGCGCGCATCGCTTCCGCATTGGCGCTCTGCGCCGGCGTCGGTGCGTTGCGCCGCACACCCTTGGGGTGACCGGTGGTGCCCGAGGTGTAGATCATGTTCTGCGGCTGCGGCAACGCCGGGCCGTCATAGGGCGCCTGCGCCTGCAACCAAAGTTCGAAATCTGTGGCGAAATCGGGCGTGGCGAGATGCGCCGGATCGATCTTGTAATTGCCAAGGATTTCCGGCGGCGTCGGCACGCTGAGCACGGTGACGCCGGTGGGAATGGCGTCGCGCAGCTGATGCAGCATGTCGGCATGGCCGATCAGCACCGGCGTTCCGGAATCCTTCAGGATGTAATTGATTTCCTCCGGCTTGAAATGCCAGTTGACCGGCACGGCGTAGGCGCCGAGCCGCATCGCGGCATAGGCCGCCTCGATGAAGGCGATGTCGTTGCGCATCAGGATGCAGACGCTGTCGCCCTGCCCGACGCCGAGCTTGCGCAATCCGCCGGCGATGCGGTCGGCGCGATCGGCGATTTCGGCATGGCTGCGGCGTCGGTCGCCACTGATGATGCCGAGGAAAGGCGGGGATGTGGACATTTTTTTGTCTCTTCTCTATCCGTCGAGAGTTCGTCATTGCGAGGAGCTCTTGCGACGAAGCAATCCATTCTTTCTTTGTGCGGCGAAATGGATTTCTTCGCTTCGCTCGCAATGACGATTTTACGTCCGGTGACTAATCTCTACCCCACATCCGCAAAACGCGGCGCGCGCTTGTCGATGTTGGCGCGGACGGCCTCGAGCTGGTTGGGGCTGCCCATCAGCTTCATCTGCTCGACGGATTCGGCCAGCAGCGCAGGTCCCGGATCGGCCGTGAGGTTGTTGAGCATGCGCTTGCAGGCGCGGATCGCGTCGGGGCTCTTGCCGGCGATCTCGCGCGCCAGCTCGAAGGCGCTCGCGCGCGGGTCGTCGCAGATGCGCGTCGCAAGGCCGTAGCTCAGGGCCTCCTGCGCCGAGAAAATCCGTCCCGTAAAGGTCAGTTCGCGCAGGATATCGTCGCGTACCAGGCTGGCCAGGATCGGCGTTCCCGCCATGTCGGGCACCAGCCCCCATTTGATCTCCATGATCGACATCCGGGCATCGGGGCTAAGGAGCCGCATATCGGCGCCGAGCGCGAGCTGAAAGCCGCCGCCGAACGCCACGCCCTGGATCGCGGCAATCACCGGCACCGGGAGCTGCCGCCAACCCCACACCGCCTGCTGTGGAAAATTGGCGAGGCCATGGGTGCGCACGGAAAGGTCGCGCTTTTCACCGCCCGCGACCCCGTTGCCGCCCTTTTCCTTCATGGCGGCAAATCGTCCCATGTCGAGGCCGGCGCAAAACGCCCGCCCCTCCCCGGATAGTACCACCGCCCGGAGGCCTTTTTCCTGGGCGAGCCGGGCGGAAGTCGCCACCAGCGCCTCGAACATCGCGGCATCGAGTGCGTTCATCTTGTCCGCCCGAACCAGGCGGACGTCGGCGACGCCCTCCGAAATCGTGACCTCGACGCGCTTCTCCATCAGATTGCTCCCTTACACGTGTTCTTGGTTGTTGCCGCTTTACAGAAAGGCGTTGTGCGGATTTAGTCAATCAACCAATTAACAGGCAAGCAATCCCTTTGGGTGGAACCAGCTATGTTCACTGAAAAACTCCTTACCGGACGAAACATCCTTGTCACCGGCGGCGGAAGCGGGCTCGGCAAAGCCATGGCCGCGCGCTTCCTCGAGCTCGGCGCCGAAATCCATATCTGCGGCCGCCGCAAGGGCGTCTGCGACGAAACCGCGACCGAGCTGATGGACCTCTATGGCGGCCGGGTGACAACCCACGGTGTCGATATCCGCAACCCGCTCGCGGTCGACGAGATGATCGAGACCATCTTCACGCAAAGCCCGCTCACCGACCTCATCAACAACGCCGCCGGCAATTTCGTCTCGCGCACCCAGGATTTGACGCCGCGCGGCTTCGACGCGATCGCCAACATCGTCATGCACGGCACCTTCTATGTCACCCACGCGGTGGGCCGGCGCTGGATCGCCGCCAAGCAGCCCGGCAATGTGGTGTCGATCACCGTGACCTGGGTCCGCAACGGCAGCCCCTATGTGGTGCCGTCGGCGATGAGCAAATCCGCGATCCACGCCATGACCATGTCGCTGGCGATGGAATGGGGCCGCTACGGCATCCGGCTCAATACCATCGCGCCCGGCGAAATCCCGACCGAAGGCATGAGCAAGCGTCTCAACCCCGGCGACGAGCCCGGCGCGCGCACCATTGCCAGGAATCCGATGGGCCGCGTCGGCAAGATGGAAGAACTGCAGAACCTCGCGGTGTTCCTGATTTCGGGCGGCTGCGACTGGATCAACGGCGAGACCATCGCCATGGACGGCGCCCAGGCGCTGGCCACCGGTGGCAACTTCTACGAGATGCGTGACTGGACCGACGCCGACTGGACCCGGGCCCGCGATTCGATCAAGGCGCAGAACGAAAAGGACCGCGCCCAGAGGGGGTGAGAGATCACATTCGGTGTCGTCCCTGCGAACGCAGGGACCCATAATCCCGGACGTTCGCTATTGCGAAGTATGACTGCTACCGCGCTTCGTCGAGACGACACGGCGTATGGGTCCCTGCGTTCGCAGGGACGACGTGTTGAGATATTGAAGCACAATGCTTCCGTATTGTCTTTGCCGCGCAACGACGCCACTATCCCGACAAATAAACAAACCGGAGAAACATGTCCGTCTCAGAGGAACCGGCCAACCT
Source organism: Bradyrhizobium sp. (assembly GCF_030646015.1). Taxonomy (GTDB): domain Bacteria; phylum Pseudomonadota; class Alphaproteobacteria; order Rhizobiales; family Xanthobacteraceae; genus Bradyrhizobium. Next base: position 16,600 of record NZ_JAUSLT010000102.1, read on the forward strand.
GGCCGACATGGTGCGCGCACGCGCGAAAACGCGCGGCGACGCCATTGCCTATGAATTCGAGGGACGCCAGACCTCGTTCGCCGAGTTCGACATCAAGACCAACCGCGTCGCCAACGCCCTGATCGCGCTCGGCATCAAACCGCGCGAGCGGATCGCCTATCTCGGCAAGAACAGCGACATCTATTTCGAGCTGCTGATGGGCGCGATGAAGGCCAATGTGGTGATGGCGCCGGTGAACTGGCGACTGGCCGGACCGGAAGTTACCTTCATCGTCGATGACTGCAAGGCGCCGGTGCTGTTCGTCGGGCCCGAATTCGTCACCCAGGTGCGCAACATCCTGCCGCAGTTGCCGAACGTTCGCCACGTCATCACGACCGAAGGCGGCGCGCCGGAATGGCAGGATTTTATCGCCTGGCGCGACGCCCAGAGCGGCGACGACCCCAAGGTCCCGATCGACCGCAAGGATATCGCGATCCAGCTTTATACCTCGGGCACCACGGGCAAGCCGAAGGGCGCGATGCTGTCGCATGCCAATTTTCTCAACCTGGTGGAGACCGGCCGCGAACAGAAACCCGACTGGAACAAGTGGTCGATCGACGACGTCTCGCTGGTGGCGATGCCGATCTTCCATATCGGCGGCTCCGGCTGGGGCGTGATGGGCCTCTATCACGGCGCCCGGGGCGTGATCGCGCGCGAGTTCGATCCGACAAAGGTGCTGGATTTCTTCGAGCAGTCCGGAATTACAAAGCTGTTCATGGTGCCGGCCGCGATGCAGTTCGTGGTGCGGCAGCCCCGCGCGCGACAGGTGGATTTTTCCAGGCTGAAATACATGCTCTATGGCGCCTCGCCGATTCCGGCGGCGCTGCTGAAGGAATGCATCGAAGTCTTCAAATGCGGTTTCGTGCAGATGTACGGCATGACCGAGACCACCGGCACCATCGTGGCGCTGCCGCCGGAAGATCACGTCGAGGGGCTGGACCGCATGCGCTCGGCCGGCAAGGCCCTGCCCGGTATTGAACTCGCGATCCTCGACCCCAATGGCAAGCGGTTGCCGCCGGGCGAGGTCGGCGAGATCGCCACCCGTTCCGGCTCCAACATGGTCGGCTACTGGAACCTGCCGGAGGCCACCGCCAGGACGCTCGACAGCGAGGGTTGGCTGCGCACCGGCGACGCCGGCTACATGGACAAGGACGGCTATCTCTACATCCACGACCGCATCAAGGACATGATCATCTCCGGCGGCGAGAACATCTATCCCGCCGAAGTCGAAAGTGCGATCTGCGACCACCCTGACGTGGCCGAAGTCGCCGTGGTCGGCGTGCCCGACGACAAATGGGGCGAAGCCGTCAAGGCCATCGTGGTGATGAAGCCCGGCAAGAAGGCGACCTCATCCGACATCATCAATTTTACCCGCGAGCGTATCGCGGGCTTCAAGACTCCGAAAACGATCGATTTCATCGAAGCCCTGCCGCGCAACGCGTCGGGAAAGATCTTGCGGCGGCATCTGCGGGACCCGTATTGGGCGGGGAAGGACCGGCAGGTGAATTGAGGTACCATCATTGAGCGAAGCGCAGCTCCCTCAACGTCGTTGCGAGTCACCGAGGTCTCCCCCGTCGTCCCAGACAAGCGAGCACAGCGAGCGCTGATCCGGGACCCATACGCCGCAGCGGTCAAGATTACGGGAAGTGTCAGTGGCCTTGTTGAAGCGTCACGCTCCCACAGCAGACGACCGGGATTATGGGTCCCGGCTCGGAGGCCGGGACGACGGATGAGAGATTGTGCACGTTTCTCCCCTCAATGCTTCCCCGCGCCCATATAGCCGAACAGGAATCCCGCCACCTTCCGCTTCTGGATTTCCTCGCTACCTTCGGTGATACGGTAGCGACGGTGGTGACGGTAGATGTGTTCGAACGGCTTGTGGCGGGAGTAGCCCATGCCGCCATGGACCTGCATGGCGCGGTCGGCGGCTTCGCAGCACAGCCGGTTGGCCCAGAAATTACACATCGAAACCCGGTCGGACAGCGTGTGCTCAACCTGCGCCTGGGTCAGCTGGTCCATCTCCCAGGCGGTCTTGCGGATCAACAGCCGCAGCATTTCGGCCTGCGTGGCGAGTTCGACCAGCGGCCACTGGATCGCCTGGTTTTCGGCCAAGGCCTTGCCGAACGGCTTGCGTTCACGCGCGTATTTTACGCTTTCGTTAATGCAAAACACCGCGGCGCCGAGCGAACTCGCGGCCTGCCGGATCCGGTTCTCGTGCACAAAACACTGCGCCAGCGACAGGCCGCGGCCGACTTCGCCGAACAGCGCATCCTCGGGCACGAACACATCGGTAAAGCTGACGCGCGGGTGATCGGTCGGCATGTTGAAGGTCCACATGTATTCCTCCACCTTCACGCCCTCTGCCTTCGCCGGCACCAGGAAGCAGGTGATGCCGCGGGCATCGCCGTCATTGCCGCTGGTGCGCGCGAACAGCGCGCAATGGGTCGCGACATGCATGCCGGTGGTCCACATCTTCTCGCCGTTGATCACCCAGCCCTTGATGCCTTCGCGGGTCGCCTCGACCGCGCGGGTCTCCATGTGGGTGGCGTCGGAGCCGTGCTCGGGCTCGGTCAGGCCGAAGGTGATGCGGAATTTTCCCGTGATGGAGCCTTCGATCATCACCTTCTGGTCGTCGCGGCCATAACGGTCGAGCATGGTGACCAGCGGCAGATTGCCGACGATCGAATGTTCGTTCTGCAGGTCGTTGTGCAGGCCAAGCCCCTTGGCGGCGAAATGCTCGCGGATCACGGCCATCCAGAGGTTGGCGCCAGCCTTGCCGCCATACTGTTTCGGGATCGCGAAGCGCAGGTGCCCGGCGGCGTCGGCGAGGTTTTTCACCCTGCGCAGCAGCACTTCCCACTCATGGCGCGGCAGGCCGCCATTGTCGAAATCGGTTCGCGCCCATTCGCGGCGGTGATCGAAGAAGCGGATGTTGTCGTCCGCCGCCTCGATCGGCTTGATCTCGCGCGCGATGAACTGGTCGAGTTCGTCGAGATAGGCGACCAGGTCGGCTGGCAGATTGAAATCCACGGCGGTCTCTCCCAAAGATATCGTTATTTGTCGTTTTGCGTTAAGGTGCTACGCGCCTCCGCTTCGGATCGATTAAGCTGAGAAGACGGCGTCCAAGTCAAGCAACCGGGTGGCGCCTGGCACGCGCAGGCGCCCAGCGTAATTGGGTGGCGCCGAAGTGCGGGAGCAAGCTAATATCCGGCCCAGCATTCCGCGCCACAGAAAAAAGTCCGACGGGAGAAAACATGGAACTGAAATTTTCCAAGGTGACACGCAAGGGACCGATCACGATCGTGACACTGTCGCGGCCGGGAGTGTACAACGCGCTGCATACCGATGCGCATTTCGAACTGAACAAGGTGTTCGACGATTTCTCCGCCGATCCGGAACAATGGGTGGCGATCGTCACCGGCGCCGGCGACAAGGCGTTCTGCGCCGGCAACGACCTGAAATGGCAGGCGGCCGGCGGCAAGCGCGGCTGGGACACCGGCGGCTTCGCCGGCCTCACCTCGCGCTTCGACTGCGACAAGCCGATCATTGCCGCCGTCAACGGCGTCGCCATGGGCGGCGGCTTTGAGATCGCGCTGGCCTGCGACCTCATCATCGCCTCCGAGAATGCCACCTTCGCGCTGCCGGAGCCGCGCGTCGGCCTCGCGGCCCTGGCCGGCGGCGTGCACCGGCTGCCGCGCCAGATCGGGTTGAAGCGCGCCATGGGCATGATCCTGACCGCGCGCCATGTTTCGGCGGCGGAAGGCAAGGAACTCGGCTTCGTCAATGAAGTGGTGCCGGCAGGCGAAGCGCTGGCGGCCGCCGAGCGCTGGGCCGAGACCATCTGCAAGAATTCACCAATGTCGATCCGCGCCTCCAAGCAGGCGATCCAGAAGGGACTGTCGGTCTCGCTGGAGCAGGCGATCTCCGAGCAGCGCGAATATCCCGCCGTGAAGGCAATGGCGGCGTCGCAGGATTACATCGAAGGCCCCAAGGCGTTTTCGGAGAAGCGTCCGCCGAAATGGCTGGGGAAGTAGGAATAGCGCTCCACTCTCTCACCGTCATTGCGAGCGCAGCGAAGCAATCCATCTTAAAGCCAGCGAGATGGAAGATGGATTGCTTCGTCGCAAGCGCTCCTCGCAATGACGTGGATAGAGCGGCGCTAAACTACTTCGTGCCCAACTCCCGCTTATACGACCCGTAATTCGGCTGATCGACCGCCAGCTTGTCCATCGTGGTCTGCCACAGATGCTCCGACAGCCCCAGCGTCTGCAGATCCGCCTCACCTCTCGCGATGCGGTCGGCGAGCGCGCGGTTGAGTTCCGCGAGCGAGCCCTGCTGGCCGAGCAGCTGTGACAGCCGCGCCGCTTCGGCGGCGTCGCTCCCCTCCTCCAGCCTGAGCTGGCGCGTCACCAGATCGAGCGCATTGATGGCGACCCGCAGCTTGAATGCGTTGTGGCCGCTGAGAAGAGGCGCAATGTCGTTGCGCAGGAAGTCCGCGACCGCCTTGGTTAGTTCTTCCGGTGTCGGTTCGTCCTGCATTCTACTTCCCCCGCGGTGCCAGCAGCCGCAACAGATCGATCTCGGTTTCCGACGAGCGCCGCCCGATCATGGCGCGCTCGATGGAATGCTCGGGGCCGATGCGGAAGTGCCGCATCATGCCGCAGCACATCACGCCCCAGCGCAGCGTGCCCATCACTTCCCAGAATTTCACCCGATCGGGATCGACGCGGCGGCCGGCCGCCTGGTAGCCGGCGAACAGTTCCTCGCGGGTGCCGAATCCGCCGACCGGCTTGTCGATCTCGCCGAACCGCCACGAATTGACGCAAACCCACCCCAGATCTTCCATGGGATCGCCGGCATGCGCGAGTTCCCAGTCCAGCACCGCGCGCACGCCGTCGGGGCCGATGATGAGATTGCCGTGGCGGAAATCGCCATGCACCAGCGTCATTTGCTCCGACGGACCGGGGTCGTGATCCCTGAGCCAGCGCAGCGCCAGCTCGAGTACCGGCCGCGGCCACTCAAAGCTGCGGTAATCCCGCTCCAGCTCACCGATTTCCTTTGCCGCCGTCATGGCGCGAAGTTTTGGTAGTTGCGCGAGGTCGAGTCCGTGGATGCCGGCCAGAATCCCGCCGATCTGCCGCGCCAGTTTCGGACGTGCCTCGGCAAACTCGGCATCACGCAAAATCTTGCGCGGGATGGTTTCGCCCTCGACCCGCGCCATCATGAAACCGGTGCCGAGTTCGTCCCCAGGCTGCAGCACATGCAGCACCCGTGGCGACGGCACGCCGGCGTCGAACGCCCGCTGCATCAGGACGGACTCGATATCCAGCCCGACGGCGCGCGGCGACGCGCCATGGCCCTGCGGCGCCCGGCGCAGGATCGCGCCGATGACGCCATCGGGATGGACGATGTCGAACGACCAGGTCTCCTGGCTGGCGCCGCCGGACAGCCGCGCCGCGTTGGCGACGCCGGTGGCGCCCGGACACCACGACGCGACGCAGCGCCCGAGCGCTTCCTGCATCATCTGCCCTTGAATTGGGCGGGACGCTTTTCCAGAAACGCGGTGACGCCTTCCTTGAAATCCTCCGCCGCGCCCGCCTGCCGCTGCGATTCGAATTCGAGGTTGAGCTGTTCCTCGAACGAGTTTTCCGGGCTGTCCCAGTACAGTTTGCGGATCAGCGACAGCGCGATGGTCGGACCGTTGGCGAGCTCATGGGCGAGCTTCATGGCCTCTCCCATCAAATCAGCATCGTCATGGACCCGGTTGACCAGCCCCCATTCCAGCGCCTTTTCGGCCGGCAGCCGTTCGCCCATCAGCGACAGCTCCACCGAGCGCGCCTTGCCGATCATCCGCGGCAGCAGCCAGGTCGAGCCGCAGTCCGGCACGAGGCCGATGCGGCGGAACGCCTGCAGGAAATGCGATGAGCGCGCGCACAGGATCATGTCGCCCATCAGCGCGAAGCTCATGCCGGCGCCGGCCGCCGGTCCGTTGACCGCGGTGACGATCGGACAATGCAGGTTGCGCAGCCGGCGCAGGAACGGATGGAAGCCGGTCTCGAGCGAGGCGCCCGCGTTGCTTTTGCCGAGCTTCTGGTTGTTGCGGCCCTGCAGATTGGCCCCGGTGCAGAACGCGCGCCCCGCCCCGGTCAGCACCACGCAGCGGACTTCGGCCTTTTTCTCCTCAATGGTGTCGAGCGCCTCGGCAAGGCCGCCCAGCATGTCCATCGACACCGCGTTCATCACCTCCTGGTGGTCCAGCTTCAGAATGGCAACCGGACCGTCGATATCCAGCGTGACGTGCTTGAACTGCATTGGTTTCCTCGTGTGTTGCGACCCGCATTATTTCGCCCTGCGGTACAAAGGGTCTTCTCTCCAGGCCATATTTGATTTTCTTGATAGCCTTGTCCATGGTTGGACCAGAACATCAGCCCGCCATCGGACGCACATCTAAAGCGCGTCGGCCCAAATGGAAACATCTCCAAGAAACGTCCCAAGGAATCCACCCATGAGCATATTCGACCTCACCGGGCGCGTCGCCGTCATTACCGGGGGCAATGGCGGTATCGGGCTCGGCATCGCGCAGGCGCTCACCGCCGCCGGCTGCAACGTCTCGATCTGGGGCCGCAACGCCGACAAGAACAAGGCCGCGGCGGCGACCATGGCGGGTGCCAAGGGCAAGACCGACACAAGGGTCTGCGACGTCAGCGACTCCGCTTCGGTCAAGGCGGCGATGGCCGCGACGATCGAGGCATTCGGCCGGGTCGACGGCTGTTTCGCCAATGCCGGCATCGGCGGCGGGGGGCGGCGCGCCTTCATCGACCGCACCGAGGAGGAATGGCGAAAAATGTTCGCCACCAATCTCGACGGCGTGTTCCACGTGTTCCAGGCCGCAGCACGGCACATGACCGAACGCGCCGAGGCCGGCGACCGTTTCGGCCGGCTGGTCGCGACGTCGAGCCTGGCATCGATTTTCGGCACCGCGCGCAACGAGCATTACGCCGCCACCAAGGCCGCGATCAACGCGCTGTGCCGTGCGCTCGCGGTCGAGCTGGCCCGCCAGGGCGTCACCGCCAATGCCATCCTGCCAGGCTGGATCAAGAGCGACATGACGGCGGGTATCATGGCCAACGAGAAATTCGTCGCCAATGTGATGCCGCGGATTCCGGTGCGGCGGTTCGGCGAGCCAGCGGATTTCGGCGGCATCGCGGTCTATCTGATGAGCCAGGCGTCATCCTATCACACCGCCGATTGCTTTGTGATCGATGGCGGCTATACAGCGTTCTGACACGACAAGAGACGTAGGCACGAGGCGGCTGCAGCCGCTCGGCGAACAGGGAGGAAATGCAGGATGTTTTCGCACGTGATGATCGGAACCAACGACCTCGAGAAAGCCCAGTCGTTCTACGACGCGTTGCTCGGCACGCTCGGCGTTCCCCCCGGCCGGCTGGACCGCCACCGGATTTTCTACCGCACCAAGACCGGCGTGTTCTCGGTGTCGAAGCCGATCGACGGCAAGCCCGCGACCCCTGCCAATGGCGGGACGATCGGGTTTCTCGCCGCTTCGCCCGAGCAGGCCGATGCCTGGCATGCGGCCGGCATCGCCAATGGCGCAACGAGCTGCGAGGATCCGCCAGGCGTGCGCGAAGGTCCCGCGGGAAAGCTTTATCTCGCTTATCTGCGCGATCCCGACGGCAACAAGATCTGCGCCATGCACCGTCTAGGCTGAGCCGCCGCGGTCGAACATTGTTTGAAACAGCAATAATTCGGCGCCGGTGATCAAATAGCGCCAGACTTAGGCCTGGCGCGGCTGTAAAGTTGCTTTTCCTGGGAGGATCAAGAACATGAACAAGAACGTCAGTGTGCCCACGAGCTATGCGATGGATCCCGGCGACGAGTTGAACGACCTGCGCATGTCCGACAAGGCGCGGCCGCTGTTCGACCATGTCAACAAGTTCATCCGCGAAACCGTCGAGCCGATGTCGGTTGAATTCTACCGGCTGGGCGAAAAGAAGGCCGATCGCTGGAGCTTCGCGCCCGGCCAGCTCGACGTGCTGCAGAAGGCCAAGGACAAGGCCAAGGCCGAGGGGCTGTGGAACTTCTTCCTGCCGGATGCCGAAACCGGCGAAGGCCTCAGCAACCTCGATTATGCCTATATCGCCGCCGAACTCGGCAAGAACCCGCTGGCCTCGGAATCGATGAACTGCTCGGCGCCCGACACCGGCAACATGGAGGTGCTGGAACGCGTCGGCACCAAGGAGCAGAAGGACAAGTGGCTGAAGCCGCTGCTGGCCGGCGAGATCCGTTCCGCCTATGCCATGACCGAGCCGAACGTCGCCTCGTCCGACGCCAAGAATATTTCGACCACCGCAAAACTGGTCGGCGACGAATGGGTCATCAATGGCGAGAAATACTACATCT
>NZ_JAUSLT010000104.1 GCF_030646015.1 Bradyrhizobium sp.
TCAGCACGATGGTGGTCTTGAACGGCTCGACCTCGGCCAGTTGCTCGGCGAGCGCGGTAGAATACAGCGACATGCCGAACAGGCCGAGGAAGATGATGTACTTGATCGGCCACAGCCGCTCGTGCAGCCCCCATGGCAGCCGGTATTGCGGGATCTTGACCGCCTGGGCGATGTTGTTGAGCAATTCCTGCAGCGCGCCGAACGGACAGAGCCAACCGCAGAACGGCCCGCGCCCCCAGAACAGCAACCCCGCGGCGATCGCGGCCCAGAGCAGGAAGATCAAGGGCGCCGACAGGAAATATTCCCCGCAGAACCCGGTCAGCAGTGAATTGCCGAAGGTCAGGACGTTGACCACCGAGAGCTGGGCATTGGCGTACCAGCCGAGCCAGACCAGAATGAACAGCAGATAGCCGCGGCGGACCCAGACATAGACCCGGGGGCGGCGCACCAGAGTATTCTGAAAGAAGAAGATCAGGGTCAGCGCGCCGAGTGCTGCGACCGTTACGCCGATGCTGACGACGTTGCCGCGCCAGATCTTCATCCACAGCGGTTCGTCTTCGGCGACGAAACCTGTCGCGGGCCTGGGCGATGCGGCGGCTGGCGTTCCCGGCGTTGCGGCAGGAGATGCCGAAGATTTGGCCGCCTGCTGCGGTGCCGGCGCCATCGGTTCGCGCTTGATATAGCCGTTCGGCAGCGTGTAGCCGAGATCGAAGGTGAGCCAGGCCTTGTCCTTGGCGCCAACGACGCGCTGGACCAGCAGTTGCAGCACCCAGGGTTCGGTCGGATCGAAGGTAAATTCCGGCGGCAGCACGAACAGCGCGATTTCGGGAAAGTGCGGCGCGCCTTCGGCTTCAAGGCTTCCCAGCCGGGTGTGGTCGCGGTCGCGAAAGCGGATGCTGTTGGTGTCCTGGATCAATTCGACGCGGTCGAAGATGCCGCCGCGGACATAGGCCGCGCCCTTGAAGGAGTAACGCCCTGATCCCGCGACGACGAGGGCCTGCTGACCGGGCTTGAGCCGGCTGGCCAGCCGGTTGAATCCGTTCTCGCCGAGCAGGCTGCGGCCGATGGCCGGCACCGCAACGTCGGCGACATAGAGATCGATAAAGGTGTCGTCCGGGTCGCCCTCTTCCGGATGCGCGACGGCCGCGGCATTGCCGGATTTTTCGAAGGCCTTGTTGACGTCGTCGACGGAAAGCACCAGCCGGCGGATGGACCCATCGCCGACAAGGGTCTCCCAGTCGCGAATCTCGCCTTTGCCGGGATCGATCGCCTTCTTGACTTGCGGCGCCGCGGCAACGGCGGCCCCATCCTGACCGCCGAGCCGGCCTCCCTTGATCAGCTTGGTCGCGGAGCGGACGATGCTGTCGCCCATCACCAGCACGGTGACCGTGGCGCCGCTGACGATGTCGACCTGCGGGGCGGGCGCAGTGCCGCGCGCCACGCGGTCCATGTCCGCGCCGATCAATTTATTGACGGCATCCACCACGCGCTTTTCCGGAATGCCAAGGAGAACGATCGGCTCCTTGTGCTCGACCATCTTGAGCCCGGTCACCACGCCTTTCGGCGTGATGCCGACCAGAAGCTGGATCGGCTTGCCGGAATAACCCGTCGCATTGGCAAAGTCGGAGTTGAGGTAGACGTAGCCGAGCAGTTGATCGTCCTTGAGCGCGGGCACAATCGCCGGATCGCCCTGCGGCGGCCCGAAGCGATTCGCACCCGCGACCAGTTCGGCCGGCTCTGCCTTGCCAAGGTATTCGCCGAGACGGCCCGCAGCGCGCGCCTCTCCAAGCATGGCAATCCAGCCGAAAACGGCCAGAATCCCCAAAAGGGCATAAATGTTGACGGATTTTCGCAAAGTTGCTTCTTCCAGATGTCAGCAGAACGCCGTTGTTCTGGATCGCAAGCACCGAAAAGCAGCCTAGAGCACCTCGCAGAACCGCTGCTTGCGCTGGATCAAACAAGCCGCAGTCTGATTGGTTCAAACTTATTTCAAAAGAGGGCCCGACATGCGCAAAGAGCCGCTGCTGACCGCCGTGCCGCCCGCTCCTGTGGCAAGCCTCAGCGAGCTTTATGCCATTGCGTTCGATCAGGCGCAGAAGGCCACGCAGCGCTACGGCGCACTGGCCACGCAGCCCGATGAGCACCTGCTGCCGGTGCACGCCGTGTTCCCGGTACTCTCGGCCCGCGAGCGCGAGCGCTGCGACAGCCTGTCCGCGGCCTGCCTCGCCGCCTGCGGCAAGCGCCCCGATGGCTCCGATCTGCGCTGGGCGCCGATCGATCTCGTCGCCGCGACCGAGATCGCCGAGATCGGGAACTCCAGCCTGGCGACGCCCTACACCGCGTGGGCGCTCGCGGCCCGCGACCGCCAGCGCGCCTTCGTATTCTGGACCTACGTCATCGCACTCGCCGAAGATCCGCAGGTACGGCTCACGGCGGAAAGCCTGGCGCGGGAAGCGCTGTCCGACGGCAATCGATGGCGCCGCGAGCGCCGGCTGGCCTGGAGGAGCGAGAAGACCGCGGCCGATGACGGCGCGGCTTCCGACGAGCGGGCATCAGCGGCGCTGCTGGAAAGTCTGCTGCTCAGGGATATCATCGCGTGGTCGCAAGGGTTGACGCCGGCGCAGCGCGACCAACTGCTGGCCATGGATCCCTCGCGCCTGCCGCCGAATTTCCTGACGCCGTCAGACCAAAGCGGCATCGAACCCGCACCCGGAGACCATGAGACGATCAAGCGCCGCGCGCTGCGCCGCGCCGAGCAGTTGTCGAACATTTATCTTGATGAAGCCGACAGCGCCGACGACGAAAGCAGCATGGAACTCGCGCAGAAGCTGGCGGCGGGGTCCATCATGCGGCTCGCGGGCCTGCGCAATGTCGCCGCGGCCTCTGCTTTGCGATGATCCGTCTCATTCGATCCGCAGGCCCGAGGCCTTGACGACCGCGCTCCAGCGCGCGTCCTCGCTGGCGAGAAAGGCGCTGAACGCCGCCGGTCCCTCGTCGCGCGGGATGGCGCCGAGACCGGTGAATTTCGCTGATATCTCGGGCGACTGGATGATCCTGTTGATCGCGGCCCCCAGACGATCGACCCGCGCCTTCGGCGTCGCTGATGATGCGACAATGCCGAGCCAGGCCGAGAGGTCGACTTCCGCAAAGCCCTGCTCGGCCACGGTCGGGGTATCGGGGAAGGCCGCGACACGTTTGCCGTAGGCGCTGGCGATCAGCCGCATCTTGTCGCCGCGGATGAACGGTTCGGTGACGGCGACGGTGTCCATGGCAACGCCGACGATCCCGGTCATCAGGTCGGTCATCGCGGGCACGCTGCCGCGATAGGGCACATGCAGGATGGTGATGCCGGCGCGCTGCTTGAACACTTCCATGCCGAGATGCGACAGCGTGCCGTTGCCCGATGAGGGATGCGCAAGTTTTTCCGGGTTGGCCTTGGCATAGGCGATCAGTTCAGCGACGGTCTTCACCGGCAGCTCCGGATTGACCACCAGCAGCATCGGCAGATCGGCGACCAGCGCCACCGGCGCGAAATCCCTTCGCGTGTTGTAGCCGACGGATTTGTACAGATGCGGATTGACCACCAGCGAGGCCAGCGGCGCCAGCACCAGCGTATGGCCATCCGCCGGCGACTGCGCCAATGAGGCCAGCGCAATGCTGCCGCCCTGCCCCGGCCGGTTTTCCACGATCACGGTTTCGCCCAGCGTCGGACCGAGCCGCTCGGCCAACAGGCGCGCGACCAGGTCGGTCGCCTGCCCCGGCGGGAAGCCGACCAGGATGCGCGTGAGATCGGCACACCGCGCATCGCTCAGGGTCAGAACCAGCGCCGTGACAACTACCAGCAAGCCCCGCATGTCGCTCCCTCCTTTGATTCTATTCAGATTGTTCCGGCGGCGCGCAGCCGCCCGATCTCCTGAGCCGTCAATCCCAACGCACCATAGGTCTCGTCATTGTGCTGGCCGAGCGCGGGGCCGGCGCAGCGCACCGACACCGGGGTTTCCGAGAACCGCGGCACCACGCATTGCATCCTGACATCGCCGAGTTCGTCGTCGGCCACGCTGACGATGGCTTCGCGCGCGATGAAGTGGGGGTCGGCGAAGATATCGGCGGCATCGTAGATCGGTGAGAAGCCGACCTCGTGCGCGTGCAGGCGGCCGCGCAGATCGTCCAGCGTCAGGCGGGAGATGGCCTCGCGCACGATGGCGTCGATCGCCTGCCAGTTTTTCACCCGCGATGGATTATCGACAAAGCGCGGATCGCCGAGCAGATCCCGCAGGTCGAGCGCTGCGCAGAATCGTTCGAAGATGCTTTGCGTCGATGCCGCGATGGAGGCCCATTTGCCGTCCGAGGTCGCGTAGATATTGCCGGGTGCGGCGTACTGGCTGCGGTTGCCGCTCTGGGTCCGCACGGTGCCGAGCTGGTCATATTCGATGGCGAGGAAATCCAGCGTGCGCATCATCGCCTCGGTGACGGAGCAATCGATCTCCTGGCCGCGCAGCGAAGGATCGCTCTTCAGCCGGTAGAGATCGGCGAGCACGCCGATCGCGCCGAACAGGCCGCCGACCGCGTCCGAGATCGGATAGCCGAGATGCAGCGGCGTGCCGCCCTCCTCGCCGCACATCCGGGTGAAGCCGCTCATCGCCTCGAACACGCGGGCGAAGCCGGGGGTGTTGCGATAGGGTCCGGTCTGTCCGAACCCGGTGACGCGCAGGATGGTCAGCCGCGGGTTGATCGCCTGCAACCAGTCCCGGGTGATGCTCCATTCGTCCAGCGTCCCGGTGCGGAAATTCTCGACCAGAACGTCATGCTCCGCGACGAGGCGGCCGAGCAGTTCCTTGCCGTCCGGTTTGCGCAGATCGAGGGTGATGCCCTTCTTGTTGCGGTTGGTGACCTTCCACCACAGCGGCACGCCGTCCTTATGCGGCGCCAGCCGGCGCAGCGCGTCGCCTACCCCGGGTATTTCCACTTTCAGCACGTCGGCGCCGAGATCGCCGAGCAGGGCGGACGCGAACGGGCCGGCGACGACCGTGGAGATGTCGAGCACCCGCAGTCCCGCCAAAGGACCGGTCGGAGCAGGCGTCGGGATCGCAATGGAGGAAGCAGCCATTCACTGAGCCTAGCCGCCGCCTCTGTCATGCGATATAGTCACTTCCGATAAACCAGAATTGCCAGAATCGCATTTCACAAATCGATGGATATCAAACAGCTCAAGACCTTCGTCGACGTCGCGGCCAACGGCAGCTACGCCCGGACGGCCGCGATCACGGCGAGCGCGCAGTCGGCGCTGAGCCGCCAGATTTCGGCGCTGGAGCGCGGCATCGGCGGGCGGCTGTTTCACCGCACCGGGCGCGGCGTGGTGCTGACCGAACTCGGCGAACGCATGCTGCCGCGGGCCCGCGCGCTGGTCGCGGACGCCGCCGCCTGGATCGACGCTGCGCGCGGCGAGCGCGCCGAGCCGCACGGCGAAGTCACGCTCGGGGCGGTGCCGGTGGCATCGCGCGGACTGGTCGCATCGCTCGCCGCCGAACTGCGCGGCAGCGCGCCAGGCATCCGGCTGCGCGCGCTGGAAGCCTATAGCGGCCAGGTCGAGGAATGGCTGGCCTCGGGACGCGTCGAGATCGCGATCTACAATCGCTACCGGCGCGGCCGGGTCGCCAATGCCGAGGCGCTGGCCCGCGCCGAGGTGCATTTGATCGCGCGGCGCGATCATCCGATGGCGCGCCGCCGCGAACTGGCGGTGCGATCGCTGGCTGAAATCCCGCTGGCGCTGCCGGTGCGTCCCAACAGCCTGACCAGCGTGCTGACGGGCCTGGCGGCGTCGCAGCATTTCGAACTCGACATCCGCTTCGAGGCCGGCTCCACCCCGTTGATCCGCGACGTCCTGCTCGCCTCCGACCTCGCCACCATCTCGCCACGCGAGGTATTTTCGCGGGAGATCGCGGCGGGCGAACTGGTCGCGATTCCGATTCTGAGGCCGAAGATCCTGCAGACCACCTGGATGTCGCTGAGTTCGCACCATCCGCCATCCGATGCGGCGCAAATCGTCGCACGGCTGATCCGCCAGCTGGCGGCGCGGCAGCGCGGGGCCAGTCCGGCTGCGGGATGACCCGGCCGCAGGCAATTCAGCCGGGCCTTCGCAGCTGTTTAGTTCGCCAGCGGTGGCGCGCCGGCGGTACGAACCAGCTTGTCGGCCTTCTGGAGAACGTAGGTGTTGGCGGGCTGCTCGCGGGCAAAGAAGGAGAACGCGACAAAGGCGGCGCAAAACATCAGGCCGACCAGCATGACCCGGCGGTGCGTACCCTTGTCGGCGGTGTGAAATGAATTGGACATGCAATGATCAATACAATGCCGCGCGCGGACCGCAATCGCGCTCTGAATTTAACCTAACTTATGAAGGTTATCGGCGCGCGCAACTTGCCGAAAATTGTTGGGAGTTTGTTAAGCAGGCTGCTATGCCGTGGAGCCGTAGGGTCAGGCATACCGGGACTGCGTTTCCTTGAGCACGAGCCAGCTGCAATCCGCGTTCGACTTCGTCAACGGTGCCGTCGGCTATCGATTCAGGTCCGGCGCTTCGCGCAAGGATGCGCTGGCGCGGGCCGCCGGCTTTGGCAAGGGCACCGTTCCGACCATCATCGACGCCACCGCCGGACTCGGCCGCGATGCGTTTATGCTCGCCACAATCGGCGCCCAGGTCACCCTGCTGGAGCGCTCCCGGGAAGTTCATGACCACTTGCGCGATGCGTTGGCGCGGGCGGCGGCTGAAAACCCCGAACTCGCCGCCGTGGTGGCGCGAATGACATTGATATCAGGCGATGCCCGCGACCTGCTGCCCGGCCTGCGCGCCGATACCGTGATCGTCGATCCGATGCACCCGCCGCGCACCAACAGCGCTGAAGTGAAGCAGGAGATGCGGCTGCTGCGCGAGCTGGTCGGGACCGATCCCGACGCGTTGGAGCTGATGCAGGCGGCGCTGGCCACCGACTGCAGGCGCGTGGTGCTGAAATGGCCGCTGCGCGCGGCGCCGCTGGAGGGCTTGCGAAAACCGTCGCACTCGATCGGCGGCAAGACGGTACGTTATGATGTGTTCATGATGCCGGCGCGGTGAACTGTTCTTCTCCCCTCCCCCCGCGCAGCGGTGGGGAGGGGTCGGGGGTGGGGGGTATATCGGCGCACTCAGTGCGAGTCGTAGGCGCGTACAACTGCCCACGAATTTGCTGAGGCACCCCCCACCCCCGACCCCGCCCCGCCACGCGCAAGGGCGCGTGGAGGGCGGGGAGCAAGAGCAGCGCCGTCTACTCCCCGCCCTCTTTGTCGAACGCCTTCTCGTAGTAGATCTGCGTCGGCACGAAGCCGACGCGGGCCAGCACCGACTTCATGCGCTCGTTGTCGGCGCGGGTGCGGAACACCACCTTGCCCATGTTTTTCTTTCGGCAGTGGTCGAACACCGCCTCGACCAGCGCCGCCACCACGCCGCCGCCGCGCTGCGAGGGCGCGACGTAGATGCTGTGGAAGTCGGCGTATTTTTCCTTGGTGATGAAATTCTGCCGCTGGCTGACATTGGCCCAACCGACCACTTCGCCGCCGCTCTCGGCGACGAAGGCGGCGGCGTCCTTGTTGGCCATCAGCTGCTTCAGCTTCTTGACGTAGAAATTGACGTCCGTGATCGGATCGTCGGGAAACGAGATTTTGGCGATTTCCCCTTCGAACACCGCGACGGTCGCGAGATCCTTTTCCTCGAGGGGACGCAGACGGAAACTTGGTTTGTCAGACATTTTTCATACCCATCAGATTGATATTCTTTGGCGCACCGGCGCCGAACTCAGTTGGCAGACGCGCCGTTCATGACGTCCGGACCGACTGCCGGCGGAACACATGCCCGCCGCAAGAGCGGCAGCCTGCAATCTTGGCTTCTTCGATAGTGGCCGGGATACCGTCCTCGCCGAGCACGATCTCCTTGCCGCAATCGGTGCAGGCATAGACGCGCAGCCGTGGATTGACCTCGGCGGTATAGAGCGGGCCGCTGAAATCCGGCAACGCAGTGGCCGATCCTGCGACATGGACGAGTTCGATCAGCTGGCCGAGATTGCCGAGCATGCTGGCGCCGGCATAGCGGTTGAAGTTTGGCCACACCGCGCGCACCGCGAGACCGAGTTCGGTAAAAACCTTCTGCAGCTCCAGCATCTGCGACGCGGGCCAGTGCGTGAAAGAGAAGAAGCAATGGCCGTCCGCTTCCGTCGTCAGCGCTTCGCAGCCGCGGGCCAGAAACAGCCGCGCGCCTTCCAGCGTATAGGGCGGGTCGGTCTCGATCGTGTCGAACGAACCGAGCAGGCCCGCCGGCAACTGATGGCGCAGATCGTGATGGACGACGTCGAGAGCCAGCTGCTCGCGCGCAGCGGCCTCGCGCAGAAACGAAATGCGACGTTCGTCGGCATCGACGACGGTGACGCCGCGGGTGAGATCGCCCTTGGTAAGGTCGTTCTTGCGGAGCGCGCGGCCCAGCAAGCCGATCGCGATCGACACCGAATCGTCGTCACCGAGCAGCAGCACGCGTTTGCCCTCGAGCGCGCCGTTCTGCAGCATCAACAGCGCGCGGCGCATCGCGGTGTCGGGCATGCAGGGCGCCTGGTCGAGCGTGACGTCGACCGACGGCGCGCCGGTGATGATCTCCGCCAGACGTTCGACTTCGGCTTTGAGGGAATCCGGGATGACGATGCCATGCCCGGCGCAGGTAGCGCAGGTGATGTCGAGCTGGGTTCGCATGCCGAGATCGCGCTCGACGAATTCGCGGCCGTCGCCGGTCAGCGACAGCCCCTGCTTGCGTTCGAGCAGCCCGGCCTTTTCCAGCTCGCGGCGCACCGCGCTCGCCACCGGCAGCGGCAACCGCGCCTCGCGCGCGGCATCCTGCAGGCGCAGCGAGCCGGCACGGTAGACCGCGCGCAGCAAAGCCTGGACGCCGGCGGATCCCTCGCGCAAACGCGTCGCCTGCGCTATCAGGTCCAGAATCGACGTGGCGGCCATTACTTCTTGATCTCGTTGGCAATTCGGTTAACTAGGGCCTTATCGCACACACCCCGTACAATTGCGAGTTGGGCCAGGCATTCGGATCGGTCCGGACCGAAGGAGCGTCTCGATGCTGATGACCCATATCCTCGCCGAACTGTACGAGTGTCCCGAGATCATCGATGACGCGAAGGCGCTCGCGGAAGCCGCCAAGACCGCGGCGCAGTCGGTGGGCGCCACCATCGTCGGCGAGTACGAAGTGCGCTACGTCCCGCACGGTCTCACCATCGCGATCTTCCTCGGCGAGTCGCACATCGTGCTGACAACATGGCCGGAGTATCATTTGCTGCTGGTCGATATCCTCTTGTGCAATCCGGACATGGACCCGCGTGAAGTCGCGGAGCAGATCAAGGCGCAGATCTGCCCGTTGGGACAAATGGTGGTGCACGAGACCCCGCGCCGGATCGCCGCGCAGGCCTGAGGCGGAACGTGGGCCGCCAAAGGTTTTCAAGTGAAACTGGTCTGACCTCTCCCCTTTGATCTGCGTGAGTCAGCCGCCCCCTGTCAGTGCATCCTCACGTCAGCATCGTCCGCGTTATAGGCGAGAATCCGCGTTCTGGTATTGGTGAGCCGCGCCGCAACCATTGGAAAGATGCTCCGAGAGCCCCGCCGACAAAGCCCCCAGCGGCAAAGGCGGCGCTAGGTGGCGCGTGGTACGCGGACGCAAAGGTGAACTGCGGGCGAAAAATGCCGATTGCTGCGATGCAATATGAGGTTGCAAGGCGCGTTTCGATAACCTATGGTTTTCACTTTCATTTTCTGGATTTCAGAGAATGACGGCTGGTGCCAGCGATGATGATGAAGAAGCCAAACCGGTTTCCAATGAAATCGCCAGAGCTTCTGATGAGACCAATCCATCTCCACAGGAACCCGCGGCAGCACCAGTTCTCAAGGATGGCGTGTCAAAGTGGCTTTTCAGGCCGTTACGCGGTCTACTTACAGCGCTGGAGTTAGTTTGGAATTTAGAGCTTGGAACGCAACCGGAGAAAAATAGCAAGAAGCGGTTTCTTGCTGCATTTCTTGGGGCGTACGTCGGCAGCTTCATTCTCGTAATAACTTGGTTTTTTGTCTGGTCGCTTTCTTTCGATTGATCCGCGAAGTGAGAAGGCTGTGTTGCTCGACCTCTCGAATTACCCAGCTAGTGACTATGAAAAGCAACTGATCAGATGGCAAAAGCACGTCGCGAACAACAGTGAATTTTGGATGCAAACTCAATCACGAGATTTTGCGACTATTTTCTTGATCACTGAGTATCATTCCGAATTTTTATCGGGACGTTTGAAAATACATATCGAGAAAGTAGATCAGTCAGCACAAGTTCGGCCCAAATAAGCCCCGCTGCTTCACGAGCGATTGGCCTCCCGCTGCCCGATTCGGATCCAGCCTCGCCGCCAAATCGACACGGTGCAGGCGAATTGCAGTCAAACGTCTAAACCACACCTATTCCCCTGTAGTGAGCATCGGGGAAGTGACATGGCGTTCGAAATCGTGGCGAAGAGAGACGGCGAGACCGTCACCATGCAGCGGGACAGTTCGCTGATCGCAATTGCCAAGGCGCGGGTATGGGCCAGCGAAGGCTGGAACGTCACCATCGTCGTCAGGGATGAGACCGCGCCGGCGCCGGCCGAGGAATGCCTGTTTGCCCCGTCGGTGGTGACCGATCGTCAGTTCGATCTGAGCCTGGCTGGCTGAACCGGGCTGGCCGCATGCTGGCGGCCGCCGCCGGATTGGCGGTCCGGCCGAACCGGCCGGAAATATCCTGGATCGGGGAATTGGATGGTGGGCGCGACAGGGATCGAACCTGTGACCCCCTCGATGTCAACGAGGTGCTCTCCCGCTGAGCTACGCGCCCCTCACAGGGTGTTCTTCACGGGTGGGGTCCGTATATCGGCTCCAAAGCGGGCAGGCAAGCACGCTGGACCGGTAATAAGCGACCTGATCAGGCCGCCAGCATCTTGTTCACTTCGCTGACCAATTCGCGAAGGTGGACCGGCTTCGACAGCACCTTGGCGTTTTTCGGGGCTTCCGAATCGGAATTGAGCGCCACGGCGGCAAAGCCGGTGATGAACATGATCTTGATGTCGGGATCGAGTTCCGAGGCGCGGCGCGCCAGCTCGATACCGTCCATTTCAGGCATCACGATATCGGTGAGCAGCATTTCGAACGGCTCCTCGCGCAGCCGCTGATAGGCGGACATGCCGTTGTCGTGGGACGAGACCTGAAAACCGGCGTTTTCAAGCGCCTTGACCAGGAAGCGGCGCATATCGTTGTCGTCTTCGGCGAGGAGGATTTTGTGCATGGGGATGGGTCGTCGAATCCGAATTGGAGGATCAGTTCACCCACTAAGCCCGACAGAGGGTAAATTTGGGTTAAAGGGGGCGCGCGGTCGGGCGGCGGACGGCGCCATTTCTGGACTGGAATGCGCCGCAAGGCAATGAAGCCGGGGGTTTTCGGCCCCTGGGAAGCGTTCCAGGGCGTTTCAATCTTTTTTCGCTTGGCAGAATGATTGTGATTACCGACAATGCCGTCTCATAAGAACACCGTTTTTCTGGCAGAATCGACGCATCCAGAGCAGCGGATTGCAGGGACGGCGCCCGACGATGCCCCAGTTTGATGGCGAACTGTCGCCTCCGTTCGAGATCGTGGAGCCGGCTGAGTGGCGGGCGCCGATCATCTTTAATTCCCCGCATTCCGGCTCGGTCTATCCGCGCGAATTCCTCGACGCGTCACGGATCGACATGGCCGCACTGCGCCGCTCCGAAGATTCGTTCATGGACGAACTGATCGCTGACTTGAGCGATCGCGGCTTTCCGACGGTCCGGGTCAACTTTCCCCGCTCCTATGTCGACGTCAACCGGGAGCCCTACGAACTCGATCCCAGGATGTTCGCAGGCCGGCTGCCGAGCTTCGCCAATACCCGCTCGATGCGGGTGGCCGGCGGTCTCGGCACCATCCCGCGCGTGGTCGGCGACGGCCAGGAGATCTATCGCGAGCGGCTTTCGGTCGATGACGGGCTGGCGCGGATCGAGGCGCTGTACAAGCCCTATCACCGCGCGCTGCGCCGGCTGATCAACAAGGCGCATCAGGCGTTCGGCACCGTGATCCTGGTGGATTGCCATTCGATGCCCTCGGTCGGCGTATCGCGCGACGAGCCGCGGCGGCCGGACATGGTGATCGGCGATCGCTACGGCACCAGCTGCGCCGCCCTGCTGCCCGACATGGTCGAGGAAACCATGACCGCGCTGGGTTATTCGGTCGGGCGCAACAAGCCCTATGCCGGCGGGTTCATCACCGAGCATTACGGCAATCCGGCATCCGGACTGCACACCATCCAGCTCGAGCTCAACCGGGCGATCTATATGGACGAGCGGCGGCGCGAACGCAGCGCCAGGTTCCGCCAGGTGACCGCGGATTTCGCCGCACTGGCCGATGCGCTGGCCGCGGTTCCGCTCGGCGATCTCGGCCCGTTCCAGGCCGCGGCGGAGTAGGATCTCTCACGGATCGTCATTCCGGGGCGCGACCGAAGGGAGCGAACCCGGAATCTCGATCAACAACTTCTGGATTCCGGGTTCGATGCTCCGCATCGCCCCGGAATGACAGCCACCCAAGAAAAAAGGGCCGCTTGAATGAACAAGCGGCCCAAGTCTAGGGAGGAAACGCCCAAGGAGGGCAGCGATAGCGCGAGGCGCTACCGCACCGCAACAATATGCGACCGCGCTGCACAAAGTGCAAGGGTTTTTGACTCATTTGCGGTGCAAAATACGCATGGCTGGGCTGCAGATGTACAATGTATACCAGCAGTTTTCCTAGCTGTTTCAGTGGCTTCGTCGCGGTGTCGCCTCGGCGATCACATCGCCGTCGAACACCCGGCTTCAACCTCTCGATTTCGTGATCGGTGGTGCCACCGGAAAATACACCGCGATCCGGGCTGATTCCGGAACTGATTCGGACCGAAAGCTGCCGCGGGCAGCGGTATCGGCCGCTGTATAATGTGTGCGTCACCGGTGCGCGGCCCGCCGGATTGGGCTAGGCAAGGGCGCAAGAACATCCCCGCTCCATTCCCGAAGGAACCACCGTGACGGTCATCGACTTTACCGCCTTTATCGGCCGCCTCGCGACCACGTCGGGCGAAACCATCCTGCCGTTCTTCCGGACCTCGCTCTCGATCGACAACAAGAGCAACAGCCACGATTTCGATCCGGTGACGGAGGCCGACCGCGCCGCCGAGGCGGTGATGCGGCGGCTGATCAAGGGCAATTTCCCCCAGCACGGCATCGTCGGCGAGGAATTCGGCAGCGAGAACGAGGACGCCGAATATGTCTGGGTGCTGGATCCGATCGACGGCACCAAATCCTTCATCGCGGGGTTTCCGATCTGGGGCACCCTGATCGCGCTGTTGCACAAGGGGACGCCGGTGTTCGGGATGATGCACCAGCCGTTCATCCGTGAGCGCTTTTACGGCGACAGCGGCTCGGCAAATTATCAGGGCCCGTCGGGCGAGCGGAAACTGGCGGTGCGGCGCTGCGCCTCGCTCGGCGAGGCGACCGCGTTCACCACCAGCCCGCTGCTGATGAACGCTTCCGACCGCGCCGCCTTCGGCCGCGTCGAAGGCGCGGCACGGCTGGTCCGCTACGGCGGCGATTGCTATTCCTATTGCATGCTGGCCGCCGGCCACCTCGACCTCGTGATCGAGACCGAGCTGAAACCCTACGACATCGCGGCCCTGATCCCGATCATCACCGGCGCCGGCGGCGTCGTCACCACCTGGGACGGCAAGCCCGCCCAGAGCGGCGGCCGCATCATCGCCGCCGGCGATCCGCGCGTGCACGAAGCGGCGATCAAGTTGTTGAACAGCTAGGCGGGGCGGCTCCATCAATAGTCGAGCCGTCCGCGCAGTTCGCCGAACGGGATCATGACGTGCTCGCGATAGGCCGGACGCTGCTGCAGCGCGCGGTACCAGCGCTCGACCTGAGGCAGGTCCGGGCGCTCGATCTCCAGTTCGAAATAGCGGTACAGCGACGTGCCGGCGGTGATGTCCGCGAGCGTCAACGCATCCCCCAGCAGGAACGGCCGGCCCTCGAGCAGGCGGTCGAGCTTGGCAAAATGCCCGGCGCAGCGTGCCAGCGCGGCATTGATCGCCGGCCAGTTGCGCTTGTGCTCCGGCGTTCGATAGAATCCCCAGAATACGCCGTTCAAGAAATCCGGCTGCAATGCGGTCTGCGACCAGTCCATCCAGCCATCGACAACGGCGCGAGCAGCGGGATCTGCGGACCAGAATTGCCCGGCGCCATGGCGCGCCGCCAGGTAGCGCAGGATGGCGTGGGATTCCCATACCGTCGCATCGCCCTCCCTGATCACGGGCACCCGGCCATGCGGATTCATCGCCAGGAAATCCGGCATATCGAGACCGCCAAAGCTGCCGCCGGCGTCGATATGCTCGTGTTCGAGACCGAGCTCGCCGACCAGCCACATCACCTTCTGGACATTGAACGAGCTGCGCCGTCCCCAAACCTTCAGCATTTTGGTCTCCTTGGAGTCTCTCTCAAAATGCAGACTATGTAGCCCGGATGGAGCCAGGAGGTCGCGCGCATGCGCGGCCGATGGCGAAATCCGGGTGAGACTGGTCCCGGATTGCGCCAACGTGCGGCGCTTGGCGCCGACCGTTGGCTTCATCCGGGCTACGATCTTCTTCAACGCTGCGCGACTTTGCGCAAATGCTCCACCAATTGCTGCGCCGGCCGCGGCAGCGCCTTGAAGCTGCGGGCGCAGATCACGAGCTTGCGGCTGGCCCAGGGGTCGCGAATCCGCACCAGGCCGATCCGCATCGATTTTGCGCAGCGCCGGGCCGCGACTTCGGGCATCACGGCGATGCCGATGCCGGCCGCCACCATCTGGCCGATCGAATGGAAATTGTTGAGCCGAGCCCGGAAGCGCAGACGCGCGCCGAGCCGCGCCGCATGCCCGGCGATATGCGCATGCAGCGCGCTCGCCGTGGTCAGGCCGATGAAGTCGCGGCCGGTCACTTCGCGAAAATCAACCTGCCGCCGTTTTGCCAGCTCGTCGCCGCGCGCGGCGACCAGCACCAGACGGTCGTCGCTGAAGGCAATCCGCTCGATCGTATCCGGCAAGGCATGCTCGGCCGCCAACCCAAGATCGGCGGCCCCGGATACGATGGCCTGGGCGATGTCGGCGCTTTCGCGCTCCTCGACATCGATGGAAAGATGCGGATGAAGGCCGAGAAAGGCCGCCAGTGTCTTCGGCAGATATTCCGACAACCCCGAGGTGTTGGTGAGCAGGCGGATCGTGGCTTTGGTGCCACCGGCGTAAGCCGCGAGGTCGCCGCGCATCGCATCGACATTGTGCAGGATGATGCGGGCATGATCGAGCAGGCTTTCGCCCGCCGCGGTCAGCTCGATGCCGCGCCGGCCACGCTTCACCAGATCAGTGCCGAGGGCCGCTTCCAATCCCTTGATCCGCGCGCTGGCCGACGCCAGCGCCAGATGGGCGCGCTCGGCACCGCCGGTGATGCTGCGCGCCTCGGCCACGGCGATGAACAGTTGCAGGTCGACCAGGTCGAAACGCATGGCAGGTTCCCGTGATCCTTGATCCTCATGGTGAGGAGGCGCACCGACAGCTTCGCTGTCGGTGCGCCGTCTCGAACCATGAAAGCCCGTGTTTCTCATCCTTCGAGACGCGGCCAAGAGGCCGCTCCTCAGGATGAGGTTGGGTGCGCGTGGCTCCTTGCCTTCGTCATGGCCGAAGGCTGGCTCCGTAAGCTCCAGATTGTGCCGGCAGCCTCGATCGGTCAATGTGATCCTATGTTCGAACCTCTGTTGCTTCTGATCGCCGCCGCCTTCCTGCTCGCCGGATTCGTCAAGGGGGTGATCGGGCTCGGCTTGCCGACGGTGTCGATGGGCCTGCTCGCGGTGACGATGCAGCCCTCACACGCGCTCGCCATCGTGATCGTGCCGGCCATCATCACCAATATCTGGCAGACATTCGTCGGCCCCTATCTGCGCGACATCATCCGCCGGCTGTGGCCGCTGATGGTGGGCACCGTGATCGGCATCTGGCTGAACGCGGACATGCTGACCGGGCCCTATGCGCGCTACGGCACCATCGTGCTCGGCGTGCTGCTGGTGATCTATGCGATCATCGGGCTCAACAAATTCACGTTCCACGTCGCGCGCCGCAACGAAGGCTGGGTTGGAGGCATCGTCGGAATCATCACCGGCCTGGTTTCCGCAGCGACCGGCGTGCAGGTGATCCCGTCGATGCCGTTCATGCAGGCGATCGGCATGGAAAAGGACGAGCTGGTGCAGGCGCTCGGGGTGTTCTTCACCGTCGCTACGGTGGCGCTGGCTTTCAATCTCACCGCATCAGGCCTGCTGACCACGGCAACCGCACTGCCGGGCGCGGTGGCGATGGCGGCCGCCTTTGCCGGCATGTTCATCGGCCAGGCGGTGCGCTCGCGGATGCAGCCGGAAGCGTTCCGCCGCTGGTTCCTGATCGCGATGATACTGCTCGGGCTCTATCTCGTGGGCAGCACGGTTTATAACATGCGGGCCTAAGCTACGTTCTGGAGCGCCTAATCCGGGAGCCTGGGTGCGGCGTCGCCCTCGGGCGATCCGGTCAGCGTTGTCAGAAAGGCGACCAGATCGGCACGCTCCCCGTCATCGAGCTCGATCGGCATCATCATCGGTGAGCGGCTCGGACGATCCAGTCCGCCCTTTTGATAATGCCTGATGACGGCGTCAAGGTTGGCCAGCGAGCCGTTGTGCATATACGGCGCGCGCAACGCCACGGAGCGCAGGGTCGGCGTCTTGAAAGCGTATTGCAGCTGCGGGTCGTCCTTGACTTCGCGTCCGCGGCCGAGGTCGGTGGTAGAAGTTCCGATATCGTGGAACCCGTCATCGGTGAAGCGCCAGCCGACGTGGCAGGAGGAGCAAAGCGCCTTGTCGTTGAACAGCGCGAAGCCGCGCTTGGCCGGCTCCGAAATCGCCGCCTCGTCGCCCTCGACCCAGCGGTCGAACGGCGCGGGTCCGGGCTCGAACGCGGCCTCATAGGCGGCGATCGCCTTGACCATCGCGTCGATGTTGACGGGGGCATCCGGCAACGCTGTCTTGAACCGCTCGACATAGGCCGGAATAGCGCGAATGCGTTGCTCGATGACTTCGACTTTCACCGGCGTCTCGGTCTCCCGCATCGACATCGATCCGGTTGATATCGACGCCTTGGCCTGGGCTTCGAGGCTGACGTTGCGACCGTCCCAGCCGTTGGGAACGGAACCGAGGTGGCCGACGCCGAGCAGCGTCGGCGATTTGCGCGATGTCAGCTTGCCCGAGTCGTTGCGGCTGCGTGGGTCGTTCACGGCCCAGCCAAGCTGCGGCAGGTGACAGCTGACGCAAGCCGTGCGGCCCGACGCCGACGCGCGGGGGTCCCAGAACAACAGCCGCCCGAGTTCGACAAGCGCCGGGTTTTCCACCGGCTGCGGCGCCGGCCGCTGGTAGGCGGCCTTGGCGGCGGCGAGATCAGCGGCCGAGAGCTGTTGGCCCGCAGCGGCATTCGAGTGTGGGTCCGCCAAAAACAACAAGACGACCATGGTATGCAACGGCAACAACGCGAAACGCAAATTGCATCGACCCATGGCAACACCTCAATTTCACGCTCAATCTTAGCGTGTATTATGGCGTTGGCTCCGAGGCGGATTTAGGGCGGCGACAGAGACCGCGGACCAATGATGGATCGGGGCAGCTTTCAGAGGTACCAGGCCAGCACGGCCTTCAGCTCGGCCTTTTCGATCACCGGCAGGGCGACCATCTGGTTCATCCCGGCGGCACGCGCCAGCGCCGCCGCGATCGATTGATCGTGCTGCAGGTTTTCGCAGAGGGCCGGCATGCCGGTCGCCCAGGCGCCGCCGATCGAGCCGTCGCCCTTGCCGAGAGTCTTTGCGGCATACAGCGCATCGAGATCGGTGCCCTTGCTGCAGTCGCCGGACTGAAACACCAGCGCGCTGCGATCCGCGTTCGGCACCCAGATTTCAAATCGCTGCGCGATCGGCGTCGCCTGCGCCGACAGCAAGGTCATGACCCAGGTCTCTTCCGCCGAAGTCCGGTAGGGAATGCCGACGCCGCAATTGATGCCGATTTCGGAAGCTTCCTCCCAACGCAAGAAAACCTTTGAATTATGCAGGTCCTTGATGATCAGCGGCATGCCCGCTTTCCAGGTCCGACCCGGCAGGCCGAACCCGCTCGGAAATTTGGTGTGCCGCGAATTGAATTCGAACATGTCCGCAGTGCCGTAATAGCCGTCGACCAGTCCCATTTCGTGCGAGACCGAAAGGTCGTTGTGCCACAGCTCGATGGCGCCGACATGCCTGGCGTCGTCGCCGCAGAACAGCACCAATACGGCGGTGAGGAACTCGCCGGCGAATACCGGCAGTGCGACGCCGCAGGTCAGGCCGGCTTCCTTCGCCTCGTCGGTGCGCTTGAAATAGGAATTGGCGAACTCGGTCAGCACGATCGGATGGCCTGATGCCCAGGCCTTGCCGGGCAGCCCCTCGCCATAGGCGAACAGGGTATTTTCGCTGAGCGCCCGGAATTCGGCGAACTCGTCGCTGCACAGCGCGCCGCCGAATTCCAGCCGTGTCCGGGTCCGGTCCGGAACCCATAATTCAACCACACGAATGAAAGTCTTCACCGCGCGCTCCTCGTCACCGCACGGCCAAGCTTCGGCGATTTCGCCATTTCCGGTACGCGCAAATTGCGGGCAGCAGCGCCTCAAATTAGGGCGCTTGCCTCCACGTCACCGCGTCTGGAGCAGCGCGATGCGGACGCCGAGATAGATGAACAGCCCGCCCAGCGCACGATTGATCCAGAGCAAGGCATGGCCGGATTGCCGGATGCTGCGGGCGGCGCGCGCCGCGAACGCAGCCACGCCGAGACACCACAGCATGCCGTTGAAAATGAAAATCAGGCCGAGCAGCACGAAGGCGGCGGCCTTGTGCGGCGAATCCGCGGCCACGAATTGCGGCAGGAAGGCGAGAAAGAACAGCGCCACTTTCGGGTTCAGCACATTGGTCAGCGCGCCCTGCCAGAACACCTGACGCAGCGAGATCGCGTCACTGGCCGGCGCCGCATCGGCTGACGGCATCGCGCCCGGCCGCGACAGCAACAACTGGATGCCGATGAAGCAGAGATAGGCAGCACCCGCCCATTTCACCACGGTGAATGCGACCGATGACGCCGCCAGCAGCGCCGACAGGCCTAGTGCCGCGGCAAACACATGCACCAGACAGCCGGTGCAGATGCCGAGCGCCGCCGCCGCACCGCCGCGCCAGCCCATCTGCACGCTGCGGCCGATGATATAGGCGGTATCCGGTCCCGGCGTGATGTTGAGCAGCAGGCCGGAGAGGATGAAGAGCCAGAATTCGTGAATGCCGAACATGAGACTTGATTTTTCCAGTTCGCGGGCGCGGCAAGGCGATCGGCAGGAGAAAGCCGCTGCCTATCGGGCGCGCATGCGCGCAATGGCTCCCGCAATGATCTGCATCGTCACGCCGGCGACCCATCCGGCCATGATCATGGCGGTCCAGAACATGTGCGGATTCTCGCGCAGCACGATCACGCCGACCGACACAAACGCCGTCAGCGCCGCAAGAAAGGTGCCGACCGCGCTGAGAAACTCCGCGGCGTCGATCCTGCCGCCAGCTCTGCCCTCGGCAGACTCCTCGTGCGGCTCATGAAAAGGCAAAGGCGGCGTGTCGATTCCGAGATAGAACCCGATCGCGCCGGCAATCATCATGATGAGCAGAAAGCCCTGGGTCGTGAGCGCGGCGATGCTGGAGCCGACAAGGGCGGCGACAAACAGGCCGGCGGCAGCGCCGGCCATCGCAAGCCCACTGCGTTCCAGCACATGGGCAAATCTTCGTACACGCGATCGCATGGTCGTCCCCCCGGGAGCGCCGTGATGTCAGGCTAGGATATTTTTCAGCGCTATGGAAGGGCGCTACCGACCCCCAACGGCCGGGTGCCGGCCGACGCCACCGGTTCAAGCGAACGAAGTCTATGGCGACGATTTGCGAGCTGTCTTCAGCAATAGCAGCACCACGAACGCCGAGAGCGAGGCAAACCCGCAGAACCAGAGCGCGCCGGTGCCGAAATACTCGGTCATCAGCCCGATCGCGAGCGGCGCGATGGCGCCGGTGGCGCGCGCCGGCAGCGAGAGCAGTCCGACGCGCTTGCCGAAACCCTCGGGGCCGAACAGGGCCAGCGGCAGCGTGCCCCGCGCGATGGTGAGAATGCCGTTGCCCGCGCCATAGAGCACCGCGAACAGCGGCGCCACCACCGGGCCCCCGATCAGGAGCGCGAGCACACCCAACGGATTCATCAGCGTCGCTAGTCTGGCGGAAACCAGCGGATGATACTTGCTCAGCCATCCGGCCTCGAAGAGACGGGCGGCGACCTGGGCCGGCCCGATCAGCGCGCCCGCCAGCAGGGCGGTGGCCGGCGTGGCGCCGAACTGCGTCAGCATGGTCGGCAACAGCGCTGAAATTCCGGAGCTGACGAAGGCGGTGGCGGCGAAGACATAGGCCAGCGCCATCATGATCAGCGAAGTCTCGCGCGCGCTGCGCGGCGCGATCGCCTCTTCGGTGACCGGA
Organism: Bradyrhizobium sp.; assembly: GCF_030646015.1. Classification (GTDB taxonomy): domain Bacteria; phylum Pseudomonadota; class Alphaproteobacteria; order Rhizobiales; family Xanthobacteraceae; genus Bradyrhizobium. The sequence continues at coordinate 20,720 of NZ_JAUSLT010000104.1, forward strand.
ACCGGCGACGTCGCGCGCGGCAGCGTGAGGTTGATCGGCAGCGCCAGCAGGAGGTGGATCAGCGCCCAGCACTGACAGGTGGCGCGCCAGCCGTAACGGGCCTCGAGCCAGGCCGTCAAAGGCCAGCCGACGGTGCTGGCGAACCCCGCGATCAGGGTGATGCCCGTGATCTGCCTTCGCGCCGCCATCCCGTAAATCCGCGTCAGGGTGGCGAAGGCCGCCTCGTACAGGCCCATGCCCATGCCGACGCCGATCACGATCCACGCCGTAAACAGCAGCAGCGGGCCGGTAGCGAATGAAAGCAGGCCAAGGCCAAGCGCCAGAACGCCGTTCGAGACCGCCAGCATGCCTCGGCCGCCGACCATGTCGATGGTGTGCCCGATGCGCGGCCCGAGAATTCCGGAAATGACCAGCGCGCCGGACAGCGCGCCAAACACCAGGGTCTGCGTCACGTCGAGCTCGCGCGCGATCGGCGCCGCCAGAATGGCGGGCAGATAGTAACTCGACGCCCAGGCGATGGTCTGCGTGGTGCCGAGCGCGAGGACGACGCCGAGATTGCTTCGCGTCATCGCGCTCACTTGAACAGCGGCGTGCCCGGCACGAAGGCGTCGAACGCGGCCCAGAACTGCGCGCGGTAGCGGTCCTGCTCCTGCAGGATCTCATGCCGGGAGCCGGCGATCACCAGGTGCGAGCCGGCGCGCAAATGATAGGCGAATTCCTCGATCGCCGAGGTCGAGACGATGGTGTCGCTGGAGGCGGCCAGCATCAGGATCGGCTGGCGGATCTGCAGTGGATAATTGGCCGCGCGAAAACCGCGCATGGTTCGAACGGCGGTATCGGCCCAGGCCACCGTCGGCGAGCCGAGGCCGAGCGTCGGGTCCTCCTCGAGGATGGCGGCGTTGCGCGCGAAGCGCACGGGGTCGCTGGTGAAGGGATTGTTGACGAAGGATTCCGATCCGGTCAGGGCGTCGCTGCCGCCGGGAACGTAGCGGCCGCCCTGCCCGGTGAGGCGAAGGGTGCGCAGCAGGGCGACGGAGGCAAGCGAGGTGGCGCGGCCGGGCAGATCGATCATCGGCGCCGACAGCACCATGCGGTCGAACCAGCGTTTGCCGGCATGCGCGACCCGCAGCATCACCGCGCCGCCCATTGAATGCGCCAGCGCGAAATACGGCGGCGGGCAATCCGGCAGCACCACCTGCTGCACGAAGGTTTCGACGTCGATCTCGAAATCGGCAAAATCGCGCACATAGCCCTTGCGCGGATCGCGTAGCCGCCGCGACGAATGGCCCTGCCCGCGCCAGTCGATCATCGCCACCGCAAAACCGCGGTCGCGCAGGTCGCGCACGGTCTCGAAGTATTTCTCGATCTGCTCGGTGCGGCCGGCGAAGACGCAGACCGTGCCCTTGCGGCCGGCCGGCGGCGCCCAACGCGCGAAGCGCAGCTCGGCGCCGTCAGGCGTCTTGATGGTGCCGGTGACGACATTGTCCGGAACCGGATTGGCGGGAATCGAGACCAGCGTCATGGAGGGGACCGGCTAGGTAAAGGGCTTGGAAAATCAAGGGTGGGGGCGTGAAAAAAGCGGCAGGTCCCCGCTTCTTGAACGCGCTTGTCGCCCTCCCATATCACCTTCGTGCAGGCCGCTACCAGTGTCTCGGGAACGGACCATTGGGGCTGCACGATGACAAATGCCCGGCCCGATGGCGGGCGGGTTTACTCAACGGTCGCTCAATGGAGGACTACCCTATGCGCAACTACGATCTCACCCCGTTTTATCGTTCCACCGTCGGCTTCGACCGCTTCTTTTCGCTGCTCAATCAGGCCGCCTCCGACGGCAGCCCCGGCTATCCGCCCTACAACATCGAGCGCACCGGCGAGACCACCTACCGGATTTCGGTCGCCGTCTCCGGCTTCTCGCAGGGCGAGCTTTCGATCGTCGCCAAGGAAAACACCCTGACGATCAAGGGCGAAAAATCCGCCAATGAGAACGGCAGCAAGGCCGAAGTGCTGTACCGCGGCATCGCGGCGCGCGCCTTCGAACGCGCCTTTCAGCTTGCCGATTTCGTCCAGGTGAAGAACGCCTCGCTCGAAAACGGCCTGCTCCACGTCGATCTCGTGCGCGAGATTCCTGAAGCCAAGAAGCCGCGCAGCATTCCGATCGCGACCACGAGCGCGGTCGCTCCGCAGGTGGTCGACGGCTCGGCCGAAAAAGCCGCCGCGTAACGACGGCCGGTTTTCAGCAGATATTGGCTGAAACGAAAACGCCCCGGGAAACCGGGGCGTTTTTCTTTTCTCAACGGGCAGTGACCTCATCCTGAGGAGCCGCGCCTCTTCGCGCGGCGTCTCGAAGGATGTGCCGCCCGCCCGCGGCCTTCGAGACGCATCGCTGCGCGACGCTCCTTAAGGATGAGGGCTCCCCTCTACTCCAGCCCCTGCGCCTTCGGCATGTCCTGGGTCGGCAGGATCTGCGGCGCGGGCTTGGCCTCGACAGCCGGGGCGGCTGCGGGAGCCGTGGTCTGGCCGGTGGTCTGCGGATCGGCCGGTTTCGCCGGCACCGCCGCAGCCGACTGCTGGGCTGGCGGCACGGCAGCTGGCTGAGCTGGCTGCACGGCCGGCGGCGCGGCGGCCAGCGGCCTGGCTTCGCCGGCGCGCGGCTTCGGAACCGGCACCCCGGGCGTGCGGCTTGCAACCTTCGGTGCGGCGCGCGGCGGGCGCGGCTCGCCCCTGAGCGCGCCGGCCGACGGCGGGCCGGGCGGGCCGTAGGTGGTCGTCAGGGCGGCATCGAAATTGTCACCCATCCGGTTCGCCGGCAGGAAACGCAGGATCCGCCCGGTGCGGGCGTCGATCACCAGCCGCCCGTCGTCGCCGCCGCGATCGATCACCGAAATCGTGTAGAACAAGCCGCGCCGCACCGGAATACCGAGCGGCGAAAATCCGCTGTCGCGCAGCACCGTGTAGACCTCATGCGGCGGCAACAATCGCGGGCCGTAACCAGGCCGATAGTCAGGAATTCGCGCTTCCGGCGGCATCGCGGCATAGGGACCGCCGATGTCGGACACCACCCGATATGGCGAGCGCGCGCCTTCGTAGGGCGCCAGCACTTGCGCATTGGCGGTGCCGGCCGCCACCACCAGTCCGGCCGATATGATCCATCCTGCGAACAGCTTCATCGGATAATCGCTCCTGCTACTCCTCTGAGCGTTTTCGCTCGTTGGTCCCGCCGGCAACATGTTTGCCAAATCCGGCGGTCCTTGGGCCGGATCGCGGCGCGTTTACTCCAAATCCGGGGCGGGCCGGTTATCCCCGCAGGCCACACGGATCTGCCATGCAACCGGCGACTTTCACGCGCTTGTGTGATAGAAAAAAATTTGGCATGGTCTGAGTTAGGACAGCATGACTGTCTTAATTGCGGTGCGATCCCGGCACAGGGATTGCAACGAAAGATGGTGCTCAGGCGCCAGGAAGTAAAAGGCAAGGCCGTTCGTCGGGGACGCCGGACGCCCAGGCCTGAATTTACGAAATTGCGGCTCGCGGAGGACGAGCGGTGGCCCGGTGGGTGCCGCAAACGCCCAAGGTGCGCCACCGGACGGTGAGGCGCTTCGCCTTATTGAGAGGACGTGAGATGAGCGGGTCGGAGTTCGCAAGCGAAAACATCGTGACGGATGCGCTGTCGGCGGCCCCGGCCTCGAAACCGGCCGAAGTCGCGCGCGAGTTCAGCTGGCGTCCGCCGGCCGAAGGCCTGTACGACCCCTCGCTCGAGAAAGATTCCTGCGGCGTCGGCTTCATCGCCAACATCAAGGGCAAGAAGTCGCATCAGATCGTCGCCGATGCGCTCAGCATTCTGTGCAACCTCGAACACCGCGGCGCGGTCGGCGCCGATCCGCGCGCCGGCGACGGCGCCGGCATCCTGGTGCAGATTCCGCACGCCTTCTTCGCGCGCAAGGCGGCCGGGCTCGGCTTTACGCTGCCGAAGCCGGGCGAGTACGCGGTCGGCGCGCTGTTCATGCCTAAGGAAACGGCGTGGCGCAAAGTCATCAAGAGCATCATCGCCGACCAGATCAGGGACGAGGGACTGGTGCTGCTGGGCTGGCGCGAAGTGCCCACCGACAATTCCTCGCTCGGCGAAACCGTCAAGCCGACCGAGCCCGCGCATATGCAGGTGTTCATCGCCCGCAACGGCGCCGCCAAGACCGAGGACGAATTCGAGCGCAAGCTCTACATCCTGCGCAAGTCGATCTCGCAAGCGATCTACCAGCGCCGCGACCGCGGCCTTGCCGGCTATTACCCGGTGTCGCTGTCGTGCCGCACCGTGGTCTACAAGGGCATGTTCCTGGCCGACCAGCTCGGCAAATATTATCCCGACCTGTCCGAGCCTGATTTCGACAGCGCGCTGGCGCTGGTGCATCAGCGTTTCTCGACCAACACCTTCCCGGCCTGGTCGCTGGCGCATCCGTACCGGATGATCGCCCATAACGGCGAAATCAACACGCTGCGCGGCAACGTCAACTGGATGGCGGCGCGGCAGGCCTCGGTGCATTCGGAACTCTACGGCAAGGACATCAGCCGTCTCTGGCCGATCTCCTATGAAGGCCAGAGCGACACCGCCTGCTTCGACAACGGTCTCGAATTCCTGGTGCAGGGCGGCTACTCGCTGCCGCACGCCGTGATGATGATGATTCCGGAAGCCTGGGCCGGCAATCCCCTGATGGATGAAACGCGCCGCGCGTTCTACGAATACCACGCCGCGATCATGGAGCCGTGGGACGGCCCGGCCGCGATCGCCTTCACCGACGGCCGCCAGATCGGCGCCACGCTGGACCGCAACGGCCTGCGCCCGGCGCGTTATCTCGTCACGTCGGACGACCGCATCATCATGGCGTCCGAGATGGGCGTGCTCAAGATTCCGGAAGAGAACATCATCACCAAGTGGCGGCTGCAGCCCGGCAAGATGCTGCTGGTCGACCTCGAACAGGGCCGTCTGATTCCCGACGACGAGATCAAGGCGCAGCTGGCCAAGAGCCATCCCTATCGCACCTGGCTCGACCGCACCCAGATCGTGCTGGAGGAACTGCCGGATGCCCCGACCAAGGGCATGCGCTCCAACCTGCCGCTGCTCGATCGCCAGCAGGCCTTCGGCTATTCGCAGGAAGACATCACCATCCTGATGACGCCGATGGCCTCGACCGGCGAGGAAGCCAACGGCTCGATGGGCAACGACACGCCGATCTCGGCGCTGTCGGACAAGCCGAAGCAGCTGTTCACCTACTTCAAGCAGAACTTCGCGCAGGTCACCAATCCGCCGATCGACCCGATCCGCGAAGAGCTGGTCATGAGCCTGGTCTCGATCATCGGGCCGCGTCCGAACCTGTTCGACCTGCAGGGCCTGGCCGGCACCAAGCGGCTCGAAGTGCGCCAGCCGATCCTCACCGACGGGGATCTGGAAAAGATCCGCTCGATCTCCGATGTCGCCGACAGCCATTTCAAGTCGCGCACGCTCGACACCACCTTCCACGCCGGCTTTGGCCCGGCGGGCCTCGAGCAGGTGCTCGACGAACTCTGCGCGCGCGCCGAAGCCGCGGTCCGCGAAGGCATCAACATCGTCATCCTGAGCGACCGCGCCGCGGGCTCCGACCGGATTCCGATCCCCTCGCTTTTGGCCTGCGCCGCCGTGCATCACCATCTGATTCGCACCGGCCTGCGCACGTCGGTCGGCCTCGTGGTGGAATCCGGCGAACCGCGCGAGGTGCATCACTTCGCCTGCCTCGCCGGCTATGGCGCCGAGGCGATCAACCCCTATCTCGCGTTTGAGACCATCATCGCGATGAAGGACAATCTGCCGGCGGCGCTCGACGATTACGAGATCGTCAAGCGCTACATCAAGTCGATCGGCAAGGGCCTGCTCAAGGTGATGTCGAAGATGGGCATCTCGACCTATCAGTCCTATTGCGGCGCGCAGATCTTCGACGCCGTCGGGCTGAAGGCGGATTTCGTCGCGAAGTATTTCGTCGGCACCCATACCCGCATCGAAGGTGTTGGTCTGGCCGAAATCGCCGAGGAAACCACCCGCCGCCATGCCGATGCGTTCGGCGGCGCGCTCGAATACAAGACCGCGCTCGATGTCGGCGGCGAATACGCCTACCGCACCCGCGGCGAGGATCACGCCTGGACCGCCGACTCGGTCTCGGCGCTGCAGCACGCCGTGCGCGGCAATTCGCTGGAACGCTACCGGGCGTTCGCGAAAATCCTCAACGAGCAATCCGAGCGGCTCTTGACGCTGCGCGGCCTGTTCCGGATCAAGACCGCCGAAGACGAAAAGCGCAAGCCGGTGCCGCTCGACCAGGTCGAGCCGGCCAAGGACATCGTCAAGCGCTTCGCCACCGGCGCGATGAGCTTCGGGTCGATCTCGCGCGAGGCGCACACCACGCTGGCGATCGCGATGAACCGGATCGGCGGCAAATCCAACACCGGCGAAGGCGGCGAGGAGAGCGATCGCTTCAAGCCGATGCCGAACGGCGATTCGATGCGCTCGGCGATCAAGCAGGTCGCCTCCGGCCGCTTCGGCGTCACGACGGAATATCTCGTCAACGCCGACATGATGCAGATCAAGATGGCGCAGGGCGCCAAGCCCGGCGAAGGCGGCCAGTTGCCCGGCCACAAGGTCGACGCCACCCTCGCGCGCGTGCGGCATTCCACGCCCGGCGTCGGCCTGATCTCGCCGCCGCCGCACCACGACATCTACTCGATCGAGGATCTCGCGCAGCTCATTTACGATCTGAAGAACGTCAACCCCGACGGCCAGGTGTCGGTAAAACTCGTCTCCGAAATCGGCGTCGGCACCGTGGCCGCCGGCGTTGCCAAGGCGCGCGCCGACCACGTCACCATCGCAGGCTTCGAAGGCGGCACCGGCGCATCCCCCCTCACCTCGATCAAGCATGCCGGCAGCCCGTGGGAAATCGGCCTTGCCGAAACCCACCAGACCCTGGTGCGCGAGCGGCTGCGCAGCCGCATCGTGGTGCAGGTCGATGGCGGCTTCCGCACCGGACGCGACGTCGTGATTGGCGCGCTGCTCGGCGCCGACGAGTTCGGCTTCGCCACCGCGCCGCTGATCGCGGCCGGCTGCATCATGATGCGCAAGTGCCATCTCAACACCTGCCCGGTCGGCGTCGCGACGCAGGATCCGGTGCTGCGCAAGCGCTTCACCGGCCAGCCCGAGCACGTCATCAACTACTTCTTCTTCGTCGCCGAGGAAGTCCGCGAGATCATGGCTGCGCTCGGCTACCGCACTTTCAACGAGATGGTGGGGCAGACCCAGATGCTCGACCAGTCCACGCTGGTGGCGCACTGGAAGGCCAAGGGGCTCGACTTCTCGAAGCTGTTCGTCCGGCAGAAGGAAGAAAAGGGTCAGAAGATCTATCATTCGCAGAACCAGGACCATCATCTGGAAGCCGTGCTCGACCGCACCCTGATCGAGAAGGCGCGGCCCGCGCTCGACCGCGGCGCGCCGGTCAGGATCGAGGCCGAGATCAACAACACCGACCGCAGCGCCGGCGCGATGCTGTCGGGCACCGTTGCGAAAATCTACGGCCATGCCGGCCTGCCGCACGACACCATCCAGGTCAGCTTCAAGGGCACCGCGGGCCAGGCCTTCGGCGCCTGGCTGGCGCGCGGCGTCACCTTCGATCTCGAAGGCGAAGGCAACGACTATGTCGGCAAGGGCCTGTCCGGCGGGCGCATCATCGTCAAGCCGCCTCGCAATTCCGGCATCGTGCCGGAAGAGTCGATCATCGTCGGCAACACCGTGATGTACGGCGCGATCGAGGGCGAATGCTATTTCCGCGGCATCGCCGGAGAGCGTTTTGCGGTGCGTAACTCCGGCGCGGTCGCCGTGGTCGAGGGCGCCGGCGATCATTGCTGCGAATACATGACCGGCGGCATCGTCGTGGTGCTCGGCAAGACCGGGCGCAATTTCGCCGCGGGCATGTCGGGCGGCGTCGCCTACGTGCTCGATGAAGCCGGCGATTTCGCCAAACTCTGCAACATGGCGATGGTCGAGCTCGAACCGGTGCTGTCGGAAGAGATGATCAACCAGAACACCTATCATCAGTCCGGCGATCTCGATGCCCATGGACGGGTCGACGTGTTCCAGAACCTGCTGGAGTCCGACGTCGAGCGGCTCCACGTCCTGATCACCCGCCACGCCAAGCTGACGGACTCGAAGCGCGCCGCCGAGATTCTGGCGAACTGGAAGACGTATCTGCCGAAATTCCGCAAGGTGATGCCGGTGGAATACCGCCGCGCACTGAAGGAAATGAAGGCGAGCGCCGACACCGAACCGAAAATCGCGATCGGGGCGTAGAAAGAAATCGTCATCCTGAGGTGCGAGCCGCTTTTCGGCGAGCCTCGAAGGATGACCGACGAAGGTGCCTGTTGCTCATCCTTCGAGGCGCGCAAGAGCGCGCACCTCACAGGTGAACGCAATTGCGTTCACCGGGGATGACGACGGAAAGAGACAAAGCAAGGGTTCAGGGGCGTCTGGTTAAATGGGCAAGATTACAGGTTTTCTCGAGATCGACCGCCACGACCGCAAGTACGCGCCGGTCGCCGAGCGCGTGAAACACTACAACGAATTCGTCGTTCCCCTGAGCGAGAAGGAAACCCGCGACCAGGCGGCGCGCTGCATGAATTGCGGCATTCCCTATTGCCACGGCACCGGATCGGTGGCGCCGGGCACCCCGGGCTGCCCGGTCAACAACCAGATTCCCGATTTCAACGATCTGGTCTACCAGAACAACTGGCAGGAAGCCTCGCGCAACCTGCACTCGACCAATAACTTTCCGGAATTCACCGGCCGCATCTGCCCGGCGCCGTGCGAAGCCTCCTGCACGCTCAACATCGACGACAACCCGGTCACCATCAAGACCATCGAATGCGCCATCGTCGACCGCGCCTGGGACAATGGCTGGTTGCCGCCGGAGATCGCGCCGATCAAGACCGGCAAGAAGATCGCCGTGGTCGGCTCCGGCCCCGCCGGCCTCGCCTGCGCGCAGCAGCTGGCGCGCGCCGGGCATGACGTGCATGTCTACGAGAAATTCGCCAAGGCCGGCGGGTTGCTGCGTTACGGCATTCCCGATTTCAAGATGGAGAAGCACGTCATCGACCGCCGCATCGCGCAGATGGAGGCCGAGGGCGTGGTGTTTCATTACGGCAGCCCGGTCGGCGGCAGCGCCCCGGGCGCGATCGACCCGCAAACCCTGCTCACCGAATATGACGCGATGGCGCTGACCGGCGGCGCCGAAGCCGCGCGCGATCTGCCGATCCCCGGCCGCGATCTCGCCGGCATCCACTACGCGATGGATTTCCTGCCGCAGCAGAACCGCCGCGTCTCCAGCGAGCCGCTCGGCACGGCTGCGGAGATCCTCGCCACCGGCAAGGACGTCGTCGTGATCGGCGGCGGCGACACCGGTTCCGACTGCATCGGCACCTCGTTCCGGCAGGGTGCGAAGTCGGTGACGCAAATCGAGATCATGCCGGCGCCGCCGGAGCATGAGAACAAGGGCCTGACCTGGCCGAACTGGCCGATGAAGATGCGAACGTCGTCGAGCCAGGCCGAAGGCGCCAAGCGCGACTTCGCGGTACTGACGCAGAAGTTTTCCGGCGAGAACGGCAAAGTCGCAAAACTGCATTGCGTGCATGTCGACGACAAGTTCAAGCCGATTGCCGGCAGCGAATTCGAACTCGACGCGCAGCTCGTGCTGCTGGCGATGGGTTTCGTGCATCCGGTGCATGAGGGCCTGCTGAAGACGCTCGGCGTCGACCTCGACCCGCGCGGCAATGTGCGCGCCAACACCTCGGACTACCTGACCTCGCGGCCGAACGTGTTCAGCGCCGGCGACATGCGCCGCGGACAATCGCTCGTCGTTTGGGCGATCCGCGAAGGCCGGCTCTGCGCCCGTTCGATCGATCAATTCTTGATGGGAACGACCAACCTGCCGAGGTGACGACCTCGTCGTTCCCCCTACCTCGTCAGCCGATCCTTGGTCATCTTCAGCGTGACGATGACGCCTTCCGGATTCCAGTCGCAAGCAATCGATCCGCCGAGCTGAACGGTCATGCCGCGGTTGAGCAGCTTGCTGCCGTAGCCGCCATCGCCTGTCAGCGCCTGCACCGGCGGGCCACCGCGCTCGGTCCAGACCACCGTCACCTCGGTGTCATGGGGAACGCAGGAGATATCGAGTACGCCTTCCGGCGAGGACAGCGCGCCGTATTTGAGGGAGTTGGTGGCAAGCTCGTGCACCACCAGCGCCAGCGTCGTCGCCGCCTGTTCGCCGACGCCCATGCGCGGCACCGAGACCCGGACGCGGCCGCTGAACGCTCCCATGTCGTCATAGGGCGCGAGCAATACCGTGAACAGGTCGCCGAGCAGCGCCGCCTTACCGCTCTGGCCCGGCAGCGGACGAACCAGATCGTGGGCCCGGCCGAGCGCGGTCAGCCGATGGGTGAGTTCTTGCGCCATATCCGCAGTGGTCTTGGCGGAACGTGACGTGATCTCCGTCAGTCCAGTCGCGATCGCCAGCAGATTCTTGACCCGGTGGCTCATTTCGCCCGCCAGCAGCTCGTGGCCCTCTTCAGCCTGCTTGCGGCCGGTAACGTCGATGAAGATGCCATACATGATGCGGCCGACAATGCCGGCATCGTCGCCCTGCCCGCGCGCCGAGATCCAGCGCACCTCCTCACCGACCATGATGCGGAAATCGATTTCATAGGCGCCGACGATGGCGCGAGTCGCGGCGAACGCCGCCTTAACCCGGTCGCGATCCGCCGGATGAATATGAGCCGACAGATCATCGAACGACACATAGTCACTGATCGGCACGTCCCAGAGCTGAAAGGCACGCTCATCCATCGTGAAACGGTTGGTGTCGACATTCCACGACCACAGGGCGACCCCCGCCGCCTCGATGGCGAGGCGCAGATGTGCAGAGTCCCAGTCGGGCAAGCCTGATTTTGCGGGTGGCTGCACCACCTTCTGTGGGACCGAAATCGCGGTCGCCGCGCCGCCTTGTGTCAGCATCGCCATGGCTATTTCCAGCTTTCATGAACTATGGCGAGTCATCGACTGGACCGCTCAACATGACTCTGCCGCGTATGCCACGTGAACAGGTTCTGGGGGAACAAATCGAAAGGCCAGAAGACTGGCGGCAGGTGACCAATGCGCGAGGGCGGGAAAGGTTCAATCGCGTGACGGCAATTCTTGCAGAATTTGTGCAGCCCGCCTTGACACGGACAGGTTGCAGCGCGTGACCGGCCTGATATTGTTGGAGCAATAGTGAGGCGGAGTTTCCGACGTTGACCGCGGGCGAATGGTACGTCTTTGACGGCGCTTCCCAGCATGGGCCGATGTCGCACGCTGACGTCGTCCGGTTCCTGAAGGACTTCGCCGATCGCGATGCCGTCAGCGTCTGGCGTCCGGGCCTGGATGACTGGAAGCCGGCAAGCTACCTGTTCGAAGTTGCCGCCCCGGCCGGATTGGTAAACCCGGCGCAGGAGATTTCCTGCAAGCGAAGATATTCCCTCTACGGCCTGTACCTCGGCCTGTCGGTCGTTCTGTCAGACTATTTGTTCGAATGGAGGGGCAGGAAATTCCGGCCGTGGACCGGGACCGATGCCGCCGAGAACATTGGCTATATTTTCGGGGTGATCGCGGTCTGGGTTTTATTGGCCTTCTTTATCGGCGCCGTGGTTGATTTCGCGAGGGGAAGATCCCGACGCAAGAGCGTGCTCGACCCGAGCACGTTTGAAGAACCCGAATTTTCCCCCGCGATACCCTTAGACCCGAACCGACGAAATAATTTCATCGCACGCTACTGGCGTGGCGAGTATTCGCTCGGCATTTCCTACTGGTGGTTCGGTTTCGTTGGCAGCATCGCCGTCGGCATTCTCATTGCCGGTATCGTTGCCCTTTTCCAAACCGGCAGAGGGTACGATCCATATGCAATCTTCGGTACTCTGGTCTGCGTCTGGCTAGTCGTCGTCCTTTTCACCGTCTGGCAAGTCACCGGTGTGTGGCGATCGGCAAATCGCCTGATTGCTCATCGCCGAACCGTCGGGAAACGGGCGGTCTGGGCTACCGTGGCCAAGGTCGTCATCGTCCTGGGGTTCTTGAGTTCGCTCAGCGCGTTCGTCTCGTCCGGATGGCCGCAACTGATCGAGACCTCCCGGATGGCCTTTCTCGGTGACCCCGGCATCCCTGCCTACTCCATCCGCGTCATGCGGAACGGAACGGAGGCGGAGATTACCGGAGGTTTCAAATACGGCCTGAGCGATGACTTCAGCAAAATCCTCAAGGCTTCACGTCAAATAAAGGTCGTTCACCTCCACAGCACCGGTGGACGGGTTGGGGAGGCCATCAAATTAGGCGACGTGCTCAGGGCGCAGGGCGTGGACACCTACGTCGCCCTTGGCTGCTATTCGGCGTGCACTGTCGCGTTTGCGGCGGGGCGCAACCGATTTATCCGCAAAGGCGCGGTTCTCGGCTTTCACGCTCCAGCCTTTCCGGGAATGAGCGCCAGCGAATTGCAGGATGCAGCCGAAGAGCAGAAGCAGATTTTCATCAAGGCAGGCTTCAATAGGGGGTTCGTGGACAAAGCCCTGTCCACGCCCAGTTCCGGCATGTGGAAACCTCCGGCGGAAGTCATGGCCTCCGCCAACGTCATTACGGGGGTGTCGAACGGGAAGGAATTTGCGCTTTCGGGCTTTGGCGCGGATATGAGCCAGGACCGGCTGGCGGAGATGATCACGACAGGGCTGCCGCTGCTTCGCGCCATCAAAGAGAAATTCCCGAAAGAGTATGACGGCGTCATCAGCACCTATTACGGCGACTACGTCGCCGGCAAGACGGAAGCCGACACGATCGTGAACGCGCGCGCCAGGCTGGCTTCGATCCTTTCACCCCTGCAGCTTCTTGCTGACGACGCCGTGCTCGTGGACATGGGAGCGGTGTTCGCGGATCAATACGCCGCCCTGGGCGCGAAGAGTCCGGCGCTTTGCTACAAATTCGCATCCGGAGTCGGGGCCGACAGCAATATCGCGGAAAATTTGCCGGCGGCACTCGTTGACCGGGAAAACGAAATTAACCGGCGCGTCGTGGAAACGGCGAAAAAGCGTCAGGACGTTTCCGCCACAATCGTTGGCGAACTCTGGGGCAAGCTCGGCGCCGAAATGGCTGCGAAGGGCATCGGTGACGACCAGCTCAAGCTGTTGACCAGCGGCTCCGTCGATCCCTCGAAGTATCGTGAGTATTGCCAGGCATCAACGACTTTCTATCGCGAAATTGCGCGCCTGCCGCCAAGCGAGGCCGCCATCCTCATGCGTTCTGTGCTGGCCCAAAAATAGTCGAACCCGAAAGTCGCGCGGCGGGCCGTCGCTTCGATTCAGCCCCACGGCCCGCGCGGCGCCGCGCCGCTGCCACGGGGAGCCGTCCAGGGACCGCGTCGCGGCGATTGCGGCGGACGGGTCGGCGCCGCCATGCCTCCCTGCGACCCGAGCTCGGCCGCGAGCCGCTGCAGCTCGGCAATCCGGTTCTCGGTCGACGGATGGGTCGAGAACAGATTGTCCATGCCGCGACCCGACAGCGGGTTGATGATGAACATGTGCGCCGTCGCCGGATTGCGTTCGGCCTCCTCGTTCGGGATCACATGCGCGGCGTTCGAGATCTTGACCAGCGCCGACGCCAGGGCCATCGGCTGGCCGACGATGCGCCCGCCGAGATCGTCGGCGGCGTATTCGCGGGTCCGGCTGATCGCCATCTGCACCAGCATGGCGCCGAGCGGGGCGAGGATCATCATCGCGATCGAGCCGATGATGCCGGGGCCGTGGTTGTTGTCGCGGTTGCCGCCGAAGAACATGCCGAACTGCGCCAACATCGAGATCGCGCCGGCGATGGTCGCAGTGATGGTCATCAGCAGCGTGTCGTAGTTCTTGATATGCGCGAGCTCATGCGCGATCACGCCGGCGAGCTCCTCGCGGCCGAGCGACTGCACCAGCCCGGTGGTGACGGCGACCGCGGCGTTCTCCGGGTTGCGGCCTGTGGCGAACGCATTGGGCTGCGGATTGTCCATCAGGAACACACGCGGCATCGGCAGGCCGGCCCGTCCGGCCAGCGTGGCCACGAGGTTCACGAGTTCAGGCGCGCTGCGCGCATCGACCTCATGGGCGCCGTACATCGACAGCACCATGCGGTCCGAATTCCAGTAGGCGAACAGGTTGGTCGCGGCCGCGATCAAGAGCGCGATGGTGGCGCCGCCGGCGCCGCCGATCAGATAACCGACACCCATGAACAGGGCCGTGAGACCGGCCAGCAGGATCGCGGTTCGAAAGTAGTTCATCGTCGTCTCCCTGATGCCGGCGGCAGAGCCCGCGGCATGCAGGAATTCAAGTAGAATGCCCCGGCGCGGGTTCAAGACCGCCGGATGCGTCGCCGCGTCGCGGCGGGGGCGGTGAAGCGTCCCAGGGCCTGAAGTCGGATCAATCGGCCCCGTTTCCGGCCATATCGGCGCCGGAAACCCGGGTCGGAGCGCCCGCCCAGGATATCGCTTGATCCAGCTCAAGGCCGATGTTTGCGTGAGGCGGCATGATGCGAAAATCAATGGAAAGGTAACGAAATGGCAGTTCAGAAATCCCGCGCGCGCAAACTGGTCACCCGCATATTGGCGACAGGCGTCATGTTGTCGATGTACGCATTCGGCGTCGTCGCCACGACCGGCGCCATGGGCGTTTCCTCGGCTTACGCGCAACGCGGCCGTGGCCGGGGTTATGGTCGGGGTTATGGCGGCGGCAATGTCGGCGCGGGAGTGGCCCTCGGCATCGGTGCTGCCGTGATCGGCGGCGCCATCATAGCGAGCGAAGCCCAGCGGCAGCGCGATGCTATCGGCTACTGCATGCAACGCTACCGGTCGTACGACCCGCAAAGCATGACCTATCTGGGGAACGACGGCTACCGCCGCCCGTGTCCGTAACGGACGACCGCCAGCGCGACGATTTCAGAACCCCGGCCTTGCGCCGGGGTTCTTGTTTGGAGGGCGGTGCGCACGACAAGGCGGGACGCGCAGCTGCTAGTGCTGCAGTCTCACCCCCAGCATCACCACGGTCGAATTGGTGCTGTTACCGACGATGTTTGAGTCGAGCCAGTCGCGGCGCAGCGTGCCCTTGAGCCAGATGTTGCGGTTCAGCTTGTAAATCAGGTCGCCGGAGACCGAATAGAAGCGGTCGAAGCGCGCATCCCCCTGATAGTCTTGGGTGCCCCAGGTGAACTTGCCGATCGCGGTCAGCCAGCGGCGGAAATCGTGGTCGACTTCCACCGTATACGTGTTGGTCAGCACGCCGGAGACGCCGGGCACCGTGGTTTCGTCGATCGAGGTGGTGGCAAAGAATTTCGCTGTCGTCAGCGGCGTCGCCACCCACACCAGCGAGGCCGACGTCAAAAGCCCCTGCAGCGGCATCAGTCGCGGATCCTGATAGGTGCGCGCCGCCCAGCCGATCGCGAGCTCGCCGGTCAGGATGCGCGAGAATTCGAAAGTGGTGCCGGCGCGCACCGATCCGCCACTGGAATTGCGCAGATAGCCATTGCGATCCGCCTGCTGGTCATGCTCCCGGACGTTGCCGACGATTTCGCCGAACGGTTTCAGGCCCGGGATCAGATCGTAGCTGACGCGCCCGAGACCGCCGAACTGGTTGTAGTTGCGGTCGTCATTGCTGCTCGACGTGCCGTCGGTGAGTTTCGACGCCTGATAGACGGTGCGGTCGGCGGTGAGGCCTGAGGACAATTGCAGGCGGTTGAAACTCTGATCGACACCGAAGGTGCCGCCGAGCGTCGTGTAGATCGGATAGCGCTGCAGGCCGGCCTGGATGTTCGGGCTGCCGGGATTGTCGGTGGCGACGCGCAGCCGGCCCTGTCCCATCAGGCGGAAGTCGCGACTGACGTCGAGGCGGCCGTCGATATGGCCGTCAAAATCCGGCCGGTCGACCACGACCGGCGCCGAGGAGATGGTGCCGTCGGTCGGCGGCGGAAAGGTGTTGCCGTAGCCGGTGAACGAGCCGCGCAGATCGGCGACCACGGCGTGGCGCTGCCACTCGGAAACCGCGAGGAATTCCGGCGCCACCACATAGAACGGCGATCCCTTCGGCACCACGGTGCGGCGCGGATTGGTGTCGAAGCCGCCGCGCAGCTCGAGCGCGGACTTGATCAGAAAGCTGCCGGCGTAATCGCCGATCGCGCCGAACGGATCGTCGTCGACCTTCAGCCGCTTGCGCGGCGGCTGGCCCGGCACGGTGCCGGCCATCGCCGGCGGGATCGGCGTCTTGTTGGCGGAGTCCGACGGCGGGATCGACAGCCGCACCCGCCCGTTGGCGGGCAAAGGCTGCGGCGGCTTGCTGCCGGGACCCGGTGGTGGCTTCGGCCTGGCCTGGCCCGGATAGTATTTTGTCTTCTTCCTGGTGCGGTTGAGCGAGTCGTAGCCGGAGGTGGACGCACCGCTGGCGGCGGGAAGGCCGTAGGTCGGAATCGCGCCGATCCGTGATTTCGCCGGCACGTCCTTGTCGCGCAGCCGCGCGTCATTGGCGGCATCGCCGGTGCGGTCGCTGGACTCCCCGGTCCGGCGCAGCGGCGAATCCTGCAGCGACACAAAGCCGTCGCGAGCCGGGCGGAACAGGTCGGGGGTCAGGGTCTGGGCGTGGCCTGGAGAGTTATCGAAGGCGATCAGCGCAAGGGTCAGCGCAAGGCATGGCAATAACGCGCGTAAAACCGTTACGCGCCCGCGACGGCCCCTTGCTGGACCCGACATCACGATGAAAATACTCCAATAAATTCATTTACTTAGGCGACAGGTTCCGGGCATGCGCGAACGCAGCTGCGGAAACGTCGTTAATGGAGTTAAAACAATTATGGTTAATGAGCCGTTGAGAACCGGGGCCCGCGTCGCATCACCCTCCCGCGCGTGCTAAGGAGGGGTCCGGGGCCAACAGCCCCCTGCTTCGGAATCATGCATGGCCCATTCGAAACCGCTGATGGCACACTCATCCGGCACCGACCCCGCGAGCGCCGCCGTCCAGTCGGGCCTGCGCACGCTCGATACGGAAGCCGCCGGCATCGCCGCGATCTCGGCCGCCTTGCAGGGCCCGCTCGGGCCGGCCTTCACCGCCGCCGTCGAACTGATCCGCGACGCCAAGGGCCGCGTCATCGTCACCGGACTCGGCAAGTCAGGCCATGTCGCGCGCAAGATCGCGGCGACGCTGGCCTCCACCGGCACGCCGGCCTTTTTCGTGCACGCCGCGGAAGCCAGCCACGGCGATCTCGGCATGATCACGCCTGACGACGTCATCATCGCGCTGTCGTGGTCCGGCGAGCAGCCGGAAATGAAGAATCTGGTGAATTATTCCAGCCGCTTTGCGATTCCGATGATCGCGGTGACGTCCAGCGCCGCCTCCTCGCTCGGCGCCGCGGCGCGAATCGTGCTGGAGCTGCCGAAGGCGCGCGAGGCCTGTCCGCACAACCTGGCGCCGACCACCTCGTCGCTGATGCAGGCCGCGATCGGCGACGCCCTCGCCATCGCGCTGCTCGAGGGCCGCGGCTTCACCGCGCTGGAATTCGCCAATTTCCATCCCGGAGGCAAGCTGGGGGCGATGCTGAAGTTCGTCCGCGACATCATGCATACCGGCGACGCCATCCCGGTCAGGCCGCTCGGCGCCAAGATGTCGGACGCGCTGGTGGAGATGTCGACCAAGGGATTCGGCTGCGTCTGCATCGTCGACGCCGGCGGCGAGATCGCCGGCATCATCACCGATGGCGATCTGCGCCGCCACATGCGCCCGGACCTGATGACGGCCGATGTCGACGAGGTCATGACCCGGAATCCGCGCACCATTCCGCCGGGCATGCTGGCCACCGAAATGCTGGAGACGATCAATTCGTCGAGGCCGGCGGTAACGGTGCTGATC
>NZ_JAUSLT010000114.1 GCF_030646015.1 Bradyrhizobium sp.
CGGCACCACCGCATCCTTCTCGCCATGCACGATCAGGCCCGACGACGGGCAGGGTGCCAGGAACGAGAAGTCGTAAAGGTTGGCGGGCGGCGCGATCGAGATAAAACCTTCGACCTCGGGCCGGCGCATCAAAAGCTGCATGCCGATCCAGGCGCCGAACGAGAAGCCGGCGACCCAGCAGGCGCGCGCCTCGGGATTGATGGTCTGCGCCCAGTCGAGCGCGGAGGCGGCATCGGACAACTCGCCGGTGCCGTGATCGAACGAGCCCTGGCTGCGGCCGACGCCGCGAAAATTGAAGCGCAGCACCGAGAAGCCGCGATGCGCGAAGGCGTAGTAGCACTGGTAGATGATCTGGTGATTCATCGTGCCGTGAAACTGCGGATGCGGATGCAGCACCATCGCGATCGGCGCGTTCTTCTGCTTGGCCGGATGATAACGGCCTTCGAGGCGGCCTGCGGGGCCGGTGAAGATGACTTCAGGCATTTTGATTCCTCGGCAAAATCAACCGCCTTTGGGCGGCTTCATCCGGCATGTTCGCCAATGAAGCCTTGCAGAGTTAAAGGGGCGGATCAGGCGTCGTTTGGCGCGATGCGAACGGCGCTCGGTGAACTGGAGGCCGCGTTCTAGCATGAGGCGAGGGGCCAAAAGCAAGCTTCTTGAACATCTCGCAGTGCGTTCAACGCGTTAGCGTTTGCGATTGTCAGGCGACGGGGTGATCCCCACTTGCGATAAGGTTGCCCGGGCCGGTTTTGGCGGCCGCCGTCGCGCATACGTCTATAAGGTAATATAATACTACCATGCCGGACCGGATCTATCTCGACTGGAATGCGACCACGCCGCTGCGCCCCGAGGCCAGAGAGGCGATGGCGGCGGCATGGGAACTCAGCGGCAATCCCTCGTCGGTGCACGCCGAAGGCCGCCAGGCCCGCCGGCTGGTCGAGGAGGCGCGGGCCAGGGTCGCGGGCGCCGTCGGCGCCTCGCCGCGCAACCTCGTCTTTACGTCGGGTGGAACCGAGGCCAATGCGCTGGCGCTGACACCGGGCTTGCGGCGTGGGGCCGGACTTCCGGCGCAAAGGCTGCTGGTCTCAGCGATAGAGCACGCCTCGGTGCTGTCGGGCGGCCGGTTTCCGGCTGAAGCGATCGAACAGGTCGGCGTCACCCGTTCGGGCCAGCTCGACCTCAACCACCTGCGGGCGCTGCTGGCGGGCGGCCCCCCGGCATTGGTCTCGGTGATGCTTGCCAACAACGAGACCGGCGCACTTCAGCCGGTAAATGAGGCCGCTGAGATCGTACATCAAGCGGGCGGGCTGCTGCATGTCGATGCGATCCAGGCTTTTGGAAAGATACCGTTCGATATCAATGCTTTGGATGCCGATCTGGTGACGGTTTCTGCGCACAAGATCGGCGGTCCCAAGGGCGTCGGCGCCTTGATTTTGGCGGATGGTGTGCTTGGCCTCGAGCCGGTGCTGCGGGGCGGCGGTCAGGAACTCGGCCGTCGGGCCGGGACCGAGAACGTGGCGGGAATCGCGGGGTTCGGCGCGGCGGCGCAGGCCGTTATGGGCACGCTGGAACATGACGCAGCCCGTCTCGGAGCGCTGCGAAGCCAGCTTGAAAGCGGCTTGCGGCGGACCCCCGGGATCATCGTGTTCTCCGGCGAGGTCCCCCGACTGCCCAACACCGTCCTGTTCACGGTTCCCGGGCTCAGGGCGGAAACGGCCGTGATCGGCTTCGATCTCGCCGGTATTGCGGTATCATCGGGTTCGGCCTGTTCCTCGGGCAAGGTTCAGCCTTCCCACGTGCTGGAAGCCATGGGGGTAGGCCCTGACCTCGCCCAGGGAGCCGTGCGGCTCAGTATGGGCTGGTCCACGACATCGCAGGACATTGATCGCTGCCTTGAGGCTTGGCTTAAGCTTGCCGGTACACTACTTAGAGGGAGCGACGAAACACTGCTTGAACGGTTCTAAGGCAGGTGATTTCCTCGAAGAAACATCGTAAAGCTTCTGGAAGTGATCCACACCGCGGTCCTTGAAACCGCGAGCGGAGGATGGAATGGCGGCCGTACAAGAGACCGTTGATCGGGTTCGCCGGATCGACGTCGATCAATATCGTTATGGATTCGAGACGCTTATCGAGTCCGATAAGGCCCCCAAGGGGCTGTCGGAAGATACCGTCCGCTTCATCTCCGCGAAAAAGAACGAACCGGCCTGGATGCTGGAATGGCGTCTGGAGGCGTATCGCCGCTGGCTGACCATGACCGAGCCGAAATGGGCCCGGGTCGACTATCCTAAAATCGACTACCAGGATCTCTATTATTACTCGGCGCCGAAGCCGAAGAAGACCATCGGCTCGCTCGACGAGATCGACCCTGAAATCCTCGAGACCTACAAGAAGCTCGGCATTCCCCTGCGCGAGGTCGAGGTGCTGGAAGGCGTGGTGCGCCCGGAAGGCGAGCGCCGCATCGCGGTCGATGCCGTGTTCGATTCGGTCTCGGTCGCGACCACGTTCCAGAAGGAGCTGAAGCAGGCCGGCGTGATCTTCATGCCGATCTCGGAAGCGATCCGCGAGCATCCCGAGCTGGTGCGCAAATATCTCGGCACCGTGGTGCCGACCTCGGACAATTATTTCGCGACGCTGAATTCGGCTGTGTTCTCCGACGGGTCATTCGTCTACGTGCCGCCGGGCGTGCGCTGCCCGATGGAGCTGTCGACATATTTCCGCATCAATGAGCGTAACACCGGCCAGTTCGAGCGCACCCTGATCATCGCCGACAAGGGCGCCTATGTCAGCTATCTCGAAGGCTGCACCGCGCCGCAGCGCGACGAGAACCAGCTGCACGCAGCCGTGGTCGAACTCGTCACGCACGATGACGCCGAGATCAAATATTCGACGGTGCAGAACTGGTATCCCGGCAACTCCGAAGGCAAGGGCGGCATCTACAATTTC
>NZ_JAUSLT010000119.1 GCF_030646015.1 Bradyrhizobium sp.
AGCGCGAGATAAGCCGTCAAGCCATTGCGCAGGGAATGTCGGATGTTCTCCGCTGCCCTGTATGCTCGTGTGCGCCTTTTTCGCACAATTTTGCACACGAGACCGCGGGTGCAGCGCGCATCCGGCATTCCCTGCTCCCTCTCCGGAGGGACAACGACAGGCAAACCTCGGGCAAATCATGCCGCGAGAATGCGGCCGTGCATCTGCTGTTTGAAATTCGAATCGGGAATCAAACTACGTCATTGCGAGGAGCGTCCGCCGAAGCCCGCCTTCGGGCGAAGGCGGATGCGACGAAGCAATCCATTTCACAACCTGCGCCGCTGCGAGATGGATTGCTTCGTCGCAAGAGCTCCTCGCAATGACGTTGATAGGCTAAGCCGGATCCCCGCTATCGTCCGCCGCTCCCGCATACGCCGGCCACAACGCCTTCACGATCGCGTCCAGCCCATCGGTCAATGCCGCCGGTCCCGGCTGCAATATCAGCGGCGACTTGATCTCGACGATGCGGTCGTGGCGCACGGCCGGAATCTTGCTCCAGCCCGGCCGTTGCCTGATCTTGTCGGGAACGACCTTCTTGCCGCACCACGACGCCAGGATCACATCGGGGGCCGCCGCGAGCACGACATCAGGCAAGATGATGCGATCCTTTGCGGCTTGCTGAAACCGCAATTTCGGCAGTACGTCTTCGCCGCCCGCGATTTCGATCAGCTCCGAAACCCAGCCGATGCCGCTGATCAGCGGATCGTCCCATTCCTCGAAATAGACTTTTGGCTTTTTCGCGGGGCGGGGAGTGGATGCAATTGCGGCGAGACGTTGCTCGTAGAAGGCGGCGAGTTGATCGGCGCGCGCGGCCGCACCGACCAGCGCGCCGAGCGTGCGGATCATCGCCAGAATGCCCGCGATGTCGCGCTGGTTGAAGACGTGGACGGCGATGCCGGCGCGCACCAGATCGGCCATGATGTCGGCCTGCAAATCCGAGAAGGCCAACACGAGATCCGGCTCGAGCGCCAGGATCTTCGGAATGTCCGCCGAGATGAAGGCCGAGACCCGCGGCTTCTCGCGCCTGACCCGCGGCGGCCGCACCGCGTAGCCGGAGACGCCGACGATGCGATCCTCCTCGCCAAGCAGATACAGCGTCTCCACGGTTTCTTCGGTGAGGCAGACGATCCGGCGGGGAGGGTAGTGGCGCATGGAGGACGATATGCCGAATTGCCGGCGCGTTGTCACGGCCATTACCTTGGAGGTCATTGCCTGACTTACCTGGCTCATCCATGCTCGCAGGCTATGCTTGAAGAAAAATCGGGAGCACCCATGACGCCGCTTGAAAAACTGAACTCGATGAAGATGCCGTTCGCGGAATTGAAGGGCGTGGTCTTCACCGAAGCCGAGAAAGACCGCGTGGTGGCGCGGATGCTGGTGCGTCCCGATCTTTGCACGCTGCGTCACACCATTCACGGCGGCGCGGTGATGGCGTTCGCGGATTCGGTCGGGGCGGCGGCGACCGTGATCAACCTGCCCGAGGATGCCAAGGGCACCACCACGATCGAGAGCAAGACCAATTTCATCGGCGGCGCCAAGGAGGGGGCGACGGTGATCGCGACGGCGACACCGGTGCATCGGGGCCGCCGCACCCAGGTCTGGCAGACCCGGCTGGAAACCGAGGACGGCAAGCTGGTCGCGGTGGTGACCCAGACTCAGTTGGTATTATGACGGGTGCTGAATTTCCGTTCATTCGTTAATAATTCATTACATTTCTTAACGCCCCATTCGCGACATTCTGCCGATATTTCAGGCGGATAGCGGGCTTGAATTCCATGGTGCGATGCACAATATTGGTGATCTAGGGATTCGACGCCTCCTCGAGGGCTATCCAAGAGGAGTTATGAAGTGAGACACGAAGACATTACCCGTTCGACCCCTGCCAGGGGCAGCGTCAGGACGTTGCGTCAGCAGGAAGAGCTGCCGTTGCTGCGCGATCACCTGTTGCGCCTCGATTCCGGGAGCCGCCATGACCGTTTCCACGGCTTCATGGATGACAGCTTCATCGAGCGCTATGCCGCCAAATGCGCCGACGACGGTACCGTCATCATCGCCTACATCGAGGATGGCGTGGTGCGGGGCGCGGCGGAGCTGCATCCGCCGGATCAATCGCCGGATTCGCTGCCCGAGATCGCCTTCAGCGTTGAAGCGCGGGTGCGCCGGCAGGGCGTCGGCAGCATCCTGTTCAAGAAGCTGATCGCGGAGGCGCGATCGAAGGGCTACCGCGCCTTGCGGATCACCACCGGCGCGCAGAATCAGGCGATGCGGGCGCTGGCCCACAAGTTCGGCGCGAATCTGACGTTCCGCTACGGCGAATCCACCGGGACGATCGATCTAAGGCCGCAAGCGCAGCCGCAATCCGCGAGGGCAGCGATGGCGACGCCGGTCGACGCCGCACGCGCCATGGCCAGCGTCAACCGCGCCTACTGGAAGATGCTGCTGCGGATGTATGGCTGGGGCCGGGCGGCCTGATCGACCGACGACAGCAAAAAACCCTTCGCCGATCTCCGATCTGCGAAGGGTTAATGATATCAGGAAGCGAAGGTCAGGTGCCGGTGCGCTTGTCGTTGCCAAACTTCCTGACAACGCGGCGCTCCACCACGATCGAGCGTTGCGCGCCCTGTTCGCCGGCGATGACGCGGCTGATCGAACGTCCCAAAACCGGACGCGCCGCCTTATTCACCTCAGCCTGAACGGCTTCAATCGGCAGCCCCATCAGCGATGCCGCGATCTCCGCCTGAGCGTCCAGATCGTCGGTGATGCCGACAGCGGCGAAAATTGCCTCTTCCAGCGTCGGCGGGTCGCGCCGCACGCGCCTCGTGCCGTACTTGGTGTTCCAGTCTTCGCTCATGGGGGCCTCGCATCTCGATGCCAGATACCTAAGTACCCTTATGTTGCATTGCAATATGAAATTGGCATGGCAAACCAGCCATGCGTTTACAATCTCTCCAGCCTGGTCCGCCGGTAACCACGATCATCGGTTACCTTCCGCGGTTACGGCCCTGAATCGGCCGCGCCGGAGAAATCCACCGGCTGCTGTGGCCAGCGTTTCAGCGCGGCGTGGCCGGCATCGGTCAGCACATAGATGCCGCGCTCGGCGCGATCGAACCAGCCATAGACGTTGCTCAGCAGGATTTTCGGCGCATCCGGTATGTCGGGCTTGAGGTCGCGCACCCGCCGCGGCCCCTGCGACAGCGCCGAGGCGCAGGCCAGCGCCTGCTGGCGATAGGCTGTCATAATTGGTGAGCGCGTGCTGCCGCCGAGCGCCGGATCGCCCTTGCGCCGCTGGTGTTCGGCGACCAGCCGGGAGCGCTTCTTCGGATTGCGGCGTGGGCTGGTCTCGGGCGGCTTGACCAGCACCTCGACGTCGCCGGTAGCGGTCACCGCCAGCATGCCGAAGCCGAGCCGGCGGCACAGATTGCGGTAGCGCGCGTCGCTCTCGCGGCCCTTGCCGCGCGCCGACATCCGGGCGGCCAGCCAGACCTCGTCGGCGGCGGCGGCACGATCGACTGCCTGCAGGACCAGCTCGAGATTGAAGGTGAGTTTCAACTCGCCGATCACCACGATCGGCGGTTCGTCGCCGCTCAGCGCCACCAGGTCGCAGCCGGCGATCTCGCCCTTGACCGTGAAGCCGAGGTTCTCGAGGAAGCGTTTGACGGGCAGATAGAGCGCGGTTTCCAAGGGAACTCCCATGCGGGCCGGCGTGGGCTTGCGGTGTCGCCCGCGCGACTCAATGGCGCCAGTTTAGCCTGAATTGCGTTCCGGGGATTTGATCAAAGGGCCGGGGAGCGGCTAGCATGGTCCCGGGACAAGGCAGTTGACGTCGGATGGCTGGCCCGCGAATCCAGGGGAGGCGCGGGTTGAGCTGCATTTCGTCGGGGCCGGAGCGGCAATGCTGCAGGGACTCTACAAGGTCGAGATGAAAACGGTGCACGGTTCGCGCCGCGGCGTGCTCTACTGCTTTGACGGCAAGATGCTGGGCGGCAATTCAGCCTTCGCGTTCATCGGCACTTATCAGGAATCCGGTGGCGAGGTGACGGTCGAAATCTCGGCGATGCGCCACTACGACGATCCGAATTTCCAGCCGCTGTTCAAGACCGACACGATCACGCTCGCACTGAAGGGCAGGCAGCAGGGCGAGCAGTATTTGTTCGAAGGCGGCGCGGCGCAATTGCCCGGCGTTGCCTTCAATTCGGTGATGACCCCGATCAGCGAAGCCGCCGCGCCGCCTGCGGGTGCGACCGAAGCTGATGGCATCGCCAACGGCCTTTATTCGATTCATATCCGGATGCTCGACGGGGTCGACGGTGGCAATACCGGCGTCATGGTCCTGCTCGATGGCCGGATCCGCGGCGGCGACGCCTTCTTCGACTACATCGGCTCCTACACCAGCGCCCACGGCAGGTGGAAAGGCGAACTGATCAATCACGAGCACACGCCGAGCCAGGGCGAGCGGCCGGTATTCGGCGGCTACGAGGTCGGCATCGGCTTTTCCGGCACCTACACCGCCGACGGCGCGGTCGGGGAGGCCACCGCACTGGCCGGCAAGCGCAGCATCCGCTTCAGCGCGGTGCTGAAGAAGATGGCGGACGCGTAAGGGTTAAACCCGCCCGCTCACCGGAAGCAACGCGCCGGTGACGGCGCTGGCGGCGTCGCTGATGAGAAACAGGATCACGTCGGCGAGCTCCTGCGGCGTCACCCATTTGGTGAAATCCGCTTTCGGCATGCTGGCGCGATTGGCCGATGTGTCGATGATCGACGGCAGCACGGCGTTGACGGTGATCTTGCCTTTCCACTCGGCGGCGAGCGCTTCGGTGAGGCGATGCACGCCGGCCTTGGACGCGGCATAGGCGCCCATGCCGGCGCCGGCCTGCAGCGCGCCGATCGCGCCGATATTGACGATCCGCGCCGAAGCCGAGGCAGCCAAATGCGGGATCGCGGCGCACGACGCATTCAGCGCGGTCAACACATTGAGCGCATACATGTGCTGCCAGGTTCGGGGATCGCCCTCGGCGACCGCCTCGAACGCAAAGCCGCCGGCGATATTGACCAGCGCATCGAGCCTGCCGAAATGCGCCACGACGGCGTCGATCGCCTTGCCGGCTTCGGTGGCAACGGAAAGATCCATGCCGCCGAGTTCGATCCGGTTCGCCGTCGCCGGTACCTGCGATGCCGCGCGGTCGAGGCCCGCCACCCGCGCGCCCCGCGCAAGGGCTGCTTTTGCAACCACGCTGCCGAGCGCCCCCGAGGCGCCGGTCACGATAACGACTTTTCCGTCCATGGAGGGTCTCCGGTGTGGGGCAGGCTGGATTCACACTATATTCGGGCGAACTCGCTTGACAGTACCCTTGCGATTTCGAGTTGGCCCTGCCCAGGCGCAACAGATGGCCGGCGTGCCACAGCCTTGCCCCGTAGTGTTACGGTGGCCGATCGATAAAATTTGTCGGAGTTCTGTAAGCGGACCGCAGAAATATCGCGCTAGCTTCCGATGGTCCAATCACTGGGCAGGGGCGCTTCACGATGGGAAATCTACCCGACCACGGTTTACCGCTTGTTCAGCTTAAGGAGCAACGGCGGGATCTGATTGTCGCGCTGCAAAATCGCAACGGCCCGATCAACAGCTGGGAGCTGATGCAGATCGCAGCGGTTCAGCAAGCCATCTCGGCCTTCGAGGACGTCATCGCCGACCTCGACGCCGAAGCGGAAATGGAAGCCGCCGCCTAGTCGACAGCGCGCATTTCGTGGGCTGTGAGGCGTGTCTGGCCGGCTTTGCACAATGACTGTCCTGCCGATGGCCGGTCAGATCGAGACGGGCTCGTCAGCGTGAATCAGGATTCCAGGTAGCGCGCCTTGAGTTCAGCGCGTTCCGACGCCCCAAGGCGCAATCCCTCGCTGAAATAGTTTTCGAGCGTGCCGTAGTCGGTGCCGATCGCCTCGAACGCGGCGGCAAGGAAGGAAGCTTCCACCGAGGCCAGCACCTGCTTGACCTCCTCGGGGAGGTCGTTGCTGCTGGCGGAGGGGTCGCGCCGGTAGAAGCGGTTGGTGAGCAGGTAATCCTCCGATATCAGGTCGTCAGGCACATCAAGCGCATGCAGGATCAGCGCGCAAGCAAACCCGGTGCGATCCTTGCCGGCGGTGCAGTGAATCACCAGCGGCGCGTGGTCGCCGACCAGATGGGCGAACAGCGCGCGAAAGGCCGGCGTGTTCTGACGCACATAGTTGCGGTAGGAATCGCGCATAACCTCCAGGGCGTCGGTCGTCGACAAAGGCACGCCGGTAGCGAGCCGCGCGCGCAGTGCTGCGACGACGGTCGGCTCGACCGGCAGCGAATGGACGGCGATCTCCTCAACCCCGCAGATCGCGGCAGCGCGCTCCTCGGTGCCGCGGAAATCGAAGGCGCGCCTGACGCCGAGGCCGCGCAGCACCTCGATATCGGCTTCGGTGAGGTGGCCGAGATGGTTGGAGCGGAAAATCTGCCGCCAGCGGACAGCACGGCCGTCGCGGGCGGTATAGCCGCCGAGGTCGCGGAAATTGCTGGCGCCGGCGAGGTTGAGGTGACGGGCAGGGGAATCTGACATCAGATCAGCTTAGGCCATCCGGTGCGGCGGGGAAAAGGCGGAACAGGCATATCGCCTGAGGGGATGGGTCCGGTCTATACTTGGCGCTTCCGGGGGGCCAGCATGAATCGACGCAAGGGCATTGCTATCGGTGCGGCACTATGGGTTCTCGGGGCCGGCGCATCGCCCACGTTGGCACAGACGACCTGGCGGAACTATAGCTGCGGCGACGGCGCCCAGTTCATCGTTGGATTTTTCCAGTACGACAAGCGCGCGCATATGCAGATCGACGGCAAGGCGGTGACGCTGGACAAGCGCCTGTGGCTGTCGGGCTCGCGCTATTCGGGCCACGGCGTGACCTTGACGATCAACAAGGCCGGTACTCGGCTCAAGCACGGCAAACGGCCGGTGACGGCATGCGAGACCAATTGAAAAAGGGCCGAAACGTTTTCGTTTCGACCCTTGTTCCGCTCCTGGGACCGCAACAGCCATCGCCGGTACGTCAGCATCATGTCTGCACCGGGCATCAGCGTTCACGTACCGGCTTGGCGTCCTGGATCGCTGCGTCATGGTACCAGGCGCCGCCGACGGCAACCTCGCTGGCGCGCGACGAAGCAAGGTCGGTGACGGCGTCGGCATTTTCATAACGACGTCCTCCGAGTGCCGAGCGGCCCCCGGCAGGGAATTGGTAGATCTTGGCGGACCCCTGATTCAAACTCGTATTCATCTCAGTCTCTCCTGATGCGCGGCGCGCGGGGGATAATGGTGCGCCCGACTCGTTCTCGGATGGTTACTGATCCCGATATCGTTGGTGCTCTCGGCGAGTGCAACATGATCAAAGAAAGATCATTTCCTGTACATAAAATGGGCATCCGCAATTTTGCTTCCAGCAAGGCAGTGACCGGGTGGCTAACGCTTGAACCGTCGGCAAGGTTGCGAAGAGGAGCGGGTGCCGGCGACGAATGCCGCCGATGGTTGGCGCGGATTTAATCCGGGCGAGGCGCGCTCTGCCGGTTGCTGCCTTATCAGGCGCATTTCAGGCCCTGTTCGGGTCCTCCGGGGCTTGGCCGACGAGCCTGACCGCGCGACTTTGCCGCACCCAAAATCCCGGGATTTGGGCGGGCGAGGGAGAGATATCTCCGTTCGAGCCGGTGCCCCGCGTGGCGGCGACTGGCACTTTAATTGCTTGGTAAGGAGTGGCCGATGGCGGCCGGGTACGTGTGTGGTGGCCAATAGGGTCTCGGTTTCCGCACCTTTCGCATCATCAACATGAGAGAGCTCAATGACAAAGTACAAGCTCGAGTATATCTGGCTCGACGGATATGCGCCGACGCCGAATCTGCGCGGCAAAACCCAGATCAAGGAATTCGATTCGTTCCCGACGCTTGAGCAACTTCCGTTGTGGGGCTTCGACGGAAGCTCGACCATGCAGGCCGAGGGCCATAGTTCGGATTGCGTGCTCAAGCCGGTCGCCATCTATCCGGATGCCGCGCGTACCAACGGCGCGCTGGTGATGTGCGAAGTCATGATGCCCGACGGCAAGACCCCCCATGTCACCAACAAGCGGGCCACCATCCTCGACGACGAGGGCGCATGGTTCGGCTTCGAGCAGGAATACTTCTTTTACAAGAACGGCCGCCCGCTCGGATTTCCCAATGACGGCTATCCCGCGCCGCAGGGCCCGTATTACACCGGCGTCGGCTACTCCAACGTCGGCGATGTCGCCCGCGAGATCGTCGAGAAGCACCTCGATCTCTGCCTGGCCGCCGGCATCAACCACGAAGGCATCAACGCCGAAGTCGCGAAGGGCCAGTGGGAATTCCAGATCTTCGGCAAGGGCTCCAGGAAGGCCGCCGACGAAATGTGGATGGCCCGCTACCTGATGCAGCGGCTGACCGAGAAGTACGGCATCGACATCGAGTATCACTGCAAGCCGCTCGGCGACACCGACTGGAACGGCTCCGGCATGCACGCCAACTTCTCCACCACCTACATGCGCGAAGTGGGCGGCAAGGAGTATTTCGAGAAGCTGATGGCGGCATTCGAAGCCAACCGGGCCGAGCATATCGAGGTCTACGGGCCGGATAACCATCTGCGGCTGACGGGCAAACACGAGACCGCATCGATCCATCAGTTCAGCTATGGCATCGCGGACCGCGGCGCTTCGATCCGCGTCCCGCACAGCTTCGCCAACAACGGATACAAGGGCTATCTGGAAGACCGCCGTCCGAACTCGCAAGGCGACCCCTACCAGATCGCCTCCCGGATCCTGAAGACCATCGCTTCGGTTCCGATCGCCGCCAAGGCGGCCGCGGCCTGAGCGCTCGTTCCACGGCCCTGAGCGGGGCGTCCGCCCGTAATCTGATCCGCCAAAGCGCAAACGCTTTGGCGGATCATTGCGTTTGAGCACCTGCCGTTCAAACCCGTTTCCTCGCCGTGCGAACCGCGTTAGATAGCTGGATTGCACCGTAGTGGTTGGGGGACGCGGGTTTTTGCTGGAGGGTTTTTACAAGGTCAGGTTCCAGGTCGATGACGCGGTCGGCCGCAGCGTGATGTACGCCAACGGCGGCAGCATGCTCGGCGGCAATTCGGCGTTCGCGCATTACGGCACCTATAGCGAGGTCGACGGCATCGTCACCTCCGAGATCACCAGCCACCGCCACAACGACGATCCCAGCTACCAGTCGCTGCTGGGATCAGACATCGCCACGATCGACGTTCGCGGCAGCGCGATCGGCGATATCTATTATTTCGAGGGCGGCTCGCCTCAGATGCCGGGCGCGGTGTTCCGTTCGGTCATGACCCCGATCGCCGACGAGATCGTTCCGCCCAGGGATGCGGTCGGCGAGGGCGGCATCGTCAACGGGCTCTATTCCGTTCACATCAGGATGCTCGATGGCGTCGATGGCGGCCTCACCGGGGTGATGCTGCTGCATGACGGCCGCATCCTCGGCGGTGATGCGTTCTTCTACTATCTCGGCACCTATACGTCGGCGAACGGCCGCTGGAGAGGCGAAATCCTCAATCAAGAGCACACGCCGGCCAAAAGCGAGCATCCGATTTTCGGCGGCCATGAGGTCGGCATCGGATTTGCCGGCACCTGCGACGATCGCGGTGCTTTGCTGGAAGCGACCGCGCTGGCGGGCAAACGCAGCCTTCGCCTGACCGCGGTGCTCAAGCTGATGCGGCCGGCGTAGGTCGATGACAAAACCGGTTCGGATTCTCTCGACGCTGGCCTTGAAGGGCGCGGTGGGCAGCCTTGCCGCTCGGTTTGAAGCGGAAAGCGGCGCGCGCATCGATGCCGATTTCGCGCCGACGCTGGCGCTGCTGGAACGCCTGCGCGGCGGCGAGGGCGCCGACGTCGTGATCCTGACCAAGGAGGCGCTCGACGATCTCGCCGCCAGGGGAACGGTGGTCGCGGCGAGCTGCGCCGATCTGGCGCGCTCCTATGTCGGCATCGCGGTGAAGGCCGGCGCCGGGCATCCCGATATCGCGACGGAAGCCGCACTTCGGGCGACGTTGCTCGGCGCGCGGTCGGTGGCCTATTCGCGCCTCGGCGCCAGCGGCATCTTCTTTACGCAACTGATCGATCGACTGGGGATCGCCGCCGATATCAACGCCCGCGCCAAAACCATTCCACAAGGCTTTACCGCCGAATTGCTGGTGTCCGGCGAAGCGGCCCTCGCGGTGCAGCAGATAAGCGAATTGAAGCTGGTCGGTGGTGTCGAGGTCGTCGGGCCGATCCCGCGCGAGTTGCAGAGCCCGGCGGTATTTTCCGCCGGTCGCCTCGCGGCGTCGAACAATGTGGCGTCATCCGACCGGCTCCTCACGTTTCTGGCCTCGCCCAAGGCGGTACCGGCGCTGCGGGAGTCCGGACTGGAGCCTTTCAGTCCTTGATCAGGACGACGCCGGCGATCAGCAACGCCGCGCCGGCGACGCGCGACAGGCTGACCGGATGCGACGCCAATCCGAACGCGCCGAAATGGTCCAGCGTGATCGCAGTCGCCATCTGGCCCGCAACCACCAGCGCGATCAGGGTTGCCGCACCGAGCGAGGGCAGCAACAGGATCATCAGCAGGATGAACACGCCGCCGAGCACGCCGCCGGACCACGTCCACCACGGCGTATCGGCCACCGCCTTCCAGGATGGCAGGCGTTCGCCGAGCGCGAACAGCACGACGATCATCGTTACCAGGCCGACGAGATAGCTGACGAAGCCTGCCCAGGCGGGTGAGCCGAGCGCGGTCCGCAAGGCGCCGTTCAGCACCTGTTGCACGGCCACGCTGACGCCGGCGCAAAGCGCGAGGGCATAGAGGAGAAAGGCTTGCACGATGTCCTCCAGTTGATTCGGCCGTCTGGCCCGAGCCGTGCCCGACCTTGGCCAGCCGCCCAGACGCCTTGATGGATATCAATAGAGTGCAACAAGCGCGACAGTATAAGATTCTATCAATAGAGACGGTTGGAGGATCGAATGAAATTTCGTGAATTGATTGGGATTCTCCTGGTTGGCGCCTTCCCGCTGACCGCCAGCGCTCAATCGGTGACCAAGTCGCCGGCGAATGAGCAATATTTGCCGCGGCTCGGCGACATCATGAACAATATCCAATTGCGGCACATCAAGCTGTCGTTCGCCGGCAAGGCCCAGAATTGGGAATTGGCGGCGTACGAGCTTCGCCAGCTCAGGGCCGGCCTGGTGGAAGCCGCCGTGATGTATGACGGCATCCCCGTAACCAACGTGGCGACGATGACGGCGCCGATCGATTCGATCGGCGATGCCATTGCCGCAAAGGACGGCAAGCGGTTTGCGAAGTTGTTCAGCGAGCTGACTGTGGGCTGCAACGGCTGCCACCAATCGATGGACCGCGGCTATATCCAGATTCGGGTGCCCACCGAGCAGCCCTTCAGCAATCAGGTGTTTCCTCCGCGCGGCACGCCGTGAGCGCCTGAACGGGCGGCATTCCGCGCTTTCCCCCGATTTACGCGGCGCGGACCTCGGAGAGGAAGCGGTTGAACTGTCCGGCCAGATCGCGCGATTGCGACGACAATTGTTCGGCGGCGCCGAGCACCTGATTGGCGGCCGAACCGGTGTCGTCGGCGGCACGCTGCACGCCGGAGATGTTCGCGTTCACTTCCTGGGTGCCGCGCGCGGCTTCCTGGACGCTGCGCGAGATTTCCCTGGTCGCCGAGCCCTGTTCCTCGATGGCGGACGCAATCGCGA
This sequence comes from Bradyrhizobium sp., assembly GCF_030646015.1. Lineage (GTDB taxonomy): Bacteria > Pseudomonadota > Alphaproteobacteria > Rhizobiales > Xanthobacteraceae > Bradyrhizobium. The sequence goes on from NZ_JAUSLT010000119.1 coordinate 11,815, forward strand.
TACCGATCTGGTCGATCTCGGTGATGACGTCGACCACGTTCTTGATCGCCTGCACGGTTTCGTCGCTCGCGGCCTGAATGGCTGCGATCTGTTCGGAGATCTCGGTGGTGGCCTTGGCGGTCTGGCCGGCCAGCGATTTGACCTCGGAGGCCACCACGGCAAACCCGCGTCCGGCGTCGCCGGCGCGTGCGGCCTCGATGGTGGCGTTCAGCGCCAGCAGGTTGGTCTGGGCGGCGATGCTCTGGATCAGCGTCACGACGTCGCCGATCTTCTGCGCCCCCTCGGCCAGCGAACGCGCGGTATCGCCGCTGCGGCGGGCATTGTCGACCGCGCGCGCCGCGATCTCGGTGGATTGCGTGACCTGGCGCGCGATCTCCGAGATCGATGAGGTCAGCTCTTCGGTGGCGCTGGCGACCGTCTGCACGTTGGTCGAGGTTTGTTCGGAGGCGGCAGCCACTACTCCGGCCTGACGGTTGGTGGCCGACGCGGTCGACGACATCGACTGCGCGGTGGTTTCCATCGTGGCGGAAGCGGTGGACAGCCCGCCGACCAGTTCGGTTACCTTGGTTTCGAAGGCGCGGGTGAGATCGTCGAGCACGCGGGCACGCCGCATCTTGACCTCGTTCTCGGCTTCCTGCTCCGCGGTGAGGCGGTCGGCCTCGATCTTGTTGTGCTTGAAGACGCCGACGGCAGCCGCCATCGCGCCGATCTCGTCGCTGCGGTCAACGCCGGGAATTTCGCCGGAGACGTCGCCGCTGGCGAGTTGCGACATCGTCGCGGTGAGGTCCACGATAGGCTGGCAGACGCGACGACGGACCATGATCACGAGGCCGACGCTGGCAACCGCGACCGCGATGAGCCCGGCGAGCGCAATCAGGAAGCTCAAGCGTGCGGAAGACCCGGCCGCTTCGAGGATCTGTTCGGCGTTGCCGTAGAAGGCATCGCGCACTTCGATGACCGAGCCGAGACCCTTTTGCGACTCCGCGAAAAAGGCATTCTCGTCGTGCTCGTATTTGCCGCTGACGGCGCCTTCCTTGACCAGCTTCAATTCCTGGCCGAAGCGCCCGACATAGGCCTCGTTCATCTTCTCGAGCGCCGCCGCGACGTTGGCGGGGGTCGCCGGATTGCCGCGCAACTGCTGCAGCGACATCAGGATCTGATCGGCACGGCCCTGGGCGCGGCTCAGTTCCATCTTCTCGGGCTCAGTCGCCACGCGCTTGGAGCCCACGAGGTTCTTGTGGACGCTGGCGTTGTAACCGCCGACGTCGCGCAGCGTCCAGGCGATGTTGGCGTAGCTTGCCTGCCGGTACGCGTCGCCGTCGAGCTGGGCCATCTTGCGGACCTGCTCGTCGAGCAGCGCGGTGACGGCGGTATTGAAGACGGCGTTATCGGCGACGATCTTCCGGGCGGCGTCCTTGCGGGCCTCGGCCGGACCGTCGATCGCCTTGTCGATCGACTCGCGAAGTGCGGAAAATTTCTTGTTCAGCTCATCCATCGCGCTGCCCACGGCGGCGCCATCGTCGAGCGCACCGGACAGGTTCTTGCGGATTGCGTTCATCCTGTCGCGCGCGCCGTCGGTCTGCTTGCGGTATTTGTCGTTGAGCTCCGCCCGCATCTTCGGATCCACGGCGGGCGGCCCGTACAGGATGTTGGTCGAGTAGCCGCGCTCGGGGTTGAGGTAGCGCGGAATTTCGCCGACCGCCCGGACCACTTCGAGCCGGCTTTGCGCGACTGAAACCTTGTCCATTGTCTGGTATTTCGAAACGGCCACGTAAACGGCGAGCCCACCGCCGACGGCGGACAGGGAGACGATGGCGGCGGTCAGCAGGGTACCGATTTTCATGGGATTTGGGCCGATCACGAGGGATGGAGAGGCAGGACGCTTTACGGTGGGGCGCTTTACGGTAATCAGGTGTGAATTAAGGTGAGGTTTACATTCACGGGAATCCCGATCCGGGATGCGGGTCCTTGGGCGTGACAGGATGATGCCATGAGCAATCGCATTCTCGTGTTCTACGGTTCGTACCGCTCCGACCGGATGGGCATCCGGCTGGCGCGGTTCGTCGTCGAAGGCCTACGCGGGCGCGGGGATGACGTCGAACTGATTGATGCCAGGGCGGTCGGCCTGCCGATGCTGGATCGGATGTACAAGGAATACCCGAACGGCGAGGCGCCGGCGGCATTGGAAAAACTCGCCGGCCAGATCCGCGACGCCGACGGGTTTGTCTTCATCACCGGCGAATATAATTGGGGCATCCAGCCCGGCCTGAAGAATCTCACCGATCATTTCCTCGAGGAGTGGTTCTGGCGGCCCGCCGCCATTGCGAGCTATTCGGCGGGCCGCCTCGGAGGCGCCCGCGCCGCCACCGCCTGGCATGGCACGCTGTCGGAGATGGGCATGGTGGTGATCTCCTCGACGATCGGGGTGGGAGCGATCTCGCAAGCGCTGTCCGTCGACGGCCAGCCGACAGGCGAGGGCGGCAAGGCGCTGGCGCATGCGTTTCCGCGCTTCGCGGATGATCTGGCATGGTGGATGGAGGCGGCGAAAGCGCAGCGGCAGAGGAAGCAGCCGCCCTATTGAGGCGAGCCCCGATGGTGCGCACCCGTAATTCACCGAGGGTGCGCGGAACCGGAATTCTTTACCATTCGGCGTTAACTGGCCACCCAACTGGAGGTCCTCATGCTGAATCGTCTGACCATTTCCGCGTTGCTCAAGTCCGTCATCGCCGTGATGGCGGCCTGCGTCGTGGCTTTTCTCATCATGACCGCGTGGGATTCGTGGGGCCGGCTGCAGACCGCCGCCCGCATATCCGTCATCGCGGATGCCTCGGCCCATGCCTTCAAGGCGATGAGCAATCTGCGCACCGACCGCGCCACGACGAGTCAGAATTTGAACGCCGAAGCCGTCACGGCGGCCGACGGGATCAAGACGCAGCAAGGCTATCGCGACATCATCAATCCGGCGCTGCGGTCGTTGCTGGACCTCGCCGCAACGGTCGAGTTCCCGGAGCGAGCCACGCTGCTTCCCTCGCTGACCCGGCAGTTCGATACACTGAAGACCTTGCAGACCGAATCCGTCGCGGCGATGGCCCAGCCGAAGGCGTCGCGCCGGGCAGCGCTTGGCAAGGAATATGCCGATGCCGCAACCACGTTGTTGCAGACGCTGGAAAAGCTGGTCACCCAGCTCTCCGCCGCCGTCAGCCATGTCGACCCCGTGGTCGATCAATTGCTGGCGGTCAAGCAGCTCGCCTGGCAGGTCCGCGATACCGGCGGTCAGGGCGCCGTGCTGTTGTCTCAGGGACTTGTCACCGGACGCCTGCCGCCGGAAGCGCGCCAGACCTACGCCAAATTCGCCACCGCGGCGGAATATTCCTGGAAGGCTCTGGAAACCGTCGTCGCCGGAACGCAATTGCCCGCCGGCCTGGTCGAAGCCATGGCCGCAACCAAGACGGCCTATTTCGAGCCGCAATATATGGCGTTCTCCGAGCGCCTGCTGAATGCGATGATTGCCGGCGAGAAGACCGAAGTGACGTCGGCGCAATGGAGTCCCGACGCGATCGCAAGGCTCGGCGTCGCCGTCGCGCTTGCCGAGCGCGCGCTCGACGAGGCCAAGCGCCACGCCGCGGGGCAGTGGTCTTCGGCGCGGCAATCCCTGATCCTCAATGTGTTGTTGCTGGCCGCGGCCCTCGTGCTGGCGATCGGCAGCATGATGCTGGTCGGCCGCCGCGTCATCACGCCGCTGCACGCCATTCGCGATGGCATGCTGAAGGTCGCCGCGGGCGACCTGTCGGTGGATGCCGGTTATGCCGATCGCCAGGACGAAATCGGATCGCTGGCCGGCGCACTCGCCACATTCAAGCAGCAGGCGGTCGAGAAGATGCGGATCGAGCAGCAGGAGCGCGAACGCAATGCCGGGGCCGCCACGCGGCAGCAGGCCGTCGAGAGCTATATCGGCGAATTCGAGAGCCATGTGCGCGGGACGCTTCAGCAACTCGGCGACGCCTCCAACCAGATGCGGACCACCTCGGACGGCATGGCGGCGGTTTCCACCCAGACCAATGCCAGCGTGCAGGTTGCCGCCAAGGCCTCGGGCGAAGCCTCGATGAACGTGCAGAGCGTTGCTTCCGCCGCGGAAGAGTTGAGTGCCTCGATCAACGATATCTCGCGGCAGGCCGCGCATGCCGCCGGCATTGCCGGCCGCGCCGTCAGCCAGGCGAGGGCGACCGACAGCACGGTGCAGGGCCTCGCCAAGACCGCCAGCCGGATCGGCGAAGTGGTCGGCCTGATCAATGATATCGCGTCGCAGACCAATTTGCTGGCGCTCAACGCCACCATCGAAGCCGCCCGCGCCGGCGAGGCCGGGCGTGGCTTCGCGGTGGTGGCGTCCGAAGTGAAATCGCTGGCCAGCCAGACCGCCAAGGCGACCGAGGATATTTCGGAGCAGATCGCCGACATGCAGAAGGTCGCAAGCGAGGCGATCGAAGCGATCAAGGGGATCGGCGGCATCATCGGCGAAGTCAACGAGGTCGCCACCGCGATCGCCGCGGCCGTCGAAGAGCAGGGCGCCGCCACCCAGGAGATCACCCGCAGCACCCAGCAGGCGGCGCAGGGCACCAAGAACGTGTCCGAGAACATCACCGGCGTCAGCGCCGGCGCCGATGCCGCCGGCGCGGCAGCGCAGAACGTCAAGACCGCCTCGGAGATGCTGGGCGACCAGACCCAGCAATTGCGCGGCCAGGTCGACGACTTCCTCGGCAAGATCCGCGCGGCCTGATCGGGCGCGCCTCACGACCGTCATCCCCCGCGCATGCGGGGGATCGAGTACGCCGCGGCTTCTCTGCACGCTCGCTTGCACACCCCATGACCGTCATCCTCCGCGAAAGCGGGGGACCCAGTACGCCGTGACTTCTCGGCTCTATCGCTGGCGTCTCTGGAATACTGGGCGCCCGGTCTGCGCCGGGCGATGACAGCGGTGTTTGTGCGAGGAGCGCAGACTCCGTCGCCACATATTTAAATTTCAAACAGCAAGCGGATACACGTCCGCATTCCCGCGGCGCGATGCGCCCGAGGTTTGCGTCTGGTTCACCCTTCCTGAGAAAGAAGGGCGCGGGGAAAGCCGGGTGCCGATCGCACCCGCGGTCGTGCACAAAGAGCGCACGAGTAGACCACAGGGCAACCGGATCAACCGGCTTTCCCCGCACGATGGGTTACGGCTTATACGTGATCACCCTGGTGACCGGGCTTTCTTGCCACCATCGCCCTGCGGATTGACGATGCCTGCGAAGCCCGGTT
>NZ_JAUSLT010000129.1 GCF_030646015.1 Bradyrhizobium sp.
AGTTGGACTTGAAACTTTAAACCGGCTGATCACAACGTTTGACGAGGTCCCACCATATTTATCGCCTGCGATTCACATCGCGGACGACGATGGTGTAACCTATGTAAACGTGTTCCGCCGAAGTCTTTCGTCCAGCCTCAATACTCAAAGATCCAAGTCCTAAGACTTAAATTCTCAAGTAATCGAGACTCGCAAGGACTCCGCCGTCCACGTTTCTCTTTCTTCATCTTCACTTGTCAAACAGCCCGGGGTTCGAAAACCCCACTTCCATCTCTGGAAGGATCTCTTCGCTCTCATCCGACGACAAATAACAACCGATGACTATCGGCTGTTGATTCACTCATCTTAGTGAGGAGCATCACGGGCGCGGAAGGTTGCCGTGGCCAAGGGCCAAAGCACCGCCGCGCTCAGTGGTCGGGTTATAAGCCCCCCCGCTCGGGGTTGTCAACGCCCATTGTCAACAAATCGTCGCATCATGTGGAGAGAATCTCGCACCGCGAAGAAGCCCCCTATTTTTAAGGACTTCACGCCGTACTTGAGCCACAATCCTGCGACGTTCTGACTATACGTATGCATTGAATCGCCTGAAGTCAGTGGGGGCTGCGGGCGATGATCTACCTGGGAACGGCGATCTTCCATGAACCCGTCGCCTTTCCCTTATGGCCGAGAAACATCGAAAGATTTACACACCATTGCCGTTCGTGATCCCGGCCAGCCTTTTGGCCTCTGAATCCCGAATATCCGTGGCGTGTGGCACAACATGCTCCCGAATCTCCCCGCAGAGGGCGAAGCCGGGGGTGCTGGATGCGCCAAAGTCTCTGTCGCATGTTAAGGGAATACGGGGGGATACCGGGTTGAACCACAGGACGTCACGCGGGGGCGGCTACGGACGCGAGACCGGGATCATTGATCTTGGTCACGAGCCGCCGCTTTCCGTTGATGGTTCCGAGGCCGCGGTGATCGATCGCCGCCGCGTCTCCGTACAGTGGTTTAGCGGCACCATTCTGACTGGTCTGTGCGGCGCGGCCCTCATCGGCGGCGCCGTTTTTGCGTCGCTCGACGGTGAAATGACCTTCGCCAAGGTGCCGGAACGGGTCGAGGGCGCCCTGCGCGGCGCGTTCGGCGCCAACGACAAGAATGCCAGCCTGCACAAGAGCGACCGCCTGCCGCCACCCGGCGAAACCTCCGCCGCCCGTCATGTGGTGAAGGTTTCCACCGTTACCCGGGTCGGCAACCGCGACGTGATGCGGGTGCGGCCGTTCATCCGCATTTCCGGCAATCTGGCGATGGCGACCAGCGACCTTTCCGCCAAGATCCCGCCCTTCAACGCCCAGCGCATGTTGACCGACGTTGGCGCCGCCGTTCCCGCGGCCGCCGAAGATCCGAACAATCCCGATGCGGTCGAGCCCGATGCCGAGGTCTCGTTCGTGACCAAGGACCTCGCGCCGATCCTGCCGAAGGCGAAGCTCGCCGCGGTGGTCGCGCTCGACGAAGTCATTATGCGGGTGCGCGATGCCTCGAACTGGCGCGGCAACAGCGGGGTGCGTTACACCACGTTGGCCAGCGCCACCGCCGACGTCAGCGGCGCCAGGCCCGACATCAAGCTGGCCTATGCCACCGAGGGCAACGTCACCAACGATCCCTATGCCGGCTTTGAAACCCGGGTGGTCCCTGAAAACGTCACGCTGCTGCCGAAGACCAAGGATCAAATCACCGGCGGCAATCCCACCGGCGAGCGCGTCCATGTGGTCAAGAAGGGCGATACCGTCACCTCGATCCTGCGCGACCAGGGTGCGACCCCCGAAGAGGCGAAATCCATCGCCGCCACGCTCGGGCCCCGCGGCCGCGACGGCGGGCTGAAGGAAGGCCAGAAGCTGCGCATCCTGATGGCGCCGGCCGGCCCCGCCCCCGGCCAGCGGCTGCAGCCCTACCGGGTGATCGTCGCCAACGAATCCACCATCGAAGCCGTCGCAGCCCTTTCCGATCTCGGCAAATACGTCGCCGTCGACGTCCAGAGCATGAACACCCTCACTGCGGCCGCCGCGGCCGACGACGATGATGACGAGGATGACGGCACCGGCGTGCGGCTCTACCAGAGCATTTACGAGACCGCGCTGCGCAACAAGGTTCCGGCCACCGTCATCGAGGACATGGTCCGCATCTACTCCTACGACGTCGACTTCCAGCGCAAGGTACAGCCCGGCGACTCGTTCGACGTGTTCTTCGCCGGCGAAGACGAAGGCGCCACCATTACCGAGAAGACCGAGGTGCTGTTCGCCTCTCTCACCGTCGGCGGCGAGACCAAGAAATACTATCGGTTCCAGACCCCCGACGACGCGGTGGTCGATTTCTACGACGAGACCGGCAAGAGCGCGAAGAAGTTCCTGGTGCGCAAGCCCGTCAACAACGCGATCATGCGCTCGGGCTTCGGCGGCCGCCGTCATCCCATTCTCGGCTACGTCAAGATGCACACCGGCGTCGACTGGTCGACGCCCTACGGCACGCCGATCTTCGCTTCCGGCAACGGCGTGGTCGAACGGGTCGGCTGGGAAGGCGGCTACGGCAAATATGTCCGCCTGAAGCACAATAACGGTTACGAGACCGCCTACGGCCACATGTCGGCCTATGCCAAGGGCATGGAGCCCGGCAAGCGGGTGCGGCAGGGCCAGGTGATCGGCTTCGTCGGATCGACGGGCATGTCGACCGGCGCCCATGTTCACTACGAAATCCTGGTCAATGGCCGCTTCGTCGATCCGATGCGCATCAAGCTGCCGCGCGGCCGCTCGCTCGACGGCCCGCTGATGGCCAGTTTCGAGAAGGAACGCGATCGGCTCGATGCCCAGATGAGCAATCGCGGCAACCCGGCGCGTGTTTCCGATGCCGGTGCTCCGGCGTCGGCGCAGGTGCGGCAGGTCAGCAACCGCTGAATTCCCTGATTCAATTGACGCCCTATTGAGCGGACGCGCCGCGCGCGTGTCATTTTCGTGGCAGCGACACCCGCTTCGCCGCGATCAGGTTTCGTTTGCCAAACAACCGCCCCCAACGAATACTTGTCCAACATAAAAAACGGGAGGTAGCGTCATGAAGAGCAGGCTTGCACGGTATGCGACGGTTGCTGCGACAGTCCTTTTGGCCACCGGCGCCGGTGCATCGGCACAGACCTATGAAGTGACAAAACTCGTTTCCGGCTCGGCGTTCCATGGCGTGCACGGGCTCGGCATCGACAAGGCCGGGCGCCTGTTCGCCGGCAGCGTCGCCGGCGCAGCCCTGTACGAAGTCGACCTGACCAGCGGCACCGCGAAGGTCTCGGTACCCGGCCCCGAAGGGATGGCGGACGACATCGCGTTCGCGCCCGACGGCACCATGGCGTGGACCGGGTTTCTCACCGGCGACCTCTACTCCCGCAAGGGCGACGGCCCGGTCAAGAAGCTCGCCTCCGGCCTGCCCGGCATCAACTCGCTGGCGTTTCGCAAGGACGGACGGCTCTACGCCACGCAGGTGTTCCTCGGCGACGCGCTCTATGAAATCGACGTCGAGGGCGTCAAGCCGCCGCGCCAGATCATGGAGAAGATGGGCGGCCTCAACGGCTTCGAATTCGGCCCCGACGGCATGCTGTACGGTCCGCTGTGGTTCAAGGGCCAGATCGCCAGGGTCGACGTCGACAAGGCCGAGCTGACGGTGGTCGCCGACGGCTTCAAGATTCCAGCCGCGGTCAATTTCGATTCCAAGGGCAATCTGTGGGTGGTGGATACCGCGCTCGGCCAGCTGGTGCGGGTCGATCCGAAGACCGGCGCGAAGAAGATGGTCGCGCAGCTCAAGCCGTCGCTCGATAACCTCGCGATCGACGCCAAGGATCGCATCTTCGTCTCCAACATGGCCGACAATGGCATCCAGGAGGTCGATGCCGAGACCGGCGCGGCGAGGCAAATAATATCGGGCAAACTGGCGCTGCCCGGCGGCATCGGCGTCGTCTCCGACCGAGCTAAAGACACCATCTATGTCGCCGACGTGTTCGCCTACCGCACCGTCGACGGCGCCACCGGCGAAGTCTCCGAGGCAGCCCGCATGCATGCCGACGGCGCGACGCTGGAATATCCGATGAGCGCCACCGCCAGCGACGACGACGTACTGCTGTCGAGCTGGTTCACCGGCACGGTGCAGGTGATCGACCGCAAGACCGGCAAGACCAGGGACATATTGCACGGCTTCAAGGCCCCGCATGACGCGGTCAAGCTCGGCGACGGCAGCATTCTGGTCAACGAGTTCGGCAGCAAATCGCTGGTCCGCGCCAGTGGTGAGCACGGCAAGGACCGCACCGTGGTGATCGGCGGCCTCGAAGGCCCGGTCGGAATGGTCGGCGGCGGCAAGGGAGAGGTTTACGTCACCGAGGCCTTTGCCGGGCTGGTGTCGCTGATCGGAACCAATGGCGAGAAAACCATCATCGCCAAGGACCTGAAAATGCCGGAGGGAATCGCGCGGGCGGCCGACGGTAGGCTGATCGTGGCCGAGGTCGGCGCCAAACGCATTATCGAAATCAATCCGCAGAACGGAACCGTCACCGAAATCGCCGGCAATCTGCCGATCGGCTTAGCTGCGGCACCCGGCGGGCTGCCAACCAACATTCCCACCGGCGTCGGCATCGGCGCGTCGGGCACCATCTACTTCTCGTCGGATATCGAGAATGCGATCTACAAGGTGACGAAGAAGTAGCGATCGAACTTATCTTTTTCCCTTGCGGGAAAACGAAGACCCGGATCGGCGTTTTGACGCCGTCCGGGTCATGCGACTTGATCGTTAACCGTCTTCCCCTCTTCGGAGCGGAAGATTCAGTGCAGCTTCCGCTTCGGCGCCGGCGCTTCGAACTGCGCGATCTCGGCGGTCTGCGGTGCCTTGCCGTTGAAGGTCAGCACGTTGCCCTCGGTCGAGATCGCGACGTGGTCGCCATCGACGATGTCGCCGGCCAGGATCATCTCCGCCAGCGGATCCTGCACATGACGCTGGATCACCCGCTTCAGGGGACGGGCGCCATAGGCGGGATCCCAGCCCTTGGCGGCGAGCCAGTCGCGCGCCGCGTCATCGAGCGTGAGCACCACCTTGCGCTCCTCCAGCAGCTTCGTGAGCCTGGAGAACTGGATCTCGACGATCCGGCCCATTTCGCTCTTCTGCAGCCGGTGGAACAGGATGATCTCGTCGACCCGGTTGAGGAATTCGGGGCGGAAGTGCGCGCGCACCATGCCCATCACCTGCTCCCGCACGGCTGAGGTGTCCTCGCCCTCCGGCTGGTTGACCAGGAACTCCGAACCGAGGTTCGAGGTCATGATGATCAGCGTGTTGCGGAAGTCGACGGTGCGGCCCTGACCGTCGGTCAGGCGGCCGTCATCGAGCACCTGCAGCAGCACGTTGAAGACGTCGGGATGGGCTTTCTCGATCTCGTCGAACAGCACCACCTGATACGGCCGCCGCCGCACCGCTTCGGTGAGCGCGCCGCCCTCGTCGTAGCCGACATAGCCCGGAGGCGCGCCGATCAGCCGCGAGACCGAGTGCTTCTCCATGTATTCGGACATGTCGAGGCGGACCATCGCGGTCTCGTCGTTGAACAGATATTCGGCGAGCGCCTTGGTCAGTTCGGTCTTGCCGACGCCGGTGGGGCCCAGAAACATGAACGAGCCCATCGGGCGGTTCGGATCCTGCAGGCCCGCGCGCGAACGGCGCACGGCGGTTGCGACCGCATGCACCGCCTCGGTCTGGCCGACCACCCGGTTGCCCAGGCTGTCTTCCATCCGCAGCAGCTTGTCCTTTTCGCCTTCCAGCATCTTGTCGACGGGCACGCCGGTCCAGCGCGACACCACCTGCGCGATGTGGTTGGCGGTGACCGCCTCCTCCATCATCTCGCCGGCGTTTTCGTTGGCTTCGATCTCGGCAAGCTTCTTCTCCAGCTCGGGAATCCGGCCATAGGAAAGCTCGCCGGCGCGCTGGTACTCGCCGCGGCGCTTGGCCTCGTCGAGTTCGAGCCGCAATCCCTCGAGTTCGCTCTTCAACTTCTGGGCATTCGACAGCTTGTTCTTCTCCGAGCTCCAGCGCTCGGTCAGGTCGGCCGACTTCTTTTCGAGGTCGGCGAGTTCCGTTTCCAGCGTCTGCAGGCGGCTTTTCGAGCCGGCGTCGCTTTCCTTCTTGAGCGCTTCCTGCTCGATCTTGAGCCGGATGATTTCCCGGTCCATCGAATCCAGCTCTTCCGGCTTGGAATCGACCTGCATTTTCAGCCGCGCCGCGGCCTCGTCCATCAGGTCGATCGCCTTGTCGGGCAGGAACCGGTCGGTGATGTAGCGGTTCGACAACGTGGTGGCCGCCACCAGCGCGGAATCGGTAATGCGCACGCCGTGGTGCTGTTCGTACTTGTCCTTCAGGCCGCGCAGGATCGAGATGGTGTCCTCGACCGTCGGCTCGGACACGAAGATCGGCTGGAACCGGCGCGCCAGCGCGGCGTCCTTTTCGACGTGCTTGCGGTATTCGTCGAGCGTGGTGGCGCCGATGCAATGCAATTCGCCGCGCGCCAGCGCGGGTTTCAACAGGTTGGACGCATCCATCGCGCCATCGGCCTTGCCGGCGCCGATCAGCGTGTGCATCTCGTCGATGAACAGGATGATGCTGCCCTCGGCCGACGTGACCTCCTGCAGCACCGCCTTCAGCCGCTCCTCGAATTCGCCGCGGTATTTGGCGCCGGCGATCAGCGCGCCCAGATCGAGCACCAGCAGTTTCTTGTCCTTGAGGCTTTCCGGCACGTCGCCATTGAGAATCCGCAGCGCCAGGCCCTCGACGATCGCGGTCTTGCCGACGCCGGGCTCGCCGATCAGGACGGGATTGTTCTTGGTGCGGCGGGACAGCACCTGGATGGTGCGGCGGATTTCCTCGTCGCGCCCGATCACCGGGTCGAGCTTGCCGTCGCGCGCGGCCTGGGTCAGGTCGCGGGCATATTTCTTCAGCGCGTCATAGGCATTTTCGGCCGTCGCACTGTCGGCGGTACGGCCTTTGCGCAGGGATTCGATCGCAGCGTTCAGGTTCTGCGGCGTGACGCCGCCCTTGGCCAGAATGCTTCCCGCCTCGCTGCTCTTCTCCAGCGTCAGCCCCAGCAGCAGCCGTTCGACCGTGACAAAGCTGTCGCCGGCCTTTTCGGCGGCCTTTTCCGCGGCGTCGAACGCACGCGCCAGTTCCGGGGCGAGATAAACCTGCCCGGCGCCGCTTCCGGAGACCTTTGGCAGCTTGTTGAGCGCGTCTTCGGTCGCCTTGAGGATCGCGCGGGAATTGCCCCCGGCGCGGTCGATCAGACCACCGGCGAGGCCCTCGCTGTCGTCCAGCAGCACTTTGAGCATATGCAGCGGCGAGAACTGCTGGTGGCCGTCGCGCATGGCGAGCGACTGGGCGGACTGGATGAAACCGCGCGCACGCTCGGTGTATTTTTCGATATTCATAAGGTCATTCCCTCAGCCTGCCGCTCCGCCCCTTAAGGCACGGTCGCCGCATCTTCATTGGGTTTCCGCTGATCGTATTGATATTGCTCAACCGGCAGCGGCCGCGTCGCCGACGTCAGCGCCGGCTTGAGGCAAATGTGGGAAGGGGTTTGCCGAAACGGAAGAGGCAGCTTCACAAATTCGTGTACGGTGGCGCCCGGCCGGGGAATCTCTTAAGAAACCGCATGTCACGCCCCCCGCCTGCCCAGATCGCCAGCCTTTACCGCTACCCCGTCAAAGGCCTGTCCCCGGAACCACTGACAAACGTCGCGCTCGCCGTCGGCCAGACGCTCCCGGCCGACCGCCGCTATGCCATCGAAAACGGCCCCAGCGGCTTCGATCCCGCCGATCCCAAATGGATGGTGAAGGCCTATTTCCTGATGCTGATGCGGGACGAATGGCTGGCGGCGCTGCACAGCCATTTCGACGATGCCACCAATGTGCTGACCATCCGCCGCGATGGCGCGATCGCCGCCCAGGGCAATCTGAAGACAGCCGAGGGCCGCGCCGCCATCGAGCGGTTCTTCGCGGAGAGCTACGCCGGATCAATCAAGGGACCGCCCAAAATTCTCTCCAGCGAGGGCCACAGTTTCTCTGATGTCGCCAGGAAAGTCGTCTCCATCATAAATCTCGGCAGCCTGCAGGCGATCGAGAACATCGTCGGCCAGCCGGTGCACCCCTTGCGGTTCCGCGCCAACCTCTATGTCAGCGGCTGGCCGGCCTGGCACGAGTTCGATCTGCTCGACCAGACCCTTGCGATCGGCGAAACGCGCCTGAAGGTGGTGAAACGGATCACCCGCTGCGCCGCCGTCAACGTCGACCCGGACACCGCCGCGCGCGACCTCAGCATCCCGCAGGCCCTGACGCAGCGGCTCGGCCACAACGAGTGCGGCGTCTATGCCGAGGTGATCGCCGGCGGCACGATAGCCGTCGGCGATACGATCGCAGTGGAAGAGCCGAAGCTCTTGTAGGGTGGGCAAAGGCCTCTTGGCTGTGCCCACCTTCTTTCCAACCAACAGTCGCGCACGTTCGGTGGGCACGCTTCCGTTCTTCCGATGAGCCTCAGTTCGGCATCACGTAGGCGTAGACCCGGCCGCGCGAGATCGGCGCTTCCCTGACCCGGTTGCCATTGTTGCCGGACACCACGATCGGATTGCCCTGGGCGTCGATGCCGCTGACCACGCCGACATGGCCGCCGCCACGTCCCCTGCCCATCACGGCAATGGCGCCGACCTGCGGGCCGGAGACGCGCTGGCCATAGCCCGCGAACGAGTGCGCCATGTCCGAGCCGGTGCCGCGATGGCCCGACCGTTCCAGAACCATGTTCATGAACCGCGCGCACCACAGCCTGCCGCGGCCGGTCGGGTTGCCGCCGACATAGCGGCACGCCTCGGCGACGACACCGGATGAACCGGAACCATCCGCCGTAGCCGTGGCGGCGGGACTGGCGCCGGGTGGGACGCTGGCCTGGGCGTCGGCAATACCGCGCGCCTGCATCCGCGCCACGCCGCGCTCCCAGCGCGATGGGCGGGCGACGCGCCGGGAACGGCGGCGCGTTTCGGTGACCACATCAGGCGCGCCGAACCAGCCGTAGTTTGCCGTGTCGCCGGGGGCAGCGTTTGGCACGAAGTTGACTTGCGCATCGGCAAGACCCACCGCTCGCGATGCGCGCGCGGTGTGCCGATCATGATGATGCCTGTGATGGTGCCGGGCATGATGGCCGGCGTGATGAGCGTGAGCGTGTCGCCCTGCGCCGTTTTGCGGCTTTGCTGAAACCGGAGAAGCGATAGCGACCAGCGCCACCGAACACGAAGCCAGTGCAACGAAACGAAGCGACCGGCGGAACGCAACAACCAACTGAACCATACTCGACCAGATCCTCTATGACACACCCCCAGTTCCCATCGGCCCGTTAAGCCGATATCCGGGGTCGTAATGCGAGGCGCGGTATGGCGAGAGCAAGACGCGATGCGGCAGTGCGGAAACGCTTTCGGGGTCATTGCGCGATCATTCCGTGACGAAAATGATCGGTTCCGCCTCATTGCGGACAACAGCATTAACTGCGATTTTCGCGTCCGGCCCAACGAGAGGAACAAGCAAATGCCCTATGCCGTCAGCACCGATAATGTCCGGCTCTATTTCGAGGAAGCAGGCTCGGGAACGCCTGTTATCTTCCTGCACGAATTCGCCGCCGACCACACCAACTGGGAACCGCAGATGCGCTACTTCGCACGCGGCCACCGCTGCATCGCCTATTCCGCGCGCGGTTACACGCCGTCCGACGTGCCGGCATCGAAGGAGGTCTACACCTACAAGCACTTCTATACCGACGCGCTGGCGGTGCTCGATCACCTGAAAATTGCGAAAGCGCATTTCGTCGGGCTGTCGATGGGCGCCTATTCGTCGCTGCAGATCGGCCTGAACGCGCCGGAGCGCGCGCTGTCGCTAACGCTGGCCGGCGTCGGCTCGGGCTCGAGCCTGGAAAACCTCGACGCGTTCCGCAGCCAGTGCCAGGCCAATGGCGAGCAATATGAAACGGTCGGCTCGGTGGAGGTAGCCAAAGCGACCCGCGAGGCGCCGAGCCGGATTCCGTTCCTGGTGAAGGATCCACGCGGCCACGCCGACTTCTACGCGGCGCTGGCGCGGCACGACGCCAAGGGCTCGGCCAACACCATGCGCAGCTTCCAGGGCGGCCGGCCCTCGATCTACACCCTGACGGAGGCGATCCGGAAAGTCCCGACGCCGACCCTGATCATCTGCGGCGACGAGGACGACAATTGCATCGAGCCCAGCCTGTTCCTGAAGCAGCATTTGCCGGCGGCGGGGCTGACGTTCTTCCCGAAGAGCGGCCACGTGCTCAATCTGGAGGAACCGGCGCTGTTCAACGAAATGGTCGAACGCTTTATTGCGCTGGCCGAAGCCGGAAGATGGCCGGTGCGGGATCCGAGGTCGATGGCGGCGGGATAGTACTCGCCATCTCGGCAACGGCGGTGCGCCCCCTCTCCCGCTTGCGGGGGAGGGCTGGGGTGGGGGCGCCTCCGCAAACTCCGGCGCCAGCGGATAGAATTCCCCCACCCGCCGCGCTCTTCGAGCGCGTCGACATCCCCCGCAAGCGGGAGAGGTGCAGCGTGCTCGTTGCGCGAAGGTACTACTTTCCCTTCTCTGCCCTGCTCAGCAAAAACACGCCCTGCTCGCCGAACATGTTCCAGAACCACCACGGCAGATTGACCCGCAGCGGCCGGCCGTACATGTCGAGCGCCACCGCGCGCTCCATCTTGACGTTGATCTCGTCGCACAGCTGCACGAAATCCTTGATGGTGCAGAAATGGATGTTCGGCGTGTCGTACCAGGTAGCGGGCAGGTTTTCAGTGCGCGGCATGTGGCCGCCGACCAATAGCTGGATCCGCATTTTCCAGAAGCCGAAATTCGGGAACGAGACGATGGCGCGCCGTCCGATCCGCAGCAGGTTTTCCAGCACCACGCGCGGCTGCCGCGTCGCCTGTAGGGTCTGCGACAGGATCACATAGTCGAAGGCGTCGTCGGGATAGTTGATCAGATCGGTGTCGGCGTCACCCTGCACCACCGCGAGGCCCTTGGCGACGCAGCGGTTGACGCCCTCGCGCGACAGCTCGATGCCGCGGCCGTCGATGCCGCGTGTTTCCAGCAGCTGCAGCAGGTCGCCCTCGCCGCAGCCGACGTCGAGCACTTTGGAGCCGCGCTCGACCATCTCGGCGACCAGCAGATGATCGCCGCGATAATGCCCGGTGTCCGGCGCCACCATGCCGGGGAGCGGCAGAACCTGTTGTTGCATGCTCATGTCAGCCCTCGCGCCTTGCCCGCGGATTCCAGGAACGCCCGGGAGATGTCGAAGAATTCCGGCACGTCGAGCAGGAAGGCGTCGTGGCCGCGATCGGTCTCGATCTCCGCGAACGACACCCGCGCGCTGGAAGCGTTCAGCGCATGCACCAGCGCGCGCGATTCCGCTGTCGGGAACAGCCAGTCTGACGTGAACGACACCACGCAGAACCTTGTCTGGATGCCCCGAAACGCCCGCGCCAGCACGCCGTCATGATCGGCGGCGATGTCGAAATAATCCATCGCCCGTGTCAGATAGAGATAGGAGTTGGCGTCGAACCGCTCGACGAAGGACGAGCCCTGGTAGCGCAGATAGCTTTCGACCTGAAAGTCGGCGTCGAACGAGAAGGTCGGCAGGTCACGGTCCTGCATCCGCCGCCCGAACTTGCGATGCAGCGCGGCGTCCGACAGATAGGTGATATGCGCGGCCATCCGCGCCACGCCGAGCCCGCGATGCGGGTGGGTGCCCTGCTCGAAATAGCGTCCATGATGCCATTCCGGATCGGCCATCACGGCCTGCCGGCCCAGCTCATGGAACGCGATGTTCTGCGCCGAATGCCGCGTGCTGCAGGCAATCGCCAGTGTCGAGAACACCCGTTTCGGATAGGCCGCCGTCCACTGCAGCGCCTGCATGCCGCCCATCGAGCCGCCGACCACGCAGAACAGCGTGTCGATCCCGAGGCGATCGATCAGCATGGTCTGCGCCCGCACCATGTCGGGAAGGGTGATGATCGGAAAATCCAGCCCCCACACCTTGCCGGTGGCGGGATTGGTCGAGGCCGGACCGGTCGAGCCCATGCAGCCGCCGATCACATTCGAGCAGATGATGAAATATTTGTCGGTATCGAGCGGACGGCCGGGACCGACCATGGTCTCCCACCAGCCTGCCTTGCCCGTCATCGGATGCGCATTGGCGACATGCTGATCGCCGGTCAAAGCATGGCAGACCAGAATGGCGTTGGACCTGTCGGCGTTGAGTTCGCCATAGGTCTGGTAGGCAATCTGGAACGGCGAAAGATCGATGCCGCAATCGAGCTTCAGCGGCTGGTCCGCGCCGAAGGACGCCAGCAGCGAAGTCGGATGATCCGCCTCGTGCGCGCGCTCCTCGGTATGAACAGGCGGACTTGGTATCGACTGCAAGTTGACCATCATGACCCTCCCAGGGTGGCTTCGAGAGACCACCACGGAAATCAGGCCATAAAAAAACCCGGCCTGAACATAGGTTCGACCGGGATCACGCGTGTCCCCGGCCTGTTTAGCTAATTGTTTAACGTGGCTGCAAGCCGGCCGGCTCAAATGACCACGGAATGGACTAAAGCTAGTCCCGGCCGGGCTTTCCGTCAAGGCATCGCTTTCGTTTTGGCTTTGGTTAACAGGCGCCTCGAACCCCTCATGGCGAGGAGGCGCCCTTGCGCCATCTCGAACCATGGGAGAGAACAGCGCTTCCTTTTGCCAGGTTTTGAAGATGTCTAACCCGCCCCCCGCTCCGCCCTCGCTCGAAGTGCTGCGCCAGGAAATCGACAGCATCGACGAACAGGTCCACCGCCTGCTGATGGCGCGCGGCGACATCATCGACCGGCTGATCCAGGTCAAGCAGACCCAGGAGGTCGGCTCGGCGTTTCGCCCGGCACGCGAGGCCGCGATGATGCGGCGGCTGGTCGAGCGTCACCGCGGCATCCTGCCGATCGACACCATCGAGAGCATCTGGCGCGTCATCATCTCGACCTTCACCTACGTGCAGGCGCCGTTTTCGGTGCATGCGGATGTTTCCATCGGCGAGTCCGCGATGCGGGATTCGGCGCGGTTTCATTTCGGCTTCGTCGTGCCCTACGTCTCGCATTTCAGCGCACAGGCAGCGGTCGAGGCGACGGCCCGGTCAAAGGGCGATCTCGCGCTGGTGCCGGCCGCTTCCAGCCGCACGCCATGGTGGATCGCGCTGGAGGCCGAGGGTGCCCCGAAGATCATCGCGCGGCTGCCGTTCCTCGAGCGCGCCGATCATCCGGCGGCACTGCCGGTATTCGTGGTGTCGCGCGTCGCCGACAGCGCCATGGTGACCGAGGTCGAGACCTGGAGCGTGCGGGTATCCGGCTGGAACGCGGAAACCGCCCGCGCGCTGTCGCCGCTGGCCGAAATCGTCGCGGTGCCGGACACCGCCTTCGACGGCGCGGCGCTGCTGGTGTCGATTTCCGGATCGAGCAGCCTGGAAAAGATCAGGACCGCCCTGATCGAGGCCGGCGCCTCGGTGCGCTCCCAGGCTCTCGTCGGCAGCCATGCAACGCGCTATACGGTGGCCCCAAACGGGGCGGCCAAATCTTAGTCTTAAAGGCCCTGGCCTTGAATCAAGCCTCGAAAGCCGCCCGATAATCCGGAGTTGAAGATGTCCCGCCCCGTGCCGAATCCCGGCATTCTCGAAATCGCGCCCTACACGCCGGGCAAGAGCCCGGTGCCCGAGCCCGGCCGCAAGGTGTTCAAGCTGTCGGCCAACGAGACCCCGCTCGGCCCTTCGCCGAAGGCGATCGCGGCCTACAAGAACGCCGCCGATCATCTGGAGGATTATCCGGAAGGCACCTCGCGGGTGCTGCGCGAAGCGATCAGCCGCGCCTTCGGGCTCGACCCCGACCGCATCATCTGCGGCGCCGGCTCCGACGAAATCCTCAATCTGCTGGCGAAGACCTTTCTCGGCCATGGCGACGAGGCGATCTCCACCACGCACGGCTTTCTGGTCTACCCGATCGCGACGATGGCGTGCGGCGCCATCAACGTGGTCGCGCCGGAGAAGGATTTTACGGCCGACGTCGATGCGATCCTGGCGCGGGTCTCGCCCCGCACCAAGCTGGTGTGGCTCGCCAACCCGAACAACCCGACCGGAACCTATATCCCGTTCGACGAGGTCAAGCGGTTGCGCGCAAGCCTGCCGGAACATGTGCTGCTGGTGCTCGACGCCGCCTATTCCGATTACGTCTCGCGCAACGACTACGAGATCGGTATCGAGCTGGTGGCGACCACCGAGAATACGGTGATGACCCATACCTTCTCGAAGATTCACGGCCTCGCCGCCTTGCGGATCGGCTGGATGTTCGGCCCCGCCAACATCGTCGATGCGGTCAATCGCATCCGCGGGCCGTTCAACGTCTCGACGCCGGCGATGCTGGCGGCGGTGGCGGCGATCGAGGATACCGCGCATATCCAGATGTCGAAGGCGCACACCGAGAAGTGGCGCAACTGGCTGACCGATGAAGTGACAAAGCTCGGCTTCAAGGTGACGCCGAGCGTGGCGAATTTCATCCTGATCCATTTTCCGCAGGAGAAGGGCAAGACCGCCGCCGACGCCGATGCGTTCCTCACCAAACGCGGCCTGGTGCTGCGCGGCCTGCCCAATTACGGCCTGCCGCATGCGCTGCGCCTGACCATCGGCACCGAAGAGGCCAACCGGCTGGTGGTCGATGGCTTGCGCGACTTCACGGCGCACAAGTGAGCGCCGCGCCGCTGTTTGAAAAAATCGCGCTGATCGGCTTCGGCCTGATCGGCGGCTCGATCGCGCGCGCCGCGCGTGCGCAGGGACTGGCGGGAGAAATCGTCACCACCGCGCGCTCGGCGAAGACCCGCGCGCGGGTCGAGGAGCTCGGCATTGTCGACCGCGTGGTCGAGACCAACGTCGAAGCTGTCAAGGACGCCGATCTCGTCATCCTCTGCATTCCCGTTGGCGCCTGCGGTCCGGTCGCGCAGGAGATCGGACCGCATCTCAAGCCGGGCGCTGTTATCTCCGACGTCGGCTCGGTCAAGGGCGCGATCGTGCGCGACATGGCGCCGTATCTGCCCGATGGCGTTCACTTCGTGCCGGCCCATCCGGTCGCCGGCACCGAGCATTCCGGTCCCGATTCCGGTTTTGCCGAGCTGTTCATCAACCGCTGGTGCATCCTCACCCCGCCGGAAGGTGTCGATCCCGCGGCGATCGAGCGCTTGCGCGCGTTCTGGGCCGCCATCGGCGCGCGGGTCGAGATCATGACTCCGGACCATCATGACCTCGTGCTCGCCATCACCAGCCACCTGCCGCATCTGATCGCCTACACCATCGTCGGCACCGCCGATGAGCTCGCGCAAGTCACCTCCTCCGAGGTGATCAAATTCTCCGCCGGCGGCTTTCGCGATTTCACCCGCATCGCCGCCTCCGATCCCACGATGTGGCGCGACGTGTTCCTCGCCAACAAGGATGCGGTGCTGGAAATGCTCGGCACCTTCAACGAGGATCTTTCAAAACTCACCCGCGCCATCCGCCGCAATGACGGTGAGGCGCTGTTCGAGCATTTTTCCCGCACCCGCGCCATCCGCCGCGGCATCGTCGAGATCGGCCAGGATTCGGCGGCGCCCGATTTCGGCCGGCCGCATGCGCAATTGGGCAAGAAGGCGGAGTAGCTCCGCTCCTTCAACGTCATTGCGAGGAGCTCTTGCGACGAAGCAATCCAGTTTGCTGCGTAAACGGAAGAAAGCTGGATTGCTTCGCTTCGCTCGCAATGACGGCCTCCGGCTTGCGCCGGGTGGGCAAGGCTTCTGCCGCAGCTCGAAGAGCGAAGGCGGAAGCGTGCCCCGGACGCGGAGCAGCGTGAAGAACGCTGCACCGCGTCCGGGACACGCAACATCAAAACAGCGGCGGCACCTGCCCGACTTTCAGCGGGCCGAAAAACACCGCGCCGTCGACGAAACGCAGCGGGAAGGCGCGGGCCTTCTTGCCTTCCAGCACGGCTTCCTTGCCGAGCGCATTGATACCCGCGGTGACGCCGATATTGGCGTTCTGTTTTACAACCCGGCCGAGGCCGGGGATGGCGCGGTCCAATGCGCCGAGCAGGTTGCTGACGTCCTGGCTCCTGACTCCGGGCGCGACGCGGTCGAGCGTCGCCTGCGGCACGCCCTCTTCCAGCATTTTCTCGATGCCGAGCGCCGGGATCACCTTCTCGATGCCGGCCACCGTCATCTGCAATTCGCCGTCGAGCCGGCCGCCGGCGCTGAGGCCGAGGGTGCCGGTGGCGAGCGCGATCAGGTCGCCCTGCTGGATCCGCGACTGCACGATTTCGACCCGGCCGCCGGCGGCCTGGAGTTCGCGAAACCGCTCGGGCCAGGATTTTGGCGCAAAATCCTTCAAGCCGCTCAGCAGCGTGCGGATGTCGGCATCGAACGGTGCCGCCAGCAGCGGATGCAGGTCCTGCAGGCTGCCTTGCTCGATCTTCAGCACGGTCTCGATCACGGGGCGATCCTGCGTCGAGCCTTCGGCGAGCCGGCCGTGCAGCTCGGCCAGTCTGGCGCGCGCCAGCGGCGTCTGCACCGGACCGTTGACGCGGTCGATCGAGGGCTCGTCGAATACGATGGTCGCGCGCTGCGGCACGGCCGGCAGCCCGACCACGCTGCTGCGGGCCTTGCTCCAGTTCACCATCATCGCGGGCGGCCCGCCGCGATCGGAAATCGTCGCCGGCGCGGTGAATTCCGCGATCAGCAATTTCGGATCCCAGATCTGCGCCACCACCAGTATTTCGCCGAGGCTGGCGGTGAGCGGCGCCTGCGTCGCGGCCCGTTCCGCGGTCTGCGCGCGCAGCGACACGCTGGCGCCGCTGCAGCGGACTTCGAGACGGAACGGAAAGCCAGCCACCGAGCGCTTGGCGCAGTCGTAGACCCGGCCGGATGCCGCCTCCTGGGCACGCCAGGCGTCGGCCTTGACCTCGACCTGCGAGGCGGCAAAGAACCAGAAACCGCTCCACGCCACCGCGGCGACCACGAGCAGAGCAGGCATGATGAAAAGGCGCCAAAGCGGGCGCCGGCGCGGCGCAGGGGTCATATCGGGCATGCGGGACCTTTGGCGGACGATTTTGTCAATTAAGCGGTGGTGCAAGCCGCGGTTTAAGCCGTGGTTTAAGCCCGCTTGCCCGCCGCGATCAAGTTAACGCCTTTTCACCCACGCTAGAATTCTGCTAGGCGTGCGCGCGATGCCAGCCAAAATCGTACCCGACGCGGAATTGTCCAAAGGCGACCTCTGGGTGTTCGGCTACGGCTCGCTGATGTGGCGGCCGGGCTTCGACTTCATCGAGCAGGTTCCGGCCCGGCTGATCGGCGAGCACCGCGCGCTCTGCGTCTATTCGTTCGACCACCGCGGCACGCCGGAAAAGCCCGGCCTCGTGCTCGGGCTCGACCGCGGCGGCGCCTGCCGCGGCGTCGCGTTCCGGGTGGCGGCGAAGCAGCGCGGCGACGTGGTGGATTATCTGCGCAGCCGCGAGCAGACCACCCATGTCTATCGCGAGGTGATGCGTTCGGTCTGGCTCGAAAACGAAGCCCGCGACCGCGTCAGCGCGCTGGCCTATGTGGTCGATCGCGGCCATGTGCAATATGCCGGACGGCTGTCCCTGACCGAGCAACTGCGCTTCGTGCAGCAGGGCCACGGCCGCTCCGGCAACAACCGCGACTACGTGCTGGCGACGGTGAAGTCGATCGAGGCACAGGGTTTTCGCGATGCGCAATTGCATCAGTTGGCGGCGATGCTGCATCAAGGTTGAACGCGGCGGGACTCTTCCCCTCTCCCCTTGTGGGAGAGGGTGGACGCGATGCGAAGCATCGCGGACGGGTGAGGGGTCTGTCTCCGCGAGTTCTGTGTTCGCGGATAGAAACCCCTCATCCGGCGCTTAGCGCCACCTTCTCCCACAAGGGGAGAAGGGAAGAAAGCGCGCTACTACTTCTTCGCCGGCGCTGATGGCACCACCCCGAACAATTGCGCCTGCTCCTCGCGCGCGGCGTCGACCAGGCGATCGGTGGCGGCCTCGATCACGGTCGCGATGCGGACGATGAATTCCTTGCGGTTCAAGCCCGCCGGCAAGGGATCGAGGAATTCGACCACCAGCGTGCCGGGATAACGCATGAAGGTGCGGCGCGGCCAGAACAAGCCGGAATTCAGCGCGACCGGCAGGCACGGCACGCCGCTGGAGGTGTAGATCTGGCCGACGCCGGTCATGTAATCCGGCGGTGCGCCGACCGGGGTACGGGTGCCCTCGGGAAAGATGATCAGCTGGCGGCCGCTGCGAATTTCCTTCGGCGCGCGCCGCGCCATCTCCATCAGCGACCGCATGCCGCCGCTGCGGTCGACGCCGATCATCCCCGACTTCATCAAATACCAGCCGAAGAACGGAATCCAGGCGAGCTCCCGCTTGTAGATGAACAGCGGCGCATCGAAGAACTGCATCAGCGCGAAGGTTTCCCACATCGACTGGTGTTTCGCCGCGACGATCAGCGGTCCCACGGGGATTTTCTCCAGCCCGCGAACCTCCAGTCGGGTGTTGCAGACCACGCGCATCAGCCAGACGCTGCTGCGCGCCCAGGTCTTGGCGACCGCCATGAAAGCGCGCCGGGGCATCAGGAAGGTGGGAATGGCAACGATATTCCAGAACACCAGCAGCACATAGAACAGCACGTTGTAGACCAGCGAACGCAGGAAGATCGAAACCATGGAATACCCTGGATCAGTTGGCTTGAGCCGTCGCCGGTTTGCGTGGGGAGGGCGATCCGGCCGGCTGGTCTGCGAGATCGGGCAGATCGAGACCGAAATCGGCCAGACGCACCCGCACCTCCGCGGCGACATATTTGACATACTCCGATAGCAGCAGCCGCAACGTCGCGCCACTCGTCCACCACGGCTCATCCCGCCATTTTTCGCCGACCACCGCGAAGGGAATCAGCTGGATATCGGGCATCGCGTGCGACAATTCGACGATGGCGCGCGGCATATGGTAATTCGATGTCACCACGATCAGCGACTTGAAGCCGCGGTCATGCGCCCAGCGCCGCGTCTCCGCCGCGTTGCTGCGGGTATTGACGGCGGAGCGGTCGAGATCGACGCAACAGCGCAGCAGCTGGTGATTGTCGGGCAGCGAACGGGAGATGTCGCTGGCGGCGTTGGTGGGATGCACGCCTGAAATCAGCAGCCGCTTGCCGTAGCCGCCGGCCAGCAATTCCATCGCATCGGAAACGCGCGAGGAGCCGCCGGTCAGCACCACGATGCCGTCGGCGCTGCGTTCGGGCTTCACCTCGGCACCGCGCAGCAGCGACAGGAAGGCGACGAAGCCGACCGCCGCGCCAACGAAGGCGATCGCCAGCGACGCCACGATGGTCGCGCGCAACCATCCCCTCGGCGCGGCAGCCGGCGCATCGGGCGATCTATCGTCGGACTTCGAAACCATGCGGTGCCGGTGTTTCCCTATCGCTACAAGTCTAGCGCAATTTCCACTTTCAATGCTCCATCCTTCGAGACGAATCGCCGGAGGACGCTTCGACTCCCCTCCTCCCACGCGCCCTTGCGCGTGGTGGGGAGGGGTCGGGGGTGGGGGGTGTATCAACGCATACGACTGACAGCGAATTTGCTGAGACACCCCCCACCCCCGACCCCTCCCCACCGCTTCGCGGGGGGAGGGGAGAAAAAGTCACTCGATGTCGTCCAATGTGGCAAACAGCGTCCGCCGCGATGCCCAGGCGGTAATCGCCGCGATCAGCACCGCCTGTGCCGCCAGCGCCAGATAGCCCGACGGGCGCAGCGAAAACGTCCCCAGCAGGGCCGCGAATTGATCCCCGACCGGGGTACCCGAGAACCAGCTGGCGATCGACTCGGAGAATCCGAACAGCAGCATGGCAACGCCGCCGCCGATCACGCCGCCCTGCAGGCCAAGCCTGAGGAAATGCCGCAGGAATCGGTTGGCGATAAAGCGGTCCCCGGCGCCGACGAAGTGCAGGACTTCGACGATCGGGCGGTTCGCCGCCATCGCGCCGCGCGTCGCGAACGATACCGAGATGATGGTCGCGATAATCACCAGCGCGAGGATACCGATGCCGGCGAACACGGTGGCGCCGGTCATCGAGCGCATCCGCTCGATCCAGGCGCGGTGATCGTCGACGGTGGCGCTCGGCGCCAGTTGGGTCACCCGGCCGCGCAACGCCGCCAGATTGGGCACCGTGCCCGGTTGGACGCGCGCGACGATGACGCGCGGCACCGGCAGATCGTCGAACGACAATCCGGTGCCGAGCCACGGCTCCAGCAATCGGGCGGACTCCTCCCTGGTGAAGGGCTTGATCTCGACGATGCCGGGCTGCGCGCGCATCGCCTCGGCGACCGCCGCCACATCGCGCTCGATGTCGCGCCCGGCGGCGGGGCGCACCTGGATGGTGATTTCGCTCGCGACTTCCGACTGCCACTCCGCCGCCGACGCGCTGACCAGCAGCACCGCGCCGGTCGTGATCGAGGCGAGGAAGGTCATGATGGCGACCACCGCGACCAGCGCGCGGCCGGCGATCGAGGCGCGCGGCACGATCGGCGACAGGTTGCGCGCGCGTGCCGGGACCTGCGGACGCTCATGTCCGAGATCCACCAGGGGGCCGTGGTCGTCGCCGGTTCTACTCATAGATATGCAACCGTCCCTGATGCAGCACCAGCCGCCGCGCATCGTACTGGTCCATCAGCGTCATGTCGTGGGTCGCGATGATGACCGCGGTGCCGGACTTGTTCAGTTCGATGAACAGCCGCAGCAGCCGCCGCCCCAGCGTCGGATCGACGTTGCCGGTCGGCTCGTCCGCCAGCAGCAGCTGCGGCCGCGAAATCACCGCGCGGGCGATGGCGGCGCGCTGCTTCTCGCCGCCGGACAAAATCGGCGGCAGCGCATCCATGCGCTCGCCGAGGCCGACCCATTTCAGGAGATCGATGACCTCCTTGCGGTAGCTGGATTCGTCACGGCCCATCACCCGGAACGGCAGCGCCACGTTCTCGTAGGTCGTCATGTGATCGAGCAGGCGAAAGTCCTGCAGCACGATGCCGATCCGCTTGCGCAGATCGGCGACCTGATCCTTGCCGAGCAGCGAGACGTCATGGCCGAACAGATTGACCAGGCCGCGCGTCGGCCGCAGCGACAGGAACAACAGCCGCAGCAGCGAAGTCTTGCCGGCGCCGGACGGGCCGGTCAGGAACTGGAAGGAATGGGCGGGGATCAGGAAACTGAGGTCGCGCAGAATCTCCGGGCCGAGCCCGTAACGCAATCCGACATTTTCGAACCGAACCAAGCTCAGCTCCGTTCGATGTGGGGCGTGACCGGAAAGTCCGGTGACCCGTAAGGCTTGGCCCCGCGATTGGCCGGCTGCGCAGACTTTGCGAACCGGGCAAAATGGTTGTGCTTCGGTTATGGTTTCCGATTCGTTAACGCTCGCGTTGTAGCATCCGGCCAGCGTCATTGTGGAGATCCGCTCCATGCATATCATTTGCCCCCATTGCACCACGTCCTACGCCATCAATCTGGCTACTTTGGGCGCGGCCGGCCGTAC
>NZ_JAUSLT010000131.1 GCF_030646015.1 Bradyrhizobium sp.
TGATGCCTTGGCCGGCGTCGAAGCCGGCCGGCTTCATCACGGCGCCGATCGACGCCGAGACGTTGTTGAGGAAATGAACCGGCTTCCAGCCGATCTCATTGTTCTTCTTGATCGCCTGCGCCGCGAATTTCGGCGTGGTGATGTTGACGAACACGTCGGCGCCCGACGATTTGAGCTTGACGATATGGGAGTCGATGGTCGGCGCGGAAACCTCGTAGCTTTCTTCCATGACGATCATCGAAGCCGCCTTGGCGCCGAGTCCGTCCTTCAGGCCCTTCAGGTAGTCCTTGCCGTAATCGTCGTTCTGATAGAGCACGCCGATCTTGGCGTTCGGCATTTCCTTGAGAATGTACTTCGCGTAGATCTGGGTTTCGCTCTGGTAGTTGGGCTGCCAGCCCATGGTCCAGGGGAAGTTCTTCGGATCGTTCCACTTGGTGGCGCCGGTGGCGACGAACAGCTGCGGCACCTTCTTCGAATTCAGGTACTTCTGGATCGCCGAATTCGGCGGCGTGCCGAGCGGATTGAAGACGAACAGCACCTCGTCGCTCTCGACCAGCTTGCGGGTCTGCTCGACGGTTTTCGGCGGGCTGTAGGCATCGTCATAGCTGATGAAGTTGATCTTGCGGCCGTTGATGCCGCCTTCGGCATTGATCTTCTTGAAGTAGGCCTCTTCGGTCTTGCCGATCACGCCGTAGGCGGAAGCGGGTCCGCTGTAGGGCATGATGTTGCCGATCTTGATCTCGGTATCGGTGGCGCCGGGGTCGTACTTCTTCTGTGCGAGCGCGCCGCTGCTGGTTGCGGCAAACATGGCGAAAGCAGCCGAGGCAATAGCAAGTTTCTTGGTTGTTGAAGGCATTCCAATTCTCTCCCATTTTCTTAGTATTGTGCGGGACTTATGGCACGGTCCGCAGTGGCCTTCAAGAAAAAGCCCCTGCGCGCATTGGCGCAGGGGCCGGTTCCCTGACAGTTTCTTGGGCAGTCGGTTAACTCCGCAGGATCGTCAGCCGCCGACGTCGGCTTCGATGATCTCGCCGAACCGTTCCCAGGCCTCGCCCTTGAACCTTATCAGCTGAACCGCCGAGATCGGGGCAAAGTCGGTGGCACTGGTCTTGACCTTGATGCCGGGCAGCAGGCCGCCGAGCTCGAGCCCCTTGATGCTGGCCGCCTGCTTCATGACATTCTCGCGCGTGAGATTGTCGCCGCACGCCTTCAGCACATGCACGAGGCCTTGCGCAACCGTGTAGCCGTACATCACCGAACCGTCGATCCGGTTGCCTTCAGGGAAGTACTTGGTCAGGAACTCGTCGAACGCCTTCATGCCGGCATCGTTCTTCCACTGCGGATCGGACGTGTCCTTGAGGTAGGCGGACGAGATGATGCCCTGGCCATTCTCGAAACCGGCCGGCTTCATCACGCTGCCGATCGAGGCCGAGACGTTATTGAGGATATGCATCGGTTTCCTATCGATTTCGTGCATCTTCTTGATCGCCTGAGCAGCGAATTTCGGCGTAGTGACGTTGAAGAACACGTCGGCGTTGGTCGACTTCAGCTTGACGATGTTGGAATCGATGGTGGGTTGCGAGGTTTCGTAGCTTTCCTCGGCAATGATCATCGTGGCGGCCTTGGCGCCAAGCCCGTCCTTCAGGCCCTTGACGTAGTCTTTGCCGTAATCGTCGTTCTGATAGAGGATGGCGATCTTGGCGTTCGGCTTTTCCTTGAGGATGTATTTTGCGTAGATCTGGGACTCGTTCTGGTAGTTGGGCTGCCAGCCCATGGTCCAGGGGAAGTCCTTCGGATCGTTCCACTTGGTGGCGCCGGTGGCGACGAACAGCTGCGGCACCTTCTTCGAGTTCAGGTATTTCTGGATCGCCGAGTTCGGCGGCGTGCCGAGCGGATTGAAGACGAACAGCACCTCGTCGCTCTCGACCAGCTTGCGCGCCTGCTCGACGGTTTTCGGCGGGCTGTAGGCGTCGTCATAGCTGATGAAGTTGATCTTGCGGCCGTTGATGCCGCCCTCGGCATTGATCTTCTTGAAGTAGGCGGCTTCGGTCTTGCCGATCACGCCGTAGGCGGAAGCGGGTCCGCTGTAGGGCATGATGTTGCCGATCTTGATCTCGGTATCGGTGGCGCCGGTATCGTATTTTTTTTGCGCGAGCGCGCCGCTGCTGGTTACGGCAAGCATCGCGACGGCAGCCGAAAAGGCTCCCAATCGCAGCTGGTTGAAAGGCATCTAGATCTCCCTGATCGCTGTGTGAGCTGTGTCGTTTCTTTTCACTGGACGCTCTTCGTGGCGCCTGCCCCACATTGAATACCTTTCGCGGCTCGCCATCAAGAAAAAGCCCCCTGCGACCGGGGTCGCAGGGGGCTTTTTATTTGGGCGACAGATTCGTGGTCTATTCCGCTATGTGGAATACGTTCATTAACCTTTCCTGAGTTTCCCCAGCATGTGCTGCGCAACCATGGCAACCTGCCGTGCGCCGTGCGGCACCAGGAAGATCACGAGAAACAGCAGCACGCCGAACACCGCGCCGGAGAGGCCCTTTGAAATTCCCTCGGCGATATTGGGCACGAAGATGATGAAGGCGGAACCGACGATCGATCCTGGCAGCCAGCCGACGCCGCCGACCACCATGCCGAGAAACAGCGCAATGGCGAGGTTGATGGTGTACGAGTCCGGTGCGACGAACTGCACCGCGATCGCCCCCAGCCCGCCGGCAACGCCGGTGATGCCGGCGCTGACGCCGAACGCCAGCGTCTTGTACAGCGCGACGTCGACGCCCATGGCGGATGCCGCGATCTCATTGTCGCGGATCGCCATGAAGGCGCGGCCGGAACGCGACTTCAGCAGGTTGACCGAGGCGATGTAGATCCCGATCGCGACCGTGAGCGTGAAGTAATACAGCCACCTGTCCTGCGATATCGGCAGGCCGAACGGTGCATCGGGCTTGGTCACCACCAGCCCCTGCACGCCGCCGGTCCAGTGTTCGAACACGCCGAGCTTCAGCAGTTGCGGCATCGCCACCGCCAGCGCAAAAGTCGCCAGCGCCAGATAGATGCCGCTCAGGCGCAGCGCCGGCTGACCGAACAGGAACCCGAAGCCGAAGCAGATCAGGCCGGCAACGGGCAATGTCAGCACGTAGTTCACGCCAAAATGTTCCATCAGGATGGCGGAGGTGTAGGCGCCGACCGCGTAGAACGCGCTCTGGCCCAGCGAGAACTGGCCGCTGCCGCCGGTCAGGATGTTCAGCGCCAGCACCGCCAGCGCGTAGATCAGCAGCATCGTGAGCTGGAACACGATGAAGTTCTTCACGAACATCGGCCCGATGATCAGCAATGCCAGCATCACCAATGACGCGCCGGTGCCGAGCGTCATGGCTCTCTTTGGAACGGCCTCGACCGGCGGGGCGTCGTTTGCGACTTCGTCAACTGCGCTCATGATCAAACTCGCTTCACGATGGGACGGCCAAACAGGCCTGCCGGTTTGAGGACCAATACGGTGATGATAAGCGCCAGTGCGATCGGCAGTTTCAGTTCATTGCCGATTTCGGGGATGTAGGTCCCGGCGAGATTCTCGAACACGCCGACCAGGAAGCCGCCAACCACCGCACCGAGCGGACTGGTCAGGCCGCCGAGCACGGCTGCGGCGAACCCGTAGATCAGCACGCCGCCCATCATGTTCGGTTCCAGAAACACCACCGGGGCGATCAGGATACCGGCGATCGAGCCGATCGCCGCCGCCATGCCCCAGCCGAGCGCGATCATCCAGCTGGTGTTGATGCCCACCAGCCGCGCCGATTCCGGCAACGAAGCGGCCGCGCGCATGGCAAGGCCGATCCGCGTGAACTGGAAGAACAGATAGAGCAGGATCAGCAGTCCCACGGTGACGCCGATCATGCCCGCCTGATGGGTGGAAATCAGCTGGCTGCCGAGGAACGGAGCCGATCCGAACGGTGTCGGGAACGGTTTGATGGTGAAGTCCCAGACCAGGCCTGCGACGCTGTTGACGATAGCGAACAGCGCGATGAAGCCGGCGACGTTGGTCAGCACCGGCGCCTTGGCGAGCGGCTTGAACAGCAGCCTCTCGATCAGGATGCCGCCGGCGAAGGCGAATGCCAGCGTCAGCAGGAAGGCCCACCAGTACGGCACGCCCCATTGCATCAGCTGCCAGGCGATGAAGGTCGAGAACATCGCCATTTCGCCCTGGGCGAAATTCAGATGGTCGATCGCCTGGTAGATCATGACCACGGCGAGCGCCATACAGGCATAGATCGCGCCGGTGGCGATGCCAGCCAGGACTTGGTTGATGAAAAGTTCCACGGCTGCGTTCCTCAATAACCGAGATAAGATTTGCGGACGTCTTCATTGTTCGCGATTTCGGAGGCGCTTCCCGACATCACGATGCGTCCGGTTTCGATGACGTAGGCCTTGTCGGCGAGTTCGAGCGCCAACTGTGCGTTCTGTTCCACCACCAGGATGGTGACCTTGTCCTCGCGGTTGATCTTGCCGAGGATCTTGAACAGGTCGCGCACGATCAAGGGCGCCAGCCCGAACGAGGGCTCGTCCAGCAGCATCAGCCGCGGACGCAGCATCAGCGCGCGGGCGACCGCGAGCATCTGCTGCTCGCCGCCGGACAGCGTGCCGGCCTGCTGGGTGTGGCGTTCCTTGAGGACCGGAAAATGATCGTACATCCGCTCGATGTCGGAGGTGACGGCGGCCTTGTCCTTGCGCGTGATGGCGCCGAGCTGCAGGTTTTCCTCCACCGTCATGGTGGTGAAAATGTTGTGGGTCTGCGGCACAAAGCCCATCCCCTTGCGGACGCGGGCCTGCGGCGTCAGCTTGGTTATATCCTCGCCCTGCAGTTTCACCGCGCCCCCGCGCAGGTTCAGCATGCCGAACACCGCCTTCATCGCCGTGGATTTGCCCGCGCCATTCGGGCCGACAATCACCGCGATCTGGCCTTTTTCGACCGCAATCGTGCAGGAGTGCAGAATATCAACCGCGCCATAGCCGCCGGTCATGTTCTCGCCAATCAGGAAAGGTTCAGCCACAGCACACCCCGCCTGCCAAAGAAAATTTTTCGTCCGAAAAATTTTCGCGCCCCGAAGAATTTTCGGACGAAAATTCTTCTACCCAAACCGCCGGAAGCTTAGACATGGGCCTCCTCCTTCAATTTGTTCTTCAGGCCGGTGCCAAGATAGGCCTCGATCAC
>NZ_JAUSLT010000132.1 GCF_030646015.1 Bradyrhizobium sp.
AGACGCTGGCGGTGCTGCGCACCCGCGCCGAGCCGCTCGGGTGGCGCCTGATCGTCGGCGATCCCGCCGTCGATCTCGACAAGGCCGAGGTGTTCGGCGCCCTGCTGCAATATCCCGGCACCTCGGGCGCGATACGCGATCTGCGGCCAGCCATTGCGGCGATCCGTGCCAAGGGCGCGCTGGCCGTGGTCGCCGCAGATCTCCTCGCGCTGACACTGCTGGCATCGCCGGGCGAACTCGGCGCCGATATCGCCATCGGCTCGGCGCAGCGTTTTGGCGTGCCGATGGGCTATGGCGGCCCGCACGCCGCCTATATGGCGGTGCGTGACGGGCTCAAGCGCTCCTTGCCGGGGCGCATTGTCGGGCTGTCGATCGATTCGCGAAAACAGCCGGCCTACCGGCTGGCGCTGCAGACCCGCGAGCAGCATATCCGGCGCGAAAAGGCGACCTCCAACATCTGCACCGCGCAGGTGCTGCTGGCGGTGATCGCCTCGATGTACGCGGTCTATCATGGCCCGGAAGGGCTGACCCACATCGCGCGCACGGTGCATCGTCGCACCGCGGTGCTGGCGGCCGGATTGCGCCAGCTCGGCTTTGCGCCGCAATCGGCCGCGTTCTTCGACACCGTGACGGTCGATGCCGGCAGCAAGCAAAGCGAGATCGTCGCCCGGGCTTTGGCCGAAAAGATCAATTTTCGCATCGGCAAGGGTACAATCGGGATCGCGTTGGACGAGACCACAACGGCCAAGGAGGTCGAGGCTGTTTGGCGGGCGTTCGGCGGCAAGCTCGCCTATGCTGAGGTTGCGGCCGGCGCGCGCGAGGCGCTGCCATCCGAGCTGAAGCGCGCCAGCGCCTTCCTCAACCATCCCGTGTTCAACACCCACCGTTCCGAGACCGAGCTGCTGCGCTACATGCGAAAACTCTCGGACCGCGATCTCGCGCTCGACCGCGCCATGATTCCGCTGGGCTCCTGCACCATGAAGCTCAACGCCACCTCGGAGATGATCCCGCTGACCTGGCCGGAGTTCGGCGCGCTGCACCCGTTCGCGCCGGCCGACCAGGCCGCGGGCTACCACGCCCTGTTCAAGCGGCTGGAAAAGTGGCTGTGCGACATCACCGGCTATGACGCGGTCTCGCTGCAGCCGAATTCCGGCGCCCAGGGCGAATATGCCGGGCTACTGGCGATCCGCGGCTACCACGCCGCGCGCGGCGAGCCGCACCGCAAGGTGTGCCTGATCCCCTCCTCGGCCCATGGCACCAATCCGGCCTCCGCTCACATGGCGGGCATGGAAGTCGAGGTGGTGGCCTGCGATAGCAGAGGCGACGTCGACGTCGAGGATCTCCGCGCCAAGGCGGAGAAGCATTCGAAAAACCTCGCCGCGATCATGATCACCTACCCCTCCACCCACGGGGTGTTCGAGGAGCATATTCGCGATATCTGCGAAATCGTGCATGGCCATGGCGGACAGGTCTATCTCGACGGCGCCAACCTCAATGCCCAGGTCGGGTTGTCGCGGCCCGGCGACTACGGCGCCGATGTCAGCCATCTCAACTTGCACAAGACCTTCTGCATTCCGCATGGCGGCGGCGGCCCCGGCATGGGCCCGATCGGCGTCAAGGCGCATCTGGCCCCATTCCTGCCGGGCCATCCGGATGCCCAGGGCACGAAGCCCGATCCGGTCGGACCGGTATCGGCGGCGGCGTTCGGCTCGGCCTCGATCCTGACCATCTCCTACATCTACATCCAGATGATGGGCGGCGAAGGCCTTACCCGGGCGACCGAGATCGCGATCCTCAACGCCAATTACATCGCCACCCGGCTCGATCCGCATTTCCCGGTGCTGTACCGCAACGCAAAAGGCCGGGTCGCCCATGAATGCATCGTCGACCCCCGGCCGCTGAAGGCATCGAGCGGCGTCACCGTCGACGACATCGCCAAACGCCTGATCGACTACGGCTTCCATGCCCCGACCATGAGTTTTCCGGTGCCGGGCACGCTGATGATCGAACCGACCGAATCGGAATCGAAGGCAGAGATCGATCGCTTCTGCGACGCCATGATCGCGATCCGGCAGGAGATCGCCGAGATCGAATCCGGCCGCTGGAAGGTCGAGGCCTCGCCGCTGCGCCATGCCCCGCACACCGTCCACGACATCGCCGACGACGGCTGGCAGCGTGCCTATTCCCGCGCCGACGGCTGCTTCCCCGCCGGCACCTCGCGATCCGACAAATACTGGTCTCCGGTCGGCCGGGTCGACAACGTCTATGGCGACCGCAATCTGGTGTGCTCGTGCCCGCCGATCACGGACTATGCGGAGGCGGCGGAGTGACGCGTTGTTAAGGTCATTGCGGGATAGTGCGGGGAGCTTCGGATGTGCGACGGCACATCCAGTCGTTCAGAGCGACTGTTCAGTCCCCGACGACAGTTCACGCACTTAAAGTGCCACTTTACATCAGCGAATCAAAAATCTCCGCTTTCGACTCCAAGTGCTTTTGGATTCTGGCTTTTCCGAATCGGAAAGCCTAAAGGCTCGTGCGGTCACGACCCGAGTGATGCCGGCGCGATCAGCGCGCGGCTGGCTGGATTCCAGCGCCAGAGACGATCGTTGATCAGTTCGGTGCCGCCCCACCAGCGGCGGATTGGATTGTGCCGGCTGAAATCTTCGGTCCCAGCCAGGACCGCCTGACCGAGCGCAGTGAGCTTCAGCCGGCTGCGCCGGTAACATTCGAGACGCTCGCGGTCTTCATGCATCGCCAGCGTGAACGGCCCTTCCCGGAGCCCGGGCATCAGGGGTTCCGGACAGTCGGCGAGTTCATCCAGCAGCTCGCCGACTTGCCAGTAGCCGAACGCCCGCCGCCGGTTGCGGCTGTGCTCACCAGGAAAGAGATCGAACGGGCCGGCGTCCCCCACTGAGATCAATTCCAGCATCCGCATTTGCGTCGCGCCGAGTCCCGTCACCGGCATCGGCAATTCCTCCATCAGTTCCAGCACACTCTGCCGAAGCTGCGGCAACGCTGTGATGTCAGCCCCAAGCAGATCGAACCAGTCCCGCGGCGTCGGTTGGCGATAGGCCCGCCAGGCCATGCTGGCCGCGCCGAAATGGCTGTCGACGATCCTGACCGCCGGCAGCCGACATCCCGCCAGTTCCTCCGGAGCGCAATTGCCGATTGGAACCTCGGCCTGCACCAGCGCCAGCTTTGAGGTGACGGCAGCATGGACCCGCAGACAATCCAGCAGCCAGACCAGCGTCAGTTGCGCATCCGGATCCGGATCGGCCAGAGCTCGACCGCTTCGAAGCGGACGCAGAATTCGATCAAACTCGGCCCCTCCACCCGCGCTTTCTCAAGGCGGCTGCCGGCGGAATCGAGCCAGTGCGACCCGAAATCCTGATGCACCGACGAGCGGGACGACAGCAACGTCTCGAGTTCGATCTGCGGCGGCAGCGGCCCTCAGACGAATCTCGGTCCCACGGGGATGACGAACTCAGCGAGCCTCGCTTTTGCGAGGCCGCCCGCGCCACTGTCGCTCGTCGTCAGAATCAGGCGTTTCATGGTGCCGCCGCGCGCCCTGCTACGGTTTCACCAGCGCTGGATTCCAGCGCCACATGCAATCATTGGTCAGGTGCGTGCCGCCCCACCAGCGATTGATCGGGTTGTGCCGGCTGAAGTCTTCCTTGTGGGCGACAACCGCCTTGCCGAATTCGGTCAGCGACAGCCGGCTTCGCAGCATAGCTTCGTGCCTTATCCCCAAATTATCCCGGTTGCGCAGCTCCTCGTCGAGTCCCGCGATCGCGGGGCGTGGCCCGAACGCAAGCCCTTCGAGCAAGTAGCCCAGCTCCGTCTCGTTGAATACGCGCGTCTGGCGAATCTCTCGGAAGTGGAAGAGTGGATTCACATTCGCCCATCCGCTCGCTATCATCTCCAGCAGCCGCATTTCTGTCGCTCCCAGACCGGTCGAGATCGACGGAAGCTCTTCGAGCAGATCGCGCAAGACCGGCTTGAGCAGCGGCAGAGCGCTCAAGTCCTTGCGTAACAGATCAAAGCAAGCTTCTGGCGTCGGCGACCGATAGGCGCGCCAGGCCGCACTTGCCGTCGCTAGATCCCTTTCGATGGCGCTGTCGAGCAGCGGCCGCCACTTGCTCAAAGCATTTGGACCAAGCCCTATCATCTCATGTTCGAGAACACGCAGCCTCAACCTGGCGACGGCCTCAGGATAGGCGCTGAAGTAATCGAGCAGCCAGACCAGTTTAAGTTGCGCTTCCGGACGCATGTCGAACCACAGCTCGACGGTTTCGTATTGCTGGCAGAATTCGGCCAGGCTGAGATCCCGGTGCATTCTGTTTTCGCTCAGTTTCCAGTAACCACCCCAGTCCGACCAGTGTGCGCCCTGCTGTTGGTCTGTCCGAGGACCGAGATAGCGCGCGAGTTGGTCCGGCGAGGGCTGCGGTCCCCAGATAAAGCGAAAAAAAGCCAGATGGAGCGCCATGTCGGCGAAACCGCCCTTGACGAAGTCTGGCATCATCCAGCCGGTCAGGACCAGAGGCTTCATCAGGCTCTCCCGAGGTACGCAAAACAAAACAGGCGCCAAAAACGTCGGCAACTCAACGTTCGCAGCGCCCGCTTATGTCGAAACCCGGATCATCCGACCCAGGCTCGATAAGACTTACTCCTCCGGCGGCTCCTCGCCTTCGGCGTCGCGCTCAGGGCTGCCGGCCAGGATCTGTTCCGCGATCAGGCCGGAGTTCTGGCGGATCGAGGCCTCGATCTTCGCGGTCATGTCCGGATTGGCCTTGAGGAAGGCCTTGGAGTTTTCGCGGCCCTGACCGAGGCGCTGGCTGTCATAGGAGAACCAGGCGCCGGACTTTTCCACGATGCCGGCCTTGACGCCGAGATCGAGGATCTCGCCCATCTTGGAGACGCCCTCGCCGTACATGATGTCGAACTCGACCTGCTTGAACGGCGGCGCCAACTTGTTCTTGACCACCTTGACGCGGGTCTGGTTGCCGACCACCTCGTCGCGCTCCTTGATCGCGCCGATGCGGCGGATGTCGAGGCGGACCGAGGCGTAGAATTTCAATGCGTTGCCGCCGGTGGTGGTTTCCGGCGAACCGTACATCACGCCGATCTTCATCCGGATCTGATTGATGAAGATCACCATGGTGTTGGATTTGTTGATCGAGGCGGTCAGCTTGCGCAGCGCCTGGCTCATCAGGCGGGCCTGCAGCCCGGGCAGCGCGTCGCCCATCTCGCCCTCGAGTTCGGCGCGCGGCACCAGGGCGGCGACCGAATCGATCACCAGCACGTCGACCGCGCCTGAACGCACCAGGGTGTCGCAGATCTCCAGCGCCTGCTCGCCGGTGTCGGGCTGCGAGATCAGGAGTTCGTCGATGTTGACGCCGAGTTTTCTGGCATAGACCGGGTCGAGCGCGTGTTCGGCGTCGATGAAGGCGCAGATGCCGCCCTTCTTCTGGCCTTCGGCCACCGTGTGCAGCGCCAGCGTGGTTTTTCCTGAGGATTCCGGTCCGTAGATTTCCACCACCCGGCCGCGCGGCAGGCCGCCGACGCCGAGCGCGATATCGAGCCCGAGCGAGCCCGAGGAAATGGTCTCGATATCCATCGAGCGGTCGTTTTTGCCCAGCTTCATCACCGAGCCCTTGCCGAACTGGCGCTCGATCTGGGAGAGCGCGGCCGACAGGGCCTTGGTCTTGTCCATGGAGGATCCTTCGACGATACGCAGCGCAGTAGTGGGGGCGGCCATTGGTGGTGCTCCTTATGACGGGGATTCGCTAGAGGGACAAACGGGCAGCGGCTTCAAGGCGATGACTTTGCGGCAGTGACTTGCGGAACAACGTACCCCATTTGTTCCATGTTCGCAATATGTTCTTTTCGCAAATCGACGCCACGACTTCTATCCCTGGTAGCCTAAGTACAAAATGCAACTTAGTTTTTTCGATTCCGGAGGTGTTGACCTGGTTAACGCTCCCCTAAATGTTCTACGTAGTACTACGGAGATGAACCATTTTGATCGGTGAGTTGGACAGGCGGCGTGCCAGAAACGGCCTGAAATCAAGCAGCGCAGCATGATCCGCAGCGCCAGATGGCTCACTGCCTCCAGCAGACGGTGCGGGCGTGTCTTGAACTCAGGCTCCGAGCTACCGCTCTTCCCTTGTTCGGAAATCATCACCCCCGCGCGCGGCGATCGCCCCGGCATCCCCCTCGACAATCCGTGCCAAAGAGGTGCAATATTTAACTAAACAACCTATAGTTTATTGCGGGGTCGGCATCCAAAGCCGTGGGGCATTTCCGATGAAGCACAGGGGCGTCGAGTACACAGTTGCGCCATCAGCGCCCGGCGTTTGGCAATGGCAGTTCCGGATCGGCGACGCCGTTATATCCGGCAAGACCGAGACCAATATCAGGCTGCTCGCCGTCCGTCGGGTTCAGTTGCGGATTGACCGCGAGCTCAAGAAGGCCGCGCCGAAGGACGGGGACCGGACTTAGGCCCGTAAATTTCCGGTATTGATCAAGCCCCGTTTCGGGAATCCTATGTCATGACACACCTTGTGGTTTTTCACGGGCCTGCCTTCACGCATCGGTTTTGTGTCATGCCGCTCTATTTCTTTTGCATCCCCAAAGGCCGGTACGCAGGCTCCAGCGATTGCGGCGCCGAATTCGCCGACCGCGATGCAGCCTGGAAAGAGCTGACCGACGTTTGCGGCGATATGGTCGGCGGCATTTCCCGCAAACTCAAGGAAAACGGCGAATGGCAGATGGAGCTTCTCGACGCGTCGAAGAAGCCGGTTTTCCGAATTCGTCTGGTCGGGGAAACGCTGGATTAGGTGGCTCGGGTTGGCGCAGCGCCGAAACCCACTTGGCAACCCGCCGGGTCCGGGAAAATTGATCGAGATCAAGGCGAACAATCGTGGCAACCTCAAATTGGCCGATGTATGGCCAACCTCATTTTCAAATGTCCGCGTACCGGCATGAACGTACAGCATTGGCTGGCGGACGAGCCCGATGACGATTCTCACTTCAGTTACGAAACCGTGGTCTGCCAGGCCTGCAGCCGGTTCCATTTCATTAACCGGTCGAACGGCAAACTATTGGGCGCAGACGACCAGGATTGATTCGGGCCAACGGATCGCCGCGGCGCACCCGCAAGATGTGAGTTACCCCACACACTATCGTGCTGCCGTCGTGGCAGTGTGACATCAACGATTCGAAAACCACAGGGGCGGCTATGATGGCGTCTGGCGACGCGAATGTTCCGCCCGATCAGGACCACGCCGTGCGCCGCTGCGAAAAATGCGACGCGGTAATGAAGCAGTTGGCTGAACTCCCGGCGCTGTCGATCCGCGCCGCGATCAAGGTTTTCCGCTGCTACGCCTGCGATCACGTCGTCTCGGACCGCGCTTAGGGCCGGTCAGCCTCAATCCCTGCTTGAGCTCCCTGGCGGTAAGCAGGGCGACAATTCCCGACGCCATTGTCCGAAAATGTCAACAATTATAGATCGTTAGGGGTAAATCGATGTTGTAAGGGGACTACCGGCTAATCTAGTCGGCGCTGCGCAGCCTGCGCATGGTGAATTCGATATCGCCGCCGGGCAGTTCGCGCCAGCTTTCGACTTTGCTCATATAGGCGGCCTTGGGGAAGCGGGTGAAGAAGTCCCGCGCCGTGGTCCGCGCCTCGGCGCGCGGCAGGGTGAAAGTTTCGCGCAGAAAACCATCGTCCGGCTTGCGCCGGGCGGCCATCCGGTCGGCGAGATCGCGCGGGCGAAAGACCATGTCGCAACTCCAAACACTGACGACCGGCCCAATATAGCGCGCGCCGGTTGCAATTCGAGGCCTGGCCGGTCACCTCCGCCAAGGGGATACCAAGGAAATATCAAGGGAATTGAGTCGCTTGCCGGACATAACGGCGCTACAAGTAGACATTGCCGGCAGCGACCCATCGGGCGCCGGCGACTGAGAGCCCACAAGGACTCCCGCCTCATCGAGAGCGAGTCAGATGGCGCCATCGCTACACCTTCGCGAATCAGCCGCGCGCGGCGCCAACCAAAGAGAGCCGCACGGCATGCCGAATCATGATCGACGAACCAACCGGCTGCTCTCGCTGTTGTCGGATGAGGACTACCAGCGATTGCGGCCGCACCTGTCGCAGGTCGTGCTGGATTACAGGAAAAGCCTCTATGAAGCGGCGCTCCCGGATCGAGCACGTGTATTTCCCCATCGACGGAGTTGCCTCGCTGGTGATCACGACGTCGGACGGCCGCAGCGCCGAGGTTGGCACCATCGGCAGCGAGGGAATCGTGGGATTGCCGATTTGTCTCGGCGACAATGTTGCGACGTCTTCGGTTTACGTCCAGGTGCCGGGAACGGGGCTCAAAATGGATGCCCGCCTTTTCCGCGCTGAACTCGATCGCAGTCCGACGCTCAACCTGGTCATGCTCCGCTATGCCCATGCCTTCTTCAACCAGGTCGCGCAATCGGCCGCTTGCGCGCACCTGCACCGGCTGGAACAGCGCTGCTGCCGCTGGCTGCTGATGACGCGCGACCGGATGCCGTCAGGCGATTTCCTGCTGACCCAGGAATTTCTCGGAATGATGCTCGGAGTCCGCCGAACCTCGGTCACCGACGTGATGGGATCCTTGCAGAAGGCCGGGCTGATCCGCTACCGGCGCGGCCACGTCACCATCCTCGATCATGATGCGCTGCGGCTGCGGGCCTGCGAGTGCTACGATATTTCGAAACTGGAATTCGACCGCATGCTCGGCGATACCCCGCTGGCGCCCCGAACCGACAAGACGCATCGATCAGTTAGCCAGGTCGGGTAGACCCCGGCAAGCACGCGGTCCCTCGGACTCGTCTGCTTTCCGACAATGGATTTCGGTTCGCGAAGATGTCAGTGCCTGACGCCGCTGGGGCCAACCGAGGTGGAATTCCCGCTATGACGGCTACCGGACCGACAACGCCCCCTCCTTATCCCTATACAGGGCGTTCCCGCGGACCGCCCACTCGGAGCGTTCTCCCTAACCCCCTGCGGTAAATCGGCCCGACCGACCGGGCAGGATATCGCATTGCCAGTACCCGTTTCGAAGGCGAGTCTTCCCTTGGACAACAAGCTGCTTGCCTCGCTGCCGCGTGATGACTTCGATCGGCTGCTTCCGCATTTGTCGACGATCACCCTGCAACAGGGGGTCGTGCTGACCGAAGCGGGCGACGAGGTCGACCAGATCCTTTTTCCGCATTATGGCATGCTGTCGCTGCTCGCCGTGCTGCGCGACGGCAAGGCGATCGAGACCGCGACCGTCGGCCGCGAAGGCGTGGTCGGCGCGATGGCGGGGCTCGGCCTCTACAAGTCGCTGGTCCGGGTCGTGGTGCAGATGCCGGTGTCGGTCAGCAAGATCTCCGCCAGCCATTTCAGGACGGTCGCCGCCAACAGCGATCCCATTCGCAGTCTCTGCATTCGCTACAACGAGGTGCTGCTGTCGCAGGCGAGGGTGACGGCCGCCTGCAACGCCCTGCACTCGATCGAGGCGCGCTTCTGCCGCTGGCTGCTGCAAAGCGCCGATCGCGCGGCCAGCGACACCGTGGCACTGACGCAGGAATTCCTCGCGGAAATGCTCGGGGTGAGACGTACCTCGGTGACGGAAGTCGCCAGCAAGGTGCAGGCCGCCGGCGCGATCACCTATTCGCGCGGCGTGATCAAGATCCTGGACCGGCCCGCGCTGATGCGGATGTCCTGCGAGTGCTACGAGACGCTGCTCGATCAATCGGCCACGCTGGCCTGATCGCGGCCTCGGGTTTATTCAACCGTTAACTGTATTAAAATTGGAACACTATCAAGGATAGTCCGTTGGTTTCCTGTGAAGGAGCCATCATGACAGTACCAGCGCCTGCATCACGCCAACGCCGACTTCAAATTCTGGACGATGAAACCAGGGACGCCGCACGGCTCAATCCCGGCGCGCATGACGGCATGTCCGCGTCTGAAGACCTCTGGGTGAGAAACTTCATGGCCCGGCTGG
This sequence comes from Bradyrhizobium sp., assembly GCF_030646015.1. Taxonomy (GTDB): domain Bacteria; phylum Pseudomonadota; class Alphaproteobacteria; order Rhizobiales; family Xanthobacteraceae; genus Bradyrhizobium. Next base: position 10,028 of record NZ_JAUSLT010000132.1, read on the forward strand.
CCGCATCGGTGCGGAGCCTCGGCCGCAGGCCATAACGGCACAAGGTTCTAATTCGTGGTGCTGCCGGTTTTGGTGCGCGGCTTGGCGGGGGCCGCCGTCTTCGGCGTATCGGTGCTGCGCACATTGCCCCACGGGTCGGAAGATCCCTTGGCATCCGGAATCTTCTTCAGCGATTCCTTGTAGGCCTTGTCCCTTGCCGCGTCGGCTTCCTTCTCCTCCGGCGACCTCGATTGCATCTCCGGGATCAGGTTGATGTTGGGACTTTGCGCGTAAGCCGGCCCTGTCAACAACACGATGACAGCCGCGGCGCCAAAAATTCTCATCACGGAAGCTCCTGCATATTGGGGGCAATATATCACCGCGTCAGCCGCGACGCCAAGCGCGCCAGCCCATTCGGGGTCAAGAGCGGTCCGACTTAGCGGTCCGATTTGCAGGATTTCGGCGATTGCACCCAATCGTCCCAGATCGGGCCGCATTTGGTGCAGCCATTGAGGGCGAGACCCATGGCGACCAGGCTGAAAATCAGTACCAACCGCCTGAACATGGATACGCACTCCCCACGCCAAGATCATACGGCCGGAAGTCAGGCATTTTCAAGCCGCGCCGGGAGTGTTCATTTGCGGCGGAGGCACTTAAGAATGCTGGGGGAACCGATTGCAGCGAGGGAACCGACGTTGACGCAGAACCAGCCGCCCGCCGGGGAATTCGATATCGAGGAGGCCAGGCGCGTGCTTGGCGACGTGTTTGCGCCGTGGGTGCAGGACCTCCACCTATCGATCGAGGGCATCGACTTTAACCCGCCGCCGGATGCGGCCACCGACTGGCAGCCGGGCGCCATCCTCCGCATGCCGTTCTCCGAGCGACTGTGCCGCAACGGTGGCATCGTGTGCGGCCAGGCGCTGATGGCATTCGCCGATACCGCCATGGTGATCGCGAACCTCGCGGCCAACCGCGGCTACCGGCCGATGACGACGGTCGATCAAACCACGCATTTCATGCGGGCGGTGACCGCTTCGGACGTGCTGGCGGACGCACGGGTCGTCCGGATGGGCCGCACCATGAGCTTCGGCCGCGTCACCCTGTCCAGCGCCAGCGACAACAAGCCGGTGGCGATGGTCTCCAGCGCTTTCGCGATGCTGAGTTAGCTTTCGGATACCTGCGGCGGATTAATTTCCGAGAACCTTTTCGGCGGCGTTGACGATGCTGATGTTCGGGTTCTTGCCGCAGAAGCTGCCGAATTTCTTGGCGTTTTCGACGAACACATCGGTGTCGATGATGGCCTCGTCGGAATCGCCCTTGTACCAGCCGTCCATCCAGGTCAGCACCATCTTGATCGTGTCGTCGCCGCCTTCGAGGAACTGCTTGCAGCTCATGGTCGACAGATCGAGCACAACGGCATGGGACGGCGCCGACGACAGCATCAGGCCAGCGGCAATCAGAAGCGCAGCCATCGATTTCATAATCATCTCCATTGCAATGTGAAAGTAATCGGAAGCAATACCAACTCCGGAGCGCCGCGCCAGCACCATTTCTGGGTGTCGATCGAGAAAGATCCATCGATCCGCCCGGCTGGAATGGCGACCAGCGGTTCTGCGTCCCGCTCGATGGGAGTTCGCCCCTCTCCGCGCTGTCAGCCCGCCACGACCGCGCCGCGCTCGATGCGGAAGGTGCGATCCAGGAGATCGATGACGTGCGTTTCGTTGGATTCCGACATCAGCACCGACACCCCCTCGTCCTTGAGGTTTGACAGAACTTCGCCGAGCCGGCGCGCCAGCGCCGGCGCCAGGCCCTCGAACGGCTCGTCCAGTACGAGCAGACGGCGTCCCGCCATCAGGGCGCGGGCCAGAGCCACCATTTTCTGCTGGCCGCCGGAGAGTTCCAGGGCGCGACGGCGCCGGAAGTTCGCAACCTCCGGCATCAGCGTATAAATGCGATCGAGACGTTCCCGCGCATCGGTCGAACCGGTCGCCAGCGCCGGCAGCAGAATGTTCTCCTCAACCGCGAATTCCGGCACCAGCCGGCGATCTTCCGGCATGTAACCGAGCCCAAGCGCCGCGCGGCGATGCGCCGGCTCCGCAAGGAGATCGAGGCCATCCAGGGTCATGATGCCGCGCGCCGGCAGCGCCCCCATCAAGGCCCGCATCAACGTCGTCTTGCCGGCGCCATTGCGCCCGATCAGGCCGGAAAACTGCCGCTCGCCGAGCGACAGTTGCGCATCGCGAATGATCTCGATGGCGCCGATCGAAACGTGCAGTGCGGATACCTCAAGCATGGAACGCCCTGCTGGCGTTGAGGCTGCCGTCCTTCGACCGGATCAGCGTTCCCGTGATGAACTCGCGCACGCGCTCGTCGCCGAGCGCCTCGGCGGGCGCCCCGTCCGCGATCACGGTGCCGTCATAGAACGCCAGCACGCGGTCGGCGAAGCGCTGCACGATCTCCATGTCGTGCTCGACGAACAGGATGGTGGTGCCGCGCGCCTTCAACGCCCCCATGATGACATCCATCAGGCCGAACTTCTCTTCCAGGCTGATCCCGCTGGTCGGCTCGTCGAGCAGCAGGACGCGCGGATTGCCCGCCGTCGCCATCGCAATGTCGAGCAGCTTGCGCACGCCCTGCGGCAGCGTCGACGCCAGCGCGTCGCGAAACTGGCCGATCTGGAACTGGCCGAGCGCGGTTTCGGCATCGGCGGATGTCTCGGCCGAGACAAAACGCGACAGCGCCGCTCCGACCACGGAGCTGCCGGAACGGGCGATCGCGGTGGCCGCGCACAGGTTTTCAAACACGCTGAAGGTGGGAAAAACCTGCGCCACCTGAAACGAACGCGCAATGCCCAGCCGCATGATCTTGCGCGACGGCAGCCCGGTGATGTCCCTGCCCTCGAACTGGATGGTGCCGCCCGACGGCGTCAGATGGCCGGTGATCATGTTGACGAACGTGGTCTTGCCGGCGCCATTGGCGCCGATGATCCCTACGGTTTGCCCCTGCGGCACGTCGACATTGATGTCGCGGGCGGCGACCACCTGACCGAAGGTCTTTTCGAGACCCTTGACGGAAAGCAGCGCGCTCATGCAGCACCCTTTTCGGAAACGGTGGCGCGTTTGCGGATCATCAGGGAGCCGAGCCCCTCGGGCACGAACAGGATCGTCAGCAGCAGCACCGATCCGAGGATCAATTGCCAGCCGCCGGGCAGCAGGGCGACCGCGATGGTGCGGACGATCTCGAACAGCAGCGCGCCGAGAAACGCCGCCGGAACCGATGCCGCTCCCGCCAGGATGGTCACGAACACGAATCCGCCCGACGTAGTCCAATAGGCCATCTGCGGATCGACATGACTGATCGACAACGCCGCGAGCGCGCCGCCGGCACCCGCCAGCGCCGCCGAAATGGTCAACTTCAGATGCACCAGCCTGGTCACGGAAATGCCGAGATATTCGACGCGAATTTCATTGTCGCGGATCGCGCCGGCGAGTTGGCCGGCAATCGAACCAAGATAGGCCGAAACGCCTACCCAGGCCGAGAACACCATGCCAAGCGCCAGCCAGAACAGCGCGAAGGTATAACCGGGACCGCGCGGCTTCATGCCGAAGAAGCTGGCCTGGGCGACATTGACGCCGTCGGTCGAGCCCAGCGTTTCGGATTTGACCAGCACGCCGTACAGGATCATCGACAGCGCGAGGCTGAGCATGGCGAAGAAGATCTCGCGGTATTGCGCCAGCAGGAAACCGACCACGAAGGCCACCAGCGCTGCCATGATGACGGCCAGCGCAATCAGCAGGAACGCGTCCGTCACTCCGAACCAGCGTCCCGACAGGGCCACCGTGTAGGCTCCGGTCGCAAAGAACAGCGCCTGGCCGAACGGCACCAGGCCGCCGCGCCACAGGATGATGAGACCGCAGACGACGAGCCCGGTGGACATCGCAAGCGTCACCAGGGAGATCAGCCACAGCGGCGTGAACGGCGCGGCCGCTCCCAATCCGCCGAGGATCGCCGCGCCCAGGAGAATGCGAAGTCCGGTCATCAGATTTTTCTCGGTTGAGCGCGACTGAACAGGCCCTGCGGACGAAACACGAGAACCAGCGCCATCACCGCGTAGATCGAGAACAGTTCGAGTTGCGGTATCAGATGCACGGCACCGGCGCGGAATAATCCGACGATCAGGGCGCCGACCAGCGCGCCCTCCATCGAGCCCATGCCGCCGATCGCCACCACCGCAAAGGCCAGCACGATGACCTCGACCCCGAGGCCCGGGGTCACCGATATCTTGGGAGCGGTCAGCGCGCCGCCGAGCGCGCCCAGCACCGCGCCGACCAGAAACGTCACCGTATAGACCCGGGACACATCGACGCCGAACGCGGCGGCGGTTTCGCGGTCGTAGATCACGGCCGTCAACAGCCGCCCGAAGGTGGTCTTCTTGATGGTGTAGGAGGCCGCGATCGCCAGCAGGCCGGCAAACCCGACCAGCCCGATGTCGTAGACCGACAGCGGCAATCCGCCGACAGTGAAGCTGCCGGCCTCGGTATAGGGCTGATACGCCGACCGGCCGTCGGTACCCCAGATCAGAATCAGCACGTCTTCCAGGATCAGGAACAGCGCGTAGGTGATGAGAACGACGACGACTTCGTCCCTGCCGTAGACGCGGCGGAGAAACACCCGCTCCAGGATGTAGCCCATCACCAGGCCGATCGCGATCGCGGCCGTCGCAATCGCCAGATAGCCTCCGGCCACGGGCCAGCCGCGGTCGAAATACAGGCCGATCGCGGTGGCCGCCGCATAGGCGCCGAAGGCATAGAATGCGCCGTGGGCGACATTCAGAATCTTCATGACGCCGAAAATCAAGGTCAGGCCGATGGCGACGACAAACAGCCAGGCGGCATAAACCAGGCCATCGGTGACGATGGCGATAGCTGTGATCACTGGATGCCGTCCCTTACATCGTGAATTGCAGCAAAACTGCAGCCGGCGGCGCCGGCTGCAGGCGATCGTGCGGCGCCTAGTTGCATTTGGCTCCGGGCATGCCGGCCTCGAGCCACGCCGTCGAGGTCATGTTGGCCGGAGGATTCACGCATTCGGCGGGATAGCGGACGACGTCGACGATTTCGGCTTTGCCTTCCGCCTTGTTGAAACGGAAGCTGCCATAGGCGATATCGGCGATCCCCTGGTGACCGTTGCCGATCGCCATGCGGATCTTGGCGCTCGGTCCCTCGAACTCGATACCCTCGAACGCCTTCACTACATCGTCGATCGCGGGCTGCTGGCCGCCCTTGGCCGCCGCGGCCTTGTCCCAGGCGGATTTGAGCCCGAGGATCGACTGCGCCATGTGATAGGCCGGATAGGTCGGCGCCGTGGCGAAGCGGTCTTCGTAAACCCCGCGGAACCACTTGTTCAGGGGCGTGTCGGGCGCCATCACGCCGTGCGGGCCGCGCGCTCCAATGATCGTGCCATCCGGGATCTTGGCGCCGAGCCGGAACATCGCCGTCTCACCCGCGGTATAGACCATGGTGGAGCGCGCCGGCAGACCGCGCGCGCCATTCTGGACGATGAAGCTCTCGAGATCGCCATTCCAGAAGCTGGAATGCACGATCTTGGAATTGGTGGTCAGCAGCGCCGAAATCTCCGCACCGAATTCGCCCGCGAACAATTTCGGCAACAGCTCCTTGTCGACGGTCGCCTTCGGCGCCAGCGCCTTCATGGCGGCGACAAAATCACGCCAGCTGTCCTGGCCCCAGGCGTAGTTCTGGTTGATGCCGGAATACGAAGCGAGGTCCGGGAATTTCTTCAGCACGTAGCGAGCGGCGCCCACGCTGTCCATGGTGGCGTGCGGGGTCGCGCGGAACACATATTTGAGCGGCTTTTCCTCGAAGATCCGCGGCGTTCCGCAGTCAAAGAACACGGTCAGCGCCTTCAGCTCTTCGGCAACCGGAGCAACGGCCAGGCAGTTGCCGGACGAGACATATCCGACGGTAGCGTTCACGCCGTCGCGTTGAACGAGGTTGCGGAATTCGGTGACCTGATTGGCGGTCGAGCCGGCTTCGTCGACGAACTTCGGCACGATCGGCGCACCGGCGAGACCGGCGGTCGCGTAAGGCGCGGGCACTTTGCCGGCATTGAGCATTTCGATCATGATTTCGGCGGAGTTGCGCCCGGGAATGCCGAACGGGCCGGCGGCCGGTCCGGTCAGGAAGGTGACGATCCCGAGTTTCACCGGCGGGACCGCCGGAGCAGCCGGTGCGGTCTGGGCGACAGCCGCGACCGGCAAAGCCGTCAATAGCAACGCCGCCGATACCTTGCGCGCCAAACAGGCGCGTACGCTCGTCCTCTGCATGCGAATCCTCCCCATGATGATCTTTTTTCGGCCGTTATGGCTCTTGTTGCGAAAGTGTATGCGCGATTGCGGGCGATGCCAATACGGCCAGATTGCCGCGTCGCGCTTTCAGCGAAGCCCCCTCTCATTTCAGCTCGCGGAAAATTCCTGGAGGCAGATCGGTGCGGGGTCTCACTGCACGCGCGGCGGCAAGGTTACCTCCGGGTTCTGAAAATGCTGCAGCGCATTAGCGGCGGCCGCATTGCAGGGATGCTTTGACCCGCGCTTGCGGCGCTGCCCTCCAAGCAAGTAACCTCCAAGCGAGACGCACCCCAAGATTCTCGCAATCAAAAGAGACCGTTCCAGCGGAGAGGCTCCATGAACCGCCCACTGAATTCCCCTGCCATCAAAGTCGTCAAATCGGTTCGCGAGCAGGTCAGCCCCGAAGAATGGCAAACCCGCGTCGATCTCGCCGCCTGCTACCGCCTCACCGCGATGTACGGCATGACGGAGATGATCGCCAACCACATCTCCTGCCGCGTGCCGGGATCGCACGACCAGTTCCTGATCAATCCGTACGGGATGCTCTACGAGGAAATCGATGCCTCGTGCCTGATCAAGGTCGATCTCGAAGGCAATACCCTGTTCAACGCGTCGGACTACGGCGTCAACGCCGCCGGCTTCGTGATTCACAGCGCGATTCACATGGCGAAGCCCGAAATGGAATGCGTGGCGCATACCCACACGCCGGCCGGCATGGCGGTCTCGGCGATGGAATGCGGGCTGCTGCCGCTGGCGCAAACTTCGATGCGGTTTCTCCACGTCGCCTATCACGACTTCGAAGGCATTGCCGACGATGTCGGGGAGCGCGAGCGGCTGGTGGCCGACCTCGGCGATCACGAAGCCATGGTGCTGCGCAATCACGGGCTGCTCGTGGTCGGCCGGACCGTCCCTTCGACGTTCAACCTTCTGTATCGCATGGAGCGCGCCTGCGAGGTGCAGGTCATGGCGCTGTCCTGCAATACCAAGCTGATCCGCCCGCCGCAGGATGTCCTGGAGGCAACCTTCGACCGGATGAAGCCTCGCGTCGATATGCCAAACCGGAACGGCGAACTGGCGTGGCCCGCGCTGTTGCGAAAGCTCGATCGGGTCGATCCCTCATACCGGAACTGATCGGACCGGTTGTTGACCGATCCTCGCGGCGCGTCACCCGGCATTCTCCATTCCAAAGCCTGGCAGATCGCGATGATCGGGCTGGGCACGGCCACGACGCAACTCGACACCGCCGTCAACATCGCCTTCCCCGCCATCACGAGGGGATTTGATCTAGGGATCAGCGACATCCAGTGGGTGGTGATCTGCTACGTGCTGGCCTATGCCAGCCTGTTGCTGGCGCTGGGGCGGATCGGCGACACCATCGGCCACGCCGTCGTCTACCGGACCGGCCTGGTCTGCAGCGCGGTGGCGTTCCTTCTCGTCGGCTATGCGCCGAGCTACGGCGCAATGCTGGCCTTTCGCTGCATGCAGGGCATCGGCGCAGCCCTGGTGCTGAGCTGCGGCGCGGCACTGGTCACAAGCCTCTACGGCGAGGAACGGCGCAGCCGGGCGCTCGGCATCTACACCATGATGATGGCGCTCGGCCTGATGCTCGGTCCGCTGCTCGGCGGGGTGCTCGTTGCGACCTGGGACTGGCCGGCAGTGTTCTGGTTCCGCATTCCGATCGCGATCGCTGCGCTGCTGCTGTTGCGCGGCCTGCCGGCGTCGCAGCCGCACGCGGCACGCGATCCCCTCGATATTCCGGGCGGCATCGCGCTGGCGCTCGGCCTGGTGACGATGCTGATGGCGTTCAATCGCATTCGCGAGGTCTCCGCCATCTGGCTCGGATTGCTGTCCGCCCTGGCTTTTGCGGGCTTCATTGTCCGGCAGTCCCGTGCGGCGCGGCCGATCATCGATTTCGCGGTCTTTCGCCTACCCGGATTTGCGGTCCTGAACCTCGTCAGCGTGCTCGCCAATCTCGCGGCCTTTTCGGTCTGGCTGCTGGTGCCCTATTTTCTGACCCGCGTGACCGGCTATTCGCTGGGCGAGAGCGGCGCCATTCTGGCTTCGGGCGCCGCCGGTGCGGCTCTGGCCGCGCCGATCGGCGGCCGCCTGATCGGGCAGCATATGTCCGCCGAACGGCTGGCGCTTGCAGGCGCGGCGGGAATTGGCGCCGGCCTCATCCTGCTGAGCGCATGGACCGAACAGACCTCAACCGCCTGGCGTGTCGCGGGGCTGATCGTGCAGGGCGTCGGCCTCGGCCTGTTCCAGCTCGCTTACACCGATATCGTGACGGCAGCACTTCCACTGCGGGATCGCGGGGTGGCGGGCAGCCTAGCGCTGCTGACACGGACGCTGGGCACCGTAGCCGCAGCGTCGATCGTCCTGATGGCGTTCGAAATCCTGCAGGCACAGCATGATTTCTTCGATGCCTTCCAGCGGACCTTTCAGCTGGCGGCCGTGCTGGCGTTTGCCAGTGCGGGACTATTGGCACTTTCATCCCGCAAGACCGGCCAACCCTAGCCGCGGCAAGGCAGTACCTCACCAGGCAAACGGGCCAACTTGATCTATCGCAACGCCGATCAGGCGCCCCCGGCGAATATGAGTCTTCGATCAGAGGAAAACGGCATGATCGTCGGCATCTCGACTCATCTCACAAAGTGCGCGAGATGAATTCGCGCGCTATCAAGCTGGGCGTGGGGCTGCTGGCCGCGCTTGTCGTGGCTGGCGGCGGCTATTACTGGCGCTTCATGCGCGAAATTCCGGTGCGGACGGCTGCGCCCCAACAAAATGTCGAAGTGCGCGTCTTCGGAATCGGGACGATCGAGGCGCAGCTCGTCTCAAAAGTGGGCTTTCAGATCGCCGGAAAGCTGATCGCCGTTGAAGCGGATCAGGGGGACGTCGTGAAAGCCGGCGCCCTGCTGGCAAAGCTCGATGATGCCGCGCAGCGCGCCAAGCTCAGGAAGAGCGAGGCCGCGCAGCAACAGGCGGCAGCGAACCTCGCCAAGACCGAGGCCCAGCGCGCCCGCGCCGAAGTCACCTACCAACAGAAGAAGAACGTCAATCTGCGGCGGCAGACACTCGTTGGCCGCGGAAGCGTGTCGCAGGAGGCCGCCGAAGACGCGCAGGCCGCCGAGGAAATCGCCCTCGGCGATGCCAGGATCATCGAAGCGGACACCAGGGTCGCCGCGGTGCTGCAGGACGATGCCGCGTCCCAGCGTCAGATCGATGCGGTCGTGCTGGCCCAGCATGAGCTGCGGGCGCCTTTCGACGCGAGAGTAATCGCGCGCAGCAAGGAGCTCGGCGGGATCGCGAATGCGGGCGAATCCGTATTCACGCTGATCGCGCCCGACTCGATCTGGGTCAGAGCCTATGTCGACGAAGCGCTGGCCGGGGGACTGAGTATCGGACAGCGCGCCTTCGTGCGCCTGCGCTCCGAGCCGAATCGCACCTTCGAGACGGAAGTCGTCCGTATCGATCAGGAGAACGACCGTCTCACCGAAGAGCGCCGCGTCTATGTGCGGTGCCGGGTCTGCATTTCGGAACACCAGCTCCGATACCTCGGCGAGCAGGCGGAAGTGGAGATCGTCAAGAAGACGATTCCGAGCGGTGTTTTCGTTCCGCTCAAATTCGTGGAAGGCTATGACGGCCGGTCGGGCACGATCTGGACCCTGCAGAACGGCCGGCTCGCGAGGCAACGGGCGCAGTTCGGCGAACGTCTGCTCGACGGACGCATCCAGATTGTATCCGACATCCAGGGTCAGGTCGTGGCCGACGACCGGACCGATCTGCGCGACGGCCGCGCCGCGCGCCCGATCGACGGATCGTGACGTGAACCTCGCTCTCAAGGACATCAGCCACAACCTCGGCCGTTTTCTGCTGACGTGCCTCGGGCTCAGCCTGCTGCTCGGCATCGTCCTCGCCATGGTCGGCATCTATCGCGGCCTGGTCGTGGAATCGCTCGGCCTCGTCCGCGCCGCGGGTGCGCAGGTCTGGGTCGTGGAAGGGGGGACGCGCGGTCCCTTCGCGGAGGCTTCACGGCTGCCGGGCGACACGCGGGAGGCGATAGCGGCGCAATGGGGTGTCGCCGCGGCGGGTGGCGTCTCCTATCAGAATATCGACGCGCAGCACCGCGGCCAGACCAAGCGCCTGATGGTCGTTGGCGCGCAGATCGCGCGACCGGGCGAGGCGCCATTGGTGGTCGAAGGACGGCCGATCCTGCGCAGCCGCTACGAGGCGGTCGCGGACCGCGGCGCGGGGCTCGCAGTCGGAGAGCAGATCAGACTTGGGCGCGATATGTTCACGGTGGTCGGCTTGACCAGCGGCCTCGTGGCCTCGGGCGGCGATCCCGTCATCTTCATCACCCTGAGAGACGCCCAGAAGCTGCAATTCGACCTGGCGCCGGCGGCCGCGCGACGAGAATCCGCACGCTCCGCCGGCGCGACCGGCACCACCAACACGGTGAACGCCATTCTGGTCAGGCTGCTGCCGGGCGTGGACGCAAACCGCTTCGCGCAGGACATCGTGCGATGGAAGCACCTTGCGGCACTCACCCAGGAGGACCAGGAAGCCGTTCTTGCGCGTTCCGTCATCGATCGCGCGCGCCGCCAGATCGGTTTGTTCACGACCCTGCTGCTCACCGTGTCTACGGTGATCGTCGGCCTCATCATTTACACCATGACGATCGACAAGAAGAAGGCGATTGCGACCCTCAAGCTGATCGGGGCACCCGATCGCCGCATCGTCGGGCTGATCGTCCAGCAGGCCATTGCCATGGGAGTCATCAGCTTCGTTACCGGCGCCGCCCTGATCAGCGCGGGTCACGGCTATTTTCCGCGCCGGGTGGTTCTCGAGCCGGCGGACTCCGCGGCTCTGTTCGGGGTGGTGATTATCGCGTGCCTGCTTGCGAGCGCGCTCGGCGTTCGCACCGCGCTCAAGATCGATCCTGCTTCGGCACTCGCGGGGTAGCCATGGCCGAGCAGCCCGTCGTCGAAGTCAGGGGGATCAGCAAGCATTTTGGCGAGGGGCCGACCCGCGTCGACGCGCTTCGCGGAGTTTCGCTCGATGTCTATCCGGGAACCGTGATTGGCCTGAAAGGTCCCAGCGGATCGGGCAAGAGCACGCTGCTCAACGTGATCGGCTGCATTCTCGAGCCGACGTCCGGGAGCATGCGGCTGAACGGCGAATTGGTCTATGACGGCAAATGGCTGCGCGCCGATCTGCGCGGATTGCGGCTCGAGAAAATCGGATTCATCTTCCAGTCGCATAATCTGCTGCCGTTCCTCAATGCCTGGGAGAATATCGCGGTCACCCGCATTCTGGCCGGGGCGAGTCCGGCGCAGGCCAAAATCCGTGCGATCGAGCTTCTGACATATCTCGGTATCGAGCGCCGCAAGGACGCCATGCCTGGGGAGCTTTCAGGTGGAGAGGCGCAGCGGGTGGCGATTGCCCGCGCGCTCGCCAACGATCCGCGCATCATCCTGGCCGATGAGCCGACTGCAGCGCTCGATTCGCAGCGCGCCGGCACCGTGATGGACATGCTGCGGAAAGTTGCCGAGGAACACCGAAGCGCCGTCATCGTCGTCACCCATGACGAGAAGATCTTCGATCGCTTCGATCACATCTATTCGTTGCGGGATGGCGCGCTCGAACCGCCGGGGGGAGCGGCAGCTGACACTTTGGTTCCGCAATAGCCAAGTCCGCTCACGCCCAGACAGCAGCGGGTTTTCGGCAGGGGACCAACTGGCCACGGCAAATAAGGGCCAACGTCATTTTCCGAACCACATGCGCCGCAGCAGCCCGTCGCGGCGACCAAATTGGTGATAGAGAGCTGCTCCGGCGTGAAGAACGACCAGAGCGATAAGGAGCCTCGCCCCGATACCGTGCGGTGCGCGCGGCAGATACTTCGAGAAGTCGGGCAGCGCAGCGCCTTGTCCACCGAAGATGATGGGACTTGCGCCACTCAGCACCATCATGCCGATGCCGCTCGCGATCATGCCAAGCAGGACGACATAGAACAATATATGCACCGCTTGAGCGGCACGCTCTTGCCAGGGCGGGGAACCAGCGATCGGATCGGGCTTGCGATCGAAGCGCCACCACCAGACGATCCGGAGTGCCGTCAGCACCAGCACCGCAATGCCGATGGGCAGATGAAGCCGGAGAAGCGCCGCCTTGGCCACAGGATCGGCCGTGCCCGCCGCGCGAAACCCCAAGACAATCAGCACGAGAACCAGGATGGCGCTCAGCCAGTGGATCGAAACCGCCATCGAGCCGTAACGATCAATCGTGCTCTTCAGTCCCATGACCGATCTCTTTCCTGAAAATCCGGGGTGACGCTGTAGTACCGCGCTCGTCCGCAAAAGATGCTATCGTTGATTTTCCTGCGAATTGATTTGTATCAATCGACGGTCGCAGTCTGCCTGGAAGTGTCAATCATCCGGGACCATGACGGCGGCAGCGAACGTGGCGGGCGAAAAGTCTGACTTGACGCGGCCACACAACAGCCTGATCGGTCGTCCGCGAAGAGGCAAAACGCTAAAAGCGTTCCGGCTTTCGCCATCGCGATCGGGCATGTCGAGAAATGGAATCTCCATAACAATTGCATGTGATATTCTGACGCCTTGCTGGCGCCGTCTGCCGTAACTGGACTGGCTTGGTCTGGTGATTACCTGAAGGAAGAGTACTCTGTGGACAGCCGTCAAGGCCGAACAGGATCCGAAAGCCGGCTTTCACGGGTGGGCTGGGCTGCTGCGGCCATCGTCATCGTTTCCCTGATCGCCGCGACCTTCTTTGGCTTTCGCACTTACGGTACCTACCGGCTGCTCCAATCCGCCACCCAGAGCGGAGTTCCCAGCACCAGCGGAATCCGTCCCTGGATGACAATTGGCTACGTGGCCGAGACCTATGGCGTAGCCGTCATCACCCTCGCCGGTCGTCTGCAACTTTCTCCGGACACGGATCCGAAGAACACGCTCAAGGAGCTCGCCGACCGCGCATCGCTTCCCCGCATCGACTATGTTCAGCGTGTTCAGCGTGCCGTGGCCGACACTGCGCCGATTCAGAAATCGTCGGCCTCTGCGGGCTGGCTGGCCACGCTCAACGACGGCATCCTGTCGCTGATCTTGACATATGGATACGTAGCCTTCGGTGTGACCCTGTTGCTCGCCGCGTTGGGGCTTCCATTGCCAAGTGGGGTCGCCGTCACGATTGCAGGATCGCTCCTGGCGCAGGGAAAGCTTGATTGGGGGCTGACATTCACCCTTGGAATCTTCGCATCGATACTTGGCGACATCGGAGGCTACTTTGTCGGGCGAAAGTTTGGACCTTCGCTGCTGGCTAACTGGGGACCGATTCTCGGCCTCTCCCTCGCGCGACAGACGTTCCTCGCCGGCATGCTTTCCAGGTGGGGGGCGCTGACCGTCTTCCTGAGCCGGACCCTGATCTCGACGTTGAGCACCTTCGTGAGCCTGCTTGCCGGCGCCAGCCGCTATTCTGCGGCCAGGTTTGCCGTGCTTAGCCTTGTGGGACGCAGCTTCTGGATGTTCGCCTATCTCTGGCTTGGATACACGATTGGCACCGAGGTAGAGGCGGCAGCCAGCTTCCTGAGAAATCTCAGCGGCCTGCTCTTCTCGTTACTGATGCTCTCGGCGGCGATCGCAATATTGATCAAGGGCAACGCGAACCGGCTGGCTTCTCAATAGGTTCAGGGTCACGTCGCGGGTTCACTGCCGACGTTTGGCGACTTCCCGATAAAGCGCCTCGGGACTCACCCCGATTTCGTTGGCGACAAGCTTCCATTCGCCCCTCGCCGGAGAACCGCCGCTGTTCCAGGCGATCCATGCATCGAGTCTCCCCGCGACCGTCTTCAACGAGAGAATCTCGGAGCGCAGTCTCGCGCTTTGTAGCTCCTGCGCGAGATAACCAGCCCAAACGTCGCTGAACTCTGCGTTCTTCGCGAGCAGCTTCTTGAAGCCTGCTTTCGCGTATGCCCGGGTCTCGGCCGCGCCGAATGCAACGGCGTCGCAATGATAAATGCCGGAGTAGAGGGAGGCCTCGGCCAAAATCGATCCGGGACCCGCCCTCTGCAGGATCAAAATGGATCCATCGCTCTGATGCCGGACCAAATGGACCGAGCCAGTCAGCACGAAATACATTTCCTTCACGGTATCCCCGCGATGGAACAGAGACCGGCCACCGTCGAAGTGCCGCTGCCGGGCACGCAAACCCTCAAAAAATGGCTCAATGGATCGCAACATGATAACTATCATGTCTCCAAAGCCTGTTATGTGGCAAGAGATACTTGTCGGCTTGCACTTTTGCCCACTCTAACCCTCGCCGCCATGCCGGTCCGAAGGTTGGCCAAAGCACCGCAGCCACTACGTTGCCGGACTTCCAGGAGGATATATGCGCGTTTTGGTGGCCATAATTGTTACCGCTTTGGCTGGCGGCAGCGCAACGTTCGCTGTCGCTCAGCATCAGCACAACCATGATGCGTCTGCCCCTATCGCTCCAGACTCCCGGCAATTTGTAAAATTTCCTGCGACGTTGGTCGAGCACACCCTGGCTAACATGCGTGATCATCTTCAGGCCCTGCAGGAGATTCAATTACATCTCGGCATGGGTCATACAGACGTTGCCGCCAAGATCGCGGAAACCCGACTTGGAATGTCGTCGCTGGGGCTGCACGGCGCTGCGGATGTTTCCAAATATATGCCGCAGGGGATGCAGGACGCCGGGACGGCGATGCACCGCGCTGCAAGCCGGTTTGCAACCACCGCTCAGGACGCTGGTGTTACCGGCGATCTAAAGCCGGTGTTTGCGGGGCTTGCGGAAATAACGGCTCAATGCGTGGGTTGTCACGCGGGCTATCGGCTGAAATAGCGACGAAAATGCTGCAATAAATCGGGTAGGAGTGGTGTGACGCCCGTTGCAGCAAGCAGGGCCAGCTTGGAAGCCGGCGTCCGGCTGCCGTGCGTGCATTGATCCAGATCAATGAAAGAACCGGACCCGTTCGGGAAAAATTGCGCCTTCTCTTGCCGAAGGATGCTGCAATGCCTCTCGATTCGATTCTGGTTTCTGTCGCTGTGGTTGCCATGTTTGTGCTCTTCGCCGGCGCCTTGTGGTACGGCGACACCCAGGCGTAACCGCGCCTCTCATTATCCCGAAAGGTCGGGCAAGCTGGTTCGGCGCAGTCTGGCACGGCGGCGCCAGCGGGAGGCCGCAACTGCCAGAAGCCCAATCGTGAGCGCGAACAGGATCGCCTTGGCCCAAAAACGTCCGCCGGGCCGGTCGATGGTGCGTGACCACAGCGAAGGCGCCTCGCCCGGCCGCGCCAGCCGGAACGCCACCAGGCTATCGCCGATGGTGGTGCCGGATTCGGAATGGCCGCCGGCGCCGATCGCGACATATTGCTCGCCCTTCCAGAGATAGGTCATGGGATTGGCGACGCCGGGGACCGGCAGCCTGCCCTGCCAGAGTTCTGCGCCGGACTTGGCATCGAAGGCGCGCAGATAGGCGTCCATCGCCCCGGTGAAGACCAGGCTGCCCGCGGTAACCGCGACGCCGTTGACCAGCGGCGTGCCGAAGTTGAAAGCCATCCCGAGCGGCGCGCGGTCTTCCGCCGTGCCGACCGACGACTGCCAGAGAATCTTCCCCGCCTTCAGATCGACCGCCATCGTGACGCCCCAGGGCGGCTTGTTGCACGGCAGGCCCAATGGCGACGCCGCCAGCGCGCGCGTCATCGCAAACGGCGTGCCGCGCTGCGGTCCGAAATCATGGCCCGGCGGCGCCTTGAAGCCTTCGGCATCGCTACGCGCCATCAGCTTGATGATGTGCACGGCACGGCTGGTGTTGACGTGGAGGATCTGGTTGACGGGATCGAATGCCACACCGCCCCAGTTCACGCCGCCGCCGGTCATCGGAAAAACCACCGTCCCCTGAGTCGAGGGCGGCGTGTAAAGACCCTCGTTGCGCGCGGCCGCGAGCTGCTCGCGGCACAACGCGCGATCCCTGAACGGAATGAGGCCGAACATATCGTCCGCTGCAATCCGATGCGGCACCAGCGCCGGCACGTGGGTGGGAAACGGCTGCGTCGGCGACAACTGCTCGCCCTCGGCGCCGCCTTGCGGCACGGCGCGCTCCTCCACCGGCCAGACCGGCTTGCCGGTGTCGCGGTCCAGCACGAAGACAAGACCCTGCTTGGTCGCCTGGATCACGACGTCGCGCATGCCCTGCCCGGTGTCGATCCGCGCCAGCGTCGGCTGCGCCGGCAGGTCGTAATCCCAGACGTCGTGATGCACGGTTTGAAACGACCACACCAGTTCGCCGGTCTCGGCGCGCAGCGCGACCACCGAATTGGCGTGCTCGTTGTTGCCGGGCCGCTTGCCGCCCCAGAAATCCGGGCTCGGCGACGACGTCGGCAGGAACACCAGCCCGCGATCCTCGTCCGCCGACATCGGCGCCCAGACATTGGCGTGGCCAGCGATGATGCCGCTATGGACCAGCGGATCGAAACCCCAGCGCGGCCGCCCGGTCCTGGCGTCGAAGGCGCGCACGGTGCCGGGTGGCGCCTCGGCGCGGCGATTGTCTGATATCGCGGAGCCGACGATGACGACACCGCGGCTCACCACCGGCGCGGACGTGATCTGGAATTCGCCCGGCCAGTCCAACTGGCCGGTCTCGAGCTTGATGGCCCCGCCGGCGCCGAAATCGGTGCAGGGAATGCCGGTGCGGGCATCGAGCGCAATGACGCGGGCATCGTTGGCGCCCATGAATATCCGCGCGCGGCAGGCCGCATTCGCCTCAACGTGGTCGTCGACCCACCAGGCAACGCCGCGGCAATTGTAGCGGTTGGCCGGCCGTTGCTCGGTGCTGATCCCGGGGTCATAGCGCCATTTTGGCGCGCCGCTGCCGGGGTCGAGCGCGATCACCTCGTTGAATGGCGAACAGAAGATCAGGCTGTCCTCGACCAACAGTGGCGTCGACTGAAATTTCGTCCGCGCCATCACCGCCGGCGCGCGGCGCTCGAGATCCCCGGTGCGAAATTCCCACGCCCGCACCAGATTGCCGACATTGGCCGGCGTGATCTGGGCGAGTGGCGAGAACCGCATGCCGCCGCGATCGCCGCCCCAATGCTCCCAGGCCAGCGCCGGCGCAGCGGCTAGCACGAGGAAGACAATCAGCATCGGAAATCGTCGCATGGCCCCTGCTGCACCGCGATCATCGCTCAGGGATCAATGGCGCCAGCGAAAATCCGTTGCAAGGGCCAGCCCCCTCAGTATCCGCCTCTCGACCTGCCCTGGTGGCCGCCCCTGTCGCCATAACCACCGCCGTAACCGCCGCCGACCCCGATGCCAATGCCGATGCCGACCCGGGGTCCGGGCACCGGTTCGTAATAGCGCGGCGGCGGGCGGCGGACGACCACGACGTCATCGTCGACATAACGGCGCGGCGGCGTACGGTCGACGCGCTTCGGCGGATCGGGCTCGACGCGCTTCTTCGGCGTATCGACCTTCTTCAGCGGCACGATCGGCGTGGTGCAGGGACAGGTCGGGCCGAGCGAGGCGTTGGTCGGCTGGGGCGAACCGCCGGCCGGGCCTGACACGGCCGCGTTGGCTGCGCCGACACCTGTCGCAACAGTGGCGACGAAGTTCGGACGATTGCGCAGCCGCTCTTCCAGCTTGCGCGCGGTCGGGGTGAGATCGCTGTCCGGGAACTGCACGCTGAAGGCGCGATAGCCCGCCGCGGTGTTCAGGATCACGGCATCGTTCCATGCCTTCATGCGGCGGTGACGAACCAGCCAGTCGCGCGCCTGCAAGCCCAGCGGCGTCTGGGCGTAGAGGGTCGCGAAGGCGTCATAGGCCTCGTCGGTGCCGTCGGCGACAATCAATTCATTGGCGGCCTCGACCGGCTTGCCTTTCAGGTCGCGCTTCCACTCGTCGACCGTCTTCTTGGCGGAAGCGGGTTTTGGACCGGCAACGGCCGGACCGACGAACCGGAAGTCGTCAGTCAGCGAGGAACTGTCCCAGGGCGTCTGCCGTCCCTCGGTCGCCTTGTTGACCGCAACGCGGACGCGCTTGAAGGTATCCTCGATCGAAAGTCCGGGCTCCTTGGCCACGGCGAGCAACGCCGTGGTGTAGGGGCTGTTGGCACCGCTGCCGTCCTCGGCTTCGGCGCCTGGCGATGTCGAGAACGACATGAAGGTGCCGGGAGCGCCGGTCTTGGCATCGACGATGGCGAGCCCGCGCGCGGCGGTCTTGCTGATGTCCGGGAACGGATTGTTGCGGCAGGAATCCAGCAGCAGGATGCGGGTCTTGCTCGGCACCGAGGCCAGCGTGTTCAGGATGTCGTTAAGGCGCACCGCCTGCAGCGGAATGTCGGTTTCGCGCTTCGGATCGACATCGACCGGCACCAGAAAATTCTCGCCATCGATCTGCAGGCCGTGGCCCGCATAGAACACCAGCGCGACGGTATCGGGGCCTTTCTCGGCCACCCTGGCCGCGAAGTCGCCGACCTTGGCGCGCAGTTCGTTCTGCGACAGATCGGCGGCCGTCAACACCTCGAAGCCGGACTCGGTCAGCATCTGGGACACCGCCTTGGCGTCGTTGGCCGGGTTGGGCAGCGGAACCACGGCGCGGTAGTTCGACTGGCCGATCACGAGCGCGACACGGTTTTCAGCAAGGGCTGCGTGCGAGCCCAGCAGGATTCCCGCGGCGAGAACGATATGGCGAATGACGGGACTGATCATGGCTAACCTCCAGGCTGTCAAATTGGTCAGTCGTATCAGCGCCGAGGTTCAAGCCCGGATCGCGAATACCGCTGCTGGTCTGCTTATTTTGTCTTTTTGACGGGTTCCGCCGGCCGCGCGCCGCCCCAGGGGTCGTATTTTTCCCTGGATTCGGGAATCCGCTCGAGTGCGGCCTTGTAGGCCTTCTCGTCGACGACCGGCTTCTTCTCCTCGACCTTCCTGGTCTCCTCCTTGGGCCGGTTGGCCTGGGCGTGTGCGGGCATGGCCAGCAAGGCCATCATCGCCACCGCCATCGCAACCGTGAAGATCTTCATCGCCTGGTCTCCCTGTCATCCTGGCTGCCAACCTAGCCTGCGGGGCGATCATGGCAAAGCCCCGGGGGGGTGGTGTGCCCCAAGGGACCCGGTTCCGGCAATTTGATGATGCAGCAGCGCGAATTGCTCCCCAATTGCGGGCAATTTTAACGGGCGTAGGATAAAAACGGCGGATGCGGCGGGTCGTTGTTCACTGGGCGTTGATGGTCGGCGTGGCGTTGGCACTGGCAGGCTGCGGCCTTGCCGACAGCCGCTCGCCGGTGCCGGAGTTCATGCGGAACAAGGCCCCCGATCCGCCCCCGCCGGAAACGCCGCCCGACGTCAAACGGCTGGTGCGGGAGAAACTGGATTCGCTGTTCACGGCGGCCTCGAACCCGCGCGGTGTGCGGGTTTCGCCGCCGCTCCGCGAGGAGAAGGGCGCGGGCTGGACCGCCTGCGTCAGGGCCGAACTGACCTCGGTGATGGGCAAACCGCTCGGCGCCGAGACCTATCGCCTCATCATCAGCGGCGGCGTCATCACCGACCGGCGGCGTGACGACGACTGCGCATCGGAGACGTACGAGCCGATCTAGCGGCGCTCCCCGATTGGCGGGCGTCGTCAACGATCCGCCCTGCGGTACGGAGCACGTGTAGAACTGCCCGAGATCGTATCAGACCGATCCGCCGGGATCAGTGTCCCCGAATGGCTGGGTCGCTTCGGGGCGCCGTGATCGAGACGAACGCAGCCAGCCACTGGGCCTTGGCGCGGCGCAGCAACAGCTTCACGATCTCGGTTCGAATCTCCGGGATCGGCGCCAGCCCGATCACATCGTCGGCCTGGCGCATGATCTGGTCTCTTGCCCCAGGTGGCAGTTGCGCCCAGCACAGCACGACGGCTGCGCCTAGGTGCTGGAAGATCAATTCATCGGACGGGCGCTCTGATGAGGTCGGCATGCAGGTCTCCTTGAAGTTCGCACCGGGACGCTGTCGAAACAAATCATGACAACTCCGAACCCAACCTGAACCGCGATTTCATGTCGGCACGGCATCCGCGTCAGGCGGCCCGTATAGCCGAGAAGAAACCTTCGACACTCGTGCGCAGCATCTCCGATTGCTGCGAGAGCTTGTTGGCGGAAGACAGCAATTGCGCGGCGGTTTGGCCGGTTTCGCTCGCGGCCTGACTGACACCGCCGATGTTGCTCGAAACATCCTGGGTGCCCCGGGCGGCCTCCTGAATATTGCGCGCGATCTCGGCAGTCGCCATTCCCTGTTGCTCGACGGCCGCCGCGATCGCCGTTGCGATCTCGTTGACCGACGCGATCGTCGTTCCGATTTCCTCGATCGAACCTACCGATTGCTTTGTTGCGGTCTGGATCGCGAGAATGTGCTGGCTGATTTCGTCGGTCGCCTTCGCCGTCTGCTCGGCCAGTGCCTTGACCTCGGAGGCTACG
Source organism: Bradyrhizobium sp. (assembly GCF_030646015.1). GTDB lineage: Bacteria > Pseudomonadota > Alphaproteobacteria > Rhizobiales > Xanthobacteraceae > Bradyrhizobium. Next base: position 30,857 of record NZ_JAUSLT010000132.1, read on the forward strand.
ACCGCGAAGCCCCTGCCCGCATCGCCGGCGCGCGCGGCTTCGATGGTGGCATTCAACGCCAGCAGGTTGGTCTGCCCCGCGATGGTGTTGATGAGTTCGACGACCGCGCCGATCCGCTGCGCAGCTTCCGCGAGGCCTTGCATGCCGGCGCTGGACTGGCTGGCCTGCTCCACCGCCTTGCCCGTCATCCTGGCGGACTCCGTAACCTGACGACCGATCTCCTTGACCGACGACGTCAGTTGCTCGGTAGCCGACGCCACCGCCTGCACGTTGGCGGAGGCCTCCTCCGAGGCAGCGGCCACGGTGGTGGTTTGCTGGGTCGACTGTTCGGCATTGGCGGCGAGCGCATTGGCGGCGTTCTGCAGATTTTCTGCCGAGCCCCCGACCGTCTTCAGCACGATCTTCATCTGACCGTCGAAATCCCGGATCGCGGTCGTGATTTTGTCCTGCTGGTTCTGACGCTCCGCCAGCATCGCTTCCTGATACACCGAAATCGCGATGTCCATGTCCAGCAGCACCGCACAGTTCAAGGCCGTCAGCACCCCCGAGAGACGAGCGGGCTTCCAGCGATACTGACCAACAGCGAGGGCAGCGAGCTGGCTCAGCACGAAATTGTATCCGCCAATGTACCAGCGCGGCTCCAGCCCGATCTTGTTGTGGATCAGGCCGATCGTGCGCACGCCCTGCATGTACTCTTGATCGAAGCGGCCGTTGAACAGGCGCGCCCAGTGCGCCCCCTGAGCTGCCTTGAGACGCGGAATATCGCTTCCAATCAGGCGCGCCAGCTGAGGCTCCTTGGCGATATGCCGGTAAAAGCCTTCGAGGACCTCCGGCAGTGCCGGCTCGACAACCTTCCAGAATTCACGCAGCAGTTCGCCGGTCGCGTCGTCGATGCGCATGAAGCGCATCCGGGATTCACGATCCTGACTGCGGATTGCCACGATTGCTTCGGTCATTGATTGCTCTCCCTGAAATCAAAACCAGAATAGAATTCTTGCGGAAGACTCTTGCGAATAAATGCGACGCTACTGGTGCGTACAAGCGATCACTTCAACGCAAAAATGCTAGATCGATTCTCAGAAAAACTCCGAGCGCCATAACTTGATCCAGGTTGTTGATCTACGTTAAGGCGACAGGCGCGGTGCCGCTGCGTTCAGGTTGCAATCGGATTGCCGGCAAACGTCTGATAGGTCGCGCGCGGCCAAAGTCCGAAAGACGCTTGCATTTCAATTTGCTCTATTAGCAAATTCTGATAGATGCATTTGCAACAATTCTCCAGCGTCGGAGAATTTTCACTTCGCGTGGTTGCGAGCCATGAGGCAAAACACTCCGAATGACTCTTGTGTCACTTTGCGTAACCTGCCCTAACCGCGAAGCTGGTCTTTGCGGAGCCCTGCTCGGAGCTGTTTCGGAAGCCTCGAAATCAGATCAGAATTCCGGCTGGCAGCATTTCACCGCTGCCCGAGCGGGTGAGCAAATCGCCGTCCGAAATCAGGTCTCCAGCGACGTATTCGTTCTGTGTGCTGGCTGGGCTTTCCGCTACTATCAGCTTTCCGACGGCCGCAGGCAAATCCTGCAATTCCTGCTGCCTGGCGATATTTTTTCTCCCACGACCATCTTCGAGAAAGCATTCTATTTCTCGGTCAAGGCGTTGACCCAGGTTCGGCTAAGCGCATTTGCACGTTCCGAAATCCGCGTAAGGTGCGCCGCCGATTCCAGCGTTCAACGGGCGATCGCGAAGGCCTGCGTAGCCGAAACCCTTGACGCCGCCGAACTTTCTACCGCACTCGGCCAGTTCTCGGCCGAAGAACGCATCGCCTATCTGCTGTTGCACCTGATACCGCGGATAGCAGCGCGGAACGTAATCCGCGAACAGCGCTACCCGTTTCCGTTGCGCCAGCAGCACATCGCCGACGCGGTCGGACTGACTCCAGTCCATGTCAGCCGGGTGTTCGGCCAATTTCGCGAACGCCGCATTCTCGCACTGTCCGAGGGCGTGCTGACGGTTTCCAACCTTGCGGAACTGGAAAAGATCGGTTCGCTGCGATAGCGCTCCGTCACGGCGACGCTGCACCTGTTCAATTCGGACTTGCCGCCAGAGACCGTTCACGCAACCGGTAGAACTGAACCGCCTGTCTGGCGGTTTCCGGCCTCAGCCGCAGGAAGGTTTCAAGCAGCTGGTCGAGATCTCCAGTCGATCTCTCCGCCGGCGCTTGCAGCTGCAGGATCGCCCTGGTCGTCTTCCAGCTCAAACAGGAGGCCTTGGCCAGCACGAGAACCTGTTCCGACCGTACCTCGACCAGGGCACGCTCGATGAGGCCGACAGGGAGGTCGCAGATGACGGACAGCGCCAGCACGGTTTCGGCGAACTTCTCCGCGCTGGCAAACTCGAACAGCGCGGCTTCGTCGAGCTTGCCGGTCCCGTCGAGCGACTGAACAAGCGCGCGCGCCGTGGCGAAATCCGCCGACGTTTCCCTGGTCTGGGACTGAAGCTTGCTCGCCGCCCGCGTGACGATGTCGGCCATCCGAGCGGCCTTGCGCGGATCCTCTTTCGACAGTCTGCGTTTCAGGGACTCGGAGGCGTCGGCGAACAGCTTGAGCAGATGCCGCCGCGGGATCTCGCGCCGGGACCAAGTGCAAAGCGCCAGCGCGTCGTCGTCAGACGATCGCCTTACCAGCGAAGAATATCCAAACTCGGAGAACGAAGCGCCCGGATTTGCCGCGGCACTCAGCGCAACCTGCCGGTTTCCCCGCTCGACAAGGATGTCGGTCACGGATTCCGGAATGGTTTTGCGGGTCGAGATCGCCAGCAAATGTGCCTGGCTCTTGGTCTTGGCGCCGTCCGCCAGCGTGATCTCGTCCAATTGCTCCGAGCGTGAAAGCACCGGACCGGCAACGTCGATAACGTCGTCGAGCGCCAGCTGGCGCAATATCCGGGGCGGCGCGACGGGACTGAGCGCCAGATACTCGGCGAAACAGCCGCGCGCAGAGGTTTCGATTTCATCGACCAGCTGAAGCAAGACGTCGTCGAACACCGCGGTCTGCTCATCCGAGAGATTTCCGGAGTTCGACGCGAAGAGATCGGCGACGCGGCGCAACATCGCAGCCCGCCGTCCGATATCGCTGCCCGCGATCGCCGTCTCGAGCTCCTCGACCAGGGACTGGTTGACAATCACGGTGCTGGCCTCTGGCCCGGCGGACTGCGAAGAAAGCTCGCGCCACGGCGCATTTTCTCAGGCCGCCTCATCTGCCCGCATGATCAGTTCGAGTGCAGAAAAGTCGAGTTCCGCCAACGGACACGGGCGACCGAACAGGTAGCCCTGAACGTAATCGACGCCCTGGGCCCGCAGCAGTTCAAACTGCGATTTTGTTTCCACACCCTCGGCGGTCACGGCAATTTCCAGTCCTCGCGCGAGCGTCAGGATCGACGCCACCACGGCCCGGCAATCCGTTCGGGTCAACAAGCCCTGCGTGAAGGACTTGTCGATCTTGATCTTGTCGAACGGAAACAGCAGCAGGTAGCTGAGCGAGGCATATCCGGTTCCGAAGTCGTCAAGGGCAATGGTAATGCCGATATTCTTGAGCTGCTGAATCACAAGCACGTTGCTCTCCTTGTCCTGCAGCAGCAAGGATTCGGTGATCTCCAGTTCCAGCCTCTCCGGCGGCAATCCCGACTCCACCAGCACGCACAGGATGACGTCGAACAGCGTACCCGCCCGGAATTGCGAGGCCGACAGATTGACCGCCACCTTGATATCCTCCGGCCAGGACACCGCATCGGCGCACGCGCGCCGCAGGATCCATTGCCCCAGCCATTCCATCAGCCCGGTCTCTTCGGCGATGCCGATGAAACGATCCGGATACAGCAGTCCCGCGACGGGATGGCGCCATCGGACCAGCGCCTCCATTCCGCAGGGCCGCGACGTCGCGGTATCGAACAGCGGCTGATAATGCAGCTCGAATTCGTCGCGCGACAGCGCCGCCCGCATATCGTTGACCAGCTGCAGCCGCGAGATCGCCTTCTCGCCCAGATCCTCGTCGAAGAAGCTGAAGCTGTTACGCCCCTCGGACTTCACCCGGTACAGGGCAAGGTCGGCCTTCTTGAGCAGGTCGCCCGCTTTGGTGCCGTTCGCCGGAGCCAGCGCGATGCCGATGCTGGTCCCGATGCAGACATCCTGCCCATCCAGTCGGAATGGCATGGCTGTCAACTCCAGCAGCCTGACCGCCAGCTCGATCGCATCCTCCCTCTGATCGGTCACGCTTGTTTGAATGATCGCAAACTCATCGCCGCCGAGACGCGCGATCATGTCGGTCTCGCCAAGCGACGCTTTGAAACGGCCCGCCAGCTCCTTGAGCAGGGTATCTCCGGCGGCGTGCCCAAGCGTATCGTTGACCTGCTTGAATCCGTCGAGATCCAGCATCAGGGTGGTCAGCGCGCCGCCGTGCAGCTGCATGTGAGCCAGCGCTTCGTTCATCCGCTCCAGCAGCGCCGCGCGGTTGGCCAGTCCGGTCAGCGCATCATGCGTCGCCGCATGGGAAATCTGGGCTTCGGCATGTTTTCGCGCGGTGATATCGATCCGGATTGCCATATACGCAATCGGTTTGCCCTGGGCACCGAGCTGCGGGGTGATGACGGTGTCGACCCAATAGAGCGCACCGGATTTGGACCTGTTGCATAATTCGCCGCGCCAGACCTCGCCGCTCGCGATGCAGCGATACATGTCGCGGAACAATTCCTTCGAATGCGTGCCGGAATTCAGGATGCGGTGGTTCCGCCCCAGCAATTCCGCGCGGGAATATCCGCTGATCCTGCAGAAATTATCGTTTGCATAGGTGATGTTGCCGGTAAGATCGGTCACCGCGACGATGACAGCCTGGTCGATCGCATACTGCTTTTCGATCAGTTCCTGCTGGACGGCGTCGGCGCGGGTTTCCGCAAGCCGGGCGTCGGTGATGTCCCGGTGAACCTCGATCAATCCGCCGTCGAGCATGGGGTGGCGACTGACGGCGATGACGTTGCCATTGCAGAGCTCATCCGTCGTATGGACCGTCTCCCGGGAACCTGCCTTGACGAGGCAATCGTCGACATACTGCGCCGCATTCGGCGGGCAGCAGCCGGCGGCCACGCGGCTGTCGAGAATTTCGTGCAGCGAGGTCCCGAGCTGGGTCTGCGCCGGCGTCAGCCCATACATCGTGGCGAAGTGGCTGTTGCTGACAACGACCCGGAGGTCGGAATCGAAGATACACAGGCCGTTCGGCGTGCTTTCGATCGCCGTCTTCAACAGGATCTCCGGCCGCGCCTGCCGCGATGCCGCACGTGTACCCTTCGAACGTTGTGCGGCGCAGATGCCGCCTGCGAACAGGACCGCAGCGATCGGCAGGATGGCGTAGAGACCGGATATTCCAGGCGCGAGCTGGAGCGCGATCGTGGCCGCACCGGCGACGACCAGCATCACAGCGCCCTGCAAGCGCGCGCCGAGCATATGCCAAGCCCTCAATGGCTGGTTCAATGCTGTCGATTGCTGGCTCAACGGCTTGATCCGAAGTTCTTCTTGATGAAGCTCATCTCACCACATGCTTGTTTTGCGTTGCATTGAAGCATCGACAGCGCCGTCCGATCAAAACGAATAAGGGGCTTGAATTAATCCTCAAACGCACGGACTTGATCTGTGTTGTTAATCTGGATCAATGCGAAGCACGCCAGGTTTTCTTCGTCGACCAAGGACGGTGGGAATCACGGCAAAGCAGCCCCGTCGGCGCAGCCTACGCGACCACCGCATCCGAGATCTGCGACCGGTCCAGTCCGGCTCACACCTTCGGCATGATGAACAGCTCGTTAACATTACCGCTCAAATTGCATCGCCGCGCAGGCGGGTTTTTCCAATCTTTTTCGGTAGCGTCCTCGTCAAGGCAATGCAGGAAGCGACGCCACGCGCGCTCGCTTCGATCATCGCGAACGGGGAAACGGGGACGTGGTCGAGATAGCTGACAGAGCGGTGGTCCGTGGCACTTCGGTGATCGCGGGCAAGCGGCCGCAGCCGGCAGCGGCTTCGCGCCATGGCGCCGCCTTTGCGCCGCTCGCGGCGGTGGCCGCGAGCCAATGGCGCGCGCTCGCCGACCGCGCCTTTGAGCCGAACGGTTATTATCTGCCCGACTGGGCATTGGCAGTGAACGCCTCGGCGCGCGGCCGCACCGGCGTCTCGGCGCTCGCCGCATGGAGCGACGCTTCACCTGCGTCCGACGGCTCAGCGCGCCTGATCGGGCTGTTGCCCGCGATTTCGATGTGGCGCGCCTACAAAATTCCGCTTCCCGTTCTGGTCAGCGCCGATCCCTACGGCACGCTTGGCACGCCGCCGCTCGATCGCGAGCTTGCCGAGGATGCCGCCCTCGGATTGATGCGCGAGGCTCGGAAGGCCGGCGCCCATGCGCTGATCCTGCGCGACGTTGCACTCGACGGCGCCGCCATCAAGACTTTCACGGAAGTGCTGCGACAGGGCGGCATGCGCCCGCGCTTGCTGCAATCCCACCTCCGCGCCTGCCTCGATGCCACGCGCGATGCCGAGGAGTTGCTGCGCGATGCGCTCGGGCCGAAAAAGCTCAAGGAGTTGCGCCGCCAGCGCAACCGGCTGGCCGAGCACGGCGAGGTCCGTTTCGAGGTGGCGCGCACCCCGCAGCAGATTGCATCTGCGGTCGAGATATTTTTGACGCTGGAAGCCTCCGGCTGGAAAGGCCAACGCGGCACCGCGCTTGGGCAGTACGACGGCGATGCCGCTTTTGTCCGCCGCGCCACCGCCGACCTCGCGGCATCAGGTCAAGGCGAAGTCGTGACGCTGTTCGCCGGCGACACGCCGGTGGCGGCCGCGATCGTGCTGCGGCATCAGGATCGCGCGTTCTATTTCAAGCTCGGGGTCGACGAACGTTTTGCAAAACTGTCGCCCGGCGTGCAGCTGACGCTCGACCTGACCCGGCATCTCTGCGCCGATCCCGAAATCTCGCTGGTCGATTCCAGCGCCAACGCCGATCATCCCATGATCAACCCGATCTGGCGCGGGCGCCTGGCGATCGGCGACGTCCTGGTCCCGCTGCGGCCGCGCGATCCCGTGGTGCCGCTGGTCCACGGTGCCCTGAAATTGCGCCAGCTGATCCGCGAGCCGCTGCGCCGCGCCGTCAATTTCGTCCGGAAACGCCAGGAGAAAACGTCATGAATACCGTCACCGCAGTAGCCCCGGTGATCACGGCCGCGAACGAGGCGCTGAAGCGCGACTTTCCGCTCAAGCCGTTCGCGATCCGTCACAAGCTCGTCGGTCATCCGCTGCTGAGCCTGCCGCGCATCGCGCAGCTCGCCGCCGAGCTGCCGCGCGACCTGATCGAGTATAATTCCGGCAAGGTCGCGATCAGCCAGGATCCCGATGCGATTCCCTCGGTCGATCTCGATCCGGTCGAGGTGGTGAAGAGCATCGAAACCGCCGGCGCATGGATGGTGCTGAAGCGGGTGGAGAATTCACCGGAGTACCGCCGGCTGCTGGAAGACACCCTGCTGTCGGTGGCCCGCGCGCGCGGTTTCAACAGCCTGCTCGACGCCGGCTTCGAACAGCTCGAAGGTTTTATCTTTGTGTCGTCGCCGAACTCGACCACTCCGTTTCATCTCGACAGCGAGGACAATTTCTTCGTCCATATCCACGGCGAGAAATTCTTCACGATCTTCGACAACAACGACCGCTCCATCGTCTCCGACGACGAGATCGAACGCTCGATGACCAAGCACCGCAACCTGAAATACGACGAGAGATTCGCGCCGCGCGGCACCGAATTCCATCTGTTCGCGGGCGACGGCTGCTATGTCCCGTATCAGTGGCCGCACTGGGTGCGCACCGCCGACAGTTTTTCGATCTCGATGGCGATCACCTGGAAGACCCGCGAGGTGCGCCGCGTCAACGACCTGCACTTCTTCAATTCGATGCTGCGCGGCGCCGGCCTGCCGCAACTGCCGCCGGGCCGCCAGCCGGTACGCGACGCGCTGAAGCTGGCGTTCTATCGCACGGTCACGACCGCGATCAAGCCGCTGCGCGCCTCGCTGGCGATGCGCCGCGTGCTGCGCCGGATCGCGCTGGGCAAGCGGGCGAATTACTATTTGAAGGGTGCGTAGCGCCGCCAAGCATGCCGTCATCCCCGCGTAACGGCTTCGCCGTTATCGCCGGAGGTGCGAGCCCTTGCGAGCCGCGAAGGATGAGCCACAAGCACTTTCGCTTGCTGCCATCCTTCGAGGCTCGCCGAAGACGGATCGCACCTCAGGACGACGGCGGTGTATGTGGCGGCGTTCCCCGGACGCTGCGCAGCGCGTTAGCGGTGCGCTGCTGATCCGGGCTCCAGCATGGGTCCCGGCTCTGCGGAGCAGCGTGAAGGACGCCGCACCGCGTCCGGGACACGTTCCCCCTACTCCGCCGCCTGCGCGTTCACCTCAGCCGACACCTGCCGGATCGCGCGCGCCAGCTGCTCGGCCGGCTGGGCGCCGGACACCGCGTACTTCTGCGCGAACACAAAGGTCGGCACGCCGGAGATGCCCTTGTCGGAAGCGTCCTTGGCTTGCGCCGAGATAAGCTCGACGTCCTCGTCGCTGGCAAGGCGCTTTCGGATATCCTCGGCATCGAGCCCGATGTCGGCGGCCGCCTGCACCAGCACGTTGACGTCGGTGAGGTCGCCGCCATCGCGGAAATACAATTCCATCAACCGCTGTTTCATTGCGGCGGATTTGCCTTGCGCATCGGCCCAGTGAATCAGGCGGTGGCAATCGGTCGTGTTGGGCTGGCGCTTGACCAGATCCGGCCGGTAGGTGAGGCCTTCTTCGTTGGCGGCGGCGACGACGCGGCCGGCGATGCCCTTGTAGGCCTCGACCGAGCCGAATTTCTTGGTGAGATACTCGTCGCGGCTGATGCCTTCGCGCGGCACCCAGGAATTGAGGAAGAACGGCCGCCAGTTGATCTCGACCGGCACATCCGGCGCCAGCGCCAGCGCGTTCTCGATCCGGCGCTTGCCGATATAGCACCACGGGCACACCACGTCGGAGACGATGTCGATCTGAAGCGGTTTTAGCGTGCTCATGGGGACGTCCTTTCACGAAACAATGACCGCAAAATAGGCCGAACCGGCGACGAAACAAGGGCTGTGGCCGCATGCCTCGCGCCACATAACCTCCGGGGTTATTGCGGACCCAGCGCCGGATTCGTAAGAACGCCGGAGTACTTGACCGTGGAGCCCAGCCATGACTGCCATCTTCACCAGGGAAGGCCCTCTGTTTCGCGCCACCGAACAGGCCGGCGGGCCGTGGTCGCCGGACATGCTGCAGGGCAGCGCCACGTCAGGGCTGATGGTGCGCGAGGTCGAGCGGCTGGCGCAACAATCCGGTTTTGCGGTGCGCCGCCTCACTTTCGACCTGTGGCGGCCCGCCGGATTGCGCGCCTACCGCGTCGAAACCGAAATGCTGCGCGACGGCCGCAAGGCCAAGACGCTTCAAGTGCGCTTGCTGGACGGCGAGACCGAGATCGGCCGCTGCACCGCCCTGCTGACGGCGCAGGGCAGCGAATCTCCCGCCGATCCGTTCTCGCTGGCGGCAAGTGCGGACGCTCCGCCCGAAACCGGCACGCCGCCGCCGGCCTTCGCCCAGAAGTGGAGCCGTTACTTTCAAAACGTGTCGGTGCGGCTGATCGAGGGCGCGCTGGAAAAGCCGGGACCGGCGGCGGCCTGGATGCGGCTCGACGTTCCCATGGTGGAGGGCGAAGCCAACACGCCGCTGCTGCAGGCGGTGCAGGCGGCGGATTTCTCCAGCGGCGTCGGCCAGATCGTCGACATGCGGGAATGGACCTTCATCAATCCCGAGATCAGCCTGTATTTCTTCCGCCCGCCCGAAGGCGACTGGATCCTGATCCGCTCGCGCACCCGCGCCGGCGCCAATGGCGCCGGGCTGACGATGGCAAGCTTGAGCGACCGGCAGGGCCCGTTCGCCGAAGTGATGCAGGCGATGACGTTCGAGCGGCGAACCGCGGCAACAGCTCAGGCGTCCTGAGCCACGAACGCCGTCAGCGCGGCTTCGGATACAGCATCCGCCGGCATGAACATCTCCACCCGCAATTCCTGCAGCGTCACATCCTGCGGCGTGCCCAGCGTCAGCACCGCGCCGATCAGGCCGATGCGCAGCTCACCCTTGCGCAAGCGCACCTCGCACAACGGGCCCGGCGCCTCGTTCTCGTTGAGCATGGGTGTTGCGACATCGGGCAGTTTTGTCAGTTCGCGCCAGGTCGATTGCAGCGCCAGATCGAGCGGCGCGGCCATCGCCTCGTGGCGCGCGCGGACCATCAGGGCGTTGGCGACATCCGGCCAGTTCTCCACGAACGGGCGAAGTTCGTCGGAGCTCAGAAACATCCGCATGTGATTGAGCGGCCGGCTCATGCGCTCCGGCCCGAGCAGCAGGGTCATCAGCCCCGTCGCCGCACGATTGGCCTGCAGCACATTCCACTGCCGGTCGGTAACGATGGCCGGGAACGGCTCGTGCCGCCGCAGCAACAGGTCGATGGCGCGCCTGGCGTCGGCGACTTCGGGCGCCGACAGGTCGCGCTCGCGATATTGCCGGGCGAAACCGCCGGCCTCCAGCAGCGCATTGCGGTCGCGCAGCGACAGGCCGAGCGCTCCGGCGAGCTGCAGCAGGATGTCGCGGCTGCCGGCGGCCTTGCCGGTCTCGACATGGCTCAGATGCTTGATCGAGATGCCGGCCTCGAAGGCGAGATCGGCTTGGCTCATGGCGCGACGATGGCGCCAATCGCGCAGGAGATCGCCGACGGGATGTGGCCGCAGCCCGGCTAATTGAGCGGAACGTGAATCCATCGTGGGATTATGTGGACGGCGCAGCTGGCTGTAAACCGGGCAGCACCTCGTTCCCACAGACGGTCATCTCAAACACTAGCGTCAGCTTCCCGAGTGCGGCTTTGCAACGAGTTGCGCAACTATGTCGATTCCGAAAGGGAGAGCGACGATAAGTCCCTCTGCAATTGTGACGCTGTCTCCCTTACCAAAGTAGATCGAGACGGCGGCCTCGACAACGCCGAACGCGAACTTGATGCGCGGACTCAATGAGCCCGATCGATACTTGATATAGGAAAACAGTACGAACACGACGAACAGAAGAGCCTTGGTCTTCGCATCCATCTCGATCTTGGTGTCGAACACTTCGGAAGGTGACCACGAACCGCCGGATGGGGTCGGGTTACCAACCTCCGCAATCCGAGGCACCGGCTTGATACAAACACCATTCACTCCGCACGAATTTCCTGTCGGGCACGATTTTCCACCACCGCAATCAACCGCGTTCGCCGGTACGCAACCACCGCCAAGCGAGCACTTGCTTCCGGCCGTGCAGGAACGGCCGTTACCGCAATCAACGGAATTTGCTGGTACAAAACCGCTACCGGCCGAGCATTTACTACCAATCTCGCAGAAGCGACCATTACCGCAGTCGTCGCCGATCGCTCTGTTGTTTAGCCGGGCATCCGCCGCCAGCGGCGCTCTGTTCGGCGGAAAATGTATCAATATCTGATTGGTTCGATATTTGTCCGATGTCTCGATACACCGGCTTGTTTGCGTGAGAGACAACCCCCTCCCAAAACAGTCGCCATAGGCATGTGATGTCCGAACGCGGGTTTGACCAGCGTTAAGTACGATGTGATCGCCGGCCCTGTAGGCGCCCCACTCTCTTGCCTTGGACGAAACCAGATATAGGTCACTGTTGTGAACATTGCCTGCCGATCCGCAGCGAAACGAAAAATTGTAGAGTTCGGCAGGCGCGCATGTCTGGTTTGGGCCGCTTCGATAGTGGCAAAAAGTTTGCGTGATCGGATCTGCCCACGCAGTGATCTCATAGCTGGACGTGTTGTTGGTCCTGGAAAGCAGGACTCGTCCCATCTGATCTCGTCCGCATGCGTACGGGATATCGACGAAGCGACGAACATCGTCCGCTATGGCCGCTGCCGGCCAGGCGATCAGCGCTAAAACAAATGCTGAAAGCAGCTTCATTCAAAGGCACGTCGGCTAAGCAATAACCGACTCTACCGCAGATTGCAGCGCAAATCATATAAAATTCTTCGATTTTCAGCCTCGCAGTCAATTATCCGAGGTTTGCCGCCATGCCGCGCATCCGCTCGGCGGTCAGTTCATCGGCGGGAAAAAACGTCTCCAGCGCCAGTTCCGACAGCGTGATGTCCACCGGGGTGCCGAAGATCATGGTGGTGGAAATGAAGCTCAGCACCTCGCCGTTCAGCCGCAGCTTGAAGGGGATCGCGACATTGTCCGACGACAGCGGCGCCGAGCGCGCCGGGATCGGATAGGCCTTCAGCTCGTAATAGAGTTTGAGCAGTTCGGGATCAGCGGTCGCCTCGCACTGGCGGTGCAGCCGCTCCAGCAGATGGCCGCACCATTCGGCGAGATTGACGGTGCGCGCCGCCAGCGCCTCGGGATGAAAGGCAAGACGCAGCACATTGACAGGTTGGCCGAGCAGATGCGGTGCAATGCCTTGCAGCAGCGGCGCCACCATGCGGTTGGCCGAGACCAGATTCCAGTGCCGGTCGATCGCCAGCGCCGGATTGGGCTCATGCGCCCTCAGCACCAGATCGATCGCCGCCCGCGCCGATTTCAGCGCGGGATCGTCGAGCGACCGCTGCGGAAATGCCGGCGCGTATCCCGCCGCCACCAGCAACACGTTGCGTTCGCGCAAGGGAACCTCCAGCCGTTCGGCGAGCTTCAGCACCATTTCGCGCGACGGCGCCGCGCGGCCGGTTTCCACGAAGCTCAAATGGCGCGCGGAAATCTCGGCGTCACCGGCGAGATCCAACTGGCTGAGATGACGGCGCTGCCGCCATTCGCGCAGGTGATCGCCGACATGGGCGGGCTGGGTTCGTTCCGTTCGTGCCGTGGCGGTGTGTGCATTCATGGTGGAAAACCTACCATGCGAATTTTCTGCATTCCATTACCTCTGACGTAATCGAATTGCCTCGCCGGCCGGGTCATCTTAGCCAGCACAGGAGATGAGCCGTGCTGCAGAACTGGTGCCGCACGGCGCGCTATCTCCCGAAACCACCTGTCTCGCAAAGGAGAACTACCATGATCCAGCCGTCCCTGTTTCTTCGCCGCGCCATCCAGGCCGACGCCATCGTCACCGGCGCAGTGGCTTTGCTGCAGACATTCGGCGCCGGCATGCTGGCGCCGCTGCTCAACCTTCCCCAGACGCTGCTGCTCGAAACCGGCCTGTTTCTGATCGCCTACACCGCGCTGGTCGGCTGGCTCGGCACAAGGCCATCGATGCCCGGGGTGTTGGTGGCCATCGTGATCGCCGGCAACGCGGCCTGGGCCCTTGGCAGCATCGCGCTGATGTTCAGCGGCGCAGTCACGCCCAGTTTGCTTGGCTACGCCTTCATCGCCGTCCACGCGATCAGCACCGGCATGTTTGCGGAGCTGCAGTATATCGGCTTGCGCAAGAGCAGCAGCGCGATGACGGCCTGAGCTACGATTTGACAACGGAAAACGGTCGCCGCATCGGCCTGAAAGCCTGGCGGCGGCCGGTCTGTTTCCGTCAGCTCACCATGACAGCCGCAATCATTCCCATCAGGACCAGAACAATACCAATGACCAGCATCGGCAGCAGACTGCTGCCCGAGAACGGGTTAGCCGGCTCCTGCGCCAGCCTGGTATCGTTGATAATTGTTGCGACCGGTGCGTGACGTTTCATCTGATATCTCCTGCGGTTTGACTTTCCCGGCGCCTGAACCGTTCGCCGTTGCCGAGCATGACGCCCTGCGCGCCGGCGATGCCGAGTTCGAGGCTGGCGGCGATCCGCCGCGCCAGTTCGACGAAATGTGCTGCGGCAGCGGGGGGACAGACCTCGAGCGCGGTCTCCTCGAACAGCTTGAGCCAGCGGTCGAAATGATCGGCATCGACCGGCAGCGGCATGTGCTTGGCCATTGGCGTGCCGTGATAGCGGCCCGACATCAGCGCGACCGACGACCAGAACGCGCACATCCGCGCCAGATGCGGCTCCCAATCCTGGATTCGGGCCTCGAAGATCGGCGCCAGCACCGCATCGGTGCGGATCTTTGCATAGAACGCGCGAACCAGGCGTTCGATCAGGGGCTCCGTGATGCCGGTCCTGGCGACGATCTCGGCCGTGATCTTTTCGCGCCTTTCAGCTGCTGTCACAGCGGCTCTCCTTAAATAGGTATTTCAAATACCTATTTAACCCTGTAGGATCGGTTTGCAAGGCCTATTTCTCCGGGGATGCCATGAACCTGACGTTGTTTACGGATTTTGCGTTGCGCGCGCTGATGCGGCTGGCCGGCGAGCCGACGCGGTCATTCGCGACCAACGAAATCGCCGCCGAGTTCGGGATTTCGCGCAATCATCTGGCCAAGGTGGTGCGCGACCTCGCCGAAGGCGGATTCATCAATACCCAGCGCGGCGCCGGCGGCGGCTTCAGGCTGGCGCGGCCGCCGCAGGCGATCACGCTCGGCGAAGTGGTGCGGGCGCTGGAAGAGCGCCACGCGCTGGTCGAGTGCTTCCGCGGCGACGGCGGCAATTGCGTGCTGCTGCCGCGCTGCCGCCTGAAGGCCCGCCTTGCCGCCGCGCGCGAAGCCTTCATGCGCGAACTCGACACCACCACGCTGGCGGAATGCGCCTACCCCGCCCGGGCAAAGCACAACACAGCGGCAAGTGCCGCATGAGCGTCCGATGAAACCGGTGGAATTCGAAAACGGCGCCGTCGAGATCGACGCATCGGTCATTGCCGAGGGACTGGGCCTTGCGCTGCCGCTGCTGCGGCAGCAGATGCGCGCGGGCCAGATCACCAGCCAGTCCGAGCGCGGGACCGACGCCGACAGCGGCCGCTATCGCCTGACCTTCTTCTCAGAAAACCGGCGATTTCGCGTGGTGGTCGATGAAGGCGGCGCGATCCTGCAACGCTCGACGCTCAATTTCGGCGATTCACCGCTGCCGAAATCGCTTCGAAAGCCCGGCGGGTAGATCCGGAGGTTTTCTGGCGACGATGCTTGCTTAAGCCGACGCGCGGCTTTCTCCGCGTGGCTTGCCGCGGGCTTTCACGGAAATTCCGGATTTCGCCGTGCGGCCCGCCGCGGATTTTGCGCCGTGGCCGTTCAGGAGCTTGCCATTGGCATGCGCCGGTTTGCCGCTCAGTTTCTTGCTGCCAGCCTTCGCCGCCTGCTTCTCGGCCTGCTCCAAGGCCTTTCGTTCTGCCTTCGCCTTGAGGCGCGCCTTTTCGGCCCTCGCCTCGGCGCGCTGCTTCTTGCGCTTCTTTTCGCAGGCGACGCATTTGCAGCCGATCGGCTTGATGTACGCCTTGAAATAGTCGGTGCCGTAATCGTAATTGATCTCGTCGCCGGGCTCGATGTTCTTGATGGCGCGGATCACCACCTTGCGCTTGCGCGGTTTGACGTCGGATTCCGCATTCGGCCTGCAGGCGTGGTTGATGTAACGCGCGATGTTCTTGCGCACCGAACCGTCGATGGTCCAGCGGTTGTTGAGCTCGAACAAATACTTGTTCTCGATCGCGTCGTCCTTCTCCTTCCTGGAATCCAGCAGCGGACCAAAGTAACGGACGATCTTGGCGCCCTTCTTGATCGGCTTGGTGGCGAAGAGGCCAAGCCCGGTGCGGGAGCGGCCGACGCGGTAGGGTTTGTTCGACGGAATGGCAGGCATGATGGGTTTGAACTGACACGCTATGAAGGGGATTGCGAAGCCGCTGTTCTAGAGCGATTCCGGGCCAATGTCAGGCCTTTCGCGCATTTTGCGTGAACCTTCCCCAGATTGCGCACGTCGAACCGGTATGACCGGTTCCCCTGACATAGCGGGCAGGATGATGCGTACGCTCGACCTGCGCCGGACCTCCCGCGCGAACATCATGCGAGCAATAGTGCTGGCGGCGCTGCTCAGCGCCTGCTTCGGGCTGATTTCACCGGCCAACGCCCAAACATTCAGCAGTAGCTATACCTCGACCGCCCCAAGGGATTGCCGCGTCACCAGCGCCGGCAACGGCGTCGACGATTCCACGATCCGGGTTTGCCCGGGCAAGGCCGGGCTCGTGGTGGTCATCAGCGAGGACGATCTGCGCGAAGCGGCCTCGGTCGGCCGCAACCGCGCCGCGGCAGACAAGGAGCCGGCGGCGGAGACTCCCTTTGGGCCGTTCAACTCGACCACCCACACCGTGGAATGGCGGGCGCTGGACGGCAAACCGTTCGCGATCATCCAGCGTTGGCACATTTCCGACAATGCCGACGAGGACAAGAACGGCCGTCCCATCGCAAAACCGCTGCTGGCAGTGACTAGGCTGCCGCCCGGCGCGGTCTGCCATGTCGCCTATGTCGACGTGAAGGCCAATCCCAATGCCAATGAGCTCGCCCGCAAGGCCGCCGACGAGTCGGCGCGAAGCTTCAGATGTGGCAAGGACGAAGTGAAGGTGATCGGTGAAAGCGGCCGCGCGGTCGAGCTGGCGAAAAAACCCTGATCACGGTCCCGGTGGCCGGGTGACGGTGGAGCGCAGCATGGCATCCAGCAGGGTCTCGACAGTGTTGCCCTTGGGCAGTCGCTTCAGGATGTCGTTGAGCCGGCCGTCGAGCAGCAGCGTGGTGAAGCCGTGGACCAGTGACCAAGCGCGGGCGATGGCAGCCGCATGTTCCAGCGACAGCGCCTCGTCGGACGCCTGCTGCTGAAGGCTGACGCCGACCGCGCCGGCCAATCCATTGAACGAGGCGGTGGCGGCCTCATGCAGCGACGGCCGCGTCATGTCGAGCCGCTCGGTGCGGAACATCAGCCCGTACATGCCGGGATGCGCCTGCGCATAGGCGACATAGGCCTTGGCCCGCGCCAGCGCCCTCATCAGCGGCGGCGCATCGATGGCGCCGGCCGCCGCCATCGCAACGTTGAATTGCCGGAAGCCGATCGCCGCGAGTTCGCTGACGAGGCCGGTGAGGTCGCCGAAATGATGGGTGGGCGCGGCATGCGATACGCCGGCCTCGCGCGCCACCGCGCGCAGCGTCAAGCCGCCAAGGCCGTCCCGCTCCAGCACCCTCTCGGCGGCCCTGAGCAAGGCGTCGTGCAGGTCGCCGTGATGATACGGTGAAGCTTCGCTGGCCTTGGCGTTACGGGGCGCGCCCGGTTTGCGGCCGGCCCGCGCCGGCGCCGCGGCTTTTTTACCGGTCCGGATAAGGGTCCGCCGGATATTGGGTGTTCTTGCCATCGGTGTTATATAGGCCCCGATATTGACACTGTAAAGATTTTGCTTGACTGACGCGGAACTCCGCTTTATCCATATCTTTACGATGTAAAGATAAAATCAGGGAGCGACCGATGCTTGACCAGGTGGAGACCAGGGCTCACAGGACCAATCTGGCGCCGATACCGATGGAATGCGACGCGCCGCATCTGAAAATCGTGGGCGAACTGCCGCGCGAGCTCAACGGCACGCTCTATCGCAACGGCCCCAATCCGCAGTTCGAAGCGCCCGGCGCGCACTGGTTCCTCGGCGACGGCATGCTGCACGCCTTCCATCTCGAGAACGGCCGCGCCAGCTACCGCAACCGCTGGGTCCGCACCCCGAAATGGCAGGCCGAGCACGACGCCGGCCGCGCGCTGTTCGGCGGCTTCGGCGGCCGCAAGCTGCCCGACGCCCCGGCCACCTCGTGCACCGACTCTGGCGTCGCCAACACCAACATCATCTTTCATGGCGGACGGCTGCTGGCGCTGGAGGAAGGCCATCTGCCGACCGAGATCGAGCCCGGCACGCTCAATCGCCTTGGCTACTGCGACTATGGCAAGGGCATCGCCGGTCCCTTCACCGCCCATCCCAAGATCGATCCCGTCACCGGCGAGATGGTGTTCTTCGGCTACAACGCCGCGGGACCGCTGACCCCTGCCCTGTCCTTTGGATCGGTCAATGCCGCGGGCGTGGTGACCCGCTTCGATCGCTTCGAGGCGCCCTATGCCAGCATGGTGCACGATTTTATCGTCACCGATAATCACCTGCTGTTTCCGATCCTGCCCATTACCGGCAGCATGGAGCGTGCGATGCGCGGCAAGCCGGCTTACGCCTGGGAGCCGGAAAAGGGCGCCTATGTCGGCGTCATGAAACGCAACGGTTCGGCCAAGGACCTCGTCTGGTTCCGCGCCGAGAGCTGCTACGTGTTCCACGTCATGAACGCCTGGGAGGAAGGCGACAAGATCATCGCCGACGTCATGCAGTTCGAGGAAGCGCCGCTGTTCACTCATCCGGACGGCTCGCCGACCGACCCCGCCAAGTCCCGCGCGCGGCTGTGCCGCTGGACCTTCGACCTCAGCGGGAATACCGACCGCTTCACCCAAACCTATCTGGACGACGTCACCGGCGAATTCCCGCGCATCGACGATCGCCGCGCCGGACTGAAGAGCGCCCATGGCTGGTACGCCTGCGCCAACCACGATTTGCCGTTCATCGGAGCGCTCTCCGGCATCGTCCATGTCGACGGCAAGGGATCGCGGCTCGGCAACTATCTGCTGCCGGCCGGCGACACCATTTCCGAACCGGTGTTCGTCGAACGGGCCAAGGACGCCGCGGAAGGCGACGGCTGGCTGCTTGCCGCGGTGTGGCGCGCCCGCGAGAACCGCAGCGATCTCGCTGTTTTCAACGCCACCGATGTCGATTCCGGCCCGGTCGCACTGGTGCAGCTCGGCCATCGCGTCCCCGACGGATTTCATGGCAATTGGGTGGGGGCAGCTTAGAATTCACTCCCGTCATTCCGGGGCGATGCCAACGGGTCCGGCCTCCGGCCGGCCCGATGACAGGCTCCACATCGAACCCGGAATCCATACTCATTATCGTGGTTATGGATTCAGGGCTCGCTAGCTTTGCTCGCGCCCCTGAATGACCTATGGAGACTTTGCGGGGGCACGCACCATGCAACAGCCATCCATCACATCGGCCTATAGCGGCATCCTCGCTTTGCTCTACCTCGTGCTCGGCCTGCAGGACTCGCGCCTGCGCCGGGGCAACAAGGTGCTGTTCGGCGATGGCGGCAACATCAAGCTGCGCAGTGCGATCCGCGCGCATGGCAACTTTGTCGAATATGTCCCCATCATCGTCCTGATGGTCGCCATGCTGGAGATGTCCGGCATGCCGGCGATGCGGGTGCACCTGCTGATGGGCGCGCTGCTGGTGGCGCGGCTGCTGCATCCGCTCGGCATGTATGTGGGGCCGCGAACCCTGCAGTTTCAAATCTGCCGGGTCGGCGGCATCTTGCTCACCTTGCTGGTCCTGCTTTGCGCCGCGGTACTGCTGCTATGGCGGTTTCTGCCCGGCGCCTTCCAGCTCCACGCACTCTAAGTACTTGCAAAACAATCATTATCATCGCCACCCTCACATTATTTTGACACTGTAAAGATTTCGCTTGACGCTGCCGTCTTCTCCCCGTATCTATCTTTCCAGTGTAAAGATAAAGGCCCGAGGAGACCCGCCATGATGATCTTCCTGATCCTGCTCCCCTTCGGTGTCTTCTCGGCTCTGATGCTGCTGACCTCGGCCGACATGGCGCTGTTCGCGGCCGCAGCGACCGGCCTCGCCGTCATCGCCTGGGACCAATTCCGCGGCCGTCAGCTCAAGATGCTCGGGGCGGGCTCCGTGGTGCTGTTTCTCGGACTGGGCGCCTACCTGAGCTTGATCGACGCCGGCCTGAGCGCTTCGGCGATCAAGCTGACGGTCGACGCCGGCGTGCTCGCAATCGCGCTGGCTTCGCTGGCGGTCCGCTCCCCCTTCACGCTGCAATATGCCCGCGAGGTGGTCGACTCCGAGACCGCCGTGCTGCCCGGTTTCATCAAGGCGAATTATATCATCACCTGGGCCTGGAGCGCCTGCATGCTGCTGATGATGACCGGCAACATCCTGATGATCTACCTGCCCAGCCTGCCGCTGTGGGCGGGGATTGCGATCGCCTTTGCCGCCCGCACCACCGCGGTCTATTTCACCAAATGGTATCCGGACTACCACAAGGCAAAGTTCATGACGCCGCCGGCCTCTGCCAACGCGCTATCCAGTTCCTGAGACTTGTGCAAGAAGCGAGCTGATCCAGGGAGAGCAACGACGATGAAAGACATTTTCGCCAGACTAGGCTCCGACTTCCTCTCCACCATCGTGTTCCTTGTGCTGTACCTCATGACCGGCGACGTCATTCTGGCGACGGCGGTGGCGATCGCGGGTGCGGTCGGCCAGGTGATCTACGCCCGCTACAAGGGACAGACGCTCGGCTACATGACCTGGGCGAGCCTCGGCCTCGTGATCGTGCTCGGCGGCGCCACCCTGCTCACGCACGATCCGCGCTTCGTATTGGCAAAACCCGCGATCGGGCATTTCGCGATCGGCGCAATCATGCTGAAGCGCGGCTGGATGCTGCGCTACATGCCGTCCATCGTGACCGAAACGGTCCCGGAATATGTCACGGTCGCCGGCTACGCCTGGGCGGCGCTGATGTTCGTGCTCGGCGCCGGCACCATCGCGGTCGCCGCCACCGGCAACATCAAACTGTGGGCGTTCTATATATCGGTGGTCCTGATCGGCGCAAAGCTGATCGCTTTCGCCGTGCAGTATGTCGCGTTCCGCGTCCTCGTGACCCAGCGGATCCGCGCTGCCGCCCGCGCCTGATCGCCGCATTTTGACGATTGGGCACGGGCCGCAAGATGCGCTATACCGCCGCCCGTGCCTGCCCTGTCCCAGAACCATTCCGGTTTTGCGAAGCAACGCGTGAGGAGAGCTCAAGATGGCCGTCGACGGAAACTGGAATATCGTGATGACTACCCCGATGGGCGAGCGCAAGGCGACGCTGACCCTGAAGGCCGCCGGCGGCACGCTGACGGGCACGCAGGGCGCCGACGGCAATTCCGGCGAGATCTTCGACGGCACCGTCTCGGGCGATGACGTCGCCTGGAAGATCTCGATCACCAACCCGATGCCGCTGACGCTGGCCTTCTCCGGCAAGGTTGCCGGCGACAGCATGTCCGGCGAAATGGGCATCGGCCCGATGGGCAGCTTCCCGTTCACGGGAACGCGGGCGTAACGGCACTTTTCTCCGTGTCCCGGACGCGGTGCAGCGCCCCTTGCGCCGCTCCGCAGAGCCGGGACCCAAAGTGACCATGGACCCCGGATCAGCAGCGCACCGCTTCGCGCTGCGCAGCGTCCGGGGCACGCCACCGCGTCCGGATCATGATGAAGGCATCACATGCACGCGTTGCTTTCGATCGCAATCCTGATCTCGCTCACGACAGCCGCATCAGCCCAGCATGCTGCCGAACCCGAGCCGGCATGGCGGCCGAGCGCGCTCAGCTTGGTGCCGGCGGGATATGTCGCCGGCGAAGCCTGGCGCACCGATGAGACCGCCATGACCGGCCTGCTCGCGATCTATCCGGCGCAGGCCGACGATCCCAAATCACCCGGCAGCGTGTTCGCACCGCGGCAGGTGCTCGTCGTCAAGCTGGCGCGCAAGGATGGCGCAATGCAAGCGACGTCGGCCGAGATCAAGCCGCGCGACGAGCCGACACGCGGCAATCGCGGCACCACGATGACCGATCCCGACGCCGACGAGGCCGATTTCGCCGGGCAACACGCGGGGCTTGCCGCCCAGCACGCGACGCTTCCGGTGGGCACCGAGCCCTGCGATCTCGGCGCCTGGTCGGCGGACAAGGATCCCAAAGGACTCAACGTGCGCGCCGAAGCCTCGGCGCAGGCACGCGTGCTCGGCACGCTTCCGCCACCCTACCGTCTCAAGACCGGCGGCAGTGAAAACGTCCCCGACGGCGGCTGGCTGACCGAATTCCGCATCATCGGCTTCAAGGATGGCTGGTTCCTGATCGAGGGCGCGACGCCGCCCGGCAAGGAAAATGAAGACGAGAGGAAATATCCGCAACATGCGCCGAAACCTTACGCCGGACGCGGCTGGGTCGCAGCCAGCAAGGTCGGCGCCAACTACGCCAACGGCGCCACGCGCATGGGCGGACTGTTTCAGGCGCCGCATGCCGATGCCAAATGGACTCCGGCGCAGCGCCAGCTCGGCGGCGCGCTCGACACCGACGGCGGACCGAAACGCATTTTCGCCTGCAGCGGACGCTGGGGACTGGTGGAAAGCCATGACGGCGTGCGTGGCTGGTGGCGCAGCCTTTGCTCCAACCAGGTGACGAATTGCAGTTGAGGGTTTGCGGCGCGGCGCCCTGACGCTGGCGTTCGCCGGGAACGTCGCGGTCATTGTCCGGGCCTCGCCCTGGATCCATTCCTTGAGGTCTGCCGTGTCGTCGACCCGACCGGCCGGCCGGCGGATATTTCAACTTTACGATGCATACTCGCATCATATATAGTCATCGAATACTACCTCAGGCCCCGGTGTATTGTGGAGGCTCAAGATGGACGCAATTATTCAGCAGTTGGCGCTGGTATCGGAATCCAAGCTCGCGGGAATCGGCGATCTGATGCGGGTTGCCGCCGCCCTGCAAAAGCAGGCCAGCCGCGATCTTGCGCCGATATGGAATATTTCAGCCACCGTCGATGCATTCGAAAAGCTGGAAGATGTTCCGCTCGGCTACTGGCCGATGATCATCAAGGACGATATCGGATTTTCGGGCGCCGCCGGCATTCATCTGGACAAGGATCGCCAGCCGTTTGCCTTGATCAGTTCGTCAACCGATCTGGACGTTTGGTCCCTCACGGCTTCACACGAAAGCCTCGAAATGCTGGTCGATCCGTACGGGGATCGACTGATCGCCGGGGACTCGCCGAAGGAGGGCCAAGGTCGTGTCAGTTTCCTCGTCGAGGTGAGCGATCCTTCGGAAGCTGCGGAGTTTGCCTACACCGCCAATGGCATTCTGGTTTCGGATTTCTATACTCCGCGCTACTTTGATCCGCTGGCGTCGCCCGGGGTGCGTTACTCGTTCACCGGAGCAATCTCCGAGCCCCGGCAGGTACTCCGGGACGGATATTTGTCCTGGGTGGATTCGACAACCGGCCATTGGTGGCAGGAAACCTGGTTCGGCGGAGCCGCGCCGACGTTCCGCGACATCGGCCCCATCGATGCCACAGCAGGCAGCCTGCGATCACAGATCGACCGCATCACCTCGGCCGAGACAGCCAAGGCCCTGTCGCCCGGCCGTGCCATGGCCAGCGCCGCCGGACTGACCAGCGCTGTGACGAAGCGGTCAACGACGTCGAAAGCGGCCATGTGGCGGACGCAAATAGACAATCTTGTCGGCCAGCCCCCACCGCCGACCGCGCCGAACACGCCAATACGCCGGGCTCGCCGCGTGAGCGGTGACTAGGGTTCCAGCCTCGAAACGGCTGCCGGCTATCTTTAATCCGCTGCAAAGCGCATTAAGTTATGGCTGGCAATCGAACACGAGGGTTGGAACCATGCCGAACGAACCATCTCCGGAAAGCATTGCGCGGGCGGCGCGGCTTCGGGAGCAAATCGACAAGCTCACTCATCCCGAGGCGTCGCCTTCGGATCAGCCACAGGCTCCCGAGGAGAAGCGGCCAATGTCTCCGCGCGAATTTATCGATCGGAAGATGCGCGAACTCGACAAGAAGAAGTAAACGACGCGAGCGACGCTCCCCTCATCCCAGATTCAATTCCTTGAAGAAGTCATTGCCCTTGTCGTCGATGATGATGAAGGCCGGAAAATCCTCGACCTCGATACGCCAGATCGCTTCCATGCCGAGTTCGGGATATTCAAGCACCTCAACCTTCTTGATGCAGTGCTCGGCGAGATTCGCGGCCGAGCCGCCGACCGAGCCCAGGTAAAACCCGCCATACTTCTTGCAGGCCTCGCGCACCGCGACCGCGCGGTTGCCTTTTGCCAGCATCACCATCGATCCGCCCGCCGCCTGGAACTGGTCGACGAAGGAATCCATCCGTCCTGCCGTGGTCGGCCCGAACGCGCCGGAAGCATAACCATCGGGCGTCTTGGCGGGACCCGCGTAATAGACCGGATGATTTTTGAAATAATCCGGCAGCGGCTCACCCTTCTCCAGCCGTTCGCGCAATTTGGCGTGGGCGGAATCGCGCGCCACCACCATGGTGCCCGACAGCGACAGCCGGGTCTTGATCGGATGTTTCGAAAGCGTCGCCAGAATATCCTGCATCGGCTGGTTGAGGTCGATCTTGACCACTTCGCCGCCGAGCGCCTGCTCCACCGCCGGGAGATACTGCGCGGGATTGTGTTCGAGTTCCTCGAGATAGACGCCGTCTTTTGTAATCTTGCCGAGCACCTGGCGGTCCGCCGAGCAGGACACGCCGAGCCCGATCGGCAGCGACGCGCCGTGGCGCGGCAGCCGGATCACGCGCACGTCGTGGCAGAAATACTTGCCGCCGAACTGCGCGCCGACGCCGAGTGACTGCGTCATCTTCAGGATCTCCTGCTCCATCTCCAGATCGCGGAACGCGTTGCCGTCCGCCGATCCATGCGTGGGCAGCGCGTCGAGATACCTAGCCGACGCCAGTTTGACGGTCTTCATGCAGAGTTCGGCCGAGGTGCCGCCGATCACGATGGCGAGGTGATAGGGCGGGCACGCCGCGGTGCCGAGCGTCAGCACCTTCTCCTTCAGAAACGCCAGCATGCGGTCTTTTGTCAGAACCGATGGCGTTGCCTGGAACAGAAAGCTCTTGTTGGCGGAGCCGCCGCCCTTGGCCATGAACATGAACTTGTAGGCGTCATCGCCCTCGGCATAGATCTCGCATTGCGCCGGCATGTTGTTGGCGGTGTTTTTTTCCTCATACATCGACAGCGGCGCCACCTGCGAATAGCGCAGATTGCGGCGCAGATAGGCGTCACGCGCGCCCTCCGACAGCGCCGCCTCGTCGTCACCGTCGGTGATGACGCGAAAACCCTTCTTGCCCATGATGATCGCGGTGCCGGTGTCCTGGCACATCGGCAGCACCCCGCCGGCCGCGATATTGGCGTTCTTCAGAAAATCCAGTGCTACGAACTTGTCGTTGGGGCTGGCTTCGCCGTCGTCTAGGATGTTGCGCAGCTGCTGCAGATGCCCGGGCCGCAGATAATGATTGATGTCGCCGAACGCGGCCTCGCTGAGCGCCCGCAGCGCCTCCCGTGTCACCACCAGCATGTCCTTGCCCAGCACCTTCTCGACCCGCACGCCCTCGGACGTGATCTTCCGGTAGGGCGTGGTATCGGCGCCGAGCGGAAACAGCGGGGTGTGCTTGTAGGGGGGAACGGGGGTGGCGGCGGACGGGACGGGCGTGGGGGCGTTCATGGGGGCTCACAAGGTTTGGAGCCGGAGGCGCTTACAGCGAGACGCCGCGCCGGCGATTGAACCGTTCTAAGCACTTTTGACACAAAGGGAAGGTTCCCGAATGTCCCCCAGCAATCGAAATAGAGCATGACTACTGCCCCCATTCTCGCGGCTGCCGGCTCCCCTGTTTCAGCCGCCCCACTCCATCTCGGCCTGCGTACGGTTCTCGTCGTCGCCGCCCTGCTCGAGGGCTTCGACGCGCTCTCCAGCCTGCCCACCCTGTTCGGCGACATGTCGGAAATTCCCGGTACCGGCTTTGGTGGTTTCCTGATCAAGGCGCATATCGCCAGCCATGCACCGCTGGCGCTGGCGGTGCTGGTGTTCGCCGCCATCGGGCGGGTGCGATATGCCATCATCGCACTGGCCGCGATCGCCTTCATGACCTGGCTGAACTACATGCCGTCGGTGGTACGGCACGGGCTCGAATTCCGGGGCACCGGCGCGTTCGAGACGCCGGTACGGATGATCGCCTTTCCGTTGATGGCGGCCTGCGCCATCGCGCTGGCCGCGCGCAACCAGCGGCTTCGGATCGCGACCGCGCTTGCCAGCATCCCTACCTTCTACAGTCTGCTCGGGGTCATCATCTTCGCGATCGGCATCAGCATCTACGGGTTCTGATCGACCGTTCCGATTGACATCCGCTCCCCGGCCTTGCAGGAAATCGACGTGCGCGCTTCAATAGGCGTAAAGGGGCATATTGCATGAGAATGGACTTCCGCAGATCGACCACGCTGGCCGCACTGTTGCTGGCGGCCTCGGCGCTCACGGTGTCGGGCACTTCACCGGCGCGCGCCGACCGCTGCGAGGATATCGCCAAGGAGCTCAAGGCCCAGGTCGACGGCGTCAAGATCGGCATCACGACCGGCAAGACCATCTATTTGTCCCACCCGCAGGCCAGGGAGTTTTCGCTGGGCTGCCGCGGCGCCAACTTCTCCAACGAACTTTACCTCAAGGCGGACCGCCGCAAGCCGAAGCCGGAGTTTTTCCAGCTGGTCGCCAGCGCCGGCGCCATCGTGTTCACCATCCCGAAGCCCGATGTGCTGACCGGTTCCACCCGCTGCATCAACCGGATGGGGCTACTGCGCGGCGACAGCGTCAAGATGCGCTTCCGCCGGCTCAACATGGAATGCACGCGCACCAAGAATGAAGCGGCGATCGCGATCACGCGGGGCAAGGACGAGTAGGCGGGCTGCCGCGAGCGGCATCGCCAACGATTCGTCACCAAGATCGATCGCATCTTAGGGATATTCGAGCCCGCTGTTCACCACTCGGCGGGAAGCGCCGCGATGCCTCGCAATTTCGGCTGCGGATTCATAAAGCCTTCGCCTCCAGCTCGTCACAGTCGGCAGCAACCAAGCCTAAGGATACTGTCCGATGAGTGTTTCTGCAGTCAGCTCTTCCATGCCGATAAAGCCGCCCGAGGCCAGCGTGCTCAAACCGCCGGAGGTCAGGGTCGACCGCGACGATCGCACGCTGCCGCCGCCCGTGCGGGCCGCCCTGCCCCCAGGCCAGGGAACGCGGATCGACCAACTCGCGTGAGGCTACGCTCTCCACCCTCCCCTGGAGGGTGATGAGAGCGAAGTACCGCGCGTTCTCCGAAAACGGCGCATCATGGTGACCCCATGGCGCGCCGTTACGCGTTCCGGTGGGAGCAAAATCGTCTATACTGCCGGCCACACCACTCACGGAGCGGATGCGGACCGATGCCCAATTCCAAGATCTACACCGGCGGCTGCCATTGCGGCATGGTGCGTTTCGAATGCACCACCGACCTTGCCATGGTCACCGCCTGCAATTGCTCGATCTGCACCAAGAAGGGCCTGCATTTCGCATTCCTGGCGCCGACGAGTTTTGTGCTTCGCGCCGGCGAGGACAATCTGCGCGAATACCTCTTCAACAAGCACGCGATCAAGCACCAGTCCTGCATCGACTGCGGCGTCGAGGTATTTGCGCGCGGCAGCAAGCCTGACGGCACCGAGGTGGTGGCGCTCAACGTCAGCTGCATCGACGGGATCGAGCTTGCAAAACTGACGATGACGCCGATCGACGGACGAAACAGGTAGTGCGCTTCGGAAAGATCGTAGCCCGGATGTAGCCAGCGGGTCGCGCGCATGCGCGCCCGGTGGCGTAATCCGGGGCCCTCTTCATCGCCAGCGTTGCCCCGGATTGCGCCATCGGCTCGGCGCTAACGCGCCGAACCACTGGCTCCATCCGGGCTACAAGACTACAAGACGTCGTTCTGCTCAAACATCCAGCTCCCTGTAACGCCGGAAAATCCCCTCCTCGTTGAAGGGAATGCGGCGGTCGCTTTCCAGATAGGCCTTGATGTTCGGTCTGGCGGCGACGCGGTCATGCAGATCGACCAGGCCGGGTATCCCGCGCTCGAACGCCTCCATGCGCTTTGGAAAGGCGTAGCGCAGCCCCGCCACGATCTGGAACAGCGACAGATCAACATAGCTGACGCGGCGGCCGGCGATCCATGAGCCGCTGCTGCTCTCCAGAATCCGCTCGAAATATCCGAGATATTTCGACACCCGCTCCTTCCAGAATTCCGCGGTACGTTTTTTCGCCGGCCCACGCTGGTCCTCATAATACAGCGAAGGCCCGAGCGGATGATGGGTGTCATGGATTTCGAGGACAAGATCCGTGATCGTCAGCTGCAGCTGGTGCAGCCACAGTCTTCCCGGTTCCGCTTTCGGCGCGAGACCATGGCGCGGCCCGAGATAGAGCAGGATGTTGGCGGTCTGCCCGATCACGAGTTTTCCCGCTTTGAGAAACGGCGGGGCGAACGGCGGCGTGCCGCGCGCCTCCATCATCCTCGTCATCGCGCCCATGCCGCGCTGGCGCGCGACGTCGGCGTATTCGGCGCCGGCCTCCTCCAGCGCAAGGCGGACATATTCGCCGCGCCCCTGGATCTGCGGCCAGTAATAAAGCTCATAACGCATCGGCGATTCCTTCCATCGGACGTGAGCCTGGCTGCCACGGTGCCAAGCTATATTCCGGTGTCGATGCGCCCCAGCGCAACCTCAATTCGCCGCGAAGCAATAAAACAGCCCGTCGCCGCCGGTGCTCTTCAGGTCATTCTGCGAGCAGCCGCCATCCGGCCCGCGCGAGGGATGCGAGGTGTTCCAGGATTTCGACGCGTCATCGTCGCGCAGGCCGATGCGGTCCGCATGTCCCACCATCGCAGCGCCCTGCGTGCTGCTCGTCCAGTTCTTGCAGGTGCGGTCGTCGCCCGCGGCGAAGGCAGTGCCGTCGGCCTGTGATCCCGTCAACACGTCGTGGCGGTTCGGCGTGTCGCCGCGGCCGTTGATGACCTCGCCCTTCTCGCTCAGCGCGGTCGCCTTGGTGAGATTATTGGCGGCGCTGTGCAGGTCGGCGACATCCTTGGCGATCACGACGCCCTTGGAATTCTGCCAGGGACCCTTGCCAATGCGGTCGCGGGCATTGACCGCGGGCGCGCCGTCGGCCGGCTGGGTGGAAAGGTAGGCGCGCCAGGTCTTGGCGCCGGCGCCCGCCGCCTGTGCCAGCTGCTGGCAATAGTTGTCGGCGCCAGCGAGGCCGCCGAGGTTGCCGCCATTGCCGATACCCACTGAGGTGACGAAGAAACTGGTGGCGGCCGCCTGCGCCAAAGCGGGTTGCGCCGCCAGCGTGGCGAACGACGCGGCAGCAAGGCCGAAACACAGCCGCGAGATCATCTGGGCGAGAGCGGGCATGGGATCCTCCGATGGGTTTTCTGATCCGCCGGCTGGTTGAGCGCCGGCTTGGTCTGACATCAACACGACGCGGCCATGGTTATTCCGGTTCCGCGAGCCTGAAAAGAGCCGACGACAGCGCAAAAGAAAAGGCGCCGCGGAATCAACCGCGGCGCCCTTGATATCAGCCGTTGGCAGACGATCAGGTCTGCTGGATCGCCGAGAGCTCCCAGTCGCTGCCGCGCGGTCGCACGAAGGTCCAAACCTCGGTCGCCTCGGTCGGCTGCTCGCTGCCCGCGACCAGACGATTGGTGCCGCGCTCCAGCGTCTTGTCGATGAGCGAGAACCGCATCGCCACGCTGGCGTAGTCGGTTTCGCCCTCGCGCCAGGCTTCCGCGAGGTCGCCCTGCAGCAGCTTGACGTCGGACACCTTGTTGATGTCGTTCTTGGCCTTGTTCTCCTCGAGGTCCTTGGTGAAGTACATCACCATTTCGGGGGTCGCCAGCGTGTGCAGCTTGGCAACGTCCTCATTCGACCACGCGGTCATAACATCGCCGAGCAACCGCTCGAACGCCTCATAGTCGGCCGGCT
This sequence comes from Bradyrhizobium sp., assembly GCF_030646015.1. Taxonomy (GTDB): domain Bacteria; phylum Pseudomonadota; class Alphaproteobacteria; order Rhizobiales; family Xanthobacteraceae; genus Bradyrhizobium. Next base: position 60,503 of record NZ_JAUSLT010000132.1, read on the forward strand.
GGATCTCAAGCGGTGCGCTGCCCGATCCCAAGCCGAAGCCGGTTCCGGTCCGCAGAGAGTTCAGCGGTCCGCCGGGGCCGACTGCGGCTCCGGGTGCCGGGCCGGCATAGGCCGAGGCGGTAGCGGGGGAATGGCGGCGCTGCCACCACGACATCGCCAGCTTGACCACGATCAGGATCAGGCCGATCTGCAGGACGAGGCCGATGATCGACGACAAGCCGCCGAGGCCGGAGAACATCCCGCCGCCGAACAGCATGCCGAGCAGGCCGGCGCCGAGGAAGCCCGCGGCGAGGCCGCCGAGCATGCCCATGCCGGGCTTGTTGAAGAAGCCGCCCTTGGCGGCCGCACCGGCGGCCGCGGGACCGGCCATTCCGGGGCTGCCCGGCTGGGTCATGGTGCGGTTCATGGGTTGCGCCGCATTCGGCGCGGTAGCGGTGGGCGGCGGTGCGGAAAAGGTTCTCGAACCTCGGGAACCCGAGCTGCCGCCACCGCCCGGCCTGGCGTCGGCCGCGGAGATCGCGAACATCACCGGAACGGCCAACGATAGGACGACGGCAATGGCCTGGACGATGCCGCGCGTACGCTGCGTGAATTTCATGTCTTTTTCCTCAAAATCCCCAGCAGGGGGAAGCAGCCACTAAGATGGGCAGCGCTGCCCAAAAGTGAAGCCGCCATAGGGACGCATGGCTGCGGCCCTCGGTCGCGGGGATGCGTCAATTAGGCAGGTTTGGCCTCGATTTATCGGCAGGTTGGCGGATTACGGAGCGCCGAGTGTCGCCTCCTCGGCTTGATCCATCGCAACCGGTAATTCCAGGCGGTTCGCTACAAATTAGTTCCGCTCTTTCGAGGGGGCATCTCCGAAGCCGCAACTTGGTCTTTGTGAAGGCAGTGAGGAACTGGATATGACCACGGACTTTGCCAAAATCGCCCATGATGTGATCGCCGGCGTAGGACTGTTGCAAAAAGGTGCGCCCGAAACGATGAAAGCCTTTGGGGCTCTTTCGACCGCGGCGACCGCCTCAAAAGTGATCGACACGAAGACGAAAGAACTGATGGCGCTCGCGATCGGCATCGCCGTCCACTGCGACGGTTGCGTCGCCTACCACACGAAGATGGCTCATCAGCACGGAGCGAGCCGGGAGGAGGTCGCCGAGACGGCAGCTCTCGCCGTCTATATGGGAGGCGGGCCGGCGGCCGTGTACGGAGCCGATGCGCTACGCGCCTACGATCAATTTGCCGGCCCAAAGCCGTAGCCGCAAATAATCGCCGGTTTGGCTTCGCCGTCGGATATTTCTATAATTCTAGAAGTATCGTTGACGATGTGTGGAATAGAACCTATTCTGGCCGTCATGCGAGCAAGGTGAGGTTGAACGAATGGACGCACCGTCGCCTGCTACCACGCCCGAGACCCGGTCGATTTCCGAACTCTTGAACCGTGAGTGCTTCTGCATCACGCTGGACCGAGACGCTTTGTGCCAGGCCCTCGAGCGCGAGATCGGGGATCCGGAATTTTGCCAGACCTTCATCGGGCCGAAGACTCATCTGTTCTCGAACGTGCCGGTGTTCCTGTCCAAAGCCAGCGTCGGGGAGATGCTTCGGACCGTGCATGCGGTCGAAGCTGCCACTCGATTGCCGGGTTACCGCGACGCGGCGTTGTCCTGGGCTCCCGAGATCGCTCGACATGATTTCGGGCCGGTTGGCGCATTCATGGGTTACGACTTTCACCTTGCCGCTGGAGGCCCCAGGCTGATCGAGATAAATACGAACGCAGGCGGCGCCTTTTTGAACGCGCTGCTGGCCAAGGCCCAGCGAGCCTGCTGCAGGGAAGTAGAGGTCGCTCTGGGCAGACCGGAGGCCGACGATTTCGGGCCGTCTGTCATGAGGATGTTCCAGCACGAATGGGAGCTCCAAAAGGGGCAAGGCATCCCGCGACGGATCGCGATCGTCGATGACCGGCCGGCCGAACAGTATCTCTATCCGGAGTTTCTGCTGGCCCAGCGCTTCTTCCAGAACAATGGCATCGATGCCGTGATTGTGGCAGGCGATCAGCTCCGGTACGAGCGTGGTCAACTGCTCGCGGAGGGTCAACCGATCGATCTGGTCTACAATCGTTTGGTCGATTTTTCCTTTGCCGATCCCGAACACCAGGATCTCCGCGCGGCTTATCTCGGCGGCGCCGTCGTCGTGACACCCAATCCGCGCGTGCATGCGCTGTACGCGGACAAGCGCAACCTGGCGCTGCTGTCCGATCACGCGGCGCTTCACGGCTGGGGGGCGTCGCCCTCGATGCTCGCTGACCTGGCGGGCGTGCCGCATACGGTTCTCGTTACTTCCGACAATGCACAGGAACTGTGGTGGGCCAGAAAGTCGTTGTTCTTCAAGCCGGCGGGCGGTTACGGCAGCAAGGCCGTCTATCGCGGGGACAAAGTCACCACGGGCGTGTGGGCGGAGATCATTCGTGGTGGATATGTCGCCCAGGATTTTGCCGCGCCGAGTGAACGCATGGTCAAGCTGGACGGCTCTCCGGAGTCCCGGAAGACCGACGTCAGGCTATACGTCTACAATGGTGAAGTGCTGCTCACGGCGGCGCGTCTGTATCAGGGACAGACGACGAACTTCCGGACGCCCGGCGGCGGGTTCGCGCCGGTATTCGTCATTTGAGCGGCGCTTCATGAGGCTGAACATTCTTCGGCCAATTCGCAGAATCATGCCGCCGGCTGTGCGCATCCCATATACATGTAGGTCATCGGACGTGGTCCCTTAGCATACTCCGTTCGAAGCTTCAGGATAGCGAAACCGGCCGAGCGGATGAGGTCGTCCATTTTTCGGTCCAGATGGCAACCGCCGGCAACGTGGCCCCAAATGGGAGTAAGCCGATGTTGCCAGCGTTCGATTCCGGACTCGGGTGAAAGCCCATGTTCGACGAAGAGCAGCTGGCCGTGCGGCTTCAGTACCCGTCGCATCTCGCGTAATGCGGCCAATGGGTCCGGGATCGAACAGAGCGTCCACGTCATCACCACGGTGTCCATGGTGTTTTCAGCGAGCGGAATCTCTGTCGCAGACCCCTGCAGGAATTCGGCGCGGACACCGGCCGCGGCAGCGCGTCGCCGCGCGATCGCGAGCAAACGGGGCGATGGGTCGATCCCGAATACGATCTCGACCCGCTTGTCGTAGAACGGAAAATTTAATCCTGATCCGACGCCGACTTCGAGCACTCTCCCGGTTGCTGCGGCAACCACCTCGCGACGATACTTCTGCAGCGGACGCTGCCGCATGACCAGATCAAGGATGGAGGGCAGAACCCAGTGGTCGTAGAAATTCACAGCTGCCTCGTTGCGATCCAATGATAAAATTGTTCCAACGATGCTCAACTGGCAAGCTCACCGCCGAACGTCACGAAAGCTCGTCCGGCGTCGTTGGATCCCGCTCGGTCCAATGAATCGACGGGACGCTCGTAGAATACGGGACTTTCGCCGACCATTTGTCGTGCAGCGAATTGCCCATGAGAGACGGCAACCAACTCCCCTTCTGCAAGAGGCTCCCACCGCTCGCTGGTCAAGGGAACGCTCGCGAATAGCGTAACGAGCTGGTCGTCGCTTCGGATCGAGAGCCCATCCGCCACGATCCCTTGTTCGCCGCTTTGACAGTGTCGCTGCAGCAACATGAGGCCAGGCGGTTCGATCTTGCCGGTTTCGGCGTGCATCCGTCGATGTCCGTGGGCGAACAGCAGTCCGCCATCGCAATACAGAAAATTCGCGGGACCCAAAGCCCGGAGCTGGCTGGCGAACGACGACACGACCAAAAATCGTTCGCGCAGCGTCGGCACTGCGCCCCGCACCGTCCAGATCGCCGCCATTCGGTCGAGGAGAGCACAAAAGGCGAGCTCGGAGTCGGTTTCGCCGATTGGATTGAACCGATCAGCCTGGAATGCGCTCGATTGGAATATGCCCGGCAGATCGCCGTTGTGGGCGAACAAATGTGCACGGCCGGCCAGTTCCCGAACGAACGGCTGAGCATTGGGGTAGGAACGCGTTCCGCGCGTTGCCTTGCGGGTATGCGCGATCACCAGCTGGCTTCGCAGATTATGGCTGGCGATGAATTGAATCCATTCGCTGTCGCCGACAGCGGCGGAGTCCTTCATCAAACGGACATCCGCTCCCTCATAATACCCGACACCCCAGCCATCATTATACGTTCCGGAAACGCGGCCGTGTTCGGCGAGCTTGGGCAGCGAAACATTCACCGTTGCGGAGGCATTGCTCGATAGTCCGAGGAGTTCACACATGGCTCCGCCTCAATGAGACCCTGCAAACGTCGCCAATTCCGAAATATCGAGCCCTCGTTTTCGAGTGTTCAACCAACTGGGTCGAAGAGGCGTATGAATCACGGTACTGCGCAACGAGTTGCATTCATACCGGCCGATGCTCCGGCTGAATTGACGTGCCTCAACCCACCTGACTCCTTGGCTGCTAGAAAGTTTGGATACCGGTTGCCGCAGATGATCTCTTGAGGGCCCTTGCACAATCGATGGGAGATTACTTATATGCGGTTATGCGCATAAGCGCATTGAATGGACGTTTTATGGACAAGCATTTGAATTCAATCACGATTCTTTCCGCACTCGCCGAGCCGGTCCGGCTCGAAGCCCTCCGGATGCTGTGGGATGGGCGCGAGCATTGCGTTTGCGAATTGATGCGGGGACTCGGCGCCAGCCAGTCCCGCATGTCCCGCCACATGGCGGCCCTCAAGACAGCCGGTCTCGTGATGGACCGACGCGATGCTCAATGGGTCCGCTATCGCCGCTCCCCAAATCTTCCTCAAGCGGTCGTCGCGCTTGTTGACGCCGCGCTGGCGATGCCGGCCGGTCAGGAAAGGCATGCCGCATGAGCCTCGGATCGCTCACCGACCGCGCGCCCGGCGCCGGCACTTCCACCGCCAAATGGATCGGATGGACGGTCGCTGCTCTGGTCATCTGGGGCGTCGTCTATAGCCAGCTCGTTCCATTCTCGGACTGGGTCGTCGCTTCGACCCGGATCGATCCCAGGAGTCATCTCGGCGAGGCGATCAGCTTCTTTGCCTACGACACGCCGAAGGTTCTGATGTTGCTCACTTTGGTCGTGTTCGGCATGGGCGTCGTGCGCAGCTTCTTCTCACCGGAGAAGACCAGGGCACTGCTTGCCGGAAAGCGCGAAGGCGTCGGCAACGTGCTGGCTGCGTCGCTCGGCATCGTTACCCCGTTTTGCTCCTGCTCCGCCGTGCCATTGTTCATCGGCTTCGTCAGCGCGGGCGTGCCGCTCGGCGTCACCTTTTCGTTCCTGATCTCCGCACCGATGGTCAACGAGGTGGCGCTCGGCCTTCTGTTTGCGCTGGTGGGCTGGAAAGTGGCGCTGACCTATCTCGCCTTCGGCCTCGCCATCGCCATCGTCTCCGGCTGGGTCATCGGCCGGCTGCATCTCGAGCATTGGCTGGAGGAATGGGTTCGCAACATTCGATCGGACGCGGCCGAGCTTGCTCCGGAAGAACTCTCGGTGGTCGACCGCATCAAGGCCGGGATCGACGCCGTGAAGGAAATCGTCGGCAAGGTCTGGCCATGGATCATCGCGGGTATTGCGGTCGGCGCATTCATCCACGGCTATGTGCCTTCGGACCTGTTGGCCTCGATCATGGGCCGGGACGCCTGGTGGTCGGTGCCGGCCGCGGTGGCGCTCGGCATTCCCATGTATTCGAACGCCGCCGGCATCATTCCCGTGGTGGAAGCGCTCATCACCAAAGGCGCCGCGCTCGGGACCGTGCTCGCGTTCATGATGTCGGTGATCGCACTGTCGCTCCCGGAGATGATCATCCTTCGCAAAGTGCTCAGCGTAAAGCTGATCGCCGTGTTCGTTGGCGTCGTCGGGACCGGCATCCTGGCGGTGGGATTCATCTTCAACGCCCTGTTCTCATGAACTGACGGAGAATATCCATGAAGGAAATCAAGGTTCTCGGTCCCGGCTGCAAACGCTGCGCCGCGACGGTCGAAATGGTTCAGACCGAGGCCGACAATCTCGGCGTCCCCGTCACCATCGAAAAGGTGACCGATTATGCAGCCATCGCCGGCTACGGCATCGCATCCACGCCGGGGATCGTCATAAACGGCAAGGTGGTACATGCGGGCGGCCTGCCCAGGCCGGAAGACCTCACACGCTGGCTCGGGGCCTGAGATGAAGCCGATGCTGGAATACCGGGTCGGCGCCAGGCGGATCGATTCGCATGGCAGCGTCGCCTCTGCCAAGGAAGCCGAGATTATCCTCGACACCGACGTCGGCGGCCGGCCGGACGCCTTCAATCCGGCGGAGCTGTTCCTCGCCGCTATCGCCGCCTGCATGATCAAGGGGATTGAACGGGTAACCCCGATGATCAAGTTCGATCTGCGGGGTGTCGAGGTGAAGCTACACGGTATCCGGCAGGACAGCCCGCCGAAGATGGTTTCGGTCGATTACGAACTCATCGTCGATACCGACGAAACCGATCAGCGCCTCGAGCTCCTGCATACGAATGTCCGCAAGTACGGCACGATCTCGAATACCGTGGCTGCGGCAACGAAGCTGGAGGGCGTGATCCGGAGGCGGGCGTGATTTTCCTGCTGATTCCCCGACACGCGACGGCGCTCACGACGGCGCCATGGTCTCCTTGACCTTGGCGACCAGCGCGCTGAGCGCGAACGGTTTTGCAAGGAAGGCAAACTGCTCGTTTTCCGGCAGGCTCTTGTCGAAGGCTTCTTCCGCATAGCCCGAGACGAAGATGATCTTGAGGTTGGGATTGCGGATCCGCATCTCCCGCAGCAGCGTCGGGCCGTCCATTTCCGGCATCACCACGTCGGAAACCACGAGGTCGACCGCGCCGTTCTTTTCCTCCAGCGCCTCCATCGCCTCGATACCGTTGGAGGCCTCGATCACGCTGTAGCCGCGCGAGCGCAAGCCGCGGGCATTGAGCGAGCGCAGGCCCTCCTCGTCCTCGACCAGCAGGATGGTGCCCTGCCCGGTCAGGTCGGTTCTCGGCTTCGCCTCCGCCGGCGCCCTGGCCGCGTCGGTGGCCGCCACCGGCTCGGGCTGCGCTTCCTGCTCGGCGTGATGCCGCGGCAGGAAGATATGAAAAGAAGTGCCCTTGTCGGCCTCCGAGTCGACATAGATGAAGCCGCCGGTCTGCTTGACGATGCCGTACACCGTGGACAGGCCGAGGCCGGTGCCCTTGCCGACCTCCTTGGTCGAGAAGAACGGCTCGAAGATCTTGTCGACGATATCGGCGGGAATGCCGGTGCCGGTGTCGGCGACGTCGATCCGGACGTAGTCCGCCGCCGGCATGCCCTTGTAGGCGAGCTGTGCGGATTCCTCCGTCGTCACATTGGCGGTCCGAACCGTCAGCTTGCCACCGTCGGGCATCGCATCGCGGGCGTTGACGGCGAGATTGACGATCACCTGCTCGAACTGGGAGACGTCGACCTTGACCGGCCACAGGTCGCGGCCATGCACGAGGTCGAGTTTTACTTTCTCGCCGATCAGCCGGCGCAGCAGCATGGTGAGATCGGAAAGCGCGTCGCCGAGATCGAGCACCTGCGGCCGCAGCGTCTGGCGGCGCGAGAAGGCCAACAGCTGCCGCACCAGCGTCGCGGCGCGGGTGGCGTTCTGCTTGATCTGCATGATGTCCTGGAACGACGGGTCGGTCGGCTTGTGCGCGTTCAGCAGGAAGTCGTTCGCCATCATGATGGCGGAGAGCACATTGTTGAAATCGTGGGCGATGCCGCCGGCGAGCTGGCCGACCATGTCCATCTTCTGCGACTGGTTGATCTGGTTTTCCAGCGTGCGCCGCTCGGTGGTCTCCAGCAGATAGACAATGGCGGCTTCGGTCTCGCGTTCGTTCTCCTCGACCGCGGTGACGAAGAACTGCCCCCAGCGCTCCTTCGGCCCATCGAGCAACGCCTCGACCGGCGCGATATCGCCCTGCCCTTCGGCCGCCTGGTTGATGGCCGCGATCAGCAAATGACGGTCGCGCGGATTGACCGCGCGGAAGATCGACTTGCCGGAAGCGCCCTCGGAATTCAGGCCCTGCGCCAGCTTGGCGTAGCGGGCATTGGCGCGCACCACCGCGCCTGACCGGTCCACGGTCGCGATCGCCATCGGGGTGTGATCAAAGAAGCGCATGAAGCGCACTTCGGCGGCGCGCTGCGGATCGGAATGCTCGTCGCGAGCCCGGCTGATCACCAGCGTGCGCGAGGCGCCGGGCACGCCATCGGCCCCGAACGCCAGCTTGTGGTAGAGCCGCACCGGCATGGTCTTGCCGCCGCGCATCCGCAGGTCGATGTCGAACACCTCGGTCTTGACCTCGCCGGGCACCGCCACGATCGAGGTCAGCAGCGAGGCGCCGTCACCGGACACGATGTCGGTCAGCTTCAGGCCGCCATTGCCGATCTCCGCGAGGTCGTGGTCCAGCCAGTTCGCCAGCGTGGCGTTGACATAGACGAGGTCGCCTGAGGCATTGACGGAGAAGAACCCGCACGGCGCGTGATCGAGATATTCGATGGCATGCTGCAGTTCCTGGAACACGTCCTCCTGCCGCGCGCGGTCGCGGGTGATGTCGGCAATCGACCACACCGCGTAT
>NZ_JAUSLT010000134.1 GCF_030646015.1 Bradyrhizobium sp.
CCCCCCGCGCGGCTCTACGCCGCGTGGTGGGGAGGGGTCGGGGGTGGGGGGTCTATCGGCGAGCTCTACTGCCAGAAAATTTGCTGAGACCGCCGTCAGAGAATTCGCGCATTCGACTGGCAGCGAATTTGCTGAAGCACCCCCCACCCCCGACCCCTCCCCGCCACGCGCAAGGGCGCGCGGGAGGAGGGGGGGAAGAGAGACATTGCTCTAACGCGCGGACGGGGCTCCGGGCGCCGGCGCCGGGACGGGTGCGCTGGTCTTTTTCGGCGCGGCCGGCTGTTTTGCGACCGGCGCCGGCTTCATCGCCGCGGCCTGCGCCGGCAGGTATTTTGCGACCACGGCCGGATCGAGCTGCGCCATCGCCGTATCCGGCAACCGGGTCCAGATCTCGTCCTTGCCGAACAGCGAGATTCCCATGTAGCCGCGCATGGTCAGCGTCTGGCCGTCGGCGCTGACGCTCATCTTGGCCTTGTAGATCTTGCCGTCGCGCGGATCGAGCACGTTGCCGTTCTCGTATTTCAAGCCGTCGCGCTTCATGTCGCGGATGAAGGAAATGCCGAGCACCGGCGCATCCTTGCGATCGTCGGTGCATTTCGAACAGACCGGGTTGGGCGCTTCGCCGGGCAGCGGGAAGGTCTTGGCGATCGCCCCCTCGAAGATCCCGCCGCGATCGACCACGAGGAACCAGCCTACCGGCTTGCCGTCGTCGATCTTCTGCCACAGCCCCGCGGCGGTCGGCTCGGCGACTTGCGCCGCCGCCATGGTGGCGAGCAAGCCAAAGCCGATCGCGAACAAAAACGTTTGTCGAATTCTGGATATCGCAGTCTGCATTTTCACCACCTGACCAATCCATAAAACAATGGCCCCAGACTAAGGCCATTTCGCGGACGGTTCCAGTGCCGCCGGCCCGCCTCAGGGCCGGCCGGCGTGCCTCTTTTATGGCATTGCCAACGGAATCAGTTGACCCCGAGCTTCTTCTGCAGGCTGGAGGACGACGTGGTGTACTGGAACACCAGCCGCTTGTCCGGATAGACGTAGCGGTGCGCCTTCTGGGCCATCAGCGATCCCTCGTGGAAGCCGCACAGGATCAGCTTCAGCTTGCCGGGATAGGTGTTGATGTCGCCGATGGCGAAGATGCCGGGCACGCTGGTCTCGAACGCGGAGGTCTCGACCGGCACCAGATTGTGTTCCAGCGCAATGCCCCAATTGGCGACCGGGCCGAGCTTCATGGTCAGTCCGAAGAACGGCAGGATGGTATCGCAGGCGATCTTTGTCAGCGCGTTGTCGTTGCCCTTGACGGTAGCGCCCGTCAGCTGGCCGTCCTTGCCCTCGAGCTCGGTGACCTGGCCGATCTTCAATTCCATCTTGCCGGCCGCCACCAGCGCGCGCATCTGTTCGACGCTGTGCGGTGCCGCGCGAAAATCGTCGCGCCGGTGCAAGAGCGTGACGCGCTTCGCAATCGGATGGAGGTTGAGGGTCCAGTCCAGCGCGGAATCGCCGCCGCCGACGATCAACAGATCCTTGTCGCGGAACTGCTCCATCTTGCGCACCGAATAGAAGACCGAGGTGCCTTCATAGGCCTCGATGCCCGGCACCGGCGGCCGCTTCGGCTGGAACGAACCGCCGCCCGCGGAAATCACCACCACCTTGCATTCGAACACCTGGCCGGCATCGGTGGTGACGCGAAAGCCGGGATCGCCGATCTTCTCGATCGTCTCCACCATCTCGTTGAGATGGAAGGTCGGGTTGAACGGCTTGATCTGCTCCATCAGCGCGTCGGTCAGGCCCTGGCCGGTGACGAAGGGAATGCCGGGAATGTCGTAGATCGGCTTTTCCGGATAGAGCTCGGCGCACTGGCCGCCGATCTTGTCGAGGATGTCGACGAGATGCGCCTTCATGTCGAGCAGGCCCAGTTCGAACACGGCAAACAGTCCACAGGGGCCCGCGCCAATAATCAGCACATCGGTTTTGATCGCTTCGCTCATGTCAGCTTCTTTTCAGTTGAACCGTCGCCGGCCGGCCGGGGTGCCTTTGGGCTGCGCCTGTCTAGCCAACGCCGGGGGGCGAGGAAAGCCATAAATGGGCGGCTGGGCTGCCCGGCAACCCCTTGCCGGAGCTGACTAACTGGGCTGTAACGGCTGGGAATATCAGGAGATTGCCCGTGAACGCCCCTGCCCGCGTCGATTCAACGCCTCGCCTGGAGGATTTCCCCTACCGGCTGACGGACAATGTGCGGTTCGCCGACCTCGATCCCAACCAGCACGTCAACAATGCGGTGTATGCGAGCTATTTCGAAACCGGCCGCGTCACGCTGATGAAGGACCGCAGCTACGGGCTGATGCCCGATGGCGTCACCTGGATCATGGTGCGGCTCGACATGCATTTCCGCGCCGAGCTGCGCTGGCCCGGCACCATCGAGATGGGGCTCGGCGTGGTGAAATTCGGCCGCACCTCGGTGACGTTCGACCAGGTGGTGTTTTCCGAAGGCGTCTGCGTCGCCTCGGCGCGATCGGTCTCGGTGCTGCTGGACGAGGCGACGCGCAAGCCGACGCCGCTGACGGAGGAGATTTTGCGGAGTTTCCAGCCATGGCTGCACCGCGGCTTCGACGGAAAATGATCCGCCTCGCGCTGGCGGCGGTCGTTGCCCTGCTCGCGGCGGCGCCCGCCACCGCGGCGGATCCATTGCATCGCGAGGATCTGCGGATCCCGATGGCGGCCGCCGGTCCCCGCGGGCTGGAAGCCATGCTGATCCGCCCCGCAGGCACCGGGCGCTATCCGCTGGCGCTGCTCAGCCACGGCACGCCGCGCGATGCCGCGGCCCGCGAGGGCATGACGCCCAACGGCCTCTACGTGCAGGCCATCGAATTTGCCCGCCGCGGCTTTGCCGCCGTCGTGGTGATGCGCCGCGGCTACGGCGATTCCGGCGGCGGCTATGCCGAAAGCAACGGCCCCTGCGATCGTCGCAACTATCTCGCCTCGGCCAACGCTTCGGCCGCCGACCTGCGCGCCGCCGTCGATGCGATGGGCCGTCGCGCCGACCTCACCACCAAGGGCATGATCGCAGCCGGCGTTTCCGCCGGCGGATTCGCCAGCATCGCGCTGTCGGCCGATCCGCCGCCGGGCCTCGCCGCCGTGATCAATTTCGCCGGCGGCCGCGGCTCGCGCGCCGACGATGACGTGTGCGACGAGGACGCACTGGTTCGCGCTTTCGCAAGCCTGGGCAAGACATCGCGAATTCCGTCGCTGTGGGTCTATGCCGGCAACGACAAGTACTTCGGACCGCAACTGGCGCGCCGGATGCATGCCGCCTTCACCGCCGCCGGCGGACGCGCTCGTTTCATCGACGCGCCCGCCTTCGGCCGCGACGGCCACGGCCTGTTTTCCGCAATGGGAGTCTCGATCTGGACGCCGATGGTCGATAGTTTTCTGCGCGAGATGAACCTCGGCACCCGCGACCTGATCGCCGCGCCTGCCACTGCAGCAGTTCCGCCGCCCCGGCAGTTCAGCGTAAAAGGCCGTGCCGCTTTTGCCGCCTACCTCGCCAGCGGCCCGCACAAGGCCTTCGCGGTGTCGCCGAAGGGCCAATACGCCTTCCGCAGCGGATTGCGAACGCCAGCCCAGGCCGAGGCCGCGGCACTTGCCGAATGCGCAAAACATGCGCCGGACTGCGCGCTGTATGCGAAGGGCGATGAACTCGCCGGCCAGGGCAACCGGTGACGCCGCGCGCGCGGCTAGCGCCCTGACGACATCGCCGCCGGCCCGTCTTGCCGCAATTGCCGCATCAGCGTCTCGCGCAGCCATTTGTGGCCGGGATCGTCGTTATTGTTCTCGTGCCAGATCATGTGGAAATGCTGTTCCGCGATCGGCATCGGCGGCTCGTGCAAGGTGAGTCCGAAGATCGGGGCCATCCGTTCCGCGAAGCGGCGCGGCACCACCGCCACCAGATCGGTGTCGGCCACCATCGCCGGCATCGACCACACCTTGTTGACCATGTAGGCGATCTGCCGGTTGCCGCCGCGGGTGATGATGTCACGATCGACCGTGGCGTGGTTGCGCAGCTCGCCGATCAGCGCGATCTGGCCGAGCGACATGAAGGTTTTCAGGTCGAGCGTCTTGCCGATGCGCGGATGGTCGTTGCGGGCAATGACGACATACTCGCAAGGGCAGATCGTGGTCATCACCAGCCCCGGCGCACTGACCGGAAACGTATAGCAGGCGAGATCCAGCGTACCGGCGATGATGTCGTCGGCGACATTGGTGTTCCACGGCGGCCGCGACTCGATCGTGACCAGCGGCGCATGCCGGGCTATCTCGCGCAGCAGCGGAGCCATCAAGAGCGGCTCCAGCGGGTCCACCATCACGATGCGGAAGTGCCGCTTGTAGGAAGCCATATCCAGGGTGCGGTCGCCGTCGAATTGCTGGCGGATCAGCCGCAGCGCCTCGCGCACCGGCTCGATCATCTGCTGCGAGCGGTTGGTCGGCTTGACGCCGCGGCCGGCGCGCACGAACAGGGGATCGTCGAAATGCTCGCGCAGCCGCGTCAGCGCGTTGGAGACGGCGGGCTGGCTCAGCGCCAGTTGCCGGGCGGCGTGGCTGATATTGCCGGTGGCGAACACGGCGTCGAACACGATCAGGAGATTGAGATCGACGTTCCGCAGGTTGATGGTCGCCATGGCCGTCCGCGTCCCCCAAATAATCATTCGCGCGGGTGATACATAGGTCGGCAACACCACCGCTGTCCAAGACAAAAGCGGTGCGCCGCCGAACGAGCGCGGGCCTCGGGCCCATGCCGCGAAACATTCGCGGGCGTTATGGATGGCATTCAGAGACTCAATTTTTCACCGTCCCGCATCGCACCTATGGTCGCGTCCGGGGTCGGGATCATACGCGTGAACTGGCATCGCCGCTCACGCGTAACCTGAAAGCCAATGCGGATATGTGAACCGGCCGGCGCGCTGACGTGCGCCGGAACGGGATGGTTGTGGGGATGTGACGTGATGATGATTGCAAAGCCGCCATCCGTTGGCGCCGTTGGCCGCCGCCTGGGGTCGCTCGGTCGCCGCCTGCTGGTCTCCACCACGGTGCTGACGCCCGCCGCGCTGTTGCTGGCCGCGCCCGCCCAGGCCGACGCGACTACGTCTGGGTTGGCGGTTCGGGCGCGGGCTACACGACGCCTGCCAACTGGAATCTGAATACCGCATTCCCGGGCAATCTCGCCGCCGACACCGCCACATTCGGCAATACGGCAGGCGCATCGGAAACCGTCACCCTCGCCGCCCTCGCCACGCTGACGGGCTGGACCTTCAACACCAACGCGGCGACTTCCTATACCGTGGACGGCGGGCAGACCGTGACGCTGTCGGGGGGCATTCTCAACACCTCGACGGGCGGTACCCATACCATCGCCAACGCCATTACGGGCACCGGCGGCATCGTTCAGAACGGCGCCGGCTCGACCCTGGTTCTGTCCGGCGCCAACACCTACACCGGCGCGACCACGGTTTCCGCCGGCACCCTCGAAGTCAGCGCCAACGACCATCTCAGCAGTTCCACGGCGCTGAGCATCGCGGCGGGCGCGACATTCAACATCAACGGTACCCAGCAAACCGCCGCGTCGTTTGGCGGGGCGGGCACGCTGCGTTCCGGAAGCAGCTCCGCGACCCTGCGGTTCGGTGCCGACAATTCCTCGACGGCCTTTTCGGGAAACGTCACCAACGCCTGGATCGGATTTGAGAAATACGGCACCGGCACCTCCACCTTCAGCGGCGCCACCTGGCCCGGCGGAGGCACGTTCACAATCAATGCGGGGACCGTCGCGCTGACCGGCGGCGCCGACGTGACCAATACGTTCTTCACCATGCAGAACAATGCCACGCTGGATATCGCGGGAACCGTCAACGGCGCGTCGGTCGGCTTTCTGGGCGGCGGGGCCGGAACGGCAGTGCATCTCGGCACCAGGACGCTGACGATCGAGCATGATTCCCTTCGGGTCAGCACCTTCATGCAAGGCGTCATCGACGGCAGCGGCGGCCTGACGCTTGGCCAGAATTCTGCGCTGAAGTTGACGAACGACAACACCTATACCGGCGCCACCACGCTCACCGGCACCAACGCGGAGCTGGAACTTCGAAGCGCACAAGCTGTCGCCGCATCCAGCGAAGTGAACATCGCGACCAGCGGCGCCACCGTCAACGTCGCCAACGCGGGAGCGGACGTCTCGATCCGGTCGCTCCGGGGCATCGCGGGCGGCATCGTCATCGTCGGCAACCACAATCTGATCGTTACCGACGCGGCTGCGGATTTCGCTGGAGTCATCAAGAAGAACCTGAATTCCTCGACCGGCGGGCTGATTCTGGCCGGCGGGCACCAGACCCTGTCGGGCATCAACACCTATACCGGCGCGACCACCGTCAACGGCGGCACGCTGAGCGTAGACGGCTCGATCGCGACGTCCGCGCTGACCACGGTCAACGCCGGCGGCACCCTCGGCGGCACCGGCACCGTCGGCAACACCGCCATTAATGGCGGCACGCTGGCGCCGGGCAATTCGACCGGCACGCTGACGGTGAACGGCAATCTCAGTTTCACCGCGGCTTCGTCCTACATGGTCGAGATATCGCCTTCCAATGCCGACCTCACCAACGTCACCGGCAACGCGACGCTCGGCGGCGCGACCGTCAATGCCAGCTTCGCGCCGGGCAGTTACGTGGCCAGGCAGTACACCATCCTCAATGCCGTCGGCGGGCTCGGCGGCAGCACTTTCGGCGCGCTCGTCAACAACAACCTGCCTTCCAGCGTGACTTCGAGCCTGAGCTACGACGCCAACAACGTCTATCTCAATCTTGCACTCAACTTCGCCATTCCCGGCGGCCTCAACGTCAACCAGGCCCATGTCGGAAATGCGCTGACCAACTTCTTCGATGCCACCGGCGGCATTCCGCTGGCGTTCGCCGCGCTGACGCCGGCAGGATTGAGCCAGGTCTCCGGCGAAACGGCTGTCGGCACGCAGCAGACGACCGTCGACGCGATGAACTTGTTCATGGGCGTGATGACCGATCCGTTCATCGACCGGCGCGGCGACACATCGACGGCATCGGGTGCGTCGCCATTCAGCGAGGCGAACATCGGCCGCGGCCCGGGACGCGACGCCTTTGCCATGATCACCAAGGCGGGCGCGCCGCCGGTCGCCTTCATCCCGCGATGGAGCGTGTGGGCGGCAGGCTATGGCGGATCGCAAACCACCGACGGCAACGCCACGCTCGGGTCCAGCACCGCCACCAGCCGCGTCTATGGCACCGCCGTCGGCGCCGACTACCGGTTCTCGCCGTTTACGCTGGCGGGGTTTGCGCTGGCCGGCGGCGGCACCAGCTTCTCGATCGCCAACGGCTTTGGCGGCGGCCGCTCCGATCTGTTCCAGGCCGGCGCGTTTCTCCGTCATACCGCCGGCCCGGCCTACCTCTCCGCCGCGCTGGCCTATGGCTGGCAGGACATCACCACCGACCGCACCGTGACCATCGCGGGCGTCGACCAGCTTCGTGCCAAGTTCAACGCCAATGCGTGGTCGGGCCGGGCCGAGGGCGGCTATCGCTACATTACCCCGTGGATGGGCCTCACGCCTTACGCGGCGGGACAGTTCGTCACGTTCGAGTTGCCGAACTATGCCGAGACGGTGGTGTCCGGCGCCAACACGTTCGCGCTGGGCTATGCCGCCAGGAGCGTCACCGCCACCCGCAGCGAGTTCGGACTGCGCGCCGACAGGTCGTTCGCCATGCAGGACGCGATCCTGACGCTGCGCGGCCGCGCGGCCTGGGCCCACAACTTCAACCCGGACCGTTCGATCACGCCAACGTTCCAGACCCTGCCCGGCGCCAGCTTCGTGGTGAATGGCGCCGCGCAGGCCCGCGATGCAGCTCTCGCCACCGCCTCCGCGGAAATGAAATGGCTGAATGGCTTCTCGCTCGCCGCCACCTTCGAGGGAGAATTCTCCGACGTGACCCGCAGCTATGGCGGCAAGGGCGTGGCGCGCTACAGCTGGTGAGCGCTTCGCAACGGCACGGCGGCGGGCGTTAAGCCTGCCGCTCCGGCGTCGACACGATCAGGCCGTCGAGTTCGTCGCTGACCTTGATCTGGCACGACAGCCGCGAATTCGGCCGCACGTCGAAGCCGAAATCCAGCATGTCCTCTTCCATCGGGGTCGGCGCGCCGACCTTCTCGCGCCAGGCTTCATCGACATAGACATGGCAGGTCGCGCAGGCGCAGGCCCCGCCGCATTCGGCCTCGATGCCCGGGATGCCGTTGCGGATCGCCGCTTCCATCACGGTCGCGCCGTTTTCGACGTCAATGATGCGGGTTTCGCCGTTATGGTCGACAAAGTGAATCTTGGCCATGATTGCTCGTTACTGCCGGGATGAAGAGAGGTCCGGGCAGTCCTATAACGGGTCGATCCGCTCTGCGCCAGCGGCCGGGGCGAAAACCTGCCGCGCGGTCCGGGAGGCGCCCTCTGGCGGCCGGCGGATCAGGATCGGCGCAGGATCGCGTCGATGGCGGCGCGCGCCTCAGTCACGGCATCCCTGAGTCCGGCAAGCGACGGTGCGGGATCGTCGCCCTTCTGAAAGGCGGCTTCCAGGCGTGCCGCGGCGTCGGCAACGGCAAAGGCGCCGATCGCGCGCGCCGACCCCTTCAGCGTATGCGCCAGCGCGCCTGATTCCGGAGGCAAGGCGGCGAGCGCGCCGATCAGGCCGACGGTCTGGGCCGCGAACATCGCCAGCACCTCGCGCTCGAGGCCGGCATCGCCGAGCGTCATGCGCCGGAGATGTTCGAGATCGATCGGACCGTCATCGGGAGCAATCGGGGGCGATGGCATCCAGTCAACCTGTTCCAGATGAAGCGGCATGGCGATAGTCCAAATCTCCCGGCGAATTCGGCCCCGGGCAGCGACGTTCTCGCCAGCCAAACACAGGAATGGTTAATGGAACGTTTGGCGTACCTGCCGCAAGTTCGCCTTGTTTTCGGCGAACAGTCGCCTCAATCGGCAGCCCGATCCGGGAATTTTGTGCACCCGTAAGGCGTTACGCGCCCCTGCTGTTAAC
Source organism: Bradyrhizobium sp. (assembly GCF_030646015.1). GTDB lineage: Bacteria > Pseudomonadota > Alphaproteobacteria > Rhizobiales > Xanthobacteraceae > Bradyrhizobium. The sequence goes on from NZ_JAUSLT010000134.1 coordinate 9,093, forward strand.
GATGATTAAGATTGTATTAATCGCGGCCATTTCATTCGCACCGCTCTGCCAATAGGATGTTTCCGGATGGTGGCGGAGAAGGCGGGCGACGGAAGCGCCTTGGCTCCGCACGGGGAACGACACCGGTTTCGGGCTTGCGAGCGACTTTCCAGCAAGCCTCCATCGGACGCGTAAAAAGTAAAACGAGGGCTCAGACTGAACATGGCGAACAATCCCAAAAAGGTCAAAGACCCTACCGAAGTCGCGCTTTCTGCCATTCAGGAAGCCCTCAACATCAATGACGCGCCCGCAGCGGACAACACGCGCGGTTCGGTCCGCAGCGATGCGGCGTCCAATGCGTCGTCGCCGCCGTCATATGATGACAGCTTCGACACACGGAGCGCCGACCGGCAGATCTTCGAGCCGATCGAGGAGCCGCGCTCCGCCCGCCGCGCCGCCAATGACGACCGCGAAACCATCGGCCAGATCCTGCAGGCGATCCAGAAGGGCCGCCCCGCCCGCAACGTCTACACCCTCGCCACGCTGTTTGCCGGCGTCTGGATCATCGGCTGCGCGCTGCTGACCTTCAGCTTCCTGCCCGCGCTGCAGGCGTCGATCGGCCAGGGCCCCGGCGGTACGCTGGTGCTGGCCGGCCTTGCCGCATTGTTCTTTGCGCCGGTGCTGCTGTTCTACTTCCTGGCGAGCCTTGCCTGGCGCGGCCAGGAATTGCGCATGATCGCGCAGTCGATGGCGCAGGTCGCGATCCGCTTTTCGGAGCCCGAGGGTGCGGCCTCCGACTCCATGGTCACCGTCGGCCAGGCGATCCGCCGCGAAGTCGCCGCCATGGGCGACGGCGTCGAGCGCGCGATCGCGCGCGCCGGCGAACTCGAAACCCTCGTCGCCAACGAAGTCTCGGCGCTCGAACGCGCCTACAGCGACAACGAAGTGCGCATCCGCGCGCTGCTGCAGGATATCGCCCACCAGCGCGACAACCTGGTCGGACAGGCCGAGCAGGTTCGCAGCGCCATCTCCGGCGTGCAGATCGACCTGCGCCACGATATCGCGCTGATCTCGGATGCGATCGCATCGCGGGTCGACGAAGTTGCCAAGAGCATCACCGGTGCGCTGGAAGAACGCGGCGCGCACATCACCGGCGCGCTCAGCCACGCCGGCGACAACATGATCCTCGCGCTCGGCGAGCGCGGCGGCGACCTGCTCGACCGTCTCGAGGAAGCCAGCGCCGAGACCACGCGCGCCGTGCTCGACGCCAGCGAACGCCTCACCACCAGCCTCAATTTCAAGACCGGCCACGTCCACGACGAGTTCGTCGACCTCGCCGACCGCGTCCACGAAATGCTGAACGAGCGGATCGACCGCATCACCAGCGAATTCGAGCAGCGCTCCTCCACCATCGTCGACGGCATTTCCGACCGCACCGAGCAGGTCCACGACTCGCTGAAGAATTCCAGCGACTCCCTGCTGCTGGAGCTCGAACTGCGCAGCGGCGATCTCGTCAGCAAGATCGACGAGGCCGGCAACCGGCTGGCGTCCCAGATCCTCACCTCCGGCGACAAGGCCAGCGACGCGCTCGACGTCACCGTCAACTCGCTGGTGGCCAAGGTCGTCAGCCAGACCGAAACCGCGCACGACACCCTCTCTTTGCAGATGAGCGCGTTCGACGAACTGGTGCGGAACCAGGGCGGCGAACTGGCGGAGAAATTCGCCCGCGACTCGGGCACGCTCGGCGCGCTGATCACCCGCCACATCTCGGAATTCGACCGCACCGTCAAAACCTTCGGCGGCGAAATCGTCGACCGCATGGGTCAGCGCACCCAGGACATCTCGGACACCCTGAAGACCTATGTCGACACCTTCGACACCCGCCTGAGCACCAATGGCGGCGAGATCACCGCTTCGCTGGACCAGCGCCTGGTTCAGTTCGAGACCACGCTGGGTAGCCGCGTCGCCCATCTCGACACCTCGCTCGACGGCAAGATCGCATCCTTCGACAGCTCGATCGAAGGCAGGATCAGGTCGTTCGACGAGTCGATCGACGGCCGCCTCAAATCGCTCGAACAGAATTTCGATACGCGGGCGAAGTCGGTCACCGAGACCATCGACAACCGCCTGGGCACGCTGGCTTCGTCACTGACCGACGGCGCCTCGCAGGCGGTCAGCATGCTCGACTCGCGCCTGACCCACCTCACCACGTCGTTGACCGACGGCACCGCGCAGGCGATCCACTCGATCGACACGCGCCTGACCTATCTCACCACGTCGCTGACGACGGGCGCCGCACAGGCGGTCGAAGCCATCGACCAGCGCATTGCCGGCGTGACCCAGACCATCGATGGCCGCAGCGCCCATCTGACCGACACCATCACCGCGCGCTTCCAGGAAATCCATCAGGGCATCGAAACCCGGGTCGGCGCGGTTGCCTCCGACATCGACATGCGCGTCGCGCAGTTCGAGGACCTCCTGGGTTCGCGGATCGAAGCCGTGGCAGGCCGCATCGAGAGCAGCGGCCGGCAGGCCAGCGAGGGCCTGATGGCCCGCGCCGAGGAATTGTCGTTCGGGATCAGGTCCCACGTCGAGGACGCGGAACGCTCGCTGACCAACCTCGTGGTCAATACCAGCGAGACCATCCAGACCGGCGCCCGCGCCGCGCAACAATCGCTGCTGACGGTTTCATCCGACGTCAATGCACAGCTGCAGCTGACCTCGGGTGAAGTCGAACGCGCCCTCACCGCTGTCGGTACCGGGGCCGCAAACTCGATCCTGACCAGCGCCCGCGATGCGCAGTCCACCCTGGTGTCGGCCTCCACCGAGGCCGCCAGCCAGATCAAGTCGCTGTCCGCCGACGTCGAGCGCACGCTCTCCGCCGCGGGGTCCGCCACCGCGAGTTCGATCGTCGCCGGCGCCCGCGAGGCGCAGACCACGCTGGTTACGGCTTCCGCGGATGCGGCAAGCCAGGTCAAATCGCTGGCCGCCGACGTCGAGCGCTCGCTCTCGATGGCCGGAACTTCCACCGCCGAAACGATCACCGCCGGCGCACGCGAAGCTCAGAGCACACTTGTGAATGCTTCAACGGATGCCGCGAACCAGGTCAAGTCGCTGGCCGCCGATGTTGAGCGCTCGCTCTCCGCGGTCGGAACTTCCACGGCCGAAGCGATCACCGCCGGCGCGCGCGAAGCACAGAGCACGCTGGTCACCGCTTCGATGGATGCCACCAACCAGGTCAGGTCGCTGGCCGCCGATGTCGAGCGTTCGCTGTCGATCGCCGGTACCTCCACCGCCGAGGCGGTCACCGCCGGCGCGCGTGAAGCCCAGACCACGCTGATCAATGCGTCCAACGATGCGGCCAGCCAGGTCAAGTCGCTGGCGGCCGACATCCAGCGCTCGCTGTCGATGGCCGGCACCTCTACCGCCGAGACGCTGACCATGGCCGGCGCCTCGACCGCCGAGGCGCTCACCTCAGGCGCGCGCGATGCGCAGAACATGCTGGTCAATGCGTCCGCGGATGCGACCAGCCAGGTCAGGTCGCTGGCAGCGGATATCCAGCGTTCGCTGTCGGTGGCCGGCGCTTCCACCTCGGAGGCGATCACCTCGGGCGCCCGCGAGGCCCAGAACACCCTGGTCGCCGCATCCGCCGATGCCGCCAGCCACGTCAAGTCGCTCGCGATCGATGTGGAACGCACATTGACGGCGGTCGGCGCCGACACCGCCGCCTCGATCCTCGCCAGCGCGCGCGAGGTGCAAAGCTCGCTGACGGCGACTTCCGCCGATGCCGCCAGCCAGATCAAGGCGATCGCTGTAGACATCGAGCGTTCGCTCAGCACGGTCACCGCCAACACTACCGACAATATCCAGACCAGCGCGCTCAACGCCCAGAGCGCACTGGTGGCCGCGTCGAACGAGGTCAGTTCCAAGGTCAAGTCGACCTCGGCTGAAGTCGAGCGCACCGTGCTTGCCGCCAGCGGCTCGTTCGGCTCCACCATGACCGGCAAGACCGACGAAATCGTCACCTATGTGCAGCAGCAGACCGACCGGCTGGCGCAGATGATCGACGGCAAGCGCGGGACGCTGGTCGAGGCGATCGGCTCGAAGACCAGCCAGCTCACGGTCGACATCGATCGCGTGACATCCGACGCCCTGAAATCGATCGAGACCAGGGGCCAGGCGTTCTCGCAGTCGTTGATGACCAACGGCTCCGACGTCGCGCGGACCATCACGTCCGCCGGCGAACTCGCCACCGGCGCCGTAGCCAAGTCGCTGAAGGAACTCGAGCAGTCCTCGCGCGCGGCGATCGACCAGTCGCGTCAGGTTTCGATCGCGGCCGTCACCGAAATGCAGGAGACCAGCAAGATCCTGCGCACCGACACCGTCGCCCTGTTCGAGCGGCTGCGTGAAGGCAACATCCTGCTGCAGGAAGTGCTGACCGGCGCGCATGACAACCTCAACTCGCTGGAGCGCGCCTTGGTGACCCGCGTGGCCGACTTCGTGTCCGCCATGAACGACGTCACCTCGCGCAACGGCGTCGCGACGCAGACGCTGGAAGACCAGCTCAGCGTCTTCAACGCCAAGACCTCGAAGGCGCTGGAGGACCTCGGTTCGCTGTCCAGCCAGTTCGAGCACCACGGCCAGGCGCTGGTCGAGGCCGCGGCGGTGGTCGAGCAAAGCAACCGCAGCACCACGGCCTCCGTTTCCGAGCGCAAATCGGCGCTGGAATCGCTGGTCACCACCATCGACCTGCGCACCGCCGATCTCGATCAGCGGCTGTCGCGCTTCACCAGCCTGCTGGATGAATCGCTGGCGGCCGCCGAAGAGCGCGCCCGCGATATCGCCCGCGTGGTTGCGGAAACCGCAGGCGCGGGTTCGGCCGCCATCAGCCATCAGTTCGAAGCGGTGCGGGCTGCGGCCGAGGAGGAACGCCGGCTCACCGCCGACACCATGGCCGAGCTCTATCAGCAGGGCACCCAGGAAGCCGACGCGATGTTCAAGCAGTCCGCGGAAAAGTTCGCCAACATGGTGGCGAGCATGAAGCAGATGGCGTCGGAAATGCACAACGAGCTCGACGCCACCCGCAACGAGCTGCGCCGCGGCGTGCTGGAAATGCCGCAGGAGGCCGCCGAAAGCACCGCGCAGATGCGCAAGGTGATCGTCGACCAGATCGAGGCGTTGGCCGAACTGAACCGGATCGTCGCCCATCATGGCCGCGGCCTCGACGTGGTCTCCGCGGGCCGCGCCAGCGTGCAGCGCGAGGAAGAGCCGATGCTGGTCGCCGCCGGCGGTCAGTCGCGCTCCGCACCGCGCATGGGCGGCAGCGCCGCATCGACCCTGCCGCCGCCGGACCTCGGTGGGCCTGCCCCGCGCCGCACCGAAGCGCCGCCGGTTAGCCCCGCCAGTTCCGACCAGGGACGTGACGGCTGGTTGTCTGACCTGTTGAACCGCACCGATGCCGCCGGCCCCGCCCAGGCGGCGCGCCGCCCCGCTCCCGCGCCAGCGGCAGCGAGCGACAATCCGCTGGCATCGCTGTCGCTCGACATCGGCCGCCTGATGGATCGCAACCTCGCCGCCGAGATGTGGGATCGCTATCAGCGCGGCGAGAGCAAGGCGTTCACAAAACGGCTCTACACGCCGGCCGGCCAGAAGGCCTTCGACGAGGTCGCCCGCAAATACCGCGCCGACCGCGCCTTCAAGCAGACGGTGGACCGCTACATCACCGAGTTCGAGCGCCTGCTCGATGAGGTCGCCCGCGACGAGCGCGGCCCGGCGATGCTGCGCAGCCACCTCACCTCGGAGACCGGTCTGGTCTACACCCTGCTCGCGCATGCGGCGGGACGGCTGGGATAAGTTGCGACTAGCGAGTAGCGATTAAAAATGGAGGCCTCTCGGCCTCCATTTTGTTTTTTGACGCAGGTTGCGGCTCCGCAATGCTCAACTCGCAACTGAATAAAGATCCGATATGCTTCTTGGTATATTCGGAGACATCGCCGCCATGAGTGACACCGCCAAGAAGCGAGCACTACGCGTTTATCGCAGGCGACAGGCCAAGAGGGGCACGGCGCCATCTGACGCCACCGGCGAACCGCCAACGAAAGGCAACATCCTCGCCGCGTTGCGTCGTTCGCCTCTGGTCGGAGCCGATCTCGATCTCACTCGTTCGTGCGAAGCCGGGCGCAAGGTCGCCTTGTGACGCGCGATATCCTCGATAAGAATATCATCAGTCACACGATTGCGGCGCTCGGCACTTGCGCATAGCCCCTTACGCGAGGTGCATTCCGCCCGCTATTGCGGCCTGCGAGGTGCAGCGCCGGCCGCGGGCGGCCTCGGCCCCGCTGACGGCGCGGGCGGCCTCGCTGGCGCGGGCTCGGGCGCTACGGCGTTATTGCTGCCGCCGAAGATCACCCGGCTCGGGTTGCGGTCGAAATTGTTCACGGCGCGGCTGATGTCGCCGAGGGTGCGACGGCCGTCGGCGATCAGCAGGTTGGTACGCTTGTCGAGGTCGTCGGCGAGTTCCTTGATCGCCTTCAGCATCGCCGAGAGTTCACCGCCGGAACTGCCGCCCGCAACCGTGTTGAGGCCCAGCATCAGGCTGTCGGCCTTGCCCATCACGCCGTCGACCTTGACCATGATGCCGTCGATCTTTTCGGAATTGCGCGCCAGCGCGCCCGTAAAGGTTTCCAGGTTGCGCAGCGAGTTTTTGACCGATTCCTGGTTGTCGGCGACGATCCGGTTGACGTTCTGCAGGGTGGCGCGGATCGCCTCGGTGACGTCCTGCAGCGCGTTCGGGTCAGCGGTCAGGACCGGGATGCCGTCCTCATCGAGCGGAACGGCCGGGGCCGCCTCCTCGCCGCCCTTCAGCGAGATCGCGGCAACGCCGGTCAGGCCCTGGAATTCGAGCCCGACCAGGGTGTCCTTGCGGATCGGCGCCTTGTTCTCGACCATGGCGAGTGCGACGACTCGACGCGGGTTATCCAGCTTTACGGAGATGACTTCGCCTATCCGGATACCGTTGAAATTGACGCTGCCGCCGTTGCGCAGGCCGGACGCCGGGCCTTCGAACACGATCCGGATCGGGCTGCGCGCCTTGGTTGTGTGGAGGCTCTGGAACCACAGCACAAAGCCGAACGCCGCGGCAATCACTGCCAGCGTGAAGGCTCCGATCAGGACGTAATTCGCCCGCGTTTCCATTCAATCAAACTCCGGTACTAGCCCATGACCGCGCGGGCGCGCTTGCCGTGGAAGTATTGCCTCAACCAGGGATGTTGCGAGGCCTGCATGTCGGCGACCGATCCTGCCGCAATGATCTTACCGTTCCCTAACACCGCGATCCGGTCGCAAGCCGTATAAAGGCTGTCCAGATCGTGGGTTACCATGAAAACGGTCAGGCCCAAAGTACGCTGCAGGGTGCGGACCAGCTCGTCGAAGTCGCCGGCGCCGATTGGATCGAGGCCGGAGGTCGGCTCGTCGAGGAAGACAAGTTCCGGATCGAGCGCCAGCGCGCGGGCCAGCGCCACGCGCTTGATCATGCCGCCGGACAGTTCCGAGGGAAAGCGGTCGGCGACTTCGGGCTTGAGGCCCACCATGACGAGCTTGGCGGCCGTGATCTCGTCCATCAGCCGCTGCGAGAGCTTGAGATATTCGCGCACCGGAAACTGGATGTTCTGCCGCACCGTCAGCGAGGAGAACAGCGCGCCCTGCTGGAACAGCACGCCCCAGCGCCGTTCGACACCGCGCCGCGCCTTGGCGTCGGCGGCGTCGAGATCGACGCCGAATACCTCGATGCTGCCGGCGACCTTGGGGACGAGGCCGATGATGGTGCGCGTCAGCACCGACTTGCCGGCCCCCGAGGGGCCGACAAAGCCCAAGATCTCGCCGCGCTTCACATCGAGGTTGAGGCCGTCGAGGATACGGTTCTTGCCGAACTGTACGGTGATGTCGCGGACCCGGATGATGTTGTCGGAAGGTTGCGGGGCCATCGTCACATTCCGATCGATGCGAAGAAGATCGCGAACACGCCGTCCATCACGATGACGAAGAAGATTCCCTTCACCACCGACGACGTCGTGTGCTGCCCGAGCGATTCGGCGCTGCCCTGCACCGCAAGCCCTTCGACGCAGGCGACGATGCCGATCACCGCCGCCATCACCGGCGCCTTGATCAGGCCGACGGTGAAATGGTTGATCGAAATGGCGTCACGCAAGCGCAGCAGGAAGGCTTCCGGCTCGACCCCGCCATAGAGCCAAGCCACCAGCCCGCCGCCATACAACGCCGCCATCGCGCCGAGAAAAGCCAGGATTGGCAGCGCGATCACCAGCGCCAGCATGCGCGGCAGAATCAGCACTTCGATCGGATCGAACCCCATGGTGCGCAGCGCGTCGATCTCTTCGCGCATCTTCATCGAGCCGAGTTCGGCGGTGTAGGCGCTGCCGGAGCGGCCCGCCACCATGATCGCCACCAGCAGCACGCCGATCTCGCGCAGCACCAGCACGCCCAGCATGTCGACCACGAAGATGTCGGCGCCGAACTGGCGGAAATGAAAGATGCCCTGCTGCGCGATGATGCAGCCGATCAGGAAGGTGATCAGCACGACGATCGGCACTGCGCGCCAGCAGACCTGTTCGAGGTGGTGCACCGTCGAGGTCAACCGAAAGCCGCGCGGGCGGATCAGCACCCGGCCGCCGGCGGCCAGCACCGCGCCGAGCATGTCGATCAGGCCGACCAGGGTGGCGCCGACGCCGGCTACGCTGCGGCCGACCTGGTCCAGCATACCGGTAATCGTCACCCGGACGGCGTCGGGCGGCGGGGCCGCCTTCACCCGGCGCACTTCATCGACCAGGGTGGAATAATTGGCCGAAAGCCCGGCGATCTTCGCCTCCACCCCGCCCTGGGTCAGGCTGCGGCGCAACCGCTCGATCAGCCAGGCCCCGAAGGTGTCGAGCTTGGAGACCTGCGAGACATCGATGAAGATATTGGGCCGGCTGCCGGCCAGCTTTTCGGCGTCGGCGACGATCCGCTCGAGATCCTGCGCAAAGCGCGCGGTCCACGAACCCGCGGCGCACAGCGCCAGGCCATTGCCCCGTGCAATCCGCTCCAATGTCGGGTCGCCGCTCACGATGCCAACACCCCAGCCGATTCCCCGCCAGTGAAGCAGGAAAGGATCCAACACGCCGCCTTGTAGAACATGTCCCTTAACAGCCATACTTGGTTGCGCCGGGCAAGCCGGTGGTTCAGAAATTGCCAGATTTTCAAATGACTTCCAGCAAATCCCCCGTGCTTGCCGCCCGAATCGAACGCTGGCCGATCGCGGGTTCCTTCACCATCAGCCGGGGCGCCAAGACCGAGGCGGTGTCGGTCGTAGCTGAGGTCAGCCATGACGGCCATACCGGGCGGGGCGAATGCGTCCCCTATCCGCGCTATGGCGAGACCCCGGAAGCGACGCTGGCCGCCCTGCAGGCGATGCAGGGGCCGCTGTCGCGCGGCCTCGACAGGCACGCCCTGCAGGCCGCCATGCCGGCCGGCGCCGCCCGTAACGCGCTGGATTGCGCGCTATTGGACCTCGAAGCCAAGGCCAGCGGTCGGCGCGCCTGGGACCTGCTCGGACGGCCGGCGCCTGCCGCCTGCACCACCGCCTACACCATTTCGCTGGGGACATCAGAGGCGATGGCGGCGGCGACCGCCAAAGCGGCGCACCGGCCCCTGCTCAAGATCAAGCTCGGCGGCGACGGCGATGGATTGCGAATCGCCGCGGTGCGCAAGGCCGCGCCCGAATCCGAACTCATCGTCGATGCCAACGAGGCCTGGACGCCGCACAATCTGGAACAAAATCTCGCCGAATGCGCCGAGGTGGGCGTCACGCTGGTGGAGCAGCCGCTGCCGGCCGGACAGGATGAGGCGCTGGCGCGGATCGGCCGCAGACCGGTCGCCGTCTGCGCCGACGAAAGCGTGCACGACCGGAAATCGCTCGATGGACTGCGTGACCGCTACGACGCCGTGAATATAAAACTCGACAAGACCGGCGGGCTGACCGAGGCGCTTGTCATGGCGGATGCGGCGCAGGCGCTCGGATTCGAAATCATGATCGGCTGCATGGTCGCGACCTCGCTGGCGATGGCGCCGGCGATGCTGCTGGCGCGACAGGCCCGCTTCGTCGATCTCGATGGCCCGCTGTTGCTGGCGCGCGACCGCGACGGCGGCCTGCGCTATGACGGCAGCCTGGTCTATCCGCCGGAAGCGGCGCTGTGGGGATGATGGGAGAGACATTTTTTGACGCGTTTTCTTAACGCGAACCGGCATCCACTTCGCTCGAAAACGCTATGCGATGCCGCGAAAACCACATGATGAGGCCGCCTGACAGCGCCATCGTGGCCATCAGGTAATAGACGCCCTGCCCGTAGCGGGCGAAGATCATGCCGGACGAAATCGACGCGGTCGAGGTGACGATGCCGGTGCAGGCCGCAAGATAGCCCTGCCCCCGCGCCATCATCTGGATCGGAACATGCCGCACCATCAGGCCCATGGTGCCGACCATGGTCAGCCCGAAGGTCAGGCCATGCGCCAGTTGCACGACGGCAAGCACCGCGATCGGCGGATCCTGCGCGGTGATCGACCAGCGCGCGACCGCGCAGAGGGCCGCGATCACCACCAGCCGCGAGGGATGCAGCGTGAACCGCGGCGACAGCGCGAACACCACGATCTCGGCGAGTACGCCGAGCGACCAGAGCCCCGCAATGGTCAGCCCGCCCAGCCCCGACTGCTGCCAGGCGATCGACGCGAACACGTAATAGGCGGCGTGGCTGCCCTGGATCAGGGCCGAGGTGGCAATGATGGCGAGAAAGCCGGGATCGCGCAGCAGCGCGGTGGTGCCTTGCGTGGGCGCCGCCGCTGTTCTCGGGCTGTCCAGCGGCTGCAGCCCGAGGCTGACGAGCGCGCCGAGCGCCGCCACCGACGCGATCACCCAGATCAGCCGTTCGGCGGCGATCAGGTCGACCAATAGCCCGCAGGCCAGCGCGCCGGCCACGAAAGCCGCCGAGCCCCACAGCCGCAGCGGCCCGTAATTCAGCCCGTAACGCGCCACGCCGCGCAGCGCATAGGCATCGGTCAGCGGCGTCATCGACGTCCACAGGCCCGAGGTGACGACGTAGATCAGGAATACCGCGAGCGGCAAATGCTGGGTTCCGACCAGCGCCAGCCCGAGCGCGGTGGCAAAGGCCGCCACGATCAGGGTGCCGCGCAGCGCCTGACGCCGCTCGGCAAGGCCGGTGATGAACGGCAGCACCGTAAAGCGCGTCACCGAGGGGACGGCCGTAATAATACCGATCCACGACGCATCGATCCCGACCGCCTTCAGCCATACCGGGAAGAACGGCAGATGGGTGCCGACGAGGCCGAACAGCGTGCCGTAAAACAGCGCCAGCCGCGTGGCGAATCGCCTGGAGGCCGCTTGAGATGCGGTGGGGATTTGTGATTCGCTCGGCATCAATTCAATTGCGATTCGTTCGATATCGTGATGATCGTTAACGCAACGCGCTGACATTTGCGCGGTGAGTCTTGCATGGCCGATGAAGCATTTGCGCTGTCTCCGATCTCCGCTCGCGCTGCCCAGCCGAGCGAGGAAGACTATGACGCGATCAGCAAGGCGTTCATGGAGACCTCGCGGGGCCGCTGGTTCCTCGGCGAATACGCCAAGCGCAACCGCAATGCCGACACCAGCATGGTGCTGGAGGCGGTGGCGCGGCTCGAGGAAAACCTGGCGGCCCAGCGGCAACCCCAGCCGGCTCCCGACGACGGGCTGAAGGACGCGCTGGCCGCGATCCGCAGCGCGGTCGATGCGGCCCGGGTCGCCGCACTCGACGGGCTCGCGCTGGAGGAAAAGCTCGGGCCGGTCCGCAAGGGCAGCCGGATCATCCGGGAAATCGCCTGGCGCTGGCGCGAAATCGGCGCCGACGGCCGGATCTGCGATCTGATCGATTCCCAGATCAACGCCATCGAGGGCGCCTGCGGCGAGATCGCATCGATCAATCCCCTTGTTGCGTTCGACGTCATCGAGCGGCAGCTCGCGGAACTCGGCGGCCACGAGGCCGCGCCCGCATCGCCGCAAGCCGCGGCGGAAGACAGCCCGTCGGCCGCGGCCCCGCCCGCCCCATCGGATGAAATGCTCGCCGCCCTGGTGGAGCCGCTGGAGACCGCGGCCTCGGTCCCTGCAGAAGACTCCGAAGCCACGGTCAGAGCCTCGTCGGTGCTGGCCGAACAAGCCATCGCGACGGCGGAAGCCGCAGAGGTGCTGGTCGAGACCGCCGACGTAACGATCGAGACCGCAGACTCTACGATCGAGACCGTGGACGCGATGGTGGAGAGCGCCGACGTAACGGTCGACACCGTGGATGCCATGGCGGAGACCATGGATGAAGCGGCCGAGCCGGTGGGCCTGACCGGCGAAGCCGCCGATGCCGAGGATGACGCGATCCTCGACATGATCGCGCTCGAAATGGCCGCGGATGATCCCACGGATTTCAATGATGTCGCCGAAATGGAATCGGCCGAGGCCGCCGTCGCGGAGCTCGCGCCTGCCGATCCCGTCAGCGTCGCGCCGGAGCGGGAGCCCGAGCCCGAACCGATGGCCGCCGTGGCAGAGCCGCCGGCCGTCGAACCGTCGCTGCAACCCGCGCTTCAGGCAGACGAAGAGCCTTCGCTCGGCTCCTCGCTGATCTCAAGGGGAATTCTGAACCGGCCCGCAGCCGCTGGATCTGATCCGTTGGCGCCGATCCGGCGCATGAGCCAAGCCGAGAAGATCGCGTTCTTCTCGTAAGCACTTTCGCTGATCTGCGGCTCAGCTGATCAATCGCGCGAACAGATCCGCATCGACATTGCCGCCCGACAGCACGATGACGACGTTCTTGCCCTTGACGTCGATGCGGCCGGCCAGCAGCGCGGCGAGGCCGACGGCGCCGCCGGGCTCGACCACCAGTTTCAATTCGCGAAAGGCAAATCCGACCGCGGTACCCACTTCGGCATCGCTGGCGGTGATGCCTTGCGCGAGCAGCTGGCTGTTGATGGAGAAGGTGATCTCGCCGGGGATCGCGGCCATCAGCGCATCGCAGATGGTGCGGCCTTTTGAGCCGTGCGCTTCGCGCTTGCCCGCGCGCAGCGAGCGCGCGTGGTCGTCGAACTCTTCGGGCTCGCCGGACATCACCATGGCCTGCGGATAGCGCGCCTTGATCGCGGTGGCGACGCCGGCGATCAGGCCGCCGCCCGAGGCGGGCGCCACCACGATATCGGGTGTCAGGCCGAGGGCGGCCATATCCTCTGCGATCTCGCGGCCCACGGTACCCTGTCCCGCGATCACATAGGGATCGTCATAGGGCCGCACCAGCGTGGCGCCGCGTCTGTCGGCGATCTCGCGGGAAATCGCTTCGCGATCCTCGCGGTCACGGTCGTACAAAACGACCTCGGCGCCGTAGGCTCTGGTGCGCTCGCGCTTGGAGAGCGGCGCATCGGCCGGCATCACGATGGTCGCCTGCATGCCGAGCAGTTGCGCTGCATGCGCGACGCCCTGGGCGTGGTTGCCGGACGAGAACGCCACCACGCCGCCGCCGCGCGCTTCCTGCGGAATCGACGACAGCTTGTTGAAGGCGCCGCGAAACTTGAACGAGCCAGTCCGCTGCAACATTTCCGGCTTCAGGAAGATCCGGGTCCCCATCCGCTCATTGAGAACGGACGGCGACAGCATCGGGGTTCGCACCGCGTAGGGCGCGATGACGCGCGCGGCGGCATCGATGTCGGCGGAAGTCACAGGCAGGATGGCGATTGTCATCGCGCAAAGTTACGCCTGCGCCGGCAGGCGGGCAAGGTGCTTCGAGCAGGATCAGCTGACGAAACGCGGCTGGTCCACCTCGAATGGAACCGGATCGCCTTCCGGATCGATGCGGATATGGGTGACATTATCGACAAAGGCGCGGGCTGAAGCCTCCCAGCTATGCTTTGCGGCAAAGGCGAGGCAGTCCTGCGGTGAAATGGTCAGCGCGGCGAGGCACGCGACCTGCAGATCGTCGTGCAACGAGCCGACCGGTGCCGTGCCGATCACGTCGCGCGGACCGGTCACCGGAAACGCCGCGACCGGCAGGCCGCTGGCCAGCGCTTCGAGCAGCACCAGCCCGAACGTGTCGGTCCGGCTCGGAAACACGAAGACGTCGGCGGCCGCATAGGCCTGCGCCAGTTGTTCGCCCTGCCTTGCCCCGAGAAACACCGCTTGCGGATATTTTCGCATCAGGGCAGCGCGCGCCGGTCCGTCGCCGACGATCAGTTTGGTGCCGGGCAGATCGAGGTCGAGAAACGCTTCGAGGTTCTTTTCCACCGCGACGCGGCCGACACAGAGAAAGATCGGGCGCGGCAGGCCGAGGTCAACGGGGCGCGGATGAAAAACGCTGGTGTCCACCCCGCGCGGCCACAGCACGACGTTGCGAAAGCCGCGGATGCGCAACTCGCTTGCCAGCGCCGGCGTCGCCGCCATCACCGCCTGGCCGGCATTGTGAAACCAGCGCAATCCCGCCCAGATCCAGGACTCCGGCACGGGCAAGCGCGCCGAGATATATTCCGGAAAGCGGGTATGAAAGCTGGTGGTGAACGGCATTCGATGTTGGCGGCAATAGCGCCGCGCCAGCCATCCGATCGGTCCTTCGGTGGCGATGTGAATGCTGTCGGGACGGGCCGCGGCGATCAGCCGGGCTAGCTTCCCCGGCGACGGCAACGCCAGCCGCAGGTCCGGATAGCTCGGCAGCGCGACGGTGCGGAACGATTGCGGCGTGATGAAACTGACATCGACGCCGAGCGGCCTGGCCGCCTCCGCCATCATGGTCAGCGTCCGCACCACGCCGTTGACCTGGGGATGCCACGCATCGGTCGCGACCAGGACGCGCATCAGGCCGCCCGCGCCGCAATCGCGGCCATCGGCGCGGTCCGCCGCAACGGGTCGGTCCAGCTGATGATCTCGAAGCGGCCGTCCTCATGCTCGACCAGCGCGGTACAGCTTTCCACCCAGTCGCCGCAGTTCATGTAGCGGATGCCGTGTTCATCGCGGATGGTGGCGTAGTGGATATGGCCGCAGATCACGCCGTCGGCATCGTGACGGCGCGCTTCGGCGGCGAGCGTCTGCTCGAACGCGCCGATGTAGTTGACGGCGTTCTTGACCTTGAGCTTGGCCCATTGCGACAGCGACCAATAGGGCACGCCGAACGCGCGGCGGAAGAAGTTGACCAGGCGGTTCATCCGGATCGCGAAATCATAGGC
Source organism: Bradyrhizobium sp. (assembly GCF_030646015.1). Classification (GTDB taxonomy): domain Bacteria; phylum Pseudomonadota; class Alphaproteobacteria; order Rhizobiales; family Xanthobacteraceae; genus Bradyrhizobium. The sequence continues at coordinate 24,360 of NZ_JAUSLT010000134.1, forward strand.
CTTGTCGCCGAGATGGGCGAGCCAGCGCGCGTTCTGCACCACGAGATCGAAAATGTCGCCGTGGATCACCAGATAGCGCTTGCCGTCGACGCCCTCGTGAATGGCGTCCTCGACGACGTCGATGCCGCCGAAATGGGTGCCGTAATAGTTGCGCAGAAACTCGTCGTGATTGCCCGGCACGTAGACGACCTTGGCGCCCTTGCGCACCTTGCGCAGCATTTTCTGCACGAAGTCGTTATGCGATTGCGGCCAGTACCAGCCGGACTGCAGCGCCCAGCCATCGACGATATCGCCAACCAGATAGATGGTGTCGGCATCATGGCAGCGCAGGAAATCCAGCAATTGGTCGGCTTGCGAGCCGCGGGCTCCGAGGTGAACGTCGGAGATAAACAAAGTGCGAAAGCGTCGCTCGGGACACTCTTCACTCATCACGTCACTTCCCATGCGCGAGCAGCTAGCAGGTTTCCATGACAGCGCGATGACGGCTTGCGCTGCCGATGAATCCTGCCGAATCAATTGCCTGATCCGAGAAAAGGGATAGCAGCGCCGTGCGACAGCCGGGCGACACCGTCTCCACACGTCGTCCCTGCGTAGCCTGGATGGAGCCAACGGTCGCGCGAATGCGCGCCCGTTGGCGCAATCCGGGTAGGAGCGTGAGGCTGGCCCCGGATTACGCCACCGGACGGCGCCGAGCGCCGCCCCGTGGCTTCATCCGGGCTACGGTTCGACGGATTGTTTCAAACTCAGTACTCGCGGCGCGGCCGCCGGTCGCGTTGTCGCGGCGGCTTTCGGGTGCCGGTGTAATATGGATTGTTGACGCATTGTGCGGCGCGGCCCGACGCCGACATCTGGCACTGTGGCAGCGAGGTATAGGCGCATTCGAAATAGTAATCCGTAAACCCCTGGTAGATCTGCAGGCAGACCGGATATTTCGGATCATAGGTCTGGGCCACAGCCGGCGCTGCGGTCAAAGCCGTCGCGACCGTCAAAATCGCCAAAGCGGAAATGCGCATTAGAACCTCCCTCGAGATCGACCATCGGGTCGCCACCGCGTGCACAGAACGCCGTCGGCTTCGAACCGTTCCTCTGGAGCAGGGAAGCACAGCCCCACCGCGTCGACAATCGTCGAAAGCCCGGACTCCCGATTTGCCGATCGAACCTTCGATGCTATGTTTCCCGTCGCTCAGCGGACCGGAGCTTCCTTCCCATGTATGCCCTGGCCATCGTTTTTTTCACCCTGCTGGCTGCCCTGCCCGCGCCGGCCCAGATCGCCCCGACCGAGGCCGAATTGCGCGCCTATGGCGGCCTGCATGCCGCCGCCGCCCGTGGCGACGTCGCCGACATCGAAAAGCGGATCGCCTCGGCCGAAGACAAGGAAGCCATCGACGATCGCCGTCGCACGCCGCTGCATGTCGCGGTCTACCAGAAGCAGCACGATGCCGCCCGCACCCTGATCCGGCTGGGCGCCGATCCGAACAAGCTTGAAATCGACCGCTACGACATCATCACCATTGCGGCGGTCGCCAACGACGTGCCGATGCTCAAGATCGCGCTCGAAGGCGGCGGCAATCCGAAGGCCGTCACCAGCCGTTACGACGGTACGGCCCTCATCGCGGCAGCCCATCTCGGCCACGCCGAAGTGGTGCGAACGCTGATTGCCGCCAAGGCGCCGCTCGATCACGTCAACAATCTGCAATGGACCGCGCTGATCGAATCCATCGTGCTCGGCGATGGCGGCAGGAACCACACCGAGACCTTGCGCGCGTTGGTCGACGCCGGCGCCAACGTCAATATTCCCGACGGCAGCGGCGCGACGCCGCTCAAGCTCGCGAGAAGCCGCGGCTATCGGGAGATGGTCGTCATCCTGGAAAAGGCCGGCGCGAAGTGACCGGGTCGCCGGCGTCGTCACGCCCCCAAAAATGCGGAAAATCGCGTAAGCGGGTCTGCCGGGCATGCGAGGACAGCCCCACTTGATTGAATGCGCCAATCTGTCCCGTTTTTTGCGCATTGCAGAAGCCGGACGATGCGATACCCTCGCCGAAAGTTCAGGGAGGAATCATGTCAACGAAATTCAATCGCCGTCACTTGATCGCCGGCGGTACCGCAGCCGCCGCGATGCCTTTCCTGACGCGCGGGGCTTCGGCGCAGGCCGCGTGGCCGTCGCGGCAAATCCGCATGGTCTGCAGCTATCCGGCCGGCGGGCAGACCGACCTGCTGGCGCGCGCCTTTGGCGATTTCATCTCCAGGCAGGTGGGGCAGAACGTCATCATCGAAAACAAGGCGGGCGCCTCGGGCTCCATCGGCGCGGCGGAAGTGGCGCGCGCGGCGCCGGATGGCCACACCATCCTGTGCTCGATCTCGACCACCTATGTGATGAACCGGGTGATGATGAAGAACCCCGGCTACGACATGGACAAGGACCTGACGCTGGTCAGCATCATCCCCGGCGCCGGCCTGCTGCTGATCGCGAGCCTCGAGTCCGGCGTCAAGTCGCTGGACGATTTCGTCGCCTTCGCGCGCAAGAAGGGCCAGGTGAACTTCGGCACCTACAGCGCGGGCTCGGCCCCGCACATGACGATCAATGAACTCAACAAGCAGTATGGCCTCAAGATCGAACCGATCCACTACCGGGGCGAAGCGCCGATGTGGACGGGCCTGCTGGACGGCACGCTCGATGTCGCGATGGGCAGCTATACGGCCGCACAGTCCGTCCTGCAAAGCAACAAGGGCGTCCTGTTCGCGGTGCATTCGAGAAAGGTCCCCGCGATCCCTGACGTCAAGACCCTGCCCGAACAGGGCGCGACGTCGAAGTTTTTCACCATCAGCGGATTCTCGGGCTGGGCGTTGCCGAAGGCGACGCCGCAACCGATCGTCGACCGGCTGTCGGAGCTCTGCGTGGCGGCCAACCAGGATCCGAAAGTGAAGGAAGTTCTCGCCACTTTCGCGCTCGATCCGGCGATCGGCTTCAAGGAAGCCAATGCCTTGTACCAGCGCGAATTGCCGATCTGGATCGAGAGTGGGCAGGCGCTCGGCTTGCCGCCGGCCTGATGGCCGAGGACAACCCGACCGACCAGATTTCACGAATCGAAGCGCGGCTGGAGGAGCTTGCCGCGGTCGCCGAGCAATGCCGGAAGATCATCCTGGTGTCCAAGGCGGCCATCGCCGCCGGCGCCGCCATGCTGCTCGTCACGATGCTTGGCCTGTTCGGATCCAGTGCGGCCGTCGCGCTGGGATCGATCGGCGCGATGCTGGGCGGAATCGTGGCGCTTGGATCGAACGTCAGCACGCTGCAGCAGACGATGGACGCCATCGGCACCGCCGAGGTGCTCCGTTCGGATCTGATAAGCGGGATCGAGCTTCGCGTGGTGGGTGACAGGCCCATGAAACTGGTTTGACGCGCCTGCGCGCGGCGCGTGCGACCGGAAAATCGGTGCTACACTTGTTCCCGGCAGGACGGCGAACATCCTGCCCGACTGCCACATGACCCGGGAGCAGCCATGACCGACAGCATCATGTTTCATGAGGGTAGCCGCCGGCTGCAGGACGAATTCGAAAGCCGCCGGATTTCCGATCGCCTGGAAGAATTCTGCCGCACGGAGTTCACGCCCGAGGACAGGGCCTTCATCGGGAGCGCGCCGTATTTCTTTCTGGCGACGGCCGACGCCGAGGGGCGGCCCGATTGCTCGTTCAAGGGCGGCATGCCGGGCTTCGTGGCCGTCACCGGCCCGTCCGAACTCGCATTCCCCGACTACGACGGCAACGGCATGTTCAAGAGCCTCGGCAACATCGTGGTCAATGCCGACGTCGGCCTGCTGTTCATCGCCATGCATGGCAGGCCGCAGCGCCTGCGTGTCAACGGCACGGCGACGGTGAACCGCGAGGATCCGCTGCTCGCCAGCACCGTCGGCGCGCAGCTGATCGTCCGCGTGACCGCGCGCGTGATCTTCCCGAATTGCCCGCGCTACATCCCGGACATGCAGCTGGTCGATCCCTCGATCTACGCGCCGCGACCGGGATACGATGCGCCCGAGCCGGCGTGGAAGGATTTTGAAGTTTTCAAGGACTGTGTCCACCCGCGCCAACCGACTTTTGGGGGGTGAGCGGGCGACCCTAATAAAACCCGTGGAAATGATGGATCGGCCCGTGGCCATGGCCGACGCCGAGCCGGTCCGCTGCCGCGATCGCGGCGCTGACCCAGGCCTTGGCATGGCGCACCGCGGTTTCCATGTCCTCGCCTTTTGCCAGACCGGCGGCGACGGCCGATGACAATGAACAGCCGGTGCCGTGGGTGTTTTGGGTGGCGATGCGCGGCGCCGCCAGCGCGATGGTGCCGCTGCCGGTGACGAGATAGTCGATGCTCTCGGCGCCCTGCCCGTGCCCGCCCTTGATCAGCACCGCCGGACAGCCCATCGCCAGCAGCCGCTTTCCCTGGCTCTCGATCGCGGCCTCGTCGGCGGCAACCGGCTCATTCAGAAGAGCGGCGGCTTCCGGCATATTGGGCGTGATCAGCGATGCCAGCGGAATGAGTTTTGTGCGCAAGGCGTCAACGGCTTCGGCTGCCAGCAGCCGATCGCCCGAGGTCGCGACCATCACGGGATCGAGCACGATGTGTTTCGGCGACCATTTTTGGAGTCCCGCGGCGATGGCATCGATCACGGCGAGGTCCGCCACCATGCCGATCTTGACGGCCTTGACGTCGAGGTCAGCGAACACCGCATCGATCTGCGCAGTGACGAAATCAGCGGGCACCTGATGAATACCGGTGACGCCCCGCGTGTTTTGCGCGGTCAGGGCGGTGATGACGGAGGCGCCGTAGACGCCGAGCGCGGCAAAGCTCTTGAGGTCAGCCTGGATGCCGGCGCCGCCGGAGCAATCCGAGCCGGCGATGGTGAGCGCGATGGGGATCGTCATGGTTCGGCTCGCGGCAATTTCGGCAATCCAGTGCGGGGCATGGTTTGTCCTAGCCCGACGCGCGCGCAGCGGCAAGTTGGCTTGCCAAAAGCCCCTGTATTGGGCTCATTCCAGCCACGCGTTTTCTTCACGCGAAGCGGTATCCACGTCGCCTGAAAACGCTATATTGCCCTCCAACACGACGCCCCTTGGAGACGACAGCGATGGTTCCCTTTTTCGTCCAGTTCAAATGCAAGCTCGGCCAGTCCTATGCCGTCGCCAATGCGATTGCGGAAGCCGAGATCGCCTCGGAGATCTATTCCACCGCTGGAGATTACGACCTGCTGGTCAAGTTCTACGTCGACAACGCCACCGACATCGGCCATTTCGTCAACGAGAAGGTGCAGGTCATTCCCGGCATCCAGGACACCCACACCATCATCACCTTCAAGGCGTTCGGCGGCAGCTAGGTTGCGGCGCGCTGCCACCGATCCCGTCAAGAAAGCGTTGATCTTGCAGGCTGAAACCGCCGTCACTTTTGATCGGCTGAAGGCTTTCATTCAGGAGGCGTTGGTCCGACTGGGCCTGCCCGACTCAGATGCCGCCACTGTCGCCGAACTGATGGCGCAGGCCGACCTGCAGGGTTCGGACGGACACGGCGTGAGCCGGCTGCCGCAATATGTCAGGCGCATCAAGGCCGGCGGCTTCAACGTCAGGCCCAACATCCGCCTGGTGCACGATCACCTCTCGACGGCGGTGTTGAACGGCGACAACGGCATGGGCCATCTCGTCATGAAGCGCGCGACCGAGATTGCCATCGAGAAAGCACGCACCACAGGCATTGCGTGGGTCAACTCGCAATTCTCCAACCATGCGGGTCCCGCCTCGCTTTACGCGAGCATGCCGCTCGCCCACGACATGATCGGGCTCTATTTCGCGGTCGGCAACGCCAACCATCTGCCGCCATGGGGCGGCCTCGACATGCTGCTGTCGACCAATCCGATCGCAGCCGCGATTCCGGCCGGCGACGAGCAGCCGATCGTGCTCGACATGGCGACCACGGTCGCCGCCTATGGCAAGGTCAAGACCAAGGCGCTGCGCGGCGAGACCATGCCGGAAGGCTGGATGATCGATCGTGAGGGCAAGCCGTTGACCGATCCGAAACGCGCCGACGAAGGCATGCTGCTGCCACTTGGCGGCATGGAGGCAGGCTACAAGGGATATGGGCTGGCGATGGTCATCGGCCTGCTCGCGGGCACGCTCGGCGGTGCCGCGATGGGCCGGGACGTCATCGACTTCAATCATGATGACGACAGCGTCACCAACACCGGGCAGGCCATCGCGGCGATCAACATCGCCGCCTTCGGCGACGTCGCCACCTTCAAGCGAAGCGTCGATGCGCTGGTGCGCGATATCAGGGGCAGCAGCCGAATGCCCGGGGTCGAGCGGATTTTCGTTCCCGGCGAGCGCAGCCATGCCACCCGCATGGCTAGGGCACGCGATGGAATTCCGATCGCTCCGGCGCTGATGCGCGGGCTGGATCAGCTCGCCGATCAACTTGGAATTGCGACACTGGCGTAGCTATCGCATTCCGCAACAGCCGGAAGGGTCTCACGCCGATCCCTGGTGCGCCGATTGGTCTTGTCCGTGTCTCGCTTCGGTCTTGCGGGAGCGCCGGAAATCCGCGAGCATTCGCGCCGACGCGAGCCTGTTTCCCCACGTGCTCCTTGGCACGCCCTTGCGGGAGCCGGGAAACATCGGCGACAAGCGTCTCAAGGCTGCAACGACAGCCGCAACGGGAGGAATGGAATGATCAAGCGTAAGATGATGCTGGCGGCCATCGCGCTGACCGGAACCGCGGTCGCGGCATCGACGGCGACGGCACAGGTTAAATTGCCACCCAACGTGACGATGACGGCCTATGACACGGGTACGTCGGGATTCAACATCACCGTCGCCGTCGGCAAGATGCTCAAGGACAAATACGGCACGGACGCGCGCGTGCTGCCCGCCGGCAACGACGTCGCCCGCCTGCAGCCGCTGCGCCTCAAGCGCGCCAGCATCTCGGCGATGGGCGTCGGGGTCTATTTCGCGCAGGAAGGCGTGTTCGAATTCGCGACCCGGGAATGGGGACCGCAGCCCATCCAGATCACGCTGAGTTCGATCGACTGCAACGGCCTTTCACTGGCGGTCGCCGCCGACACCGGCGTCAAGAGCTATGCCGACCTGAAGGGCAAGCGTATCGGCTTCGTGGTCGGTTCGCCCGCGCTCAACCAGAATGCGCTTGCCGTGCTGGCATTCGCCAATCTGACGGCGAAGGACGTCAAGATCGTCGAGTTCGCGGGCAACAACGCGATGTGGAAAGGCATCATCAACAACGATACCGATGCGGTATTCGGTTCGACGATCTCCGGGCCCGCCAAGGAACTGCAGACCTCGCCGCGCGGCATCACCTGGCCCGCCATGCCATTCTCCGACAAGGCCGGATGGGAGCGCATGCGCAAGGTCGGTCCGTATTTCACGGAGCACAAGGCGACCTGCGGCGCGGGTGAATTTTCGAAGGAAAAGCCGGTCGAGGTCGGCACCTATCCCTATCCAATCTACAGCGTCTATGCCAGCCAGTCCGAAGACGAGGTCTACATGCTGACCAAGGCGATGATCGAAGGCTATGACGGCTTCAAGGACAACGCGCCCGGCGCCAGCGGGCTTGCGGTGAAGGCGCAGGCCAAGAACTGGGCGGTGCCGACGCACAAGGGCGCGGTCAAGGCGCTGAAGGAAGCCGGCGCCTGGAGCGACGACCAGGAGAAGCACAACAACGCGCTGCTCAAGCGGCAGGAGACCCTGATCGCGGCGTGGGACGGTTTCATGAAGGGCACCCCGTCTGCCGATGCCGCCAAATTCACCGAGGAGTGGATGGCCGTGCGCAAGGCGGCGCTCGCCAAGGCCGGCATGGTCGATACGTTTTGATGCTTTGCCTCTCCCCGCTTGCGGGGAGAGGCCGACGCGCGAAGCGCGGCGGGTGAGGGGGACTCACCACGAACTGAGCCCGTGGAGAGTCCCCCTCACCCCGACCCTCTCCCCGCAAGCGGGGAGAGGGAGAAGAGCTACGACTTCTCCGCCTTCTTCGGCCGTGGCGGGCCCTCCACCGGCGGCAGCGATTTGATGTATTCCGCGATCGCCGCGCGATCTTCCACCGACAATTGCGAGGTGTTGCGGATCACGCGCGCCATCGATCCGCCGGCGGTGTCGCCGTCGGGCGTCATCCCGGTCTCGAGGAAATAGGCGATATCCTTGGCGCTCCAGTCGCCGAGCCGCTTCTGCGTGATGTTCGGCACCCAGCCCTCGCCTTCCGGGTTCGGTCCGCCGGCAAAACGTTGCGCCGCGACGATGCCGCCGAGAAAATTGCGCGGGCTGTGGCATTCGGCGCAATGGCCGAGGCCGCCGACGAGATAGGCGCCGCGATTCCACTGCGCCGAGCGCGCGGGGTCCGGCGCAAACGGCTTGTCGTCCATGAACAGGAATTTCCAGATTCCGATATTGCGCCTGACATTGAACGGAAACGGCACGCCGTGATCGCGCACCTTGCCGGACACCGGCGCCAGCGTCTTCAGGTAGGCGAACAGGTCTCTGATGTCTTCGACCCGGGCATGCGCGTAGGAAGCATAGGGAAAGGCCGGGAAATAATGTGCGCCCGAAGGCGCGGTGCCCTTGAGCACCGCGCTGACGAATTCGGCTTCGCTCCATCGCCCGATGCCATCGGCCGGATCCGGCGAGATGTTCGGCGAATAAAACGTGCCGAACGGCGACGGGATGGCGAGGCCGCCACCGAGTTTGAGCCGATCGGGCTGGCCCGGCACGGCATGGCAGGAGGAACATCCGCCGGCATTGAACGTTGTGAGACCGTTGGCCGGGTCAGGCTTGTAAGCCGGCAGCGAATTCGCAGCTACGGTCGCCGGAATCGTCAGCCACCAGAAGATCGCGCAGCCGATGACGGCCGCAACAACAAGACCTCGAAAAACAAGACTTTGGAAAATTCGCCGCAGCATTCACCGATCCGCCATCAAGGGTATGACCTGGCAGCCAGTATGACCGTTATTGCAGCGCTGCGCTGCCTGAAAATTGCGGCCGTTCAAACCGGCCCGCGGGAATAAATCCGCAATCCCGCTGTTTTGAAACTAACACCACCACGTCGCGTCAACAGGGAGAAAACCATGTCGAACACCAGGACCATGCTTGCAACGCTTGCGCTCGGAGCAACCCTTGCCTTTGCCGGACCCGCGTTCGCCGACAAGATGAAGGTGACCCTCGACGGCAAGGGAGCCGCCGTCGCCTCTGCCGGCAAGGGTACCGCCGACCTCGACTACGATCCCGCCAGCAAGAAGCTGAGCTGGAAACTGACCTATTCGGGGCTCTCCGGCCCGGCGACCATGGCACATTTCCACGGTCCCGCCGCACCCGGCGCCAACGCCGGCGTCGCTGTGGCGATCCCCAACGCCACCTCGAGCCCGGTCGAAGGCAGCGCGATCCTGACCGACGCCCAGGCGGCCGACCTGATGGCCGGCAAGTACTACATCAACGTCCACACCGCAGCCAATCCG
>NZ_JAUSLT010000135.1 GCF_030646015.1 Bradyrhizobium sp.
GTGCAAAATTGTGCGAAAAAGGCGCACACGAGCATACAGGGCAGCGGAGAACATCCGACATTCCCTGCGCAATGGTTTTACGGCTTATCTCGCGCTCACCCCGGAGTATCGGGCTCTTCTCGCCTCCGTCGCCTTACGGAAACTGGCACTCCGGCCCGGTCGGGCCTTTGTACCTCCGCAAGACTTGACGCCGACCACTGAGGCGTCAGGTCCACACGATTTTGCCGTACGCTTCGACACCGCTCGTCTGCGCATCCTGAGGACCGCTCACGGAGTTGATCCCGCCCTGCAATCCCATTCCGCGCACGATGCCGCCGCGTCCACCGCAATCCCATCCCAACGTTCGGTGACGATGGCCAACGCCCCTTCCTTGGGGACAGGATGGCGTGATTCGTACCGGTGATTTGGGTTTCTGGAAAAGCGAAATTTTACCCGACGGGTTAATTTGTCGCAGCCTGCCACCTTTCGCGCCGATCGAGCCAGCATCACGCGCGCCGGCCGAACAGGAGGATCGCGCCAATCGGGAAGATGAAGCCAAGCACGGTCGCAATCAACAACAACGGACCCAGATCCGAATACTCGCCACGCTGGACCACGAAAACCTCGTTCAGATACTTGGTCTGCAACTGGCCTGCGACGAGCGCCAGATTCATCAACGAGGCCATGAGGGCGAACCAGGTCGCGCGATGGCCCGCCGGCGCGTAGAACGCGATCAGCGTTAGCAGCGGGATCATACTGAGTTGCGCGAAGGGCGAGGCAGCGGCGGCGTCGATGACGGCGATCGTCCGGGCGCCGAACCCGAATGTCTGCTCCGTCCAGTGATGAAGACCGTAGAACAGGCTGATATTGGGCAGCGACAGCACTGCTCCGGCCACGGCAAGCCAGAACAGCACCCTGGTCACGGAATACTCCGTCAATTGCTTGCTGAAGGTCCACATCGCGACAATGGCGATGACGGCCGAGGTCTGACGAAGACTGCCGTAGAAGGCCTCGTCGAACTTGAGCACGTCGAGCGTCCACCAGAAATAGCCGTCTCCAACGGATGGCGTGGCGCGGAAGGCGAAGATGATGATGCTCGCGAACAGAATGGCGCGCCTGGTCTTCGCGTCGAGTTCGCGGGTCACGAAGAACAGCATCGTGCAAATCACCAGCATCGAGAGCACGAAGACCAGCTCCTGCCCGAATGGCAGACCACCGAGCGCGACAGCAAGGACGATGAGCCCAAAAGCGATGCCGCCGCCGAGGATGCGCCAGTCGAGCGGCCGTCGCTCGCTCGATTCCTGCCGGATCAGCAGTACGCCCAAGGCCGAGATGCCGGGAATGACGAGGCCGAAAAGAAACACCGTTTCCCGGTCGAAGAACTGGGCGAGCCATCCGGAAAGTCCCGCCACCGCAAGAATTCCGATACCGAGCGCAAGGCGACCAAGGACCTGCACCATGCCCAATTCGGTTCGGATCTCGGCCTCCGGACGGGCGTTCCCGGCCAGGTCCACGCGGGACACGACCTCGGTGGACATCGCGTCCGCAACGACGTCCTGGATCACGGTGCCGACCACGATCAACATCGCACCCAGGATGTAAAGGCTGTCGGCCCGGGCGAACGCGATCCATCCGCCGGCCGCGCCGGCCAGCGTGAATAACCCGCCGGCGGTAAAGGCGGCCCCGATCAGGATGTAGGAACGACGCTGCGAGCCGAAGATCGGAACGCTGTCGACCAGCTGGCCGAACACCATTTTCACCGTCCACGGCAGGCTGAGCCAGACGCCTATTCCGGCAAGCTCGGCCGGGGTGAGAACCAGACGCTCCTTGATCCACATGTCGCGGCTCACGTCGATGATGCCGAGGGCGCCGTAGGCAAAATAGACCATCAGCAGCGGCAGGTAGGTGCGGCGGAAGCCGAACACAGGTCGCATGAGGCTAGGCATCCGAGCCGCGGCAGCCTCGAGGATCGTTTCCCGCAACGTCCCGCGCGCCTTTGGCCCGTCCGTGGGTTGCTTCATGAGGGTGAGTTCCTTGATGCGAATCAAATACGCTCGCGCTCGAGAATGTAGTGGAAAGCCAAGCCCCGTACCTGCCGGTCGGCAATCCAGGGACGCGGATGCAATGGCGCCGCATCTCGACGCCTTGCCCCGAACCACGATGGCATATTCCGGCTGCTCATCCATGGGCTGCCGGGCCGGACCGACCGAGGAGAACGTTGAATGTCTGTCCAGTCCGTAGCGACGCCGAACGCGCCGGCGGGCCTTGTTCGCTCGCTCACGCTGACGCATGCGGTGCTCTATGGACTTGGCGTCACCATCGGGGCCGGCATCTACGTCCTTGTCGGCCTCGCCGCGGGGCGCAGCGGCATGCACGCGCCGCTTGCCTTCACGGGGGCGGCGCTCGTCATGGCTTTCAGCGCGGCATCGTTTGCCGAATTGGGAACGCGCATGCCCGTGAGCGCCAGCGAGGCGGCCTACGTGCAGGCCGCGTTCCGGCTTGATTGGCTCAGCCTCGGCGTCGGACTTCTCGTGGTCACGACGGCCATCATCTCCGCCGCGACGATCAGCGTCGGCAGCGCGGGCTATGTTGCGGTGTTTCTGCCCATCCCCGCGCCGTGGATCATTTCCGGGGTCGTTCTTGCCATGGGGGTCGTGGCATGTCTCGCCACGGTTCAGTCGGTCACTTTCGCCGGGGTCATGACGCTCATCGAAGTGGCCGGCCTCGCGCTGATCATCGTTGCCGGCCTCGGTCACGGGACCGACGTCTTCACCCGCCTTCCGGAGATCTGGCCTTCCGCCGGCGATACGACGGCGTGGGTCGGAATAGCCGGAACGTCGCTGATAGCGGTGTTTGCCTTCCTCGGCTTCGAGCATCTCGTCAACGTCGCGGAAGAAATGAAGGAACCGAGCCGCACCCTGCCGCGCGCGCTGTTCCTGACGCTGGGCATCACCGCGTTCATTTACGGAGTGGTGGTGTGGATCGCGGTGACGGCGGTGCCTCCGCAAGAGCTCGCCCGCTCTTCGGCGCCGCTTGCGCTCGTCTTCGAGCGCCTCACGGGCCTGCCGCTCGTCACCATGAGCGCCATCGCCATTGTAGCGACGCTCAACGGCATCATCGTCCACATGATCATGATTGCCCGGGTGATCTATGGCCTCGCCGATCAAGGCAGCCTGCCGAAGGCCCTTACATGGCTGAACCCGGTAACGAATACACCTCTTCTGGCGACGGCGATCGCCGTTGGGGCCATTCTCGTGCTTGCGCTGGCGGTTCCGCTCGCGGGCCTCGCCGACCTGACGGCCCGCTTTACGCTGGTGATTTTCGCGGTCGTGAACCTCGCGCTGATCCGGATCAAGAGCAGGAATGAAGCCCCGCCGCCGGGAATCTTCATTTGTCCGCGTTGGGTACCGTTTGCAGGCCTCGTTTCCAGTGTCCTGCTTCTCGTCGTCGACCTGATCGTATGATGACCCGCCCCGCTCGCCCGGCCATGCGAAGCATCGTCCGGGACACGAATGTCAGACCTTCTCCACCCCGCACCATTCCGCGATGAACAGCGCGGTGGCCTTGGTCGATTTCCTTAAGGAATCGAGATCGACATATTCGTTGAAGCCGTGCATCGCCGCACCGCTGGCGCCGAAACACAGGCTCGGGATGTTGTAGTTCAGCCCGTAGAACCGCGTGTCGGTGAGCGCGGTGAACACGAGATCCTGCACCGCGCCGCCATAGACCGCAGTGAACGCCTTGCCGAAGGCGGCTTCCGCTTCGGCTGATTGCTTCAGCTCATAGCCTTCCGACAGGAAGCCGGACCATTCCACACTGGGCGGGTTGTTGGAGAGGAAGCGATGATCGCGCGCCGCGGCCGAGACGCAGGCCAGAATCTCGTTCTGGCAATCAGCCACCGACCAGCCCGGCAGGATCGCGATCCGGCAATCGACGTCGCACCAGGCGGGCACGCTGGAGGCCCAGTCGCCGCCCTTGATGATGCCGGGGTTGAAGTTGATCGGATGCGTCACCGCCTTGAAATGATGGTCGGCCTTGGCGCGCTCGTTCCATTCGATCTCGAGCTTTTCCAGCGCGTGAATCAGATGATAGGCGGCGGTGATCGCGTTGGAGCCCGAGCCCGCCTCGAACACATGCACCGGGAAGCCGCGCACCCGCAGGCGAAACCAGATCACGCCGACCTGCGAGCGCACCATCTTTCCGCCGGTCGGTTCGGGAATGAAACAGGCATCGGCGCGATAGCCGCGCTGCAAGGTGGAGAGCGCGCCGACGCCGGTGCTCTCTTCCTCGATCACGGATTGAAAGTGAATCCGCGCGGTCGGCTTCAGCCCCGCGGTCTTGATGGCGTCGAGGGCGTAGAGCGCGCCGATGGTGCCTGACTTCATGTCGCAGGCGCCGCGGCCATACATCCTGCCGTCCCTCACGACCGGCGAAAACGGCGGCGTTTCCCACATATCGAGCGGGCCGGTCGGCACCACGTCGCAATGTCCCTGCAGGATCAGCGACTTTCCGGCGTTGCTGGAAGAACGATAAGTTCCGACCACGGTGCGCGCCCTGGAAAAATCATGCTCGATCGGGCCGAAGCCGCGCAAATCCTTGAGGTCATCGACGTCGATATGCCAGTCGTCGACCTCATAGCCGCGCTGGCGCAGCAGATCGCCGATCATGTCCTGGCACGGCCCTTCGGCGCCGCGGGTGGAGGGAATCGCGACAAAGTCCCTGGTGGTCGCCAGCTGCGCGTCAAAACCGGCATCGACGGCGTTGAGGATTCGTTGCTTGGTATCGCTTGTATTGGATTGCATTGCCATTCCCTGGAGAAGCGCTTCGGTGGAACCGGGGCGATCAAACCATACTTTGCCCGGGCTTGCTGCCGTTTTTGATCGCTTTCAGAATCGCAACTGCACCAATAGAGTGCACTCATCTGCGCTCCCATGGAGACCTAGAGATGTCCGGCAACCGCAACCTCATGTTCCTGATCATCGGCGCGCTGATCGTCGCGGTAGGTGTTCTCGGTTACAGTCTCTACCAGGCCAAGAAGGAGCCGGAGGGCGTGCAGATCAATGTCGGCCCGGGTGGACTGAAGATCCAGACCAAGTGAGACGGAATTAGCGCGGCATGAAACTCTCGCACGTCAGGTGTTGCTGGACTGGATTGGCCGCTTGTCTGGCGCTGTGCGCGCTCACGCCATCAGCGATGGCGGAGCAAGTGGCGCGCGAGCGGGACATCGTCAATTTGCGGCTGGGCCAGCGCATCCTGGTCGATGACGGCTCCTGCCCCGCCGGCCAGATCAAGGAAGTATCCGGCTCCCAGATGACGGCAACCGGGATCGTCGCGGTGCGAAAATGCATTCCGCGGCTGGGCACGAAGAAGCGATAGCAGCGGGCTGGCGCCGTCACACAGCCAACAGCTTCCAAATTTGGGCCGGGATGTGCCGCCGTGCGATACGGTCCAGCACCGCTCAAAAGAATCGGCGGGGGTTGACCGTTATTTCTGGGGGCTTGCGGCTGCCAGTTCCACGGGCTCGAACATGCATTGCAGCGTCGGCTTCGCAATCTTGGTGAAGGTTGCGCCGATCTGGGATTGCTTCGACGGCGGCACCCATTCGGTCTCGATAGTCGGGACACCGGTCTCGCTGATACCGCGCAGCAACGCTTCGCGAAGGTCAATGTCTTCGACCGTCGCGGCGGCGTAGTCGTGCAGGCAGCTGCATACCGATTCCGGATGCGCCCAGCGGCCCACCATATGGGGAGCGCACAGGCGCACGAACTCACCGCGCGGATCGGGCATCTTCAACAGCGAGCGGACCCGCTGAAATTGAGGCTGTGAAACGTGAGGCTGCGGTGCCTGAAGCTGGGCTACCTGAGGTGCCTGTGTCTGGGCCTGGGCCTGCGCCGCACCTGAGAGAAGGGCGGAGGCGACGATCGCGGCTGAACTGATACGAAGAAGCATGATGGCCTTACCGGCAACTTTCTTTGTTTGGCGGGGCAGCGCCTCAGCGGGCTGCAATGACGATGGCCTGAAGAGCAGCGGTTTGGGCGGGAGAAGCGATCAGCGGGCCGTTATAGGCGAAAGTGCCGACACCCGGAATGGTATTTTCAGACGAGCCGGCCATCGAGGGGCCAGCGAGCACGAAGGCGAAGGCAAGGATGAAACTGAGGGTCCGCATTTGGCTGTCTCCGCTCTTGGCCTGCCGACGCTGCGCCGTCGTCGCGGGGAAACAGATAACTTTTCGTTGTTTCCGGATGTCTGCGCCAAAAGCGGGAAATGGTTTCGTCCCCCAGGAGAATTGTTTCGTCGCCGGCCAAGCGACGAAACAATTGTCCGAAAACTTCAATTAATTCAGTCGAATGGGATTGGCACCTTCACCCTCCCCTGGAGGGGCCGAGACGAGCAAAGCTCGCTCTTGGGTCGACGCGACTGAAAGGAGCGGCGGGGTGGGGTGAAGGTCCCTCGTCTCGAACGGTGCGCGAGTTGAGAGATCACCCCACCCCGTCTCGCATTTCGCTTCGCTCAACGCGAGCCGACCCTCCCCCTCCAGGGGAGGGTAAGGAAGCTGCCCCGTCGTCCGCTGGGTCAGTCGTTCACTGGCTGAGCTCAGCCATCAGCTCCGGCGCCGGGGTCAGATCGGCGCGCCGCAATAAACGAAGGTGCCGACCCCCGGCACGTCGCGATCGGCCGAGCCGGCCAGCGAGGGCCCGGTCAGGACCAGCACAAGGACGATCATATAGCTGAGGGCTCGCATCGGACTTTCTCCACCAGGGATCTCTCAACGTCAGACGTCGCCAAAAACGATGGGGTTCGAAAAAGTCTTTGGTTCGAAAAAGTCTTGGATCGAAAAAGTCCTGGGTTCGAAAGCCCGGGCCGGTTTTTTAATCTTTCTCTGGTGGAGAAGGCCCTTGGGCGGCGCGGCACCCTTGAACCGAAGTCTCGCGGCGGCCGTCTCACAGCAACGACATGCAACCTTTCGCAGTGGCTGCGCGTTGTGACCTCAAATTAGGCAAAGGATAGCAGTCGTGGGCAACATCGATGTTGGCAACAAAACCCCGGCGCGCAACCCGGGCCGGCCGATGATCGAACGCCTGACCCGGACTGACGGTAGCTCCGAACGGCGGATCGAAGCTCCCAATACCGCCAGGCTGAAACGTTCGGTCAATTGCGGCGCGATGTCCCAGCAATGCGGCGACAGCGGCAACACTTCGACGCCGCAGAAACTCGTCCAGCTGGTGGGGTGCCGCGACCCCAAGGCCGGTTCCGAGCCATGGGTGCGCCCTGGTGCGCGCCTTGGCCCGGCCAAGCCGTAGAAGCGGATCCAGCTCCGCTCAGTGAATGAACTCGCCGCATCTCTGAACCACCGCGTCGGCGGCGCCCCACGGCATGATCGGCACCGATGAGGTCGAGTTCTTCGGCGAGCCTTCGATCAGCCTGTCCGAGTAGACCATATAGACCAGCACGTTGCGCTTGGCATCGCAGCCGCGGACGATCTGCATTTTCTTGAAGAACAGCGAGCGCCGCTGCCGGAACATGTCCTCGCCCTGCTCCGACTTGGCCTTGAAGCGGATTGGACCAATCTGGCGACATGCCAATGAAATGTCAGAGACTTCCTCGGCCAGCCCGAGCCAGCCCTTGTAGCCGCCCCGCTCCGGTACGGTGAAATGGCAGGCCACGCCCTCGACTTCGGGGTCGTCGAGGCCGTAGGTCGCCAGCTTGTCGTTGGGGCTGAGCCACTTGAACACGGTCGAGCGGCGGAAGATCAGGTCCGGCTCGTCGGCCGCATAGGCCGGCACGGCGGGCCACACCGACGCGCATAGCAGCGCCAACAAGGCCCATAGCCTCCATTTGACGTCATACGGCCTGAAGGCTTGGAATGTCATGGAAATCTCCGTGGCGGTTTTCACCCATGTAGGTGCGCTGACGCTGCTCGGTAAGGTTTGGCGGTAACTGACGACCGCGGCCCGTTTAACCGAATGTGAGGCTTTTTTGCTACGCTTGCGGGCAAACTCGCGGGCTTCACAGGCCTGTGCTGGTGAACGTGTTGCGCCTCTGCGACAACTAAGCATTCAAAGGCTGGATTCGAGGGTATTACGCGTGGGCGGTCATCGGATTTCTATTGCTGACATTGCGACCGAACGGTTTTGGCAGATTGCGGCTGTGACGGCGGCTGGAGCCATCTGCCTGGCTTCCCCTGTCGAGGCTGCCCGCTATTACTCGGATTACGAGTCGGGCTTTTTCCAAAGCCGGCAGGCGCCGCCGCAACCGCGGCCGCAGCGGGCTCGTCCTCGACAGGCCAAGAAGGTCGAGGCGCCAAAGGATTCCGTCAAACCGCAAGGTGCGGTGATCATCGCGATCTCGATCGAGCGGCAAACCCTGAAGGTCTACGACGCCAACGGATTTTTCGCGGAAACGCCGATCTCCACGGGCATGAAGGGCCATCCGACGCCGATGGGCGTCTTCAGCATCATTCAAAAGCACAAGCTGCACCATTCCAACATCTATAGCGGCGCGCCGATGCCGTTCATGCAGCGGATCACCTGGTCGGGCATCGCGATGCATGCCGGCGTGCTGCCGGGCTACCCGGCGTCGCATGGCTGCATCCGCATGCCGATGGCGTTCGCCGCCCGGATGTGGAACTGGACCAAGATGGGCGCACGGGTCGTCATCACGCCCGG
>NZ_JAUSLT010000145.1 GCF_030646015.1 Bradyrhizobium sp.
TCGGCGATGTCATCTTCCTCGCCGCGCTGGCGATCTTCGGGCTGTACTCGACGCTGTCCTTCAAGCGCCCGCAGATCCACGGCCTGTCGTTCGTCGGCTTTACCTTCGGCTGCGGGGCTGCTGCGCTCATTCCCCTGTTTATCTGGGAACTGATGACCCGGCCGCTGATGCAGATCAACGGCCCCAACCTGCTGACGCTGTTCTATGTCGCGGTGTTCCCCTCGACCCTGGCCTATCTGTGCTTCAATCGCGGCGTGCACCTGATTGGCGCCAACCGCGCGGCGGCGTTCTTTCATGTCGTCCCGATGTTCGGCGCCGCGATGGCCATCGTCTTTCTCGGCGAGCATCCGCGGCTGTTCCACGTGATCGGCTTCGCGCTGGTGCTATCAGGTGTTTTCGTCGCCTCGCGCAAGCCCGCGACCGCGGCCTGACCCATTACCCGTCCGGAAAACGGTGACTGGAGGCGGCAATTGCGCTATCCCTTGACGCTGTTTGCAGCTGGATACCGGACATGAAACCGCGGGCGAGCAGCCTGTTGATCGGATCGTTGACCCTGGCGCTGATCGCCGGGGGATTCGGCGCGTTTCTCGGCATCCGGAAGTACACCGGCGTCCAGGGACGGGTCCCGCTCCGGGTGGTTTTCGAAGGCTCCGCATCCGGCCTTCACAAGGGCGGCGGCGTCAATTTGAACGGCGTCCGGGTCGGCGAGGTGGTGTCGCTGACGCTGGATAACCCGCGCCGGGTGGTGGCGTTGGCGATGATCGACAACACCGCGCCGGTCCGAAAGGACACCGAGGCCGGGCTCGAATTTCAGGGGCTGACCGGCGTGGCCGCGATCTCGTTGACCGGCGGCGCGATCGACGGCCCTCCGGTTCCGCTGGACAAGGACGGCGTGCCGGTACTGACGGCCGATCCGGACGCGCTGCTGGACACGCAGGGGAAGATCCGGGTGGCGCTGCGCAACATCGACAAGGTCATCAAGGACAATGAAGTGGCGGTGAAGGACACGCTGCTCAACTTCGAGACGTTCACGGCGAGCCTGGCAAGCAACGGTCCACGGATCACCGACATCGTCGATGTCGCCGACGACGTCATGAAAGGCATCGACGATGGCCTTGGCCAGACCCAGAAGTTTCTGGCCAACGTCGGCAGCGACAAATATGGCGGCGAGCTGTTGCCGACCGTGATCTCGCTTCGCGAACTGATCCAGAGTTTCGACAAGCGCACCGCCGTCGTGATCACCGACGCCCGCCGCGCCTTGCAGGACCTCAGCGCAACCATTAACAAGTCAGACCCGAAGCCCGCCGGCCGCCCTCCTGCCCGACGCTAGCACCGAGGCGCCCGCGGACGGCGCTTGACCGTCCCGCGGCGCTGTCTCACCATCCCGGCCAAGACCCTCCGAAGAAGGCTCGCCAACGTGCACGACAAAATCGCGACCATGAAAGCCCCGCCGCCGCCCACGGTGCAACGCGCCACCAGCGTTGTTCCACGCAACTTGCGGCAATACCTTTCGCTCGACGATTTCGAGGCGACGGCAAGGCGCCGGTTGCCGAAATTTCTTTACGGTTACATCTCGGGCGGCGCCGAGACCGACGCCTCGGTGCGCGACAACCGCCGCGCCTTCGAGGAATACGGCTTCGTGCCGCGGGTGTTGAACGACGTCTCCGGCCGCGAGCAGACCACCACGCTGTTCGGCAAGACCTATGCTGCGCCGTTCGGCATTCCGCCGATGGGCTCGTCGGCGCTGTGCGCCTATCGCGGCGACATCGTGCTGACGCGCGCGGCAGCCGCGATGAACCTGCCGATGATCCTCAGTGCCTCATCGCTGATCACGCTGGAGGACGTGCGGCGGGAAAATCCCGATGCCTGGTATCAGGCCTACCTCGCCGGCGAACCGTCGCGCATCGAGCCACTGGTCGACCGCGTCGCCGCCGCCGGCTACGACACCTTCGTCGTGACCGCCGATGTGCCGGTGCCGCCCAACCGCGAGAACAATATCCGCAACGGGTTTCAGGTCCCGCTGGCGATTACGCCCCGCGTCGCATGGGACACCGTAACCCATCCGCATTGGCTGTTCGGCGTCTGGGCGCGCACGCTTGTCAACCACGGCATGCCGCATTTCGAGAACATGGACGCCAAGCGCGGACCGCCGGTGCTGGCCAAGAACCTGATGCGCAACATCGGCCATCGCGACCAGCTCGCCTGGAAGCATGTCGAACTGATCCGCCGCCGCTGGAAGGGCAAGCTGGTGATCAAGGGCCTGATCTCGCCTGCAGATGCCCGCATCGCGCGCGAGAGCGGCGCCGATGGCGTGATCCTCTCCAATCACGCCGGCCGCCAGCTCGATTTTACCGTGTCGGCGCTGCGCACCCTGCCGGAGATCGCGGCCGAAGCAGGCGGTATGACCGTGATGCTGGATGGCGGCATCCGGCGCGGCACCGACGTGATCAAGGCGCTGGCACTCGGCGCCCAGTTCGTCTTCGTCGGCCGGCCCTTGCTCTATGCGGCGGTCGCCGGCGGCGAAGCCGGGGTGCAGCGTGCGCTGACGCTGCTCAAGGAGGAGGTCAATCGCGACCTGGCGCTCTTGGGCATCCGCAGCATCAGCGAGATTACGCCGGAGCTGGTGCGAAAGTTTGTACCTTGAACATGCCGAAACATCTGCTGCCGACCACCGTGGTCGGCAGCTATCCGCAGCCGGAATGGCTGGTCGACCGCGCCATGCTGTCGAAGGTGGTGCCGCGCACCCGCATGCACGCGATGTGGCGTGTGCCGGAGGAGCATCTCGAAGAAGCCCAGGACGACGCCACCATCGTCGCCATCAGGGACATGGAGCGCGCCGGCATCGATATCGTGACCGATGGCGAAATCCGGCGCGAAAGCTATTCGAACCGGTTCGCCACCGCGCTCGAGGGTATCGATATCGACAATCCCGCGATGATCAAGTCGCGCTCGGGACTGGAAACGCCGGTGCCGCGCGTGGTCGGCAAGGTCCGCCGTACCCAGCCGGTCGAACGACGCGACACGGAGTTTCTCCGCCGCAACACCGACCGCGCCGCCAAGATCACATTGCCCGGCCCCTTCACCATGAGCCAGCAGGCCAAGAATGAATTCTACGACGACGACGAGGAACTGGCGATGGCCTTCGCCGAGGCCGTCAATGCCGAAGCCCTCGACCTGCAGAAGGCCGGCGCCGATGTAATCCAGCTCGACGAACCCTGGGTCCGCAACAATCCCGAACTGGCAAAACGCTATGCGGTGAAGGCGATCAACCGCGCGCTGCGCGGCATCACGGTGCCGACCGTGGTGCATTTGTGTTTTGGCTATGCCGCCGTGGTGCCGGGCTCCACGAAACCCGCCGGCTATTCCTTTCTGGCGGAACTGTCCGACACGACGGCTGACCAGATTTCAATCGAGGCGGCGCAGCCGAAGCTCGACCTCAACGTGCTCAAGGATCTATCCTCGAAGAAAATCATGCTCGGCGTGCTCGACCTCGGCAACCCGGAAATCGAAACCGCCGCAGTGGTTGCCGATCGTATCCGCAATGGCCTGAAATATGTCGCCGCGGAACGGCTGATCCCCGCGCCCGATTGCGGCATGAAATACATGCCGCGCCACGTCGCCTTCGGCAAGCTCAAGGCGATGTGCGATGCCGCGGCGATGGTGCGAAAGGAGATCAGTTGATCTCGTAGGGTGGGCAAAGCTTCCGTCGTAGCTCGAAGAGCGAAGGCGGAAGCGTGCCCACCAGCAACAAAGAATGGTGGGCACGGCGCAAGGGCGCCTTTGCCCACCCTACTTCTTGAACTTGCTGTAAGCCTCCGCCGTCGCGATGATCACATGCTCGGCACAGCCGTTACGGCGGTGCGGATCGCATCGCATCTCGTAGTCTTCCGACGTCATCATGTCGATGAAGGCGGCCACCGAGGGATAATACACCAGCGCCAGATAGTCCCATTGATTGCCGTCCTGTTCGCCCAGCGCGACCGCCTTGGCATCGCCGGTCCACAGCAGGGTGCCGCCCCGCGCCTTGATCATCGGCACCGTCAGGGCGCTGTAGCGCAGATAGGCATCCCAGCCTGAGCCGTCGCCATCGAGCGAGCGCGCATGAAACCGCATCAGGTTCACCATCACGACCGGCCCCTGCTGCTCCAGCTCCTTCAGCCCAGTGATGTTCAGCAGATCCACGCCCATCGCCTGCTCCTCGCCCGCTCTGATTCTGGCATTGTAGCATTGCGGATGCGGGACTTGTCGCGCGGCGGAATTCCGGCACAACTCTTCTCTGAAGCAAATGACAATTCCCGCGCCCGCACCGCCCGCCCCCGACCCGGTCAGATGGCTCAATAACCAGCCCTATCTGCTCTTGAGCCTGACCTCTCTGTTCTGGGCCGGCAATATCGTGCTCGCACGCTATGTCGCCGGCCATGTGCCGCCGATGACGCTGTCCTGCGTGCGCTGGATCGGCGCCTTCCTGATGCTGATGCCGTTTGCCTGGCCGCATCTGAAGCAGGACTGGCCGGCGCTGCGCGCACGCCTGCCCCTGATGGTGGGACTATCGGCCACCGGTTTCGCCTTCAACAATGCGATTTCCTACTGGGCGCTGCAGTATACCGAGGCGCTGAACGCGCTGTTGATCCAGTCGTCGGGACCGCTGTTCGTGGCGCTGTGGTCGCTGCTGCTGTTCGGGATGCGGCTCACTCTCGCGCAATTCGCCGGCATCACGATCTCGCTCGCGGGCGTGCTGACCATCCTGTTGCGCGGCGATCTCGCGGCGCTCGTCAGTATCCAGTTCAACCGCGGCGACGTGATGTTCGCCGGCGCGGTACTGAGCTTCGGACTGTATTCGGCGTTGATCACGCGGCGGCCAAAGATCCACCAGCTGTCACTGATTTCCTTCACCATCGGCTGCGGCGCGCTGCTGCTGCTGCCGTTCTCGATCTGGGAGTTTTCGACCGGCGTCAGGCTGAAGCCGGATGCGCTGACGGCGGCGACGGTGATCTACGTCATGATCTTTCCATCGACGCTGGCTTATTTGTTCTTCAACCGCGGCATCGCGCTGATCGGGCCGAACCGCGCCTCGCCGTTCCTTCATCTGGTGCCGGTATTCGGCTCGGCGATGGCGATCCTGCTGCTCGGCGAGCAGCCGCGGCTGTTCCATCTGACGGGATATGTGCTGGTGCTGGCCGGCGTGGTGATCGCCTCAAGGCCCGCATCGGCGGCCCAGTAACCTATGCAAG
Organism: Bradyrhizobium sp.; assembly: GCF_030646015.1. Classification (GTDB taxonomy): domain Bacteria; phylum Pseudomonadota; class Alphaproteobacteria; order Rhizobiales; family Xanthobacteraceae; genus Bradyrhizobium. The sequence continues at coordinate 5,232 of NZ_JAUSLT010000145.1, forward strand.
TGACGGATAGCTGCAGCGCAGTACCGGCTTTCGTTTTGGCCTCGGGCAGGCTAGCGTGGCCCGCAGGAAATCCATCAGAAAAGCCTCAAGAAGGCTCTAAGGGAGACGAAACGGAATGATTTCGCTATCGACACAACGCCTGGGTGCAGCTGCGGCCTTCGCAGTGATCTTCGCCGGACTGACATCCGCGGCATCCGCGCAGGCCCCCTACCCGAACCGCACCATCACGCTGGTGCTGCCTTTCGCGGCCGGCAGCGGCACCGACACCACAACCCGGATCATCTCCAAGGAACTCGGCACCGCCCTCGGCGTCGGCATCGTGATCGAGAACAAGCCGGGCGCCAACGGCGCGCTCGCGGCGAGCCATGTCGCGCGATCCGCGCCGGACGGGTATACGTTGATGGTGTCGACGAATACGCCGCATTCGGCCAATCCGTATTTGATGAAGAACATGACCTACGATCCGATCAAGGACTTCACGCCGATCGCGCGGTCCGGCGATCTGCCGTTCATGCTGGTGATTCACCCGGACATCCCGGCAAACTCGGTGGCCGAACTGATCGCGCTGGCCAAGAAGGAGCCAGGCAAGTACTCCTATGCCAGCGGCAGCTCCGCCGCGATCGTGTCGGGTGCGACGTTCGCCAGCCTCGCCGGCATCGAACTGCTTCACGTTCCCTACAAGAGCTCGCCGCCCGCGCTGACCGACCTCATCGCCGGACGTGTCTCGATGATGTTCATCGATGTCCCGACCGGCCTGCCCCATGTCAACGCCAAGGCGCTGAAGGCGCTTGCGGTCACCACCAAGCAGCGCTCCGCCCTGCTGCCCGAACTTCCCACCATGGATGCCACGGTGAAGGGCTTCGACATCACGTCATGGCAAGGCTATCTCGGCCCGGCCAACCTCCCGAAGGATATCGTCACCAGACTGAACGCGGAGATCCGCAAGGTGGTCGAACGACCCGACATCAAGGGTCAGCTCGCCGACCGCGGCATGGAGGCGTTTTCGGGGCCGCCCGAAGAGTTCGCCGCGTTCCTGAAGGAGCAGTTGGTGGTGTGGGAGAAACTGATCAAGGGCGCCGGCATCGAGAAGCAGTAGAGACCTTCCGCTGCTTGCGTGTCCCGGACGCGGTGCAGCGCTTCTTGCGGTGCACCGCTGAGCCGGGACCCACTTTCATCCGTCCAGGCCCCGGCTCTGCAGCGCATCACGCCGCAAGAGCGGCGCGCTGCGCAGCGTCCGGGGCACGTAACCCTCGCGATTACGCCGCGCGAACCTTGGTCAGGAATTCGTCGACCGCAACGCGCAGCATGCCGGACTGATTATCGAGCTCGCGGGCGTTCGAAAGCACGTCTGAAGCGGCGGTGCCGGTGGCTGCCGCGGCGGTGGAGACGCCGCCGATATGGGCACTGATCTCGCTCGATCCGGCCGCGACCGACTGGATGTTGCGCGCGATCTCGCGGGTGGCGTCACCCTGCTGTTCGATCGCGGTCGAGAGGCTGACGGTGATCTCGCTCATCTGGGCAATGGTCTCGGTGATGCCGCCGATCGAGACGACCGCATCGCTGGTGGAAGCCTGCATCGCGGCGACTTGGGCCGAGATTTCCTCGGTGGCCTTTGCGGTCTGGTTGGCCAGCGCCTTGACCTCGGAGGCCACGACCGCGAAGCCGCGGCCGGACTCGCCGGCCCGCGCCGCTTCGATGGTGGCGTTGAGCGCCAGCAGATTGGTTTGGGCTGCGATCGAATGGATCAGCTTGACCACTTCGCCGATCTTCTCGGCGCCGGTCGACAGCGCACCGACGGTGGCGTTGGTGCGTTCGGCACCGGCCACCGCCTGGCTGGCGATCTCGCTCGACCGCGTCACCTGACGGGAAATCTCGGCGACCGAACTCGAAAGTTCTTCCGCCGCCGCCGCGACCGTTCCGACGTTGTTGGACGCGCTCTCGGACGCGGCCCCGACGGTCGCGGCGCGCGCGCTGGCGTCGCTCGCGGTAGCCGTCATCGACTGCGCCGTGGACTGCATGCCCGCTGCCGCCGTCGACACCGAGCGGACGATGCCGTTGACGCTGCGTTCGAAATCGCTGGCGAGGTTTTCCATCGCCGCGCGGCGTTCCGCCGCGGCGCGTCCCTGGATCTCCGCCTCGGCCTCTTCCAGCCCGCGAATCCGCATTGCGTTGTCCTTGAAAATCTGGACGGTCGCGGCCATCTTGCCGACCTCGTCGCCGCGCCCGATGCCGGGAATGTCACCTTCCAGCGAGCCATTCGCCAACGCCTGCATGCGGTCGCCGAGCTGGCCGAGCGGACGGCTGATGCTGCGGCCGATCATCCAGGCGATGCTGCCGGCGATCACGCCGATGCCGAGAATGGCCAGAGCCAAAACCCACATGATCGGCTTCAGCTTGGCGTTGATATCGTCGATATAGGCACCGGTCCCAACGAACATGTTCCAGCCGGGGACTGCAACGGCATACGAGATCTTGCGAATGATCTCTTCCTGACCCGGCTTGCGATATTCATATTCCAGGGTGACCTCGCCCTTCGCAGCCACACCGTCGCGCAATTCCCGCGCCAGCTTTCTGCCATTGGTCTCAATATCGAGACGGTTCGTGCCGTGCTGCTTGGGGTCAGGCGACATCAGCGTAATGCCGTCCATCGTGTAACCGAACAGATAACCGGCCCCCTTGTCGAAGGTCATCGAATTGCCGCGGCGAGCAAATTCGGCGATCGCAGCTTCCTTGGTGAGCTGGCCGGCATCGACCTGCTTTTGCAGCCCGACGGCCAAATTGCGACCCATCTCGACGATCGCCCTGGTCTGTTCGATGCGGGCGCTCATCATCTCGCGTTGCATCAAATAGCCGGCGAGGACACCTGCCATACAGAGACCAACGAGCGTCACACCCACCAGAATGCCGAGCTTGGGGGTGATCGTCAGATTGGTCAGCTTCACGGGCAGTCTCCGGGGGATTGTGGGCGCGGCTGGCGAGCCCGTTGGCGGAATGATTCGCATCACGCTATAGTGAAATCCATTAGCGTTTTGTTACGATGTCCCTTCCGTAGAAGTACACGCGCAACTGCCGTCTTTTTCATCACAACAGCCGGGAGTTGTGTGGGGCTGATCAAGATGCTGGAATAGCGAGGCGGCGACGAGGGTCGCGGCCATAACCAACACCGAAGTGTCAAATCGGGGAGCAGAAAATGCCGAAATTCAGGGTGGTGACGCCGAAGGGCGCGAGTTTCACGGTCGCCGGCGGCGGCTATGATTACGAGAAAGAGGCGCTCGACCCGATCGGCGCCGAGATCATCGAGGCGCCGGCCAACGAGGCGGAATTCATCGCCGCCGCCCGCACCGCCGACGCCATCTACGCCAAGGGCATGCCGATCTCGAAGGCCGTCATCGATGCCCTCGAAAACTGCAAGGTCATCACGCTCGGAACCGTCGGCGTCGACAGCGTCGACGTGAAAGCCGCCACCGCGCGCAGCATTCCCGTCACCAACGTGCCCGACACCTTTATCGAGGAAGTCGCCGACCACGCCATGATGCTGCTGCTGGCCGGCTTTCGCCAGCTGGTCACGCAGGACCGGATGGTCCGGGAAGGCCGCTGGTCGGAGGGCCGCCCGGCTTTGCTGAAGATCCCCCGCCTGATGGGGCAGACGCTCGGCTTCATCTCGTTCGGCCGGGTGGCCCGCGCCGTCGCCAGGCGCGCCGCCCCGTTCGGCCTCAGGATGATGGCCTATGATCCCTTCATCCAGGAGACGCTGATTTCCGATCATGGCGTGATGCCGGCGACGCTGTCCGAAGTGCTGTCGCAATCCGATTTCCTGTCGATGCATGCCCCGGCGCGGCCGGAGGTTCACCACATGCTCGGCGAAAAGCATTTTCGGCAGATGAAACCCACCGCCATCTTCATCAACACCGGGCGCGGTCCGACCGTCGATGAGGAAACCCTGATCAAGGCGCTGCAGGAGGGCTGGATCGCGCACGCCGCCCTCGACGTGCTGGAAAAGGAACCGCCGTCCCACAACAACCCGATGCTATCGATGGAAAACGTCACCCTGACCGCCCATGTCGCTTCGGCATCGGCACGCTTCGACGAGGCGCGCAAGCGCCGCGTCGGCTACGAATTGTCACTGGTACTGCAGGGCATGTGGCCGGTAAGCTGCGTCAATCCGTCGGTGCTGCAAAATACCTCGCTTCGGCGCTGGCAACCCGTCAGCATGGACCGCGGCCCGAACAGCTAGGACCGCCGATCGATCGATGATTCAGCGGCGGCGTAAGGCCGCAGATTCGCCCACAGGCGTCACGCCCCCTTCATAAATTCGTCAGTGCGCTGTAACGCGCGCTGCGCAGAACACCGCATGGTCAACTCTAGGAGACTAACCATGCGCATGTCACTGCTTTGTTCCGTCGCGTCGATCGTTCTGGCTGCGGGGGCCGCGTTCGCACAGGGCGAAGGCGAATTTCCAGCCACGCTCAAGGGCCATGCCGTGCTGCCGGCGCAATCCTTTGTCGAAGCGCCCGCCGATGCGCCTGCCGATCTCAAGACCGCGGGCAAATACACCACCGGCCGCCGGATCGACGCCGTCGGCAGCGTGATGGGAAAATCCTACGAGCGCCCGACCGGCGTGTCGCTGCCGTTCAAGGGCCAGCCGCTGCAGGGCCATTCCGGCATCAAGGTGATGCCGGACGGCTCGTTCTGGGTGCTCACCGACAATGGCATGGGCTCGCGCTACAACTCGGCCGATTCGATG
>NZ_JAUSLT010000165.1 GCF_030646015.1 Bradyrhizobium sp.
CCCCGAACTCGCCTTCCTCCTGACGCTCTTGCTGCGCATGGCGATCACGGCCGCGTTCGTGGTGACGGCGTCCGTGATCACCGAGCGCTCCGGCCCGGTGATCGGCGCGCTGGTCGCGACCCTGCCGATTTCGGCGGGGCCGTCCTACGTGTTTCTCGCGCTCGATCACGATGCGGCATTCATCGCCGAGGGCGCGCTGGCGAGCCTGCCGATCAACGCCGCGACGATCCTGCTGGGCCTCACCTATGTCGTGCTGGCGCAGCGCCAGAATGCGATGGTCAGTTGTCTCGGCGCGGTCGCGGTGTGGATCGCGCTGGCCTCGATCATTCGCTCGGTGCAGTGGACGCTGGCCGGCGGCCTGATCGCCAATGCGGTTGCTTTTGCGATTTGCGTGCCGCTGCTGCGGCGTTTTCGTCACGTCAGGATGCCAATCATCACGCGCCGCTGGTACGACATTCCCTTGCGCGCCTCGCTGGTCGCCACTTTGGTGGCGACGGTGGTCACGGCATCGGGCTGGGTCGGTCCCAAGGTCAGCGGCATCATCGCGTTGTTTCCGGTGGTGTTCACCAGCATGATGCTGATCCTGCACCCGCGCATTGGCGGCCCCGCAACCGCCGCCGTGATCGCCAACAGCGCCGGCGGATTGATGGGGCTCGGCATCGCGATCGCGATGATCAATGTGGCAGCCCCGCGGTTCGGCTCGGCAATCGGCCTCGGCATCGCGCTGGCGATCTGTATCAGCTGGAACCTTGCGCTGTGGTGGTGGAGCCGGCGGAAGCTGGCACGCATAGAACCGTAGGAGGTCCTACGGACAAGATTGATAGTTACCCCTGCCGTCAGACCCGCTAGGTTGGCCGCGGGACAAAACTGGGGCGCGCGGTGGAGGGGTTGTACAAGGTCGAATACGACATCAATAACGGCTCCGGCCGCAGCGTGCTGTACGCCCATGACGGCGAGATGCTCGGCGGCAATACGGCATTCGCCCACTTCGGCAGCTACCAGGATGTGGGCGGTGAAATCATTGCCAGGCTCAGGACCCGGCGCCACAGCGCGTCGCCGTACCACCGCTCGCTGGTCAGTTCCGACCAGGTCACCATCAGCATGCGCGGCAAGGCGGAGGGTCAACGCTATCGCTTCGCGGGTGAGGTGGTGGAGGACCTGGGCTCGGTGTTTCGCGCGGTCATGACGCCGCTCGGCAATGAGGACGTTCCGCCACCCGGCGCGGTCGGCGACGGCGGCATCGTCAGCGGACTCTACTCGATCGATATAAGGATGCTGGACGGCATTGCCGGCGGCCATACCGGCGTGATGCTGCTGCATGACGGCCGCATTCTCGGCGGCGACGCCTTCTTCTATTATCTCGGCGCCTACGCCTCGGCGAACGGCCGCTGGAAGGGCGAGTTCGTCAATCAGGAGCACACCCCGGCGAAGAGCGAGCATCCGCTGTTCGGCGGTTACGAGGTGGGCATCGGCTTCTCCGGCCGCTGCGACGCCAAGAGCGCCGAAATGGAGGCAACCGCGCTGGCCGGCAAGCGCAGTATCCGCCTGGCCGCCACGCTGAAGCTGATCCAGCCGTTTGCCAGCGCGAATCGCTGACGGCCTTCGCGTAGGGTGGGCAAAGGCGCGCGCTTCGCGCCGTGCCCACCATCTATCCAGGATCTCGCCTCATGAATGGTGGGCACACCACCGGGCGCGCGTTCGCGCGACCGGTGGCTTTGCCCACCCTACGGCTCACGCCTTCGGCAATTTCGCCTTCAGCGCATACAGCGCTTCCAGCGCATCGCGCGGCGACATCTCGTCGGGATGCAATGCTTTCAGCGCCTCGATCAGTTGTTCCGCCTCGCTCGGCGGCGCCGGCTCGGCGGCGGCGCGGGACGGCACTGCGAACAGCGGCAAATCGTCGAGCAGCACACGCGCGGCCTGGCCGCGGTCCTGCGCCTCCAGTTTTGCCAGCACCGATTTGGCGCGCGCGATCACAGGCGCGGGAAGCCCTGCGAGTTTTGCCACCTGGATGCCGTAGGAGCGGTCGGCCGAGCCCGGCAGCACTTCGTGCAGGAACACGACGTCGCCCTGCCATTCCTTGACCCGCACCGTGGCGTTGAACAGCCGCGGCAGCTTGGCGGAGAGCGCGGTCAGTTCGTGGTAGTGCGTGGCGAACAGCGCGCGGCAGCGGTTGGCCTCGTGCAGATGCTCGATCGCCGCCCAGGCGATGGAGAGGCCATCGAAGGTCGCGGTGCCGCGGCCGATCTCATCCAGGATCACCAGCGAGCGTTCGCTGGCCTGATTGAGGATCACAGCAGTCTCCACCATCTCCACCATGAAGGTGGAACGGCCGCGCGCCAGATCATCGGCGGCGCCGACGCGAGAGAACAGCCGGTCGACGATGCCGATGCGGGCGCGGGTGGCGGGGACAAAACTGCCGGTCTGCGCCAGCAGCGCAATCAGCGCGTTCTGACGCAGGAAGGTCGATTTGCCGGCCATGTTGGGGCCGGTGATCAGCCAGATCTGGCCGGACTTTTGGGCGGGTCCCGGGGAGAGATCGCAGGCGTTGGCGATGAAAGGGTGGCCGTCGCGCTTCAGTGCCTGCTCCACCACCGGATGCCGGCCGCCCTCGATCGCAAAGCCGAGCGAGCCATCCACTTCGGGGCGCACGTAATTGTCGTCGACCGCGAGTTTTGCCAATGCTGTCGCGACGTCGAGCAGCGCAAAGGCATGCGCGGCGGCGCGCAGATCGTCGCTGGCTTCCAGCACCATCGCGGACAGCCGGTCGAAAATTTCCAGTTCCAGCCCGAGCGCGCGGTCGCCGGCGTTCGCAATCTTGGCTTCGATCTCGCCGAGTTCCGAGGTGGTGAAACGCGTCTGCCCGGCCAGCGTCTGGCGATGAATGAAGGTCGCATTCAAGGGCGGCGACATCAGTTTGTCGCCATGCTGCGCGGTCACTTCGACGAAATAGCCGAGCACATTATTATGCCGGATTTTCAGTCCTTTGACGCCGGTATCGTCGGCGTAGCGCGCCTGCATCGCGGCGACGACGAGCCGCGAGGCATCGCGCAGATTGCGGGTCTCGTCGAGCGCGGCCTCATAGCCTTCGCGCACGAAACCGCCGTCGCGTTTTATGAGAGGCAGTTGCTCGGCGAGCGCTCGCTCGAATTCGCGCGCCAACTCGCGCGACGGGCGGCGCAGGGCCTCCATGATCCCAGCGATTTCCGGCGGCGGCGCTTGAAGCTCTCCGAGCCGCGCCAGCGCTGCATCGGCGGCCAGAATGCCGTCGCGCAGACCGGCGAGATCGCGCGGGCCGCCGCGTCCGACCGACAGCCGCGCCAGCGCGCGCGACATGTCGGGGGCCGATCGCAGCGTGGTCCTGAGGTCGTCGCGCGCCGCACTGTCGGCGACGAAGGTGGCGATCGCATCGAGCCGCCGCGCAATCGCGGCGCTGTCAGTGAGGGGAGCCGCCAGCCGCTGCGCCAGCAGGCGCGATCCGGCCGGGGTCACGGTGCAGTCGATGGCGTCGAGCAGCGAGCCGCGCCGCTCGCCGGCCAGCGTCCGCGTCAGTTCCAGATTGGCGCGGGTGGCGGGGTCGATCGCCATGGTGGTACCGGAAGCCTCGCGCGACGGCGGCGACAGCGGCGGGCGCTTTCCGACCTGCGTGCGGTCGATATAGGTAACGGCGGCGGCAGCAGCCGTCGCCTCCAGCCGCGACATCGCGCTGAGGCCATCCATGGTGGCGACGGCAAAATAATCGCACAGCCGCCGCTCCGCGGTGGCGCTGTCGAAGACGTCGCGGGTCAGCGGCGTCACCGCCGGCAGTTCGCGCAAGCTCGGCCCCAATTCGGGATCGCCATAGAGCGCGTCGGTAACGATGACCTCGTTCGGGTTGATCCGCGCCAGCGTCGCCGCGAGTTCGCCGGTGGCGCATTCCGTGACGATGAACTCGGCGGTGGAGATGTCGATCCAGGCGAGGCCGATGCGGTCGGTTCCCGCCGATCCGCGCGACCGCGCGATGGCCAGCAGATAATTATTGGCCTTGGCGTCCAGCAAGGTGTCTTCGGTCAGCGTGCCCGGCGTCACCAGCCGCACCACGCCGCGCCGGACCACGCTCTTGTTGCCGCGCGCCCGCGCCGCGGCCGGGTCTTCCATCTGCTCGCAGACCGCTACCCGGTGACCGGCCTCGATCAGGCGGTGCAGATAGTCCTCGGAGCGCTCCACCGGCACGCCGCACATGGCGATATCCATGCCCTGATGCTTGCCGCGCTTGGTGAGCACGATGCCGAGCGTTTTGGAGGCAATCTCGGCGTCCTCGAAGAACAGCTCGTAGAAGTCGCCCATCCGGTAGAACAGCAGCAGTCCGGGATGGCCGGCCTTGATCTCGAGATATTGTTCCATCATCGGCGTGACGCGCGCCATCGCCTCCGCCGAGGGAGCGGCGTCGGACGGTACGGGAATGGATTGCTGGATCGTCATTGCGGGCGGCAAACTACAAAATTTTCTCGGCTGATCCTATTGGTTTGCCGCGGCAATGTGGGTTTTCCACGTTCTCCCCTGCACCTTCCCCGCAAGCGGGAGAGGGGGCGCTAGAACCCTCAATTGACCTGCCACGCCCGCGCTCCTAAAACTCGCCTTCAATTCGGTCGGGTGGCCACGTAAAACGCGGCATTCAGGGAGAGATTCAATGCGCGATGTGTTTGTTTGCGATGCTGTACGCACCCCGATCGGCCGCTTCGGCGGTTCGCTCGCCAAAGTGCGCGCCGACGATCTGGCGGCGGTGCCGATCAAGGCGCTGATGGCGCGGCATCCAAAACTCGACTGGGCCGCGGTGGACGAAGTCTATTTCGGCTGCGCCAACCAGGCCGGCGAAGACAACCGCAACGTGGCGCGGATGGCCTTGTTGCTGGCCGGCCTGCCGGAATCGATCCCCGGCCTCACGCTCAACCGTCTCTGCGCCTCCGGTCTCGACGCCGTGGGCGCCGCCGGCCGCGCGATCCGCGCCGGCGAGATCGATTTTGCCATTGCCGGCGGCGTCGAATCGATGACGCGCGCGCCGTTCGTAATGGGCAAAGCGGCCGAAGCCTTTTCGCGTTCGCCCGATATTTTCGACACCACCATCGGCTGGCGCTTCATCAATCCCCTGATGAAGGCGCAATATGGCGTCGATGCGATGCCGGAGACCGGCGAGAACGTCGCCGAGGAATTCCAGGTGTCGCGCGCCGATCAGGACGCGTTCGCGATCCGCTCGCAGCAGCGCGCCGGCGTCGCGATCGCGTCGGGCTATTTTGCCGAGGAAATCACCGCAGTGTCGGTGCCCGGCGGCAAGGCCGGCCCTGTTAGCGTCGATAAGGACGAACACCCGCGTCCGGAAACCACGCTCGAAGGCCTCACCAAGTTGAAGCCGATCGTGCGCAATCCCGGCACGGTGACGGCGGGCAATGCCTCCGGCGTCAATGACGGCGCCGCCGCGATGATCCTGGCCTCGGAAGCCGCGGTGAAGAAGCACGGCCTGACGCCCCGCGCGCGGATTTTGGGCCTTGCCTCGGCCGCGGTGCCGCCGCGCATCATGGGAATCGGCCCGGTGCCGGCGACCCGCAAGCTGATGGAGCGACTCGGCCTGAAGATCAGCGATTTCGACCTGATCGAGCTCAATGAAGCCTTTGCCAGCCAGGGCATCGCCTGCCTGCGCCAGCTCGGCGTTGCTGATGATGCCGACTTCGTCAATCCGCATGGCGGCGCCATCGCGCTCGGCCATCCCCTCGGCATGAGCGGCGCGCGCCTCGCCATGACGGCTGTGCACGGCATGGAAAAGCGCGGCGGCAAGCGCGCGCTGGCGACGATGTGCGTCGGCGTCGGCCAGGGTGTCGCGATGGCGATCGAGAAGCTGGACTAGCTCGTCCCTCGTCCCGAACGATGGGGAACGCCCGTGCACCATACTGACTTGCGCGGCGTTCCCTCCGGCTACGACGTTGTCGTGATCGGCGCGGGCGCCGCCGGCCTCTCGGCCGCGCTGTTTTCCGCCATCCGAGGCGCCCGGACCTTGGTGGTCGAGAAGTCGGGTTTTGTCGGCGGCACCTCGGCGCTGTCGGCGGGTTCGATCTGGATACCGAAAACGCGTCATGCCTCTGAAGTCGCGGTGTCCGACAGCGCCGACAATGCCGAGCGATATCTGCAGCAGATCATCGGCAACCGGGCGGACGCCAATTTGCGCGCGGCATTCCTGAAGGCCGGACCTGAAGCGGTCGATGTGCTGGAAAGCCATTCCGAGGTGAAGCTGCGCGCCTATCCGCGCCATCCCGACTATCGCTCGGAGCTGGAGGGCGCTGTCGTGGCGGGGCGTGCGCTGGAGCCGCTGCCGTTCGACGGGCGGCTGCTGGGCGATTCACTTCGACTCGTTCGTCCGCCGATTCCGGAGTTCACGCTGCTCGGCGGCATGATGGTCGACCGCACCGACATCGGTCATTTGCTGTCCGCCACGAGGTCGATGAAATCGCTGCTTCATGCCACAAGGCTGCTGGCGCGGTATGGGCGTGACCGGCTGAGCTATCCGAGGGGCTCGCGGCTGGTGATGGGCAATGCGCTGGTCGGCCGTCTCCTGTATTCATTGATCCAGCGTGACGTCGACATACTGACGGACACCTCGCTCGAAAAAATTGTCCGGGATGCAAGCGGCCGCGTCACCTCGGCGGTTCTGATTTCGGGGGGGGTCACGCGGGATATCGGCATCCGAGACGGGCTGATTCTGGCGGGTGGTGGATTCAGCCGGCACGCTGGGCGGCGGTTTGCTATGCTGAGGACCGATGTGGCGTGGTCCGCCGTTGCGCCCGGTGCGAGCGGCGACGCGCAGGACAAGGCGATCGAGGTCGGCGCCCGCATCAGCGACAGGGATCTCAGCGCGGCCTTCTGGGCTCCTGCCTCGATTCGGCGCCGGCGCGATGGGTCGCAGGCGGTGTTTCCGCACTTCGTGCTCGACCGCGGCAAGCCGGGGACATTGGTGGTCGACAGCAACGGCCGCCGCTTCGTCAACGAAGCGATTTCGTACCATCAGTTCGCGCTGGAGATGCTGGCCAACGGTAACTCTGCGATCCCCGCATTTCTGATTGCGGACGCGGTGGCGCTGCGGAAATACGGTCTCGGCATGGTGCGTCCCGGCGGCTGGGGCACGCGCGCCGCCCTGGCCGACGGATACCTGATCGCCGCGGACAGCATCGAGCAACTGGCGCAACGATTGAAGATCGATTCCGACCGGTTGCGCGAGACGGTCGAGAAGATGAACGGTTACGCAAAAACCGGTCTCGATCTCGAATTCGGCCGGGGCAGCACGGTCTACCAGAACCACAATGGCGATGCGTCCGCCGCCGGAGCCAATCCCAATCTCGGCCCGATCGCGACCGCGCCGTTTTATGCGCTTCGGCTTTATCCCTCCGACATCGGCACGTCGGCGGGGCTGGTCACGGACGAATCTGCGCGCGTGCTGGATGCCGGCAGCCGGCCGATATCAGGGCTTTACGCTTGCGGCAACGACATGCAGTCGATCATGGGCGGCACCTATCCCGGCCCCGGGATCACGCTCGGGCCGGCCCTCGCCTTCGCCTACCTCGCAGCATCGGACGCGACAAGGATACTTGCATCGTCAAGGACGGGCCTTTCATGATTGCGCAACTCGTGGTCCTGTCTCCGCTGGTGACGGTGCCGGCAAAATGCTTCGGCGGCTGGGCGACTTGAATTCTGTACAATTGAGGGAGCGACCATGGCCGCGAAAATCATGATCCTGAACGGACCGAACCTGAATTTCCTGGGCATCCGGGAGCCGCACATCTATGGCTCGACCACGCTAGGCGAGATCGAGGCGAGTTGCCAGGAGCTCGCCGGCACTCTCGGGATCACGATCTCGTTTCACCAGTCCAATCTCGAAGGTGAACTCGTCAACCTGATCCAGTCGGCGCACGGCAAAGCCGACGCCATCATCATGAACCCCGCCGCCTATTCATTCACGTCGATCGCCTTGATCGACGCGCTGAAAATCTTCGAGGGGCCGAAGATCGAGGTTCATATCTCGAATATTCACGCCCGCGACGAACTGCACCGGCATTCGATCACCTCGACCGCGTCCACCGCCGTCATCTGTGGTCTCGGCCCGTACGGCTATATCGCCGCGATCCTGGCCGCCGTGCAAAAATTGGGTAAGTTGCCGGACAAAATTCCGGCGTCGCTCCATGGCCTGCGGGCGAAGGTATAGTTCAACGGCTTGGGGAGGATAGGGCGATGCGCGGAGCGGGTTTTCTGGCGATCTGGAGCGATGTCGAGCGGTCCAATCTGACCGACTATCGTCACTGGCTGACGCGCGAGCACACCACGGAGCGGGTGACCACCGAGGGATTCCTCGCCAATCGCGTGTTCCGCGCTCTCAGGGCCGACATCGAGCGCTTCTTCATTCTCTACGAACTGCAAACGCCCGAGGTTCTCGACGGCCCCGCCTACCTCGCGCGGCTGAACGCGCCGACGCCGTGGTCGCAGCGCATCATGCCGCAGCTCGGAAACTTCATTCGCGGTGGCGGTGTGGTGACGGCCCGCGCCGGGCGCGGCGAGGGGTCCACCATCGTCGCGCTGCGTCTCGAACGCCTGCCGGAAAACCCCAAGCGCCTCGCCGATGATATCGCCGCGCTCGATGGGGTCGCCGCGGTGCAGATCGGTGCCACCGATATCGCCAGGACCTCGGTGCCGACAATCGAGAAGGGGATGCGGAAGGACGAGGGCGTGTTTGCCGGCCTGCTGCTGATCGAAGCGCTCGACGAGGCTTCGCTTCGTAGCGCGGTACGCAAGGCGGCCGAAATGGCGCCCGATGTGCTTGGCCATGTCGGCGATCCCGAGATCTATCAAGGGATCTTCGCGCTCGACAAACGCATCGCCTGGACCTGAATCGTGCCGTCATTCTCTCTGGCCGCGCTGACCGTACTCGAACTGGCGCCGCCGGCATTGGTCGACGTCGCTGCGGCCTGCGGCTATGAGCACATCGGAATCCGGCTATTGCCGGCGACACCAGGCGGCGTCGCCTATCCGTTGATGGATGATGAGGCGAGCCTGAAGGAAACCCTCGCGCGGCTCGATGCGACCGGGGTGACGGTCGCGGACCTGGAAGTGGTCGCGTTGCGACCGGAAACCGACATCGCCGGCTTCTCCGCATTCTTCGAGACCGGCGCGCGGCTCGGCGCGAAACACATTCTGGTCGCGGCCTATGATCCCGAACTGGACAGGTTTGCGGATCGCTTCGCGGCATTTTGCGAGGCCGCTTCTCCCTTTGGGTTGTCAGCCGATCTCGAATTCATGCCGTGGACAGCGGTGCCCGACCTCGCGACCGCGTGGCGGATTGTCGAGAAAGTCGGCAAGGCCAATGCCGGCGTTCTGGTGGATGCGTTGCACTTCGACCGGTCGGGAAGTTCGATCGGCGACCTCGGAAAAATTCCCCCGGACCGGTTGCACTATTGGCAGTTGTGCGACGGCCCGGCCGAGCGGCCGGCGACGACGGAAGTCATGATGCTGGCGGCCCGAACCGAGCGGATGTTTCCAGGCGAGGGCGGCATCGATCTCGTTGCGCTGGCGCGCGCGATGCCGGCGCATATCACCATCAGCATCGAAGTCCCGACCGTGGAACTGGCGAAGACGATGGATGCGCAGGCCCGCGCGCAACGCGCGCTCGACGCGGCGAAGCGTGTGATTGCGGCGGTGTGAGCGTCCCTTTCGTCGTCGTCTGATTCGGATTAGCGTCGCTTGCCGATGCTCTACTCCCCTCCCCACCGCTTCGCGGGGGGAGGGGAGAAAATATTGCGGCCGAAGGAGTGCGCCATGATCATCGAACGTCAGCAGGACGTCACCGTTGCCGCGACATCTGTCATGCAACAGACGTCCGACCCGCGGCTGCAGGAAATTATGGTGTCGCTGGTCAAGCACCTCCACGGTTTTGTTCGCGATGTCAGGCTGACCGAGGCGGAATTCCGCGAAGCCGCCGCCATTATCGGCGAGCTCGGTAAACTCACGACCGACACGCACAACGAAATCATCCTGATGGCCGGCTCGCTCGGCGTCTCGTCGCTGGTGTGCCTTCTGAACAATGGCGATCAGGGCAATACCGAAACCGCGCAGTCGCTGCTCGGGCCGTTCTGGCGGCTGAACTCGCCACGCGTTAAAAACGGCGGCTCGATCGTCCGGTCCGATACGCCGGGCGCGCCATTGTTCGTCACCGCGCGCGTGGTGGACCCTGCCGGCCGGCCGATTGCGGGCGCGGAAGTCGATATCTGGCACGCCTCGCCGGTCGGGCTTTACGAAAACCAGGATCCCGAGCAGGCCGAGATGAACCTGCGCGGCAAATTCACCAGCGATGCCGATGGCCGCTTCTGGTTTCGGTCGGTGATGATGACGGGTTATCCGATTCCGACCAATGGCGTGGTCGGCCGCCTGTTGAAGCAGCAAAGCAGGCATCCCTATCGGCCGGCGCATCTGCACGCGCTGATCTTCAAGCCGGGATTCAAGGTCCTGATTTCCCAAGTCTACGATCCCGCCGACCCGCATATCGACAGCGATGTGCAGTTTGGCGTGACCAGGGCGCTGATCGGCGATTTCGTGCGCCATGACGAGCCGCATCCGACCGGGAGCGATGTCGTCACGCCCTGGTTTTCTCTCGACTACGTCTACCGGATGGAGGTAGGTGACGCCGTGCTTCCGCGTCCGCCCATCAAGTGAGGTGACAAATTGATCCACGAAATCAGGGCTACCCCATGACATTCGCTCCTTGCGCCGTCTCCCGGGTCCTGGTCCGGGCCTCCATGGCTGTGCTTGTGCTGCTGGCGCTCGTCGCCCCCCAACACCAGGCCTGGGCCCAGACCAACTACCCAGGCAAGCCGGTGCGCATCGTCTTGCCCTTTGCCGCCGGCGGCGTTGCCGATATCACCGCGCGCGTCATCGCGGAACGCCTCGGCGTCAAGCTGAACGGGCGCTTCTACGTCGAGAACCAGCCCGGCGCGGGCGGCATTGCCGCGGCCCGGACGGTGATTTCGTCGCAGCCCGATGGATATACGCTGGCCTTGCTGTCGAACGGAACCGCGATCAGCGTCTCCCTGTTCAACAAGCTGCCGTATGATCCGCTGAAGGATTTTGCGCCGATTTCGAGCCTGGGGTATTTCGATTTTATCCTGGCGACCAGCGCCGACTCGCCGTTCAAGACGCTGGCGGAGTTCATTGCGGCCGCCAGGGCAAAGCCCGGTTCGCTCAATGTCGGCACCATCAATGTCGGCAGCACCCAGAATTTGTCGGCCGAACTGTTCAAGACCGCGGCCAACCTCGATTTCGTGATCATTCCCCATCGGGGCACCCCTGAGGTTCTGATCTCCACCATGCAGGGCAATCTTGGCCTCATGATCGACAGCTACTCGGCGTTGAAGGGTAATCTCGCCGACGGAAAGATCCGGGCACTGGCGGCGACCGGGCCGGCACGTTCGGCCAGCACGCCGGATATTCCGACTGTGCAGGAATCGGGCGTCGCCAGTTACGACGTCGTGTCCTGGAATGCGCTGTTCGCTCCCGCCGCTACGCCGCCGGAAATCGTCAAAACGCTCAATCAGGCGCTGCGGGAAATCCTCGCCGAGCCCGACGTGAAAAAGCGCCTGCTCGAACTCGGCATCGAGGCCAAAGCCAGCACGCCAGAGGAAATATCCGCCCGGCTGAAGTCCGATATCGACAAGTGGAAAAACGTGATCGAGAAGGCCGGGATCCCGAAGCAATAGGTCCCCGGATTTAGGATGCACGGCTCAGCTGAGCGCGGGTGTACAGTCTCAGGGCCATGAACCTCAAGCAGCTCGAATATTTCGTCCATGTCGCCGAACTCGGCAGCTTCAGCAAGGCTGCCGTGGTGCTCGACATCGCGCAGCCCGCGCTCAGCCGCCAGGTGCGCAGCCTCGAGACCGAATTGCGCCAGCAGCTGTTCCTGCGCAACGGCCGTGGCGTGGCGCTGACCGACGCCGGCAAGCGCTTGTTCGACCACAGCGTCGCGGTGCTGCAGCTGATGGCGCATGCGCGCGAGGATCTGGGCGCCAGCCGCGACGAGCCGGTCGGGCGGGTGACCATCGGGTTGCCCCCGAGCATCGGCCGGCAACTGACGCTGCCGCTGATCGACCGCTTCAAGAAGCAGTTGCCCGCCGCCCGGCTGGCCGTCGTCGAGGGGCTGTCGACCCACATCGTCGAATGGGTCACCACCGGCCGCATCGACATCGGCCTGGTCTACAACCCCGAGGCGCAGGCCGGGCTGGAGATCACG